>NZ_JADQBY010000017.1 GCF_016278385.1 Methanolobus sp.
TGACAGGTATGTCAAGGTTATGCTTGTTGTCAAAATGAGGAATTCTACAGAGCCGTAATTCTAATAAATGATTATAGAACACCTTTGAAATAATGGCCATGATCGTATTCCTCATCTCTTGAGGACTTAAGTTTGATCTGTTTACCATCAAGTGCCTTTCTGAAATTACGTGTGATATCCTTTACGTCCACTTTCTCATAAAGGGAAAGATCAAGTCTGAGCACATCGGCACCGGAATCACAAAGTTTGTCTATTTCCTCCACCATGTTCAGCACAGTTGAATTATAGATGAGGGTGCGTTCATCCTTCCTTTTAACCGGGAATGAGCCTTTGGTATTATCTATAAGCAGTACCTCACTATCGGCTTTGATCATATCGTCATCAATGAACGGTTTAAGCAGGTCATTCTTTGTCACAAGCAAAAGTTCACGTCCATAGGCCATGACCTCTATCTGAAGGCCCGGATCAGTGTTGATACAGGCATCCTGGGATTCCTCAAGGTTCAGTTCACTTGAAAGTGTCACACGGTAAGCACCTGATTCTTTGAACGCATTTGTCGTGTAAGCGTTGAATGGATTGAACTCCTTCTGGGCAACGAATGGTGCATTCAGTTCATTTGCCAGCCTAACAGGTCCGTAGTTGGAACATGCAACCTTGAATCCTGCATCGATAACCTGTTGCATCTGTTCTTTTAACTCAGGCATGTCCTCTTCAAAGCTTATCTGTGGTGTCATCAGGACAAATTCTATATTCTTTTCCTTCAGGCCGTTAGTCCTGAGGATGTTGTCCTCATTCATGAGTTCAGTAAACAGGTGGATAGGCGCATAAATAACGTCAGCACCGGATTTGGATGCAACGAAGATGGAATCAATATCTGCCACTTCAACACTTAACAGGGGTATTTTTGCCCCGTCTTTGGTTCTTTCCCTTTTATATCCAGTGGAAACGTCGGGACAACTACGGTTTCTGCCCAGACGGGGAAATCTGGAATTGAACAGTTTTTCAACTGCCTCTCTTCTGGTTCCTGAAAGCGCTCCCATGGGGATGAATATATTGTCGTCAACATCCATGATTATGTCTTTTGCATGGAATGTTGTATCGCCTAGTTTCCCAAGGGTAGTTATTATCTGTTCCCGGCTTGTGGGTGAACTTTTTGCTTCCTGCACTATGTAATCGCTGGTAGCTTCCGTTTCCAGATTCCTGCTTTTCACACTGATATGCAGTTTTTCTCCCTTTCTTGCACGTATCTTTATTGTCAGGGGAGTGAATTGAAGTTCAATATTTTGTAATCTTTCAAGCAATTGCGGGTCGGTGGAAACATAGACCTCATCGTTCTGCCTTACGGATTTGCTGGTCTTTGCACTTATCAGCAGGGTGACGTCCTCCCCTTTTTTGCCAACCTGTGCAGCTTCTCCGTTAACAACAATTCCATGCACACGGCAACCGATGATCCTGACGGGGGTATTTATGCTAATACCATCGTTCACTTTAATGTCATGAAGGGGGCGAATTGTTAGTTTACCTTCTTCCTGTGACTTGGTTATATTTGCTACCTTTCCAAGATAGGCACCATAATTAGCACTGTATTTGCGCTGTGTGACATCTTTTTCATCAAGCACGAAACCCCGTGTAAAACCCCTGTAGAAAAGTTTTGCAAGCTCGTTCTCCATTTCTTCCAGTTCATCGCTACTGAAATTCTCACCAGTATCGCATATTTTTTCCGCAACGTTTCTGTAGGTTCTGGCACTTGCAGTCACGTATTCAGGTTTCTTCATCCTGCCTTCTATCTTGAGACTTTTGACACCAGCCTTAATAATGTCCTCCAGTCCCGGGAATGTACAGAGTTCTGCACAGCTTATCGGATAATCGCCTACAAGTTTGCTGTCTATGACCTGTCCATCTACTGACAGTTTAAATGGCCTTCGACATGGCTGGAAACAGGCACCTCTGTTTGCGCTTCTATCCGTAATTGCAGTACTGAACAGGCATCTGCCTGAAAATGAGTAACAAAGAGCACCGTGTACGAAAAGTTCAATCTCCACAGATGTTTTGTCTATGATACTTTTGACCTGTTCTGTGGTCAGTTCTCTTGAAAGTATAACCCTGGAAGCACCCGCATCTCCTATGAAATCAACACCCTGTAGGTTGTGTATTGTCATCTGGGTGCTTGCATGGAGTGGAAGGTCCGGAAAATGTTCTTTAAGCAAAAAGAACAGGCCAAGGTCTTCCAGTATGATCGCATCTATGTTGTATGCATATGCCTTATGAACAATATCAATTGCTTCTTGCATCTCATTTTGCTTGAGGGGAATATTCAGTGCCATGAACACTTTGACACCATAGGAATGTGCAAGATCGATGTTGTCCCTGAGTTCTTCTATGGAAAAATTCGTTGCGCCCTGCCGGGCATTGAACTGTCCGACTCCAAGGTAAACGGCGTTAGCCCCTCCTTTAATAGCAGCTCTCAAGGCTTGTGGGTCACCAGCAGGGGCCAGGACTTCAGGTGGTGTACAGTTTGAAGGTTTATTACTATGCATGCAGATCAGATTCTTCTTAGATTGAATTGTAAAACGATAATTATGATATTGGGATCAGGACGAAAAGGAACAATCGCCTTTTCCGTATCGGCTTATAATAAGTTCGTCTAATTTAAAACGATTTCCTTGGGATTTTAAATCCGACTGTTTAATATTATATATTGGGTATAATGTCGGTCCCTTTTCCTATTATCAGGTTGTATGAATCATTCGCTTCATTGTACTTGACGAGCACATTGTACAGTTTAAGTATACTGCCATATTCGGCTTTTGTAATAATCTCGTTGTCCTCTGTAAGGTTATGAGCTGGCAGCACAGCGTAGACTGCTTTTTTAGAAGTACCGTCACATATCCTGTAGAGCTTGTACTTCTCATCACCCAGATCGCCTGACATCAGTGAAGCTACAACGTTTATTCTCTTCGTATTGTGCATATCTATTTTTGACATGGGGGCGAATTTTGTTCTGTCAGAAACAATGAGACTCTGTTTTGATAATTTATCTTTCCTGAGTATCGCATATGAGTATTTGATATCGGTATTGACGTAGCGGTATGGCTCACTGCATTCTGCAAGTTTTAACATGAGCCTTGTGGGTTCAATATCTTTTTTGCGCTCAAAGCTCCAGCATGTCTCAAGAGTGCATTCACCTGACCAGATAAAAGAGCACGGGCTGTAGATCTTGATGCCCATTCTCTTCAGCATTATCGTGAGTGCTCTCATCTCAGTTGAATTGACCTTATCAGCAGGCTCTATTATTATGATATTGCCATCTGGTGAAAGCTTCTCTGCCATATTCTTTACAATATCGGCTTTTTGTTCCATACTCAGGTCTTTCATTTCATTCAGGACATTGGAAAAGACCATGAGATCAATGTTATCTGGCAGTTTTTCGATATCCAGTTTGCTGACATCAGCTCTGATAGTTTCTTCAATTGTGACGTTTGATTTTATATCAGCATACTGAGGTACGAGGAAATTGTATGCTTCGATGTTCTCGTCGAACAGTTCAATTGTATGGATGTTTGCCTTTCGGTCATCAAGACGGTTATAAAAATCAATAATAGCCAATGGGATGGTGCCAGGTCCTGTCCCAACATCCAGTATTTTCATGCGGTTCTTCAACAGCCCTTCTTTTGCAAGGTCATGAAGCAGGTACTGGAACTGTATAAAATACACAGGGAATTGGTAAGCAAGATATCCCAGGGTGCTATATCCTTTTTCATAACTTATTTTTCTGGAACTGCCTTCTTTCCAGTAGTCTGCTTTCTGGGAACGGATGGCTCTCCTTATTTTTTCCATAACTATTTCATCATCCCAGTTTTTACTGGTTTTCTTCTCGATGTATTGCTCGACAAGACGTTCCATTTTTCTGGACACAGCGGTTGACTTAAAAAAGAAATCACTCTTTTTGATTTCGTCACCTGTCAGTTCCATTTTCTTCAGGGGAGTGGCACGAACAATCCTATAATCATTTTGAAGGGTAACAACATCGACTCCAAGGTCGAAAAAGAAGGGCTTAAGGGTTTTGTATACTTGCCGGACAGATGTTTCTTCTTTTAGATAATCTGTAATCTCCGATAACATGAATTCTGATTTCATACGTGAAACGTATTTAAATGTGGATATGATCTCCCTATCTGACATTATGGTTTCATAGCCTTTCCCACATGATAAATATACTGATGAAAAATTTGTATCCATTTCCATTTTGATTGTGGTTTAAATCGAATAACTTAAATAGTAAATGCGTGTAATCAATTTAAGTTGTCTTAAATCAAGTAAAATAGATTACCTCCTTAGATCAAGACGACAGAAGTGGATTAATTCCAATGGACGAGGGATCTCCACAACAAAACTCAGGATTGATAATATGGTACCTGAAAAACCACGATTCAAAAAAATAATAGAAAAAGCACGGGAATCCGTTCTGAACTTTGACAGCGGGGAAGCCGAATCTGCCGTCAGGGAAGCGGTTGATGCAGGCATGGATCCTGTCGATCTTATTGAACTCGGATTCATTGAAGGTATGAAAGAGATGGGAGATCGTTTCGAAAAAGGTGACGTTCCCCTTGTAAATATAGTTGCAGCATCGAGAATAGTGGAAAGGGGTCTTTCATTATTGAAATGTTGTGCAAAGGAGAATCATACGGGTCTTAGGATATTTGGTAATATTGTTATGAATGTCTGAGTCCTGGAGCTATTATTTCATTTTTTTACCTGCCTCCTTTTTAATCAATTTTTTTGGAACAAACAATTCCAAACTGAAATATTTATTAGTGATGACCATCCATTTTTTATTATGGATGATTCTGCCACACATGAACAACTCCTGATGCGACAGGCGGATATTCTGATAGCTGATGGACAATATGAAAAAGCAATCTTCTGTCTGGATGAGATTCTAAAAGAGCATCCTGATGATGAATATGCTCTTTCGATGAAAGGACTTGCATATTGCCTGATGGGTGATTCTGAAAAAGGCATTGAATGTCTGGAAGATGCACTGGAAATTGATCCTTGCTCTAAGGAAGTTCTTATAATATTTGCAGATGCATGTCTTCGGTCTTCAATGCCGGAAAAATCACTCAAAATACTTGAAAGAGCAATAAGCTATTATCCCGATGATGACGGACTTCTGATGTTGAAAAAAGTTATACTTAGTGCCAGGAATAGAAGTCAGGTAAATTCTTATTTCAACTAAGATAAAACCAGTAACTATTTATTATCACAGTTTATATTAATTTATATGAGCTGGTATGTAATAGATGCAGTGGACCGTGCCATTGAACGGACACGGACCTGTCTTATTGAACCATTCGATTTATGGAAGTGGGTAAAACTCGCCATAATTGCCTTTTTTATTGGTGGAAGTGGCGGCGGTGGGTTTAATAGTGGAGGGAACAACTACGGTGGGTCTGATTCGGACTTTTCCTCGTTGCCTTCAGGTATAAATGAAATTGGAAACAGCATACAAAGCACCTTGTCCTCCTTTTCGGTATCAGCGATCATAATTGGAGCTATTCTATTGATAGTCCTTTTCGTTTTGCTTATGAGCATAATTGGAAGCATAATGGATTTTGTTTTTGTTGAATCATTGGTTTACAATGACGTTCACATAAGAGGTTATTTTAAAAAATATCTGGGTAAAGGACTGTCACTTTTTATCCTGCGTATTCTGATTGGTCTGGGAGTCATGCTTATAATGGCTATTATGGCATTAATTTCTCTGTCACTGATGGGTGTGTCCTTTTCAGATATGTCAAATCTGGAATCTGCCGACTCTAATGGAATGTTAATGTTACTGCCTTTTATGATTTTTATTTTTATTGCTGTTGTTCTTGTAGTTGCCATAATAACGGGCATATTGGGTTCTTTCATTAACATGTCAATACCCGTTTCTATGTACTCTGATTGCAGTATTTTTTCAGGACTGTCCAGAGTACTGGGACAGTTCAGGAAGGACTGGAAACAAATTATCATATACTGGATAGGCAGGCTGATACTGGGCATTGCTGTGGGGATAGCCATGGCAATTGTTGGATTTATACTAGCAGCTACATTATTGATATTGTTGGGTATTGTGGATTTAGTCCTTTACTTTGTTTTCTCGGCAATTTTGTCGGATACTGCAGTATGGGTTTTGCTCATCCCGATACTTGTAGTCGAGCTAATCCTATTCATCCTGATAATGGCCTTTATAGGAATGCCCGCAAAAGTTTTCATGAAATATCACATGCTTACCTTCCTGCAACAATGGTATCCCATCAATCTGCCTATGTTTGACAATGTCCATAGAATAGCTGATAGTAATATGGGTGAATGGGTGAACGAAGGTACAATACCTGAGCAGTAAATCTGTTAGTGAGGGCAAACAAACGTTTGCCTTCAAATGCTTTTTTGGATTTTTGAAAGTTGTATTCCATGTTTTTCAGTAAAACATACTATTTTAGGGATTTTTATCCGTTTTTGTCAAAAAGTAGATATGATTAACTGTCATTTTGCACACATGAATCAGATAATTCTTGCCTCTGCATCGGAAAGGAGGAAAGAGTTGCTAGCACAATTAATCGGCAATACTTTTGATGTCCACGTCAGTTCTTATGCAGAGTATACTGTACAAGGCTTGACTCCGGCCGAACTTGTGATGTATCATTCCCGTGAAAAAGCATATAATATTGCACAGGATGTCGGAGAAGCTATAATTATCTCTGCTGACACAGTTGTTGTGTGTGCGAATGAAGTTCTGGGCAAACCGGATGATTTAGAACATGCAAAGAAAATGTTGCAACAGATAAGTGGTCAAAAGATCCAGGTTATTACCGGAATGACCGTGATGGATACTGCAAATGGGAAGGAAATCACTAAATATGAACTAACTCATGTGTGGATGCGGAAAATGTCTGCAAGGCTAATCCATGACTATGTTAATACAGAAGAACCATCAGGTAAGGCTGGTGCCTTTGCTATTCAGGGAAAAGGTGCCATGCTTGTGGAAAAGATAGATGGTGACTTTTTTAATGTTGTTGGTCTTCCGCTTTTCAGACTTTCAGAAATACTAGAAAAGTTCAGCATCAATGTTCTGCAGGTCCGGGACTAGTTGGATCATGCAAAAGAGAAAAAGAAAAATGGAAATGAAAATGAGAAATGAATATCTGTTTATTCCTTTCTATCCTTCATTCTTAGAGCTCCGGCAGCAAACAACATTGAAATAACCAGTATTGGCAATTCAAATCCAGAGGCAGGTTCATCTGCACTCTCATCTTCTACAGGTATTTCATCTTCAACAGGTGCTTCTGATTCAAGGAGTACATAGGTTGTTGGCATTTCCAGTTTAAGGTCATGGAGTTTTATTGATCTACTCGTTTTAGCACTGGAAATAAGCTGTCCATCTACAACAATGTCAATTTCAAAACTATAAGATTCATCAGCTGGAACTGTCATTCTCACAGTACCTCTTGTTTTCTTACTTTGTTCCATATTTGGGACAATAGCGCTGCCTGTGTATCTTGTATACTCGTCAACAACAGCTGTAACAACAACAGTTACTTTATTTGTCTCTTCTCCCAGATTATAAAGTCCTGGTGAGGCTTCAAAGATAATATTCTCGCCATAATTAGTTGTCTGTATGGTTTCTATCATAAGGTCTGTCAGGATTACATTTGAAACAGATCCGGTAGTTTCCTGTTCAAGCTGCACCTGGGTAGTATGGTCATCTACAAGATTATTGTCTTCAAAAAGTTCTACCTGTACAAGCTGCTCACCGCTTTTTGGTACACTGAAGGAAAGGGCTTTGTAAGTCTGTGAATTTGCCTTCAGGTAGCCTATGCTTTCAGTATGCTCAGCCGTTATAAGGTTTGTATAAGGGTCCTTAGTCTTTATTTTAATGAAAAGTGAGCCTGTATCAGTATTCTGGGGATTTTGGACATAGGCAGTTACTTTAAGTTTGAACTCTTCATCTGTCGATGTTGACATTACATCCACATTAGTAATAACAGGATGCTGGAGCTCATCCCTCAAATTTTGATTTATGCATCCGTTACAGGTGCAAAAAATAAAAATAAAAAGGAAAAGCAGGAGGTTCGCACTTTTCATATTAGCGCCTACAGCTTAACCTTTAATACAAGAGTTTGCTCGTCTACGATATGTTCTCCATACATTAATCTGACATATACATCAGTCTCACCGTTTGGTGCATCTTCTTTAACAGATATATTAAATCCTTTTGTATATGATGTTCCACTTCTTGCCATTGACTCGGTTATATTCATGGATGCATGATCTGCTATGAGCTTATTATCGACATCTGCGACAACCGTGAGAAGTCCGCCAGGTATAGTGCTCTGACCATGGTTCTTTACAGAGAATGTGATAGTTGCATTATCTCCTGCTTTAAGCTCCCATGTTTCTGATGCAGATGTACGCAGTGAATCCATATCTTTTACAAATCCAAGGAACTGGAGTTTTACATCGGGAAGTATTGTTACTTCCACAGGAACTGATTTTGTATTAGTTATCTGCAATCCATTTTCATCTGTACCTGAAAGGTAACTAACAGTGACAGCAGAATCATTTACATCTGTATCAAAGGCAGGTGCAGTTATTTTTGCAGAAAGAATGGATGATTCAGCAATTTGTTGTTTTCCTGCTACGTTAAGTGAATTTGTCCCTATAACTATCATTGGTGTAAAGTCTGAAACCTGTACAGAATCAATTGCTTGCGTAGCATTGTTAGCTAATTTCAGGAATATGTCCTGTTCATTGAATTCCTTTACTATTACCGGAAATGCAGTAATCAACACATTTTCAGGACTTACGGGAGCAACTTCCTGCTCTGCACATCCTGAGATCAATATCAAAGCCAACAATGATATAATCACTATCATTTTTTGAATTAATTTAACCATAATTTGTACCTCACTCCTGGAAATTACTTATATATTTAAAAAAATTTCGATAAAATTTGTACGATGCAATATTTTTCTATGACGCTATGTTATTAAATTATGAAAATACATCATCATTTCTATGGTACTGGTAAAGAATATAAGTTCTTTAACTACAAAATAAGCAAGCAAAAACAACTCTTATATTAGAATAACAAGCATGTTCTTATAATAATTATAGAACATATGGAGGAAATCTCTTGGATGGTCTCTCTTTAAAAGAACGTTTTATCTATTCCCTAGAAAGAAAATATGTGGATAAAGTACCTGTTTGTTCGGTAACCCAAACCGGAACTGTCGAACTTATGGAAATAACCGGTGCGAAGTGGCCTGATGCACATTATGATCCTGAGAAGATGACAACGCTGGCCATTGCAGCACATGAGCTTACAGGACTTGAAGCAGTAAGGTATCCTTTTTGTAATACGGTTATAGCTGAAACCCTTGGGTGTACTTTTGATGAAGGCTCCCTGGACACACAGCCCTACCAGCTTGATTTTCCATTCAAGAAGAAGGAAGATGTTGCAAAGTTCATTGTTCCTGAAAACCTGCTTGAAAGCAGAAGAATAAAAATAATGCTTGAAGCCACTGATATGATAAAAAGCAGGGTTTCAGATGACATTCCAATCATAGCGGGAATGATAGGTCCTGCAGCTATTGCTTTCTATATGTGTGGTGCAAAGAACTACCTCAGATGGTGTATAACCGAACCCGAACTTCTTACAGAACTGTTTGCCATGGGTACTGAGGTTTGTATAGAATATGCCAATGCACTTTTTGACCACGGAGTGGATGCAGTAGTTATAATAGATTCCGAAGCAGGTCCTGATATATTCCCACCACCGCTGTTCGAGTCACTTATACTTCCACATTACCGGCTGCTTACAGAGAAAATGACTGGCAATTCAATTCTTCATATTTGCGGGGATGCCACAGATATTCTTGATGCAATGGCAGAATCCGGGTTTGATGGGCTTAGTATAGAAGAAAAGGTGGATCTCTCTTATGCCAGCAAGATGGTTTCAGACAGAGTATGCCTTATAGGTAATGTATCTCCTGCTGCCACCTTGCTTGGAAAATCTCCTGAGCACATCAAAAAAGAAGCAAAACAATGTATTATGGATGGGGCAGGTATTCTGGCTCCTGGTTGCGGAATAGCCCCGCGTACTCCTATTGGGAGTATCAGGGCTTTTGTAGAAGCAAGGGATGAATTCTATACGAAATAAGTACCTATTGCACCATTGTAATAGTACTGCTGTAACAGTACTATTATAGTATCTTATCGTAAACATCTGTCCAGTGAAGCTGTGAACCGGCTGCAATAAACATCGAGACGGATAATGCTTCTGCTATTTCATCTTCAGTAGCACCATTATCCTTCGCCCTCTGGGAATGTATGACAGTACATTTCTCACATCTGAGAAGCACTGAACATGAGATAGCTATAAGTTCTTTGGTTTTAGTGTCAAGGGCTGCAGTTTTGAATATGGATTCACGCATCTTTCCAAAGGCTTCTGCAGTTTCAGGTAATCTTTCATTCAAATATGTCATGATCTATCCTCTGCTATAGATTTATTTCATCATTAAAAAGTTATAGGTCAGATCATTCTGTAAATATACGTCATCTATTTTTTTACGTAGCATATCTATTTTTATCATAAGCGCGTATTAATAGCATGCCTACAAAGAGGTTTTAATCATTGAAAGGATGGATTCTTTATAAGACACCCCAGATCGAACTGAGTCCGGAAGCTTATGAGATTCATCGCCTTATAGAAACGGCAGGTAAAAAAGGAATAGAAATCGAAGTCGTTTCCCCTGATCAGTTTGATCTTGTTGTTACAAAGGAGGACCGCAAGAGCATATTACTTAATGGGGAAGTTGTTTCACTGCCGGATTTTCTCCTGCCTCGGATGGGTGCCGGTACTACTTATTTTGGTATGGCTGTGATACGACATCTGGAAAGACTTGGAGTGTATACTGTCAATTCAGCTCAGTGTATCGATACTGTAAAGGATAAGCTATATTCCCAGCAAATACTGGCGGAAAATAATATACCCGTTCCCAAAACGATGCTTGGCAAGTATCCAATAGACGATTCACTTGTTGAAAAGTACCTGAAATTTCCCCTGGTAGTCAAAACACTTTCAGGTTCCCTTGGAAAAGGAGTATTTCTGTGTGATAGTAAATCCCAGTTCAATGACCTTATGGGACTTATTCATGTAACAAACCCAAAACTGAATATAATCCTTCAGGAGTTCATTGAAAGCAGTCGGGGAAAGGATCTCAGGGTATTTGTTGTTGGTGGAAGGCCCATAGCCTGTATAGAACGTAGTTCAAATGACAACAATTTTAAAGCAAATTATTCCAGGGGAGGACAGGTTACACAATTTGAGATGACTCCTGAGGTCAAGTGGCTGGCAACGGAAACAGCAAGGCTGTTTGGATTGGAGATAGCTGGTATAGACCTGCTTTTTGATGGGAAACATTTCAAGATATGTGAGGCAAACTCTTCTCCTGGCTTTAAAGGCATTGAAAGTTGCTGTGATATAGATATTGCCGATGAGATCTATAATTTCATAAAAGTTCGTCTTGGAAAATTCGAAGATTAAATTTTTAGTTTGTTCGACTTTACCTGGGATAAGTTGTACATACAATAAATATTCGTGTATGTGCAAAAACAAATTCATTTTATGCTGAATAATATGTAACTCTATATGAATACCTCTTTTTTAATTCATCGTAGCATTGTAAACGCCTCCCACAAATACTGTGATACCTAGTAGATATCTTCAGAAGCATGCCTTTTTTGTTTGGAGCTTATAGGACGAATCAATAGATTTATATAATTTTCTAATATATATAAATCAGATAACCATGTGCAACTCATACACAGTTGCATCTGAAATATCATTCACAATTGTTAATTTATTATGATGATGTATATACAATAAGAGGACGTGGACACTTGAAATTAAATATGAAGAATATTACTATTAGTAAAAAGATCATTGCGCTTGCTTTGATCCTTACGATTTTGCCAGTGACTGCAGTCGGACTTTTTGCTTACGAGCAGACTTCGACTGCCATCAGAGAACAACTCTATGAGAGACTCGATGAACAGGTCTTAATGGAAGAACAGTATGTGGAAGCTGTATTCTCCGTTGGTTTGGAAAATCTTGAAGGTAATATTATTATGGCCAGAAACAGGTTAAATGCTTTTGGAGATGCGCACATATCAGATAATAAATTGATGTTTGGTGAGAATTTAATTGTTAACAATAATTACAATATTGCTGACACTATCAAAGATGAGACTGGTGGGGAAGTTACTATTTTCCAAGTGGAAGACGGTTCAGCAACTCGAGTTTCCACTACATTACGTGACAACAGTGGAAACCGTATAGTAGGAACCTCGGTTTCTGATGCAGTCTATCAAGCTGTTGTAAAGAGAGGAGAGTCCTATACAGGAAGTGTTGATGTACTCGGGAAAACTTATCTGGGTACTTATGAACCAATAAGAGATACTTCAGGGAAGACTGTAGGCATATTGTTTGCTGGTGTTGCGCAAGAACATTACAGGCAAATTATTAAAGAACAGATGTCTGCAATCTCTTTTGGTGAAACCGGATACATGTATGTGATGAATTCTAATGGAGATGTCATCATTCATCCTAGCATTGAGGGAGATAACCTTCTGGTCAATGATTTTGCAAAGACAATGGTCGCTGAAAAAGAAGGAAGACTTGTTTACAACTGGCAGGGTCGTGACAAGGCAATCAGTTACACTTACTATCCGGAGGAAAATTGGATAATTGCATCCGGTACTTACATTGACGAGTTCGAAGCTCCTGTAAGAGCTATCAGAAATGGACTTATTGCAGCTATACTAATATTCGTAATACTTGGTTCAGCAGCAGGTCTCCTGATAAGTAGGTCCATTTCAAAGGGAGTAGAAGGAATCGTTGCAGATTTCAAGAAGATATCTGACGATGCAATGGAAGGTAAAATCAATTCCAGGGCAGAGACGAACGTTGATATTGATTTCACTGCAATCCCACTTGGTCTTAATGATATACTGGCCACACTGACAAATGTTATTGGTGTAGTTAGTAAGAGTGCAAATAGTGTAGCTTCAACCTCAGAAGAGATGTCTGCAGCCGTTGAGGAAATGACTGCATCGTCTATCCAGATAGCTGATACAGTAGGTGAGATTGCAAAAGGTTCCCAGGAACAGTCTTCACGCGCAGAGGATGTTGCAAGAACCATGAATGACATGACCATGGGTGTGCAAGATATTGCAACTAATGCACAGCATGCAGCAGAAGCAGCAAATGCAGCAAGCGAGTTCATTTCTGAGGTTGGAAATCAGTCCAAGGAAATGCTTGTACAAATGGATGCGATCCAGAGTGCTACAAACGGCTCTGCAAATGTTATCAAGAACCTTGAAGCAAAGTCAAACCAGATTGGTGAAATTGTCCAGTTAATCACCAATATTGCAGACCAGACTAATCTACTTTCTCTTAACGCAGCAATTGAAGCTGCAAGGGCAGGAGAACACGGTCGTGGATTCGCTGTTGTGGCAGATGAGGTAAGAAAACTTGCCGAGAACTCAGGGACTGCAGCTTCACAGATATCAGGACTCATTGCAGATATCCAGGAAGGAACTCATGCAGCAGTTACTTCAATGGACTCTGGTACAAAGATAGTTACAGAAGGTGTCAGTGCACTTAGTAATACTGTTGAAGCTGTGCAGAAGATCGTCGAGGAGAGTAACAGGGTTGCTCTTATGGCAGAGAACATTGCAGCAGCAGCTGAGCAGCAATCTGCATCCATTGAAGAGGTTACAGCAACCGTTGATGAGGTAGCATCTATCTCACAGGAATCTGCAGCAGGTACTCAGGAAACGTCTGCAGCAGTTGAGCAGCAGACTGCATCCATGCAGGAGCTTGCAAAGAGTTCACAGGAACTGGCCCAGATGGCTTCTGAAATGCAGGAGTTTGTTGCAAAATACATAACAGAATAAGGACAAAGAAGGGAATTGTCCCTTCTTCTTTACTTTTATTCTGCTTTTTTTACAGCAGATTTCATTAAATACTTGTTCAATTTTACTGATCATATATTGGATATAAATGTGCATGATGTTGAATGAAATGGGTTTCAAGTATCAACTTGTATTTAGCATCTAGAGAATTGATGAGATGTTCTTGTTGAGATTACCCAAACGATGTTGAAGCGAAACATTTATTCTATTTATTATTTCAATTCGTTAGATATAAATAATTTGAATGAAAAATTGCTTTAGTGAAAGTAATTGAACGACTATAATACTGGTTATTATGAGTTTACCGTAAAGTTGAAAAATGATATCGCAATGTTGGATTAAAAAGTGATAATATGCCAGGATCAGATCTCGCTAATAAAAAAGTTTTGATGATTATTGCACAGGAAGGTTTCAGGGATGAGGAATTCTTTGAACCGAGAGATGTTTTTGAGGATGCAGGACTTTCTATTACGATTGCAAGCAATACAACAGATGAAGCTAAAGGAGTGCTAGGGGGTACTGCAAAACCTGATGTTTCTATCAACGATGTTGTTATTGCCGAATATGATGCAATCGTTATTTCTGGAGGGCCGGGAGCCCGGAAGTTTTTGTGGCCTGATAAAAAGTTGCAAAAGCTGGTTGTGGATGCCTTTGATCTGGAAAAGGTTGTCGCTGCCATCTGTGTCTCTCCGGTTGTACTTGCAAGGGCAGGAATCCTTGAAGGGAAAAAAGCTACTGTTTTCAAAGATGCTGCAGCCATCAAGGAGCTTCTTGAAGGTGGAGCGGACTATGAGAATGAAGAGGTCATTGTTACAGGTAACATAGTTACCGGGCGTGATCCAACCTGCGCTGAAGAGTTCGGGGAAGCTGTTCTTGAGGCTCTTGAAAATATATGAAACCGGCTAAGCCGGTTCAATTTCTATTTTTCCTGTTCAAGCAGTAATTTTTAATTCATTTCAATTCAGGTTTTCGATTTTTGCTTTGCTTTTCCTTGTTTTGACCGAAAACTAAAGATTTATTTCCATCAGGTCTTTAGCAATGGTGACTTTGCCTTTGAAATATTTCCTGATATGATCTACTGCTTCTCTATAACGTCCGCCCATGTGTGGATAGAGATGTGTCAGGTAGAGTTCCTTTACGTTGAGAGGGGATTCGTCCAGCATGAGAGTGAACATGTCAGGAGTGGTGTGATTGGTCATGGGGAAACCCAGTGGAAAGGAGCATTCATGTATGAGGATATCCGCACCCTCTGCCAGTTCCATTACTGCTTCACATGGCTCGGTGTCTCCTGTGTAAACAATGCTTTTTCCTTCGCTCTCAACACGATATGCCAGTGAGTTGTCCGTGTGGACGGTTTTAGCACACCTGATTATGCAATCAGCATCCTTGCCATCCGCACCCATTGGCCTGAATTCATCCCCCGGTGAGAGTTCCGTGATATCTACGGTGAACCTGTCCTTGAGATACTCATAGATATCCAGCGTCTTCTCAAACCATTCCTGGGTGCCCTGAGGGCCGTATAACTGCATCTGCGTCCTGCCCACAAGCCAGTTGGCCTTAAGCAGGGCAAGCACATCCCCTACATGGTCCAGATGCAAATGCGTGAGCACGATGCCACTAATGTCCTTATGTTCGTGCCTGCTCTCCTGTATTCTGCCAAGAACACCGCACCCGCAGTCAAAAAGCAAGGTCATGTCCCCTATATCCATGAGCACACCAGACTGTACCCTGCCAGCCTGAGGTATGCCAACTCCTGTACCAAGAAACGTAATCTTCATACCTGCTATAATAAGACTTAAGTAACTTAACTTTTATTAAAGGGATGTTCGATACCGTATGGCTGGCACTTATACACTTATTCTCACTGCGAGGGTCGCCCAGCTAGGTCAAAGGCGCTGGACTTAAGATCCAGTATCGAAGGATTTCGAGGGTTCGAATCCCTCCCCTCGCACTTTGTTTTTGGGTAATAGTAATAACCAAAAAACGCAACGTTATAAACACCACATATTCAAACTCTAAAAACATACGTATTGAATACTCCATATCTATTAATTTCAACTGTGTCTCCAGTACCAAGCGAATAATGGTTCAAATCGACTTGATACACATAAACGGTCTTATCCAACCGCCTAGAAAGTTTTTTAGCATATCCTAAAGAATTGCGTTTTGATTTGAAAGTCTTGATAGGTTTTCCATTACAATCGGAACTTTCACTGGTATGAACTATATAACCAATGTTTACTTTGTGACGTTTTCGTCTAACATGTCTAAAAGGTTTGTCTTTTATTGGTTTTATTGGTTTAAATCCAAACATCCTAAATATTGATTGTATTATTCCCATAGAACCCTCCAGAATTCAATCGTTCTGTTTGTTACATATAACCATAGTTCATTTGAATATCAAATACATTAGTGCAAAATCTAATAAAAAGAAGAACACAATGCATAAAATAAACGCAAGAATTAGTAAAACAATAGTCAAACCCAAGTTTGACAGTCAAAAGTAATAAATGTGTTCTTAATTCTGTTTGAATCGACTAAAATGCAGACAAAACTAAGAACATACGACATTATTCCTAATGACAATATATGCTTTCCTATCGGAACTATTCTGGCTGTAAATGGACTTTATGATGTCCTTGACTTTTCCAC
>NZ_JADQBY010000032.1 GCF_016278385.1 Methanolobus sp.
ATGTCACTGATGATGGCAATGTAACTATAACAAATTCCTCTGTTGCGTACAATGCAACCGGTCTTGAAGCTGGGAGTCATTCTGCATTTGTATATGTTGCTGACAATGCAGGCAATTTAGCAAGTTTCAACACCAATTTTGTGATAAGCACGCCAAGCAGTTCCACATCCACTTCAAGCTCCTCCTCTGGTGGCGGCGGAGGCGGTGGTGGTGGCGGTTCAACCGGTGAAACGTACGCTAACATTGCAGTCAAGGAAGTTGACAGTGTATTTGTCAACAAAGGATCCCATGTAGTATATGGATTCAACAATGAAGGAAATGCCATCTCAACGATTGAGTTTGATTCTAAGAAGAACTCCGGGTCAATTCAGACCATTGTTGAAGTTCTGAAGGATACCTCAGCACTTGTAGATACAGATGCTCCGGGTGAGATATACCAACATATGAACATCTGGGTAGGCAAGGTCGGCTTTGCAACTGAAAACAATGTTGAAAATATGCTCATAACTTTCAAGGTTGAGAAATCCTGGATTGAGGATAACAAAGTTCTGGCTAAATCTGTAATACTTTACAGGTACTCTGACAACATATGGAATAAGCTGCCTACGACAATTACGAGAGAAGACGATGAGTACGTTTACTTTGAAACAGAAACACCCGGATTCTCACCATTTGCAATTTCAGGTGAACCCGAAGAAACTGTGATGTCTGTGCCTGACGAGAGTGCAGAAGCAGTTGTTGAAGAGCCATCTGAGGTTGAAGTAACTACTCCAAAAGGTATCAGTACCGCCGGTATTTTGGTGATGCTTGGAGTTATTTCAGCAGTGCTTGTGGGTGGATATGTTCTGTACAGGAAACGAAGTTAAAACTTTGTTTCCATCTTTTTTATTACCTATAGTTGAGCTTTGTAGAGAGATCCTCCGTAATGTTTTCAAAATCCTTAACAGGTTCAAAATAATTGCAATTGTTGCAAAAATAACCTTTTTTAATCCATTTTCTTTTACCTTCACTGTTTGCCGTTTCTTGAGCATACAAAGCAACAAGGTAGGCAGATTTACATTTATGGCAAACTGGTAATTTTCGACCAGTACGACCTCTTCCTTGTTGTCTACGTATCCCCATGTGTCCTTTTTCATGTGACATAATTAATACTACGCAGTCTAAGTACTTATAACTGTGTATCTGTTATAGCACATACACATCAGATGATTTTATCACGTTCACATTGAACAATTTATTTATATTATATTAAATTAGAGCTTACACAGTCTATCAAAAATGGCTCGATTCATGGAGTTGAAAAAATGAAAGTTAGTGGAAAACAGTTTCCACGCAAGGACTCACTCTCAGCTATAACCTCAATCCGCCCTCGTTTTAATAACAAGTACAATTTTAACATAGTTATCATAATTATATTTGCTATTTTAATGAAAATTTCTACAGAGCATATAAATTGTCATACTATATGCTATAGAGTCATCAGGTTTTAGTCTGACTACACCGGTAAACAAAGTGTGTACAATACAACCTGATATACAACTTAACACCAGAACTAACAGTTGCAGTATCGGATTACTATCCGGTTAATGATTAAAAAGAGATACTGAGTATATCTTCTACTGACTGGGAGAAGATGTGGTTCTCTAATGGTACTTTGCATTACATGAAAAAGAATGCTAAAAGTGACAAGCCTTTTAGTTTGAATGCACATGTTAGGGAACGGTTAGAAATGTGGGATAAAAATTCTAAAGTGAATATTCTAAAACTAAACTTACATGACTAAAACATTATAAAATAATATATACTCGAATGCAAGTACTTAGTTATGGATAAAATAATAGGTTTTATGGTTGCAATTATTATTTTAATGGTTGCTTTTGCAGGAGTTGTTTGGTTTTTAGGATGGTTTGATCCAACTCTATCTCCTTAAAGTACCTATATGAATATTCATTGTGAAAGTTATCAATTTTTTTGTTCTAGGTTTTTTATTTCTATATACATGGCAATTACATACCATAAAAGCAAGCTATAAACTAGTGCAATAATTATATTTATTATGCGTAATACAGGATATTTAACAGTAGTAGCCCAATAAAACCAATCTTTTTTCAAGATTAATTCATAATCACTATTTTCATTTTCCAGAATAATTAAACTTGTTTTGTTTGTTATTAAAGTACTATTTAACCATTTTTCTGCAACAATTGTATAATTTCCCCCACCTACACAAATCAAACATCTTCCGGTTGCATCAGTTCTATTTATAAAGGTAGAGTATACAGGAACACTTGATGATAGTTCTGTTTTTGATTCATCAGAAATTCACGGTCAGCCTCTGGAATTCACAGTCGGCTCCGGTAAAGTCCTGAAAGGTTTTGACGATGCAGTGAGAGAGATGGAAGTAGGGGAAGAGAAAGAATTAAGACTTGAACCTGCACAAGCGTATGGTGAATACAGCGAGGCACGCATTGATACGGTATCCCGGGATCTTGTTCAGGCAAATATGATGGAAATGGAAATTGGTAAGATCTTTGTTGTGCAAACCCCACACGGACAGCAGATGCATGCAAAAATAATTGACTTGACAGATGATGAAGTTACATTTGACCTGAATCATCCGCTTGCAGGTAAAGCACTTACTTTCAGGATTAAAGTTGTAGAAGTATAAATTTAAAACCTACCTTTAATATATTTCGTGGAAACTTTAAGCCTTGTCAGGAAAAGGGACTGCATGAAAAAATGATAGCTACACTACCACACACCAGGGGGTTAGATGAACTCCATGCTTATCTGAACAGATATACGGATTCAATTCTGGCTACTGGTAAATTCTGAATAAACATAAAATATGAGTTCCAATATTGGTATGAGATCACGACCTCATACCAGCACCACAAGCTTGTCACCATCCTCAAGAACCATATCCATAGCAGGATTCACTATGTTCTCCCTGTTCCTGTAAATGGCAAGCAGGGTAAGGTTATCCTTTGTCTTGAGGTCTAATATTATTTCACCAACTGCTTTTCCCAGAAGCTTTTCCGGAACATCCATTTCTACAAGGTCGTGACCTACAAGGGATGTAGTGACGTCCGATATCAGATCAACAACAGATGGCTCAAAGACTGCCGATGCAAGTAAGCGTCCTGTGAAAGTGTCGGTGTTGATGACGTGGTTAGCACCAAGTGATTTCAAGGTTCCGTATCTCTCTTCTGATGTGATGGTAGCAATGATCTCAGCCGATGGATTAAGTTCCCTTGCAAGAGCCGTGGCAAGTATATTAGTACTGTCATTTCCTGTTTCAACTATTACATGCTTTGCTTCAGCTATGTTTGCTTTGATGAGATATACCTTTTCAATGGGACTCCCCTTGATAAAATGGACTTTCCCTTGAAATGGGTTCAAGTCATATATCTCCGATACAAGGCAAATATCCCGAAAGTCAGCTATTTCCATTATTGTGGAAGTAATAATTTCATTTGAACTTCCAAGAATTACAACATGATCCTTCTGAGTTGAATTATTCAAACCTCTCACCTTCTTCTGATGCATTTCATATATCGATACGGCAACAATAGGAAGCATAAGTACACCTATACCCATGGTCGGAATATACAGAAGCCTTGCCAGTGGTGAACTTGGGGATACATCCCCAAAACCAACTGTAGTTAATGTGGCAGCGGTGGCATACAGCGAATCGATAAGACTCCTCCCGTCAAGAAAATAGAGAATAAGCACCTGAATAGTTGCACTACTCAGGAAAAAAAGCAGTATCCTCTTTTCACTACACTTCATAGACTCTATTAATCTCATTATAGAATCATTCATTTTTTCCAGTGGCCATAGCACCATATCGATCAGTACATGTTATTATAATTATATTAATATAAAAATATGCTACAATTTTATCATCTACGTATATAAATTTATCAGTTTAGTTATGCACTTTGAAAAATGTGATAGTGTGTGTTCTGAATGTAAAATGGTTAGGTTGGTACCTATCCTTCTTGAATCGATCCAGCTATAACTTTGATTTTATTAATAATACAAACACCTCATCATCATTATGCTCATAATATATGTAACTAGAGATATATTTATATAGTTGTAAAAAGTACTATGAATTGCAGTCACACAATCTGAAGATTCAGATTAACTGCATAGTCGGTCGGTGGTACGATCTTGACATGATTAAAACTAAAGCAAAAAACGAATAAAAACTCGAACGCAATAAACCTATCCCACATTACTCCAAAAAAATGTCGGTTTATTACGTTCAGGCTTTAATTATCACAATTATATGGGCAAGTGGGGAATATTTGCTCGTTAGACAAGGGGTTATTGTCTCTTAAAAACTGTTCCAGACCTGCTATAACTGGCAGGTCAGAAGCAGTCATTGACTTTCATTACTAAATAAAATATATATTGACCCATAAAGCGATCTTACATAGACTCTTTTGATGCCTTTGTGAAGTACTTGATGGCCTGTGCCAGTTCCTCATGATCTCTGGCATACTCTTCAATATCAATATTCTTAAGATAAGCATCACATGCCTGTACCAGAGCCATGGCACCTTCCCGGGTTCCGCCGGGATGAGCGTGGACACCAGAACCCATTGTTGTTATGAAATCAACATTCTCCATTACATCGATGAAAGGCTTCAGTCTTATAGGGTTCAGTCCACCTGAGACGATAGGGCAGCATTTTTTCATGCCTCTCCAACTGTCGTCCTCAAGAATAACATGGTGTGCCATATCTTCATTCACAAGACCTATTGCATCCTTGTCAGTCTCAGGTATCTTTGACCAGCTCTGGTTAAAGAAATGACCTGCGGAATTCATATACTGGATACCATGTGCAGCAACAACATCTTCTTGAGGTGTTCCTTTCATCTTCCCGACACCGGCAGTACCTGTATGGATCCCTGAAGCACCAGCAAGCCTTGCAAACTTGGACAGAACAAGTACTGAGAATCCAAGTGGGTTTTCCTGTCTGGTGAAAGCTCCGTGGGCTGCCCTGTGGAAATGGATGAAAACATCCGGATATCTGCGTCTGAGCGTCTGCACAGCCATCCATCCGGCAGTTATTCCGTCAATGAGAAATGCATAACTTCCAGGTTCAAATCCTGCATTTACGATCATCTCACATCTTTCGATCATGGTGTCAAAATCGGCGGCTGAAACATTAAAAGAGTGAACTTTTTTCTGTCCTGTTTCTTTCACCGCTTTATCCATGGCCTCTTTTACGTGTTTTACCATCTTGTCATAAGGGCAGAAATCCTGATTAGCCTGTGGCTCGTCATTCTTGACAAAATCCCCACCGCCTGCCCAGAAATCATAACATACCTCAGCATATTCTGCTGAAGTAAGTCCCATCTTCGGCTTCACGATTGTTCCAAGTATCGGCCTGTCATAGACATTGAGGTATTTCCTCATGTTATCCACAGTATAGCCAGGACCATCATATTGCTCAAGCATTGATGGCGGGAACCAGACATCCAGCAGTTTCAAAGCTGCTACTTCCTTCATCCCAAGGATGTTTCCGACAATATAGGTCAGGATGTTCTGGACATTGCCTCCTCTATCAAAAAGTCTCCATGGATAGGCTATCCATATAAGTTCCCTTTCCAGGTCCAGCTGATATACCAGTGCATTCATTGTCCTGGAAAAAGAAGTTTCCGTAGTTACTTTAAAGTTAGTACCTGTAGAGGACTCAGCAGCAATCTCGGCAGCAGCCTGCAAAAAATTGAACTTACCTCCAGGTCTCATATGAAATACACTAAGGAGATATTCCCCGTTTCTCGGGTCTGGTAATTCCAGATTCACATATTCTTCCTGTTTGGAGTTAAGAGACTTGACCAGATCTTCGTGAATTGAACTCATGTAACCAAATAGTCTGCAATCTATTTTAGTTTTTGGCAAAACCATATAATCACACAAATTTCTCGTCATTTTTCCACTCTGACAAAACATTTTAATCAATGAAGTATTATCTTCTACATGGACGGAGAAGTCAGTTGGTATCGTGCTACTACAGAGGAAACTTTCAGTCTTCTGGAAACCAGAAAAGAAGGACTCAGTAAAGATGAAGCTTCGTTGCGTCTGTCAAAACACGGATACAATGAAGTTGAAACTAAGAAAAAGCATGGTCCCGTCTATCTATTTATCAAACAGTTTGCCAATCCACTTATCTATGTACTGATGGCAGCGGCCATAATAACTTTTATCCTGGATGAATATGCAGATTCCGCTGTAATAACAGGGGTGGTTTTGGCAAATGCCATCATCGGTTTTATTCAGGAACGCAAGGCTGAACATGCCCTTGAGTCACTTGCGAAGATGATGCAACCTGAGGCAATTGTAATAAGAGAAGGAGTGCGAAAGTTAATACCCAGCCGGGAACTGGTCGTTGGGGATGTGGTGCTTCTTGAAGCTGGTTCCAGAGTACCTGCTGATCTGCGAGTATTCCAAAACAAGAACCTTCGCATAGATGAATCAGCCCTTACTGGAGAGTCCATGGCTGTTGAAAAGAACAGTATTCCAATTCCAGGTGAAGACATAGCCCTTGGTGACAAGAAGAACATGGCCTTCTCTGCAACACTAATCACACAGGGTATTGGCATGGGCATAGTTGTGTCAACTGGTACTATGACCGAGATAGGGAAAATATCGGAACTCATAAGGGATACCGAGACAATCTCCACTCCTCTTACACGAACCGTAAATCGCCTCGGAAATATGCTCTTCAAAGTAATTGTTTTTATTTCGATTTTCACATATATTGTAGGCATATTGCAGGGCTTTGAAAAACTGGAAATATTCCTGGCTACTGTAAGCATGGCTGTTGCAGCCATACCAGAGGGATTGCCAGCCCTGATAACTATATCTCTTGCCATAGGCGTTAAATCAATGGCCTCAAAGAATGCCATAGTAAGGAACCTGCCCTCTGTGGAAACCCTTGGTTCAGCAACAGTTATCTGTTCCGATAAAACGGGTACACTTACAATGAATCAGATGACTGTGACATCTATCTACAGCATGGAAGGCCTGTTTGACGTTACAGGAGATGGATATTCCATTGAGGGTGAGTTCAGTCTGAACAACAGACAAATAGATGCTCAGAAATATCAATCCCTGCTAGGTACGCTTAAAGCAGGAGCTTTGTGCAATGATGCTTATATCAAGGACGAAGGTGACATTCAAGGAGACCCTACCGAAGGCGCTCTACTTGTATCAGCAATGAAGATATCCAGTTTCCATCTTCCACGGCTTGATTCCTTACCGTTTGAGTCTGAAAAACGGTTCATGGCAACTCTGCACGAAGAAGAGGGGGCTTCAAATATTGTATATGTAAAAGGCTCTCCTGAAAAAATAGTCAACATGTGCAATTTACAATATGATGGCCAGAAAGAATCTGAGATTGAGTCTGGAAAGATACTCGAAGCAGCTTCTACAATGGCATCAAGTGGTTTACGTGTTATCGCAATGGCATACAAAAATGTAAACAAGAATAAAAAAGAGTTATCTGTGGAAGATATCAATGACCTTACATTCCTTGGGTTACAAGGTATGATGGACCCTCCCAGAGATGAGGTAAAGGAAGCCATACAAAAGTGTAACAATGCCGGCATCAGGGTCATTATGATCACAGGAGACCATGTGCTTACGGCCAATAGCATTGCCGGACAGCTTGGTATCACAACAAAAGGAGCATTATCTGGTTCTGATCTTGACAGCATGTCTGATGAACATCTATCGGAAAATCTAAAACACGTATCTGTCTTTGCTCGCACATCTCCTGAAGACAAATCTCGTATTGTACGCCTATTGCAAGAAAGGGGGGAAGTAGTGGCTGTAACAGGGGACGGAATCAATGATGCACCAGCCCTTAAAAGAGCTGATATCGGGATTGCAATGGGCAGATCAGGTACAGAGGTAGCAAAAGAAGCATCCGATATGGTACTCGCAGATGACAACTTTGCATCTATCGTAAATGCCGTGGAGGAAGGGAGAGATGTCTATGACAAGATACAGAAAGTCATTCTCTGGACGCTACCTACCAATGCAGCGGAAGCTCTTATTATCATGGCAGCTGTGTTGCTTGGAATCACCAATCCTCCGCTCCTACCCATCCATATACTATGGATCAATACTGTAACTGCCATAGGGCTGGGTGTTCCTATAGTATTTGAACCAAAGGAAAGTAATCTTCTAAGGAGACGCCCACGTTCTCCAGATGAACCTCTTCTGCTTCCGATCATAAAACGCAGGATAGTTACTGTGGCTTTGTTGATGGTAACGGCCAGTTTCTTACTATTCTTCTTCGAAATGAGTAACAAGAATATGAATATATCAAAGGCACAGACTATAGTGTTGAATACAATTGTTCTTTTTGAAGTATTTTATCTTTTCAGCTCAAAATCCATCTATGAGAACGTCATTGGACGTATGTTCTCAAATAGGATTATGCTGGGTGGGATATCCCTGGTTCTTCTTCTACAGCTTTTCATTACCTACAGTCCTTTGATGAATAGTGTACTACGTACCGCTCCCCTGGAAATTATTGACTGGATGATTATATTACTTGTATCAAGTACCGTGTTCTTTGTAATAGAAGCAGAAAAACTGGTATATAGAAAAAGGTAGAAAAATAAATGATGGGAATAAACCAAAGCACCCGGCTCCAAGGAAACTCCGTATATGTTTTAACAAGGACTTAAATTCAAGGAGTTAAACCAATGGGACCTGTTCACTTCTTACTTCATCAGTATAGGGATCCAGTTCATCATGGTATGTTTCTATGTGATTGGATACCTCTTCTGCTTTAGAATACTTCGCGATATGAAATACAGCTTCACCTTCATGTGCAAGTGGCAGGTTCGTTTTTCCAATAATTATCCCAAATACCGGACTCAGTACTTTTGTTTCGACCTCACCCAGCGGATCATTTATGTAAGCCAGAACATCACCTTTTTTAACAAGCATCCCCAAAGGAACAATTGAACGCAATATCCCACTTTCAGGAGCCCTGACCCACTGGGTCGAGCTGGAAATAAGTGTTTTGAACTTTTTTTTCGGCTTGCTTTTTGGTCTCATGTCCAGATGGGACATAACACCAAGAATACCTCTTACACCTGATCTAATAGAAACTTCATCAAAGCGCAGTGCTTCCCCTGCTTCAAATAAAATGACCGGTATATCATGTTCGTGGGCTGCCTCTCTTAATGAACCATCACGCACTTCTGAATTAATTATAACCGGAACACCAAAAGCACGAGCTATAGCTTCGGTTTCAGGGTGGTCTTTTAAGCAGGCGCGTATCTGAGGCAGGTTTTCCCGGGCGACAGCTCCTGTATGAAGATCTATAACGTGAGTACAGTGACTTACTATTTCTGTCATCATGATGTTTGCCAGACGAGAAGCCATAGACCCATGTTTTGAACCTGGAAATGATCGGTTCAGATCACGTCTGTCTGGTAAATATCGGGACTGGGAAACAAAACCGAATACATTTACGATTGGAATGGCAATGATTGTCCCTTTTATATTATTAATCGTTTTATGTGTAAGGATACGGCGTATTATCTCCACACCGTTGATCTCATCTCCATGTATCGCAGCACATATTAACAGACATGGTCCGGGTTTATGGCCGTGTACGATATGCAACGGCATTGATGCTGATGTATGAGTATAAAAACTGGGAATAGGCAATTCAATGGACTGCCTTGTTCCAGGCTGAATGATTGTACCTGCAATTGTAATGGGTTGTCTCATGGATCAGCCTTTTCCCTTCGTCGCTGTCTTACCGGGCTTGTTGGCCTTCTCGCAGTAATCAATGATCATACCGGCAATATCCTTGCCAGTGGCCTTCTCGATACCCTCAAGACCCGGGCTGGAGTTTACTTCCATTACCACTGGACCGTGATTGGAGCGTAAGATATCAACACCTGCCACATTAAGTCCCATGATCTTTGCAGCACGAACTACAGTTGATCGTTCTTCAGGGGTTATTCTAACAATCTCTGCGGAACCTCCCCTATGTATATTTGATCTGAATTCACCTTTTACAGCCTGTCTTTTCATGGCTGCTACAATTTTGCCACCAATCACAAAACAACGAATATCTGCTCCATTGGCTTCACTGATGTATTCCTGTACCAGAATATTTGCTTTCACTCCCATGAAACCTTCGATGACACTTTCGGCAGCTTTTTGTGTTTCGGCAAGCACTACACCAATACCCTGTGTACCCTCAAGAAGTTTAATAACAAGAGGTGCACCACCCACCATTTTGATCATATCTTTAATGTCATCAGGTTTACTTGCATAACCTGTTACAGGTAAACCGATACCTTCGCGAGATAGTAACTGTAAAGAGCGGAGTTTGTCTCTGGAGCGGGTAATTGCAACCGATTCATTCAATGGGAAAACTCCCATCATTTCAAATTGTCGAAGGACAGCGGCACCATAGAATGTCACAGATGCACCGATACGAGGAATAACTACATCAAATCCTTCAAGTTCCTCACCTTTATAGTGAATGGAAGGTTTGTTTGAGGTAATGTTCATATAAGCTCTCAATACATCTATTACTTGAACTTCGTGTCCCCTTTCTTCTGCTGCCTCAATTAAGCGGCGGGATGAGTATAGTTTAGGATTTCTTGACAATAAGGCAATTTTCATTTGTCAACCTCTGGTTTAAAATTATATACTGTGTTTATGTCTGGTTTACTACAAATAAATGATGTGCCGGGATCAACCACTATCAAGTTTTTCATTGCACTTCGGCCCAGTAACATTCGAAAACGCATTGTGTCGCGGTCTGTTAACGTTAATTCGGTAGGATAGCTGAGGTTTGCAACAACAATATCCGTTTCAATAACATAACGTAATTCCCTGTGACCACCTGAATCGGTTACCAGTCTTCTGTCCTTAACAGGTGCTGTACATTCTATGTAAAAATCGTGATTTTTTTGGATTGGATGAACAAAGAATCGTAGCATCTCAATACCATTATCTTTGTAAAGCTGTATGTTAAAAGCATGTAATGCAGACGTTCTGGCACCAGTGTCCACTTTAGCTTTGATGGCTGGTAGACCGAGGTCAGGTAATGCAACCCACTCCCTCCATCCAAGAATTAATTTATGGTCTTTTTCATTCATAAGAAATCGTCAAAGCAGATGATTTTGTTTTAGATCAGTTATTCGGATAATGTTCTATAAAATACTATTAAACCATAAAAAAGATTCGTTTATTTACATTTATTATTTAAGTGCTCTGATCTTGAATCCGGTAAAGAGCATTTTAGTATATATTATGTGTGGTGGAATGAAGATAATAATTATTTTGTTCTTTAACTCAGGATGATTTATAGAATAATTCTGGATAACCATATAAACATGCAATATACAAAATTTATTTTACTAAATAAAAGTGGGTGTGAAATTTGTCACAAGACGATTCTGGCAATAGATTATACTATATTGTCTTTGCTCTGTCAATAACTCTGGTGATAATAGCAACAGTGCTATATGCTAATTCACAGGCAACATCACAACAGAATACTGAACAGACAACACATCCATGAACTTTAATAATATATATAATATTTAAGGCCTATATTGAAAAAGAAGGATTAAATGTAATGGAATATATGAGGTTATTCAGAAACTCATTAACTGTTTCTGCCAGTAACATTATCGCTTATGGCCTGGCAGCACTTATTTTCACCTTTGGCTCAATGCTGGTGATAACTGCACCACCGTTGCTCTATGGGTTTGTTTCCATGCTTTTAAAAGGAGCTAATCAGGAAAAAGTAAAGATTGGTGATGTATTCGACGGTTTCCGTTCCGGAAATTTTGTGAGAAGCTGGATATATGCCTTTTTTATTTTAGCTGTAATTATATTGCTTCTGGTAGTGTGGATGATGCTTTATTTCTTTGCAGGAATTCTGATTGTCATGAGTTTTGCATTAACTGGTGCGATACTACCTGAAACTATTACTATTGCATTGATGGTTATAATTTCCATAATACTGGCTTTTATCGTCACATTTCCTGCTATTTTAGTACTTTATGTGCTCCCTCTGTTCATAATCAAAAAATATACTATCACTGAGGCTATATCAGAAAGTATCGGGCTGGTTAGAGGGAATTTTGTTGCAAGTGTTATCTTATGTACCATCATTGGATTAGTTGCTCTGGCAGGAGTAGTTCCATATTATGCAGGGATGTTCCTGCAATGGCCGATGGCAGTTAATTTATCTGTTTATATTGCAGGGATTATTCTTACAACGCCGCTTAGCCAGCAGATTCTTGTAACTGCAACTGTTGAATTAATCGAGGAAGAAAACCTGAATTCATCATTTGTTAAATCTGATAAAAAAGAAGAAACAGATACATGATTTATTAAAAATGTTTTCTCTTAGCCTTAATGCAGAGGAACTGGATTGTGTTTAGTGATAATCAAGAGTTTTGTGAAAATGCATGGCGCAATATCAGAGTTAAAAACGAAATTGGTAAAGAAAGCACATTTTCTTAGAAAATCCAATAATTAGAGAACTGATTGAAAAATAGTGAGTTTTCAATTTATATACCAATTAACCTGGTAGAATCAATTTTAAATACTTAATATGATATTAATACCATATTATCAAGTATTAATTTGAATAAACTAGTATAGTCTTATTTTATTTACTTACTAGCTCCTGATGATACTTGTTTAATCATAAAAAGGAGTAGATATGAGAAAAGAGCAATATGATTTTCCTCTAGATGATTTCATCTCTGAGGGTGACTTTGATAAAATCAAGGAGTTTTCTGAAGGTAAAGAAACACCATTCCTTGTTGTTAATCTGGCAAAAGTTGAAAGAATGTACGATGAACTTGTCAAAAACATGCCTTTTGTGAAAATATATTACGCAATGAAGGCAAATCCGCTTGACGAGGTCATAACAGTCCTTAAGAATAAAGGATCTAATTTTGATGCTGCTACAATATATGAGATCGACCAGTTGATAAGACTTGGGGTCCAGCCAGAGAAAATAAGCTATGGTAACACCATCAAAAAGGAAAAAGATATTGCTTATGCATATAAAAAAGGTGTTCGTCTCTTTGTTACTGATTCTGAGAGCGACCTGCATAAAATTGCACGAAAGGCTCCCGGCTCCCGGGTATTCTTCCGTCTGCTCACTGAAAGTGACGGGGCAGACTGGCCATTATCCCGTAAATTCGGTTCTCACCCGGATATGATCTATGAACTTATACTTCAGGCACATGACCTTGGGCTGGAACCCTATGGCCTATCTTTCCATGTAGGCTCCCAGCAGCGTGACATAGGACAATGGGACAATGCTCTCTCAAAATGCAAGTATCTATTTGAAGCTGTGGCCCTTCAGGGTATCAAACTCAAAATGATCAATCTTGGTGGTGGATTCCCTGCTAAGTACCAGTCTCCTGCTAATGAACTCGAAACATATGCCCATGAGATACTCCGTTTCATTCAGGAAGACTTTGGAGAGGAGCATCCTGAGATAATCATTGAACCCGGTCGCTCACTTGTGGCTGATGCCGGAATAATCGTCACAGAAGTAATAATGATATCAAAGAAATCAAAGCTTAACCAGTACAGCTGGGTGTATCTTGACATTGGTAAGTTTGGAGGTCTCATTGAAACCCTGGACGAATGTATAAAATACCCAATTTACTCAGAAAGCAAGGGTTATGAAGAAGAAGCGATACTAGCAGGCCCAACATGTGATAGTATGGATATTCTCTACGAACATCATAAATATTTTCTCCCCTTATCTTTAAAAGAGGGGGACAAGCTCTATATTTTTACAACAGGAGCTTACACACAGAGTTATAGTTCTGTGGCTTTTAATGGTTTTCCACCATTGAAAGCATATGTGATCTGAAATGGAAAGGTATATCCTTTCCTTTTACCACATTTTTTGCGCCTTATCTTTATCGATTAAATGTCAGGATGTTGTCCAGTCGCTATAAACATATTCAGTATTAGCATTAGAACCCCATGCCCAAATACCTACCCGATATTTTTCACCTGCAGGTACATGGAGATTTGTCACAGTATACGAAATTGTTTCTTCAACATCAAGATTTAGATTAGTATCTGTTTTTAGTTCATCCCAAATCAGATTATCAGTAGTAGTTTCAAGTGTAGCATAAATTACAACATCATTTGCAATTGAGGAACCTACATTTTCAATTTCTATATCTATATCTACATAAGTAGCGTACTTATTGATCTGACCAGTTCCACTAAAAATAATCCTCAGTTCCGGATATCTTCCCATTATTGGAACTACGGTTGCTTCTGCGTTGGCATATTCATCCGGTATGACACCTACATCCCAACCGGAATTTGTGGTTTCAAAGTAGTAATAACGTGTATCTGAATAGGAATAATAACTACCTTCAAGTTTTGAATCCCCCTTTACACCAACGGCCATATGACCTGGAAGTTCTATTAAGGCAACTCCATATCCCATGTTATTAAGAATAGCCGCCAGAAGGAATGATGAATCCTCACAGTCTCCACCTCCATGGTACAGTGTTTCAAAAGGAAAACGTGGATATTCATCATATCCGGAAGAGGCACTGTCACTGACATATGGAAGTGACTGGACAAAAGCCATGGCAATGTAAGGAATTTCACTTTCACTGTAACCGGCTTCATCTGCAAGTTGTCCCATTTGTATAGTGATCTGTGATATCAATTCATCATCAAAAGGATCATTTACATAATTTGCATAATCCCTGTTACGACTTCTTTCTGAATACATGTCATAAGATTCAATGTTGTATTCATATTTGACAGAGAAATCAGTATCATCATATTCCCATTTGTAAGTTCTTGTAATGGTATCATCAGTTATCCGTAATTCACTTTTAGTTATTTTACCTTCGTAAATCCCTGCTTCCAGCATTATTTCAGGCTTTTTCTGACAGGTGAGCTCGACAAAAAAGCTATTGTCGAGTATCCTGTCAACACGAATAATATATATGGTATTCAGATCAGTGGTATCCTTTACGTTATATGTAGAACCTGATAACATTGTGCGAGCATCATACTCATTACCATCTTTCCTTAGGGAAACCTGTATTTGTTCCTCTTGTCTGTTAATGTCCAGTACCTTGAGGGAATAACCATTGTCCAGTTCCAAAACCGCTGTTTTTTTAAGAGAAATATTAAAAGGTGTTTCGTCAATTTCCAGATTTTCACTGTTTGTAACATTATTGATCCAACTGATTTCTGGAATAAAGCCTAGTGTACTATTGTTGCTGACATTCATATCTTCCAGACTGGCAGATTCTTTTTTAGTTATACACCCACATAATGAAATAAACACGAAAGTTACCAGTACAGTAATTACCAAAACAGTGTAGAATTTCCGGTTGTTCATGCTATCTTCTAGAATTATTTAGTGGGTAACTATGAATCCACATAACTGATATATTTATGTCATGATCCATTATATGAATGCTAACAAGAGGAATATTAATTATAAAAGAGTTTCCTTTTTCAGGCTCGCTTTAAACATTTACAACCCCTTTATGAATAGATAAATAGCAGGTATGAGAGAGGCAGACCCAAAACTTGAGTAGGAAGACGAATTAATAGTAGTTGCAAAGACATATTACATGAATGAAGTACGTCAACAAAAGTTGTGCTCGGTTTGGTGAAACAATATTATGAGATCATATAATTTATCAGAGGTAATTTGATGGAAAGAATATACAAATATTATCCGGAAGATTTTGGAGAATTAACTGTCAAAGTTGTACACATGGACCTTCTTTTTGATATCTTTGACAATCATACAATGGTAACATCTCATCTCAAATTACAAACCCTTGATAATCCCATCAATGAACTTGAGCTGAATTGCAAGAAACTTGAGATTCTATCCGTAAGTTGCAGGGACTATGATATTGATCATGAATACAGGGAAAAAGATAGTGTCCTCCTGATCAAATTCGGTCAGGCAGTACCAGAAAATACTGAAATCTTAATAAGTACTCAGACCATTTGCAGACCTACTAAAAATATACTTGAAGGTCTCTATTATGATGAAACTCCGGCAGGTGCTCCTCCACAGCAGATTACTCAATGTCAACAATGGGGATTCCAGAGGATCGTACCATGTATAGATGATATGGTAGCCAAATGCACTTACACTACAACTATCATTGCCGATGAGAGATATACAAATCTCATAACCAATGGCGATATTATAGAGACAAGGCACTCGGTTGGGGACGGAAGGGACAGTATTGTCTATGACAATTCAATTACCCCAATGGCTCCGTATCTTTTTTTCCTGGGCGCTGGCACCTATGACACATTCAAAAAAGAGTTCGAATATCCAGATGGGCAGAAATTTGACTTGGAGCTACTGGTACCTCCTGGTTCCGACTCTCAGATAGCCCAACGATCTCTTGATGTTCTCTATGATTCTATTATGTGGATACATCTTTTTACTGGTCCTGAGCAATATGATCAATTTGAAAAACGCAGAAATATCATGGATATGGTCAGGGAAAGGGACTTGCTTAAAAGTGAGGAGGAAGGTTCCGATGAACAGAACCAGAAGATTCGAATCATCAGAGATGAATTGAAGAAGGCAGTCGGATCGATCCAGACTGGATATAAGTATACAGGTACCGTTTACAGGGAGATCGGTATGCAGAATTCCAATTTTGGTGGTATGGAAAATGTAGGGAATACGACCATCAGCACTAATCGCATAATGCCTTTCCCACAAATGACTGACAGTGCTTTTGAGTATCTGATGAGAGTGAAAGTACATGAATTCTATCATAACCTGAACGGTTCCGAGGTAACCGGAAAAAGTCCTTTTGAAATATGGCTTAACGAAGCAGTTACCGTTCATATAGAGAAAATGTATCATGCCTATCATTTTGGCGAGGTGTATAGCCGTCTTGAGGAAGTCCTTGGCTTTCTGGCTCCGGGCTCCGGAACCTTTGCCCTTGACAGAGGAGCAGCTTCCATGCCCATCATTCCGGATGGATTCAATGATCCAGATGATCTTATCTCTGCAGTGACCTACGTAAAGGCCCCTGAATTTGTGACTATGATAGAAACCATGATGGGTAAAGAAACATTTACCAGAGCCCTGAATGTATATCATTCCAGATATAAACACTCAAATGCTTCAAGCTGGGACTGGCTAGAAGTAATGGAAGAGGTTTCCGGACGGGAATTCAAAGATATGGCAATGACCTGGTTGAAACAGACACAGTTCCCAGTGGTCCATGTAAGTTCTTCCTATGATGAAAATGAAAGGACTTTTACATTATTCCTAGAACAGGAAGTTCCAGAAGGTGGAACATTCTGGGATTTCCCATTCTGTGCAGCCCTTGTAGACAGGGAAGGGAACGATCTTGCTGAAGTTACGGAACTGATGAAGGGGGAAGAGAAAAAGATAGTCATCACAGATGTGGATAAACCTGCTTTTTCCTCCCTGAACCGGGGGTATTCTTTCTTTGGTAAAGTCGTTCATGAAACGGATATTGATGAGCTGGTCTTGCAGGCTAAAAAGGACCGGGATCTCATAAACAGGTTCATTGCATTCTACAAGATTGTGGATATAGAAAAAATGAAACTGATCGAGGACACAACTCGTCTTCCTTCAAAAGAGTTTACAGATCTCTATAATGAGCTCATACAGGATCAGGATCTGATGAAGGAGGCAGGTGCTCAATTCTTGACTATCTTTGAATCCGTGGAGCATGAGAAACTTGCACATCAGTATAAGCTGTTGTATGATGTTAAGCAAAAAATTCACAAAGCAATCGCAAGCGGGCGCGAAGATTCCCTAATATCCATTTACCGTATTTGCAATGAACAGGAAAAAGAATCTAAAAATAAAAACCAGGATTATCTGGATGAGCAGGTAAATGCGATCAAGACTCGTCAGGTAAAGAATACATGTCTCTCCGTCCTTTCGACCCTCGATACCCCCAAAGTACACAATATTATTAGGGAACAGTTCGAGACAGCCAAAAATGCCACGGATAAATTAAGTGCTTTCAGTTATTATCTTAACAGTTCAGTACCTGACAGGATTCAGTTCATGCAGGCTTTCCAGAAGGAGGCAGAACAACATCCGGTAAGCTGGGAAGCTTTCCTGAGGGTTATAGGAAGTAGCAGTAGCAATGATGTATTTGACCTTATACGACAGGTTGAACAATCCGGAACTTTCAGGATAGAACAGGCAAATGATCAGAGAGCTCTTTATGGAAGTTTTGCAATGAACAGAAAGAAATCTCTGCAAACCGAAGAGGGAAGGAAATTGCTTGGGGATATAGTTCTCAGGCTGGCAGAGGTTAATGAATACAGTACCGTAGGCATACTCAATGTCCTTGCCAATATTGATAAGATGGAAGTTGAATATCACATACCTTTAGTGGGAATGATGGTCGGTTTCCTGAACAGGCTTGATAAGGACCACACGCCAAGCGTGTACAATCGAATCAGGAAGATACTTCTCAATACTCCTAAAGCTGTGAAAAACTATGAAGCGGTCAATGGGAAAATTAACCTGAGTTAAAACCTGAAATCTACTTCAGGTTCTCTTTTTTTGTATAATATTTTTTGCAGTATTCAAGTTAATTCTTTTCACAGGATTATTCCTCGAAAAGTTTACAGATAAAACTGTTCTGTTACAGCCTTTATGTAGGTCTTTTTCCCTTTGTACTTATTTTTAAATATGGCTAGCCTGGATTTTCGGTCTATGATCAGCCACTTTTTTCAAAGTAGCTTATACAGGTAAGCAAATTATTTATAGTAGATGATTAGATTTTGTTTTTCAAATATAAATGGTTTCAATTTCAATTGAGTATCTGCAATGTGATTCAGTTAAATTGAATAACCAATAATTATATTAGTTATATTTTCCAATATTAGAAATACATTATTTTAAAGGATGTACAGTAAATGAAAAAAACGTTACCTTCCGTGTTGTTTGCTTCAGATAAGAGAAAGGGGGTTCTCCTATTACTAAGGGATGGAGCAAAGGAAATGAAAGATTTACTCTATGCTTTGGATACAACAAGAACAGCATTACTTCCTCAGATGAAGATACTTGAAGAACACCATCTTGTTGATCACTATGATGATATTTATGAACTGACTCATATAGGGGAATTGATAGTTGATGATATGGCTCCTCTTTTAAGCACCCTTGAAGCTTTTGATAATAATATTGATTACTGGGGAACTCACAATCTTAGTTTTATTTCTCCTCACCTTTTGAAACGCATAGACAAAGTTAAAAAATGCAAGGCCATAACTCCTCCTTTTGCAGATATATATAAACTCAATGAAGAAATTCTGGAAACATCCCCTATTTCAAAATCACATTACGGAATTGTGACATATTATCATCCCTTATTTACTCAATTTTTATCAAATATGATCTCAAACAATGTAAATGTGTATTTGATAGTACATCAATCCGTTCTTGACGGGTTTAGAACTGAACACTCCACACAACTTGAAAAACTCATGCAAAGTGAGTTTTTTCATTTTTCTGTATATCCTGGGAATCTAAGTTTTGTGGGCTTTGCATGTAACGACTATTATTTTATGATAAGGCTGTTAAAAAGCAACGGTGAATATGATACCAAATATATTCTCTGTAATGATAAAGATGCATTAGAATGGGGAAAAGAGTTGTTTGAGTATTACCTTAAGGATTCAACAACAATAACTGATATTTAATTTGTATTACATTTCTCTATCATGTCTTGTTTTAATCGATAATATTGCGCCAGTATTATAGAATCAGGTAGTGAGTCTTTTATACAGCATCGGGAGCGTCTCTGGAAGTGAACTGGCATCATCTATTATTGCGTATTCAGAATCAGAGAATATATTATCAAGATACTTGCCGGGATCTGGATCAACGGTTATGCAAAAGAAATGTATTCCTTTAGCATTGCCTTCACTTATTGCTATTCTGGTATCCTCTTCAGCAATGCTTCCTTTGTATGCACTTTCTCCCCGGGAGCTATCGAAGGGCTCACCATCTGATAATAGTACCATTATCTTTGTTTTTGCAGCTACCCTGTCAAGTTTCCTGATCGAATGCCTGATGGCGGGCCCCAGCCTTGTGTTGGATACCGGTTCCAGCAGACTTATCCTGCGTGCAACGTCGTCCGACAGTTCTTCATCGAACTCTTTTATGACAAAATACTCAACATCATCTCTTGTCTGGCCGGAAAATGCGTAGATGGCATACTTGTCACCTATGCTTTCAAGAGCCTGTATCATGATGATAAGCGAGTCTTTTTCGACATCCAATATACTCTTTTCCTCATAGCCCACCATCGTATGGGTAGAATAGCTGACATCTACAAGGAAAAGAGTTGCAACATCCCTTTCGTGTTTGTCCCATCTGAGGTAGAGACCGTCATCGGGATTTATCCCGCATCTCTTCTGCATCAGGGCATCGATGAAGGCGTCAATATCGATTTCAGTTCCATCGGTCTGTTCCTTCATCCTGTGGAATGCTTCCGGCTTCATCCTGTGGAATACCTGCTTGATCAGAGTTATCTCGTTCCTGTATTGTTTTGATGCATCCTTGTAATAATCACTGGATATTCCAAAAGGCTCGATCTCGTTGATCGTACACCAATCCGCTTTATAATCATTGATTAAAGCATCCCATTCTTCATACATGTAACTGCCCAGTATTTTCCAGTTCTTGCCCGTAGCATAGGTGGGCTGACATTTGATCTTTTCTTCTTGTGGCCTTTCTTCCTCTGCTGTCAGCTCCACTTCACTTTCGGGAATGAAATTCCTGATAACATTTTCATATGATCTGGAGGAAAGAGGTTTCTTCTTCCCATACGCTTCGATACTCACCCCACGGTAATCTATGTTTTTCAGCACTTCATACTCCTTTTGGCTTAACGGACCCAAATGTTCATCAAGCATCGTATATATCCTGAAGGTCGTATCAAGGGAATCAATGACAGATGATTCTTTAAGGAAGATCCTGTCCTTTAGCAGAATCCTTACCTGGTCCAGAAGAGCCTTTGTCCCTTCACCAATATTGTAAACCGGATCATGTCCGATCGAGACCCACAGAAGTGCTTCCATGAACTTTTCAAGGTTACCTTTCGGGGCAGACCTTGTCAGAAGCATCTGGTATCTTATCCTCTCAAGGTCTTTGCGAACTCCCCTGTAGCTTTCCATTATCCTGTATTCTACCCTGGCATCCTCCAGAATGCCGAGTATTGTCCCTGCTAGTGCTTTGTTGGGAAACAGAGCTATGATGTCAACTATATCAATAATACCCTCAGGTTGCAGCGCTGATAGATAAGATATTTTCTTTATGGTTGCATACCTTCTTCTGATATCTGCCATCAATCCGGTTGCTACATCATGTTCTAGCTTATGAGAACTGAACTTTACATGACCAACTTCATGCATTATACTCAGCTTGTATATCTTGAAGTTATCTTCAAAATCATCGTATTTCTTAATCCGGGGTGCAAGATAGATGGTTTTGCCTGCAATCACAGGATTTATACCACCCGTTTCTTCATCTATCGGTAATATCCTTCTGGAAAGGATTTTAAAATTGACACCTGACAACCCAAAAGCATAGTATCTGAGGACGTTTACGACCTCATTGAGTGCTACAGACCCCTTAAGCCGTTCAATCGATTCTTTTGAGCTTTCAGACTTCAGGGAAAAATAAGATTTTCCAAGAGATGGATTTTCTTCAAAGACACCTATGCCGTTCAGGGCCCACTCTTCCAGTTCACTGACCTCCAGATCCTTTAAGAGTGGAGCTGAATAGGAAAAGTAATCAATTGCCAGGTTCTTGTCCTGGTCAAATATCTTTATCCCGGTACCTGCCCATTTCCTGATTCCTTCAGGCCCTGTATTTTCTGCTGCATGGGGAAGATTCTCAAAGAAAACTCCTGCAAGCGTCCAGTCTTTATCAAGCAGCATGCAGGCAGTTCTGAGAAGATCAGCATGATGTGATGGGCTACTCTTTTTCAGAACACTTGAGAAATTATTGTGATAATTTCTTCCAAAGAACCTGGATTCTATAAGTTCGATTAGCTCCTCATCTGTGGGATCTTTATGTTCGGTGGTATTGTTTGCCAAAATATCTCTTCACTCCACAGATTCATTTGTGTCCAAAATTTAAGCTATTACTAACTTCTTCTCATACTGGCATTTAAAGGTACGCTAAATTTATTATACTTCATTGTTTTATGCCAAAATTAATGTACTCTTCTTTCCAAAGTTACTATTAAATCAGCGACACCTCTGTGAAAATATATATAATTTAAAGGCTAAGAGAACACCTGATGGCCGAAGAAAATAACGACCTCAGAACAACGATTTACTCTTTACAGAATGAAACGATTGAACTATTGTACAATGCTCAAAAAGAAACAAAAGCCAATGTCAGAGAAATCAACACTCATCTTGGAAGTATTATTCCTTCTGCCAGTCGGCAGTCTTTGTTCCTATTTCCTTTCACTGACTCGGTGAACTTGAATCAGACAATAAACGCTATCAAGGAAATATTCTTAAATCAAATAATTCATATTGAAAGCAATAATTATCCTAAGATCTCTGTCGACTATGACAGCATTCTGAGTTTTATTGAAACAATGGAAACCTATGATGCCTTCGAGATAGCTGAACACATCAAAACCGAGTATTTCCAAAACGATGGTCACATTCTAAAAAGGATTAAAAGCGATTGCAGGCGTCTTATTCCTATCAGCTGTGTTTCTTCCTCTGAAGTATTAGAAACAAGAAACAGAACTGTCATTAAATTAAGATCATTAAAAAATACCGAACAATCACTCAGTTGCCTTGAAAGTCTCGGGAAGCTTGTTGAAATAACTCTGAACACTACACCTCCCTCAAAAGCAAAAGGAATAAAGATAACTCCGGGCCAATCCTATATTGATGATAAAATAAAACTCTATTATTTTAAAAATGGAAATATTCGTCTTACATTGAATAACCCAGAGAACACTGAAAAACTAATTCATGCACTTGAGATTCCATATTAACTCTTTTTTTACATCGTGGTGATGTAATATGGCACGTGTGGTTGGATTGTTGTATTTTCTGTGTTCTGAAGTCTGGTTAATGATAATTCCAATTGGCAGGCAAGTCTAAAAATACTAAATAACATTACTCTGCAGGACACTAAAATAAGATTAAAAATCGAAGAAAACGCTGCAAAAATATTTTGGTAGCCCGGCACGGATTCGAACCGAGGTTGCGGGATCCAGAGTCCTGCATGATTGACCACTACACTACCGGGCTACGGTGAATGCATCTCCTTAATTGTAAAGGTTAGATATTAAGATATCGGTTGGAGGTTTATTCCAGGCTTTCTGGATTTTCATTAAGGATAGCAGTCCACCACCATCTTGCCATGTCAACAAGATCTTTACTGAACTGTCCTGAGAGGCGATACTCCTGATTTTTATGAGAAATGAGGCCTGCACCCAGCAATTTGTTTCGCATAGAGTAGAAAGAAGCGCGACCGATATCGAGTTCCTGAAGCAGGCTTTCCCATTCGCTGGTTTTGATAGGGTTACCACTTTTCTGGCGATCTTCAACCATCATCAGGAATTTCTGGCCTCTGACAGCAGTTGCCTCTTCCTGGAAAAGTCGCCTCATCAGGTTGTAATATGGGTCCCTGGAGTGAGTAATGCGAGAATTGGCATCTGAACGTACCACTAGTGTAGTAGATGTTCGCGGTGCATTTTTTACGATAGACATTTAAAATCGAGGCCTAAGTAATATTAACATCAATTATCAGCAGTTGGTAGCCGATGACTTTGATTCCAGTGCAGATTTAATCATGTCTACATATTCTTCTTTTAAAGAATAAACTATAGGAGTCTTGTAAGACTCTTTGTAAGACCTGAGTACACCTAACTTTGAATAGATGTAGCCTACCATTGACGCGACTGCACTGCGTGAAATATCATACTTTTGTGTGATGTTTGCATGCAGTTCATCAACTGTCGTCTCTTTCACATTTAAGAACAGAGATAGAATATGACTGCGGAGACCATTGCAATCAAGTTCAATAAACTTTTGCAATCTTCGTTTTATTTTTGCGCGAATTGAGTCCATTATTTCACCTCATATATAGCACAACCTTTTATATGAACTTCAATCTATATATATGTTTTTAAAATATTATAGGATGATGGAATTAATAGCTCATCAATGTAAAATGACTAATATGATAAATGCATTCTTTAGCATCTCAGTTTTTTCGGTGACTATATGGAGATCAGGTACGATATTGAGAATAGTGTAATACAGGTTGATGGCGTTGATTTATATGCTCATACCCTAGATAAAAACTTCATTGGTGTTTGTAGTAATTGTAACTCAGACGTAAATAGTTTGAGCTATCACTCATATGAAAGTGGTATGATAGTAGCTGCAAGATGCAGCTTGTGCGACACAATTTTCGCAATAATGTATGATGAGAACTGGAAATGGAAGGGAGAAGAAACTATCTCGAAGTTCTTTAACCTCAAAAGCAGTAATGACCTTCGAAATCTCGAAGGCATTGACAGGAAAAAGCTGTCCACCATCTTTACACCAGCAGAAACAACCTCCATGTATGCGAAAGCACGTGGTGAAAAATATATCCGCCAATATCTTTATAGGGCCAGAAAAAAGTATAACGATTTTGAAGAATTATTCGGCATCCAGATTAATATCTAAAAATATCTCAATTCTTTAAAACAATACTTCCATATATTATTAATACAATAGTTTAACTTTAATAGTATGTGTAATTGCGCTAAATCATTTTCGGGGTATCAGTTGCACACTTCTAATAAAACAACATAGTCGATATTATTATATGCGTGTTTTTATAATATTATTTTAATTTCAAATCTGTATGGTTGCAATGAAAAATAAGTGCAAAAAAACTAGCACCTTTTTATTAAAAAGTGTCATGGACTATCTAAACTCGTACTGAAATATATGATTGAATTTATGAGTACATAACTATCACAAGTCAATTGTGTTGTTATTCTTTCATGATTACATGTATATCAGGGCTACAGTTTGTGATTTTCAGCAAACCATGTCACAAAGTATATATAGCACCATTTGCATACAAAATGTAAGAGGGACATACCCAAATATCCTGATCAGGGCGAAATACCACCAAAATTAGCCAATATTATATTTGTACCACCATCATTTGCTCCCTCAATTGCCCTGTCAGGATTCATTTTATGTATTTTACTCTTAATTTGGATTAGCTTGTAATCCTAATAAATCAATAATATTCCTTACTTATGAGTTTATCCATCATAAAGAGAATGAAGCGGCGTAATTATATGATTAAACGAACATTAGTTCATATAACATAGAGATAATATAATTATAAAGTAACAATTGCATATTTAAAGTGTAATGCCCCTCGTTGCCCACGAGACCTCCTCGATATATACCAACCCTGACATGCTCCTATCCGACAACTTTTACTATTCTCCTAACGGCATTTTAACCTGCATAGGTATTTTTCCGTATCTGCATAAATGCATATGAATCAAAATTAGAAAGTTACTAACTGGATACATAATCTAAATAAATAACCCATTTCATTACTATGGGAATTTATGACTCAATATTTTTAATTCTTCCCATGGACACTTTATATTTAATTCAAGGCTTGCAATCTATTAAAGATATGAGTGCAATTTTCTGTACTAGATTGCTGCTAATACTTGTTAGCCAAAGTATAAATATTAATAAACTATATTGTATCTATGTGTGTTTGAGTTTTTTTATTGTGTGTATCAAAACTAATAGGGCCATTCTTTTTTTAATTTGGCATATGGCTCTATTAGGCAACTTTCTTTAATCTTCCGACGGTATTCTAACCTATTTGGCCTTTTTTTCACTTCTATATAAACGCATATATCAGAAAGTTACAAAGTAAGGCTATTTTTGCCTAATTGTGTTAATAAACCTAAATTCATGACGGGCAAAATAAGATAGATTCACCTAAATAGGACATCTATAACTAAATAGTTGCGTAATTACTTTGCAACAGGAGATGCAGACAATGCAGGAAATTGAAACTCTGATTTTATCTTTAACCACAGTGCAAGTTTACTAATTAATGCATCTGTCTGGTATAAGTTAGGAAGTATTGAAAAACAGGTAAAAAGCTGCGAAAACTTCAAAGTGTCTCCAAAATAGCAGAATGTAACTATATTTAGTTACATTTTCTTTGCTTTTTCTATATACTTTAGTGTAATCTTTGATGTAACAATATTTAGTTACGTTTATTATTTACAAAGTAATAAATGTAAAATATTATTAACGTATATTTATAAAAACATACTTAATCAAATCGTTGTTTTCGCAAGTATACGAACTAACTAGATGATTTTGCCGATTTAGTGAACAAAACAGATGATATGTAATAAAATAATAATCTGATATTATTCACAGTAATATGTATTAAATTATTTAGTAAGTGTGCCTAGTTTGAACACACTTAAATTAGCCTATATTTATATAATAGTTTTAGACACGTTTAGTCTATAGGTCGGGCGTTGAAAAGTGCAACATAAAACTAACGTCAATAATATAAAAAGTGACTCTATTTTAGACCACATTTTAATTTAATTTTGAATGAGCTATTGAGAACTTCCTAAAAATAATATCTGATCTTTCATGACTTCAAGTGTCAAAATATCAGAATATGCTTATTCCTATAGTATATATGTATGAAATAGGTGATCTTTCAATATTGGCAAAAAGGGTATGTTTTTCTAAAACTAGTCATTCCATAGTATATAGGAATACATGTGTTCTGACTTACACCACTACGATGATCTGCATGAAAATACTACTAATCGTTATACCCTATAATCAACATGAGTTATTCTTATAGTCATTGTAATTACATGGGTTGCATTTTTGTTAGTTAATTGGATAATGAGTACTGAAAAATGATTGCTTTTTCCTGGAGTGAACAAACTTGAACTGAAACGATGAACATTTGCAATAAAATAATATAGTTAGGACACGTTTCAAACTGTCGCTATTATTAAGGCGAGTTTCAAAAATATTATGAGGTTACTTGCAGTGAAAGTTTATATTCAATACTAAAAAAAGTATACTGTTACAAAATTATAAGGCTATTTTTATTTAATTATATTCTACATACAAAGGCTAGACTAAATGACCTGCAAAATATAATATAAAAATAGACTAATAAAAAAGATACTTATTCTTATTTTTTATAATTCGAATAAGTAAATTAGGTATATACATGATATTATTATAACAGATTCTTTGAAGTACATATCACACAATATAACGGTTAGCAGTTGCAAATCTCATTTCACAACTATTCACAAAGCATATACTATAGTATATAATAATTAATTTCAAGCTATAATTGTTGAAAACGTATGAAATTTCGATTACATTAATACTTTATGGCCTTACCACTCCGCAATTAAAAATTATTTCCCCCGTAAAATAGAACCAAACATTATTTAGTATTGGCTTCATTGTTTTTCCCTATCAGGAAAATCATTGCTTTTACATCACAACTCAAGTTAAATCATTTCTGTTAAAATAATCAATAAAGAAAAAGGCCTAATAACGCTTATTTTTAAAATAAACCCCGGAAGAAATCCTGCAATCTTAAATTCAAAGGATTTTAAAGCATATCGCTCTAAAAATGTGAATAAAATATAGAACAAAGGTTTAATAGGTTTTCTTTTGATGATTTTCCCGAGTGAAATCCCTCCGATTGTACAACTAATAATCAATACTAGTTGGACGATACTGCCATAAAAAATTTATAATCAATCATACTTATATAGTCAATTAAGATTAAAGGGCACAGAATAGTAGGATCCTCCAATTTTAATGGAATGGAACTTTTAGTTGGATCAAGTACCTTATATTTAATTGTTCTCGCAATTATCTATGTAATAGCACAGATTATGCGAGTGTACAAGGGCACCAAATGACCTCTAAATACTTTTGTTTTTATAAATGGAGCATGAAACCCTGAGGCTTAGCTTCACATTAAATCAAAGATTTAATGAGAGTTCCATTTATGTTAAATGGAACACAGAGGATACAAGTGCCTAACACTCAAAAAAAGCATATATATTGTGTGGTATATGTAAGTACCTATATCGGTGGCCCTTATGGATAAGAAAAGAATTTTGATATACTCTACAGTTTTTCTCATTATGGGACTATCAAACTCTGTTATTCCAGTCCTGCCGGAGATTGCAGCAGGCAGTTTTGTAACATCAGGAAGCTTCTCATATACATTGCTCTTTTCCGGATACTTCATAGGAGCTTTGCTCACTATGATACCGTTCGGGTACATGGCAGACATATATGATAGCATAAAGATCATCGTTTTTGCCATCGCGCTCACATTCTTTGCAGGAACGATACTGACACTCACCGGGAATATCTACTTGCTTATCGCTGCCAGACTCATCGAAGGCATTGCTTGTGGTGCATTTTTTCCTCCTGCCTATTCAATAATGGCGGGTTTTCATGAAAAGAACCGGTATATTGGAGAGTTTAATTTTCTATTAAACGCAGGACTTGCTGTGGGGGTTCTTTCATCCGGCTTCCTGGCTGCATGGTCAATAAGAGGAGGAATTATCCTATTCACCGGCCTGTCTTTATTAACACTGGCTATCGGTGCATCTGTAATGTTTACGGGAAAAGAGCCAACAAAAATGAGAGTTAAGAAAATATCACCTATTCTTGAAGCCAGGAATGTAGTCAGTAAATTGTTTAATATCAAATTTATGCGCATATGGATAACTGCATTCCTTATTTTTGGAATCACAGGAGTTATGCTTGTCTTTTATTCAGAATACAGCAAGGACATGCTGAGCAAACCGGAACTTGGACTTGCTATCGCTATCCTTTATGCTAGTTCTATGATTACCAATATTGTTATTGGAAGAATGAACCTGGGTTTTAAAAAGATGATTTTTTCAGGGATCCTGCTGGCAGCAGCCGGCGTAGTAATCTCTTTAAAGTCCCCTTTCTTAGGTTTTGCACTGCTTGGCATCGGCTCAGGAACAGGAATGATAGGACTCCCCATAGCTGTTTCACACATGCCTTTTGACAGAGGTCTTGCCATGGGGATCTTCAATACATATACTTATGCAGGACTCGCATTCATGCCCATTATTGCAGGATTATTTGTTGATATGGGTTACCAGGCAGTGTTTATCTTAAGTGCTGTTTTTATGGTTCTGTCGCTTTTTTTGAAGGATGGAGTGGAAAGTGAGGAGTGAATGTTGAGGGAGGGTGTAGACTTGCCACAGCCCACCCTTATGGTATTCTACAAATTAAGGTTTGTTTAACGGAGTGAAAATAATCAGACTAGTTGAAGAAAAATTGTTTTAATAGAAAGTACATCTGTAATTGATCTTTATCAAACTTACAAGGCATACATCTACTATAAAATTAGACAGTACAGATTATTCAACTTTACTTACTGTATTATTTCAGGTAGTTTTATCTTGCTATTTCATATTTAGTACCTCTACACAAACGAAACTAAATATTATTATATAAATATAGTTAAATTTAATTAACTATATTACTATTAGTATACATATTTATCATATGTTTTTCAGTATGTTGCACTTGTAACTAAATATAATTACACATAAATATATAGTAAAGTATATGTTAATTTTGAGGTATGTGTAACTAAATGCAATTACATATACTTGCCTCGATTAAAAATGAGAGTTAAATTGTCCAAATCAAAAATAGATCAAATAAGTTAGATTTAACCCTCATCATTTTATAAAAAGTAGATTCAAATAGAAACTTTATTATGTCAACCGCCTGTTTCATAAAGTAATGACAGCCGGTAAAAACGTAATGAAGCATAAATGCCCCGGAAATAAAAGGCATAACAAGTACAAGCGCACTGCTTTTCAGTTCTCCATACTATTCTTTTTGCTCTTGTTCCTGATTCCAGCCTGCGGTGCAAACGAGGTCGCAGAAATTAATCCAGTAAACACACCGCAAGGTGCTGTTATTCTCATTGTTGATGGACTCAGTTCCTGTTATGTATATCCGGAGTATACACCTTATGCTATTGATGGCAGTGTGCTGGATAAAGCTGAGCCTGAAAATATATTACAGATATTCGATCAGAGTTGCAGAGTACTGGATGTGACTGCCCCGCAGACGTTCACAGAAGGAGGACATTCTGTGATCGCAACAGGGTATTCGAAAGCGGATAGTCTACTGGTGGGTTCTTTTGGGACAACAGTATACGATGTAGCACATGATAATGGATACCTCACTTTTGCTATCATGGAGAAAGGAGATTCTTCAGGTATGCGCAGCAAGCAGAATGTAATAGTCCATGATGCTGAGAACTCAATTACAGAACCGGAAATGCTCATAGAGACTAACATGCTTTCAGGAGATGGAAAGAGTATATCCCTTGAAGTTGCAGACCTGATACAGGGGCATTCAATTGAACTGCAGGAGCAGTTGGATAAACATCCTGATGGTTCACAGGATAAATATGACACCTATGACATATGGGCTATTGATACTGCAATTGACATCATCGATCATATGGAAAAGGAGTACCCGGAGCAACATTATATCCTCACCATAAACGTAGGGGGTGTAGATTCTGCAGGACACTACAAAAAAGATAGTGGATACATTGCAACCATCGAAGGTATAGATAATGCAACAATGGACCTATATGAAACATGCTTGGAGAACGACATGGCATTCATACTTACAGGCGACCACGGAATGGCATTTCCCACAGCAGATTCTCGTGGAGGACATCAATCTGACAAGTATTCCGTAATGACGGAATCCCAGAAAGTTCCCTTAGTTATTGCAGCAAAAGATGTAAACACAGGAGTAATAGAAGGGAAATTTGGGCAGGAAGATATTGCACCCACAATACTTGAAGTCCTGAACTTACCCGGAAAACTGAGAGCTGCAGATGGTACAGCGATTCCTGTCAAAGACTATGTGAACTTGAAGGTCAATGTTCCCGAAGAAGGAGAACTCATTCTTATGAGAAACAATGAGATTCTTTTTGAAAACACAATACAAGAAGATATCTCATTTATGGGTCTTGAACCGGATATAGATTATATTCTAAAATATGTATCGTCATCAGATTCAGATGATGAGATCGAGAAACTCATAAATGTAGAATCAAGCACGATCGTAGATATGTTCACTTCATCAAAACAATCCACACACGGTGAATCCTATCAAAATCCACGTTATATTGTAGGGGGAACTCTTATTGGAGTGGTAAATCTTGCCGGACTGATACTTATACGTAAAGTATTGAAAGAATAGTATTCGTTGATTCATTAATTTATTAATTCGCCAATCCATTGATCAATAACTAAAAAACAACCAATAAGGTCGGATGGCTTTGTGCCACAAAGACTTACATACTTTTCTTAAAAGAACAGACGATATTTTCAGGAAAGACTCCTTCCTTTTCTTTCATCTCCAGAATATATAGGTAACCCCAATGTTGCTGCATTTTCTGCATTAAAAGACAAAGAACTATCCATTTTTGTCTTTGGAAAAACAGAAAATGATAGCTAGTACTCATTCACAATAAATTTTAATTCACAATTGTTAAATATGTGAAACTCATAGTCTTAGTTGTTAGGGAACATTTAAGTTATCCAGTACCAGATATAGATACGGGGAATCATATGACTGAAACGAATATTGATGTTAGAGGACAAACTTGTCCAGTCCCTCTTGTGGAGTGCCGTAAAGCTGTTAAAAAAGCTGCGCCTGGCGATGAAATTGTCATACTTGGCACCCATCCAGCTTCCAAAAAAGAGATACCAATGGCATGTGAGGCAATGGGACTTGAAGTTGTGAATGTAGAAGAAAATACTGACAAAGAATGGAAGATACGTATCAAGAAATGAAACATAATATGTGATACATTAAGTGGGGACTGAATATGACAGATAAGGCTGTAATAGTGGTCCATAGTGGGGACCTTGATAAAATATACAGTGCAATGATAGTTGCAAACGGCGCACTTTCAATGGGAATGGATGCTTCCCTCTTCTTTACGTTCTGGGGCCTTCAGTGCCTGAAGAAGAACGGACTGGATAAAGGCCCGCTTTCCAGGATGAATTTGTTGGGACTGGGTAAGTGGATGGTCAAAAGCAGGATGAAAAAAGCCAACGTTGTTTCTCTTGAGAAACTGATGGAAGACTACAAAGAACTTGGCGGAAAGGTTATTGCCTGCGAGATGACCATGGAAATTATGGGAATAAAACCTGAGCAACTTAACCTTGAATGGATAGATGAATATGGGGCAGTAGGCACTTACATAATGGAAGCAAAAGATGCTAAGATAACACTTTTCATATGATTTCTAATTTCATATTTAACTTAAACTTAACTTTTAAATATATAACAATTTCAGAGGAGTAACAGATGTTCGACAAAATGATATATCTCGATAATTCCGCCAGTACCCGATTGGATGAAAAGGTAATGGACGCAATGAAACCTTACTACTTTGATACCTATGCGGTAGCTACATCCGAATTCGGTTATTCCATGGGTATTGAAGCTAAAGAAGGGCTAGAAGAAGCCAGAGAAACCATTGCATCCTCCATTGGTGCCTCTGCAGAGGAAATCGTATTCACATCCGGCGATACAGAAGCAAGTAACATGGCTATCAAAGGTGTTCTAGCTGCTTTAAAGAAAAAGAAAGGAGAGCACATCGTCGTATCTAAAATTGAAGATTTTTCCGTCCTGAACACGGCAAAGAACCTTGAAAAACTGGGATATGGTGTTGATTACATTAGTGTCAATGCAGAAGGAATTGTAGATCTTGATGAACTTAAAAGCAAGATACGTGATGACACTGTCCTTGTGTCCATTCAGCATGCAAACCAGGAAATTGGTACCCTTCAGGATCTCGACTCAATTGCAAAAATATGCAAGGAAAAAGATGTACTGTTTCATACTGATGCCACACACAGTTACGCGCGGGTTCCAATAGATGTATCAAAAACACCGGTAGACCTGATATCAATGTCAGCTCATACAATTCACGGTCCAAGAGGTGTCGGTGCATTGTATGTCCGCAAAGGCACACCTCTTGATAAATGGATGGATGGAGGATTCCAGGAAACAAATCGCCGTGGAGGACTTGAGAACATTCCAGGAGCTGTAGGTTTTGCAAAGGCAGTTGAACTTGCAACTGAAAAAGAGACTGAGTTCCTTGTATCACTCAGGGATTATACCATCAAAAGAGTATTTGAAGAAATACCTCATGTAACCCTTAACGGATGTAAAACGCAGAGAACTCCCCAAAATGCAAATATCACATTCCATTATGTAGAGGGTGAATCAATGACTTTGCATCTTGATATGAGAGGGTTTGCAGTGAGTACCGGATCAGCTTGCTTTAGCCGTTCACTTGAAGCCAGCCATGTGATACTTGGCATTGGTGGTGATCATGAAAGAGCACACGGTTCCATCAGGTTCACATTCGGACGCTATAACAGCATGGAAGACGTGGACGCAGTTGTAGAGGCAATTAAGGAAATTGTAAGCCAGCTAAGGGCAATCAGTCCCCTGTTTAATAAATGAGGTGAGAAAATGAAATTCCCATATACTGAGAAAGTGCTTGAACACTTTAAGAATCCCCGAAATGTCGGGAAAATGGAAAATCCTGATGGTAAGGGACTGGAAGGCAGTCCTGCATGTGGAGACATGGTTGCCGTTTACTTACAGGTTGACCCGGATACACATATAATTGAGGATATCAAATTTGAATCATACGGTTGTGCCTCCAACATTGCTACTGCTTCCATAATAACAGAACTTGCAAAAGGCAAGACCATTGAGGAAGCAAAGAAGATATCATGGCAGGAAGCCACAGATCAGCTTGGAGGACTGCCACCTGTAAAAGCACACTGTTCCGTGCTTGCGGTCGAAGGTCTGAGAGCCGCTATCCGTGACTATGAGGAAAAGCACGGTCTTGTAACCGAACAGGAACCTACCACCGTAGATGTTATCAGAAGCAGGTTGAAGCATGTCATGAACCCAATGGCCGGACTTGACATTGTCAGAACCGAACTTGTAACAAAGATGGAGATTAATGATGGTGTTGTAAGGATACTTATCGATCTGCCATCTAATCACCAATTTGCAACAAACATCAAAGAAGAGGTTCTCGAGAAGATCGAATCCCTCTGGGATGTTAAAGAGGTCAACGTTGTCTTTACTGAGTAAAGAAAAAATAAGTGGTGTCTTTCTCACCACTTTACCTCTCAATTTATTTAAATTTAACTTTTTTCTTTTAATTGGTCAATATATTTATGTTAATCATTATCAAATTCTAACTAAACAGTTGGCTCATAAAATAGATTCTAAATTTCCATATTATATTGTAAAAATTAGATTATATAAGATTCGATTAAATGTTAATTTTAGTGGGTGAAAAGATGAGTTTTAACAGTTGGGCAAATTCTATATTGAAAAAAACTACGTGGGTAGATATGGCACTAATAAAAATCAGTGCTGCAGCCTTTGCTTTAATGGTAGCAAAACTATGGGAGCCATTACTTCGTTTAGATTGGTATTGGTATGCTTTCATTTTTGTGCTGGCTGCAATAAAACCAGCGTATAAAGCATTAAAATAAAACCATTTGGTTTAATTATGCAAAATGAGTTTTTAAACCAGCTTAAAAACTTTCTTTTTACAGCCAGGGTTTTTTAGCTCCAATACATTATCAGAGGGCTTTATTAAACTTGTATTTATATAAGGGCTAATGTTAGTGATTATGTGCCCATATAGCATAGTTATGAATGCAACGATTGAAGGACGTTCTTTAAATGAATAAACCTATAAATAATTCAATCAATTCATCAACTCCAAAATTGAGATTGACAAATCGCCATCTATTACAGCTTCTATTACTTGGGTTGGCAGTACATATCATCTTGCCCCAGTTTGCTACTTTAGGAAATTCATTGCAAGTTATCCGTACAATGGTATTATGGGCTGTACTTCTTGCTGTAGGCGCTCAGATATTGAGTTACTTTGGTAGTGGTTATCTTTTGAAAGAAACTGTTGCTATCGTAGGTCAACGTTTGTCGATAATATGGGCTATAATTATCTACCTCGCAGCTTCCAGTATTGGACTTATCGCTGGAGGAATGGTTGGCAATGCAGCATCCACTTATAAATGGATGCGAAAAATGGGTATTCGTGAAGATGGAGCAGTGCTGGCAGGAACTCTCCCTTCTTTTTACAACAATGTTCTATTGCTTTTTTTATCTATTTTCGGCATGATTCACTTGCTTCTAGTTCATCAACTTTCCGTCTCGCAATCAATTATCTTCATTCTTATACTTTCAATAATAGGGTTATGTGCAGGCTTTGTTATTTTTGGTTATAGCCGTCGTCAACAATTCACTCTAATTTTGATAGGATTCACAAATCGTTTGGCACGTCTGAGTCGTAAGCCTTACACACCAAGTACAACTGAAGATGCAGTCTCAAAGATGTTTGGTTCTATGGAGGTGTTACGCAGTGGTGGCTGGCGTGGTCCGGCAGTAGGCGCGGTTATGAATACAGGGTTTGATATGATGACTCTGTATTTCCTCTTTCTGGCAGCCGGTCATAGTGTGAGTCTTGGAGTACTATTGACCGGATATGGTCTTCCCTTACTGTTTGGTAAGATGGCTTTTTTTGTTCCAGGTGGTGTTGGGGTTGTAGAGGGCACAATGGCCGCAATTTATAGTGGACTTGGTGTTCAGTCTTCTATTATGGTTGTGGTTATCCTTGTCTATAGGGTGATTTCATTCTGGTTACCATCATTGCTAGGATTTCCACTGGCAGCTTATCTTCAGCATTCAAATAATCATTTTAAATAAAAATCCTATCCGACCTTGCTGTTTCTTCTATTGATAGCTCAGCAGTCGATTGTTTATTAGTTTCGTTGAGAACTAGAGGTCCTGTGCTTTGATCGGCTGATGGTTCAGTTATATTTACAGGCGTTTCAGCTATAATTTCTGGTACAATTGCAGGTAATATTGTCATTGACTGAAAAATAGTATATTTACCTTATCAATATATTTTAATACTGTTATCACAAGGAAAAGGAATGTGCCTATAAGGAAAAACATGTATTTACTGTACTGAGTAAAGGCAACTTTTAGCTATCTTCTTTTTTATTTTATTATCCTTCACTTGATCTCGGCTATGATCACAACGTAGTTCTTACCATATTTCTTTGCACATTTCGGGCAGGTCGTATACCACATGAACCATTTGACAATCTCATGACCTTGTTCCTTTGCATATACCTCAAAGTCATCAGACCACTTTTTAGTATCCTTGAACGGACCTTCATAGACCTTGCTCAGAAATCTCCCGCTCAAGGTTACATTCTCTGCATCGGGAAGTTCCTTATCAACTGCAAGATACACATCCATATTCCATTTTGAGGTATGGTCGGAAAGACAAAGATAGTCCGGGATGTTTACTTCGGCTTCACGCACTTTCCTGTCAAGTTTTTTCATCACTCCGCCAAAGTTGACCGGCATATAGAATAATGTCAGAACCTTATCTTTGACGAATCTCTTGTTCTCCCATTCAATTACTTTTTCATCCCACGGCGTAGGATCGAATTTCGGACAGCATTCTTCTTCCACGGATATCACCCCTTTAAGTTAATTAATTGTCTGACATATAAGTATAAAAGTTCACCGAAAAGCTCGTCGAAAGTAGCATTTCCAGCTATTACAAGAAAAGTAAATGCTTCGATTCGACTGTTTTTTAAACAATCGGCCCCCTTAATAGATAAGATGACAAAGGAAATCCAGTCAGTTATCAATAAAGCAGAAAAACTTGGACTTGCAGCTTACATGCTAGAAGCATCCGATATTGATGTCGAGAACAGATCCAGACTCAAATGTGCCTATGGATGCAGAGGCTATGAAAAACGCCTGAGCTGTCCTCCACATATCCTTTCTGTTGATGAGTTCAGGAAAATGCTAACTGAATACAGCACTGCAATCCTGTTAATTGAAGAACATGATACTTCCGGCGAAAAGGACATATTTAATGCCTGGTCCAGACTGCGTAAAGGATCTTTTCATAAAATGCTGGACATAGAATATTTTGCATTCAGGAATGGATTCACTTTCACCCAGTTACTCAGGCCCGGTGCCTGTAATGAATGTGATATCTGCGGAGAAACATGCAATAAGCCGGAACTGAGACGTTTCCCTCCTGAAGCCGTAGGAATAAACCTGTCCAAGCTAATGGAAAAAAAAGGATTGCAAATAGAATACTGCAATTTTGACCGGGTCAAATGTATAGGGATATTGCTTCTGGACTAATTTTCAACAGAAATAGGTGGGTAAAAAATGAGAGTTAATCCGAATCTGAGTGTAAATGAAAATGATCTGAAAGAATTCCAGGATATCATAGGATTCCAGTTCAATGACACCAGCTACCTTATACAGGCTTTGTTGCACGGCTCACTTTTTAGCGGGGACAAAGAAAAGTTGAGTGCTTTTAGGAAAGCCAATAATCTTGAAAACAAGGACTATGAGAAACTTGAGTATCTGGGAGATTCGGTACTGGGTATGATAATTGCCGAATATGCATACCATGACAGTAAAATTAACGAATATGCAAAAGCAAATAGTCTTACAATTGAGGGTGTTTCAACAAAGATCAGGACGATTCTTGCTTCAAACGAAGGACTAAAACCCGTAGCCAGAAAAATAAAACTCTCAAGATTTGTGCTCTCAGATGGGCATGTAAATATCAACGGTAAACTATCTGATATTATGGAAGCACTAATCGGTGCCATATATATTGACGGAGGATCTTTTATTGATTCTCAAACCAATATAATCAGATATGATAATAACTATTCTGTTGTTAGGGATTTTGTTTACAAGTTCTTTGATATAGACGGTGCCTTGGAAAAGGTCCCCGCTTTAAATCCTAAAGGAATTATACAGGAAATGTTCCACAAGAATGGGCTTGGAAATCCATGTTATATGGTTATTGAGGAAGAAGGACCTGACCATGAAAAACAATTTACTATAGGTCTTTATGTTGGTGACATGTTACTGGCAAAAGGTTCGGGCAACAGTAAAAGCAAAGCAGAGAAGGCTGCGGCAGATCTATATCTGAGCTGCCTTGAAAAATAATGCACCCAATAGCTTCAGATTTTTAAAAACAAATTGAATTTCATTTTTACTTTGTAATTAGAAGGAAAAACCCCATTATCACTGATATGGTGTTGACAAGCACCAATGCATTATCATTAATTATAAATCCGTGCACCAGCTACAGCACTATGCATGATATGTAATATATCAGAATTAAAAGTGAGACATCTTTTGTTAAGTGAGTTTTAAGAGCTTTTTATAATTGTTGATCCGGAAAATAAATATTTATGATGACTCTATGTTCTTCAGGAATTAAACCTGCCTTTTATAAAAATCACAAGTTAATTGAATAATAAATATATTTAGATTATGCCTTTTTTATCAATAACTTTAAATAACTTCTCATATATTATCATATATAGTGACATCTGAGGTTATCCTTCAGAAAATCAAGCTCATATTATAAGGCGGTAATAAAAATGCTCTATCCAAATCCCCAAAACCAACATCCAAAGATCAGCGAAAATGCATGGATATCTGAAACTGCGATCATTGTAGGAGATGTAACAATTGGAGATAATGTGTTTGTAGCTCACAACGCTATCATTAGAGCAGATGAACCCGGTTCTTCAGTTACAATAGGAGATAACTGTAATGTGCAGGATAATGTGATAATTCACGCATTGTCTAATTCTGAGGTTAAAATAGAAAACGATACTTCACTTGCACATGGATGCATCGTTCATGGACCATGCACGCTGGGACAGGGATGTTTTGTCGGATTCGGCACTGTGGTATTTGACTGCAATATCGGAGACGATGTACTTGTTCTGCATAATGCTACGGTCCGTGCTGTAGATATACCTTCAGGAAAGGTCGTGTTCGATGGGCAGGTTATTACAAAGCAGGATGATGTGGAAAAACTTGATGAAATAACACCTGATCTTGCTAAGTTCAAGAATTCTGTTATTAATGCAAATATCAAACTTGTTGATGGTTATAAAGATCTCGCACAAGAAGCCTAATTAAAAAATAACAGATTAGAAGAAAATGATGGAAACATGTCACTCAGATAAATTTTCCATCCATTTTTTCCATGACTGTTTTTCCCATGTCTGTAAGGACATATTTTTTCCATGTGGTTTTGGTAGGGGTCAGACATTCTATAAGATCCCTGTCTTCAAATTCCTTCAAGGCATGACTGATGTTCTGGGTTGACCTTTGCGTTTCCTGGGCTACTTCCGAAGCTTTGGTTATCATGTGTTTTTTCATGTATTCCATCAGAATGAGGCGACGGTCAACACTTACAATCCATCTTATATGTTCATCGATTAAGTCTTCTGTCATGATCTTTCCATCTCATTATAATGCGGGAAACGTCTGAATACCCTTTTTTAGTTATAGATGGTGTTATTTACTGCAGATTACTATATAATTAATTCTGTATTCTTTGGGTCCAAAAGTAGGTAAGATTGACAATCGTTTTAAGGCCACATATCTTTAGAAAATAGAAAAGAGTAGATGCCAATCGACATTTCTTCAATACTCAGGAGTTTCAACTTTTCCCATGAAGAGAATACAACCGGTTCTCTTGTCTTCTATGAAGAACATGAAAGGATGATCTGCCTTGAATTCCACTACCTTCACCTCTGGTGGTTCTACCATTGATGCCGTTTCATATATAATTGCAGTTGCTGCCGCTGCTTCAGTGCCTTCTTCCTGCACATCGATAAATGCCTGATGAATTACTGCACTCAACTTTAAACCATAACCTTCCGGCACTTTCCGGACATCGTATATATATCGGAAATCGGCTGAATCCGTAAACGCATCTACAATTCCCATATTGCTCAATTGTTCTGAAAGTTCGGTCTCTTTATCAAATGTGAATTTTGGTAACCAGAGATGCACCTCATTTATTGAATTCATAGATGATTTAAGGTTATTGTATTCAGAGAGTGAGAACCTGTTTTCAAAATCTGAAATGTTGTTTTCCCGGGGAAGAACAATATACATAGACAGATAACGACCTTCGTAGGGAAGTTCTACAATTTGTTCATTACTATTTTCAGCATAACTGTACCCCTGCATCGTTGAATACATCGTGTCTACAGAATTTATGTTTCCATTTGAAGAATAGAACTGCTCTTTTTTGGTATTCCGCGGATCAAATTGTTCGGACCATTTTCCTTTGAAGTAAATTGCATTTGTGATTATCATCTCAGTATCTGAGCTTATTGAATCTGCCGGGACCAAATCTTTGATTTTGTTATTGGTCTTTTCTTCAACCCATCCATTAATGATAGCAACGGACTGCTTCGATTCACCTGCAAAATCAAGGTCCCTTATATTTCCACTGTAATATGTCTCCAAGTTACTCACAAACTGCGTATTCAACGGGTATTTTTCCTGTACCCAGAGAGCATTTGCAGTTTTCAGATCATACTGGTCATTAGCTGAATTAATTGTATCCATCATTTCTTTTGAACTTACTTCAAGGACAGGCTTACTGAGTGGATAGTAAAGAACATTCGATATCTGTTCTTTTGTAGAGCCTTCGGCACCGTCATAACAAATAGCCATTGCAGTGAATATGCTGTAAGGTGAAAAGAAAGCGTTCATGTCCTTGCTCTTAATATTAGCATACATGTCAAAAGCAAAGGCATTATTCGCACTTGCAATATCGTAATTAGCTGTTGATGTTGCATTTGTCAGATAGTTGTAGTTTACAGTTTCCGGCTCTGCAGAATTTGCACTTGTGTCTGCATCTGTAGAAATAAGATGACTTGTGTTTGTGGTATTGCCCATGTCGACATTTGTGCCTGAATCAGTACCTATGCATCCAACACCGAATAAGAGTAACATACAAAACATTACTATTAGTATAAGTTTAGTTTTCTTCATAAAATAGCGTCGATGTTATTGTACTTAGCACTTATCCTCAAATAAAAAGCAGGTGGGGAACATATGAAAAAGTGCGGTTAAATTGTATTTTACTCCGTCGTTCTCTGTCGCCCCTGTTATTTTGATTATCAGTGCACTTTGTATATAAGCTCAACAAGCCCTGAACTATATTCCTGTGTTCCTTTTAGCTCCAGCTTTATGCTCTTTTTTATGTCTCTGAAGAGTGGTATCCCCTTACCGAGTATTATAGGCTGCATCGTTATCCTGAACTCGTTGATAAGTCCTTTGTTGAGAAGCGGGAAAATGATGGAAGCGCCACCCAAAACCCATATTGCCCCTCCGGTTCCAAGTGCCAGGTTTTCGGTGGCACCAACAAGATCGTCGGAAAATATGACCCTCTCATCCTCAGGGTACGGATGTTGCTTTGTGAATACATAGCACTCTTTATCTTCATAAGGCCATTTACCAAAGCTCAATACCTGCTCATAGGTCTTATGACCCATAAGTATTATTTCCACTTCATTAAGGAAAGCGTCAAAATCGTATTGATCATCCTGTAGCAACCAGTCAACTTTTCCGTCCTCTGCTGCTATAAAGCCATCAAGGCTGCATGTTATTAATAATATTACATCTTTCATTTTACCCACTCCTGTCCATTAACTGTGATACTCTGGATTATCAGGTCAATACATATGGAAACTCAATTATCTTCCATTCATCTTCCTGTTTTACCAGTTCTATCTGTTTTGTGACTGCCTCAAATTCCGGCTCAACCTCAATGAGGTTTTTAAGTGAGAATTTGACAGCCACAGAGGATTCATTCACCAGCACATCAACCACTGCTATGTCCTCATCAATGTATTCTTTAGTTACTTCTATGAACTCATACTTGTCAGGATTCACATCCCTGCAGATATCTATAAAATCTGCAAGACCGGTTTTCCCTTTGAAGTCTGATGACATCAGATCATAACATGTGTCATAGTTCCCTTCATCAAACTGTGAGGCAAAGTTCTGCACAGTCTTTGTGGGACTGCTGCCAATACCTGCACATCCGGCAGTCAGGACAACTGCCAGCAACATGATTGCTATTATCGCTTTTTTCATAAACCACACCCCTTTTTAGTTACTATTTTGTTATTATTTAGTTGGCATACTCACTTTCAATTTGTTCTTTTTTGTATAAAGATTCAATTGTAAGCTGCAATGTCTGATGCACGCCTGTTATCAAACAAGAGTTTTTGATGGTCATGTTCATTGGTGAGAGTCAAAGTTAAAATGATATTTACAAAAATAGCAGTGGCACATTCTTAGAAAAAAGAACACCGCCATCAAATCAGATAGAATTTATCTGATGCAATGTTCATACATTTAACCAATTCAGGCAACTTTCTTAAATGGAATCAATAAGCTAAGGGTTAGGGAGATGCAGTCCGGGCACTGAAACCTTACCACTATTTTTTAGTCGATGAATCACGCAATTTCAAGACCTTTCACCGGTTAATGGTATGGGAATAACGCCATTATTATAGAAAAAATAAAATTGTAATTGCATTAAAATTTAAGTCGACGTTACTTGATATACCTTGCCAGCATAGTAGTTATTGGGTACAATAAACTAACTTTGGGGAGTGGGTTTATAGTACATTGACCTTGTAGGAATACTCACACTGGGTGGTAAATGCTTATCTTATAAGGTCGATATACCTCCTATGTAAAGAAGTCACTCGTATTTATAACATGATGAGCCAAACTCCAACCAACCAACCAAAGATTGCCTCATCAGGCTATCATTTTTATTTTCTCCACGGGCACTTTAACTGGTGTAGGTATTTTTTCCATTTTCATAAATACCTCATATATTAATTTTTGCAGTAAAGAACATGGGAATAACGCTGTTCATGTAGGGTTCTAATCAGAAACAAATCTATTAATATAACATTAGTTTATTGAAAAATTGGAACTTTTTTAGTACCACCCCACACGAAAACCGATGAATATTATCGGTGTTCATCCCTATTCTTTAACCATTTCAGGCAACTTTTTCAAATGTCTCATAAGCTTTTCAGTATCGTATAAGTGTAATGGGGATTTTTCATATATCCCATTCACAATTAATCGATATATACATCGGATTTACTCGATAGTATCACCGGATACCTGCTTGATATACGGACCCAGTATCATGTCCTTATAAGCCCCACCTGCCGGAACCTTCGGATAGAGTATCTCTTCCCTGTCCGTACAGACTTCGAGGAAACACGGTCCTTCTGCATTAAGGAAAGCTTCCATACCGCCTTTCAGATCGTTCCTGTCGGTTATCCTTTCTGCATAATTGAAGCCAAATGACCTTGCGATCTCTGCAAAGTGAACGTCCTTTGGTCTTTGTGTTCCTGTCCTCTTTCCATCATAAGCTGCATCCTGAAGGTTCTGGACCATGCCATCACTCCTGTTGTTCAGCATAAGTATTCTGATGGGCAGGTCAAGTGATGCAATTGTATGCAGCTCTCCCAGATTCATCCGCAGACTGCCATCACCATCGATTGCTATGACCCTTGCTTCAGGGTTTGCATAATGGACACCGATGGATGTTGGCATGGAAAAGCCCATTGTTCCAAAGGAGCCTGATGTCATGAAGGATTTTGCTTTTTGCATTGGCAGATATTGGGCTGCAAGCATCTGATGGTTGCCGACACCTGTGGTTATCTTTGTGTTGCCGTCAACATAAGTTGAGAGCAGAGCCATAACTTCGGCGGATTGTATATGTTTGGATTCCCTGTTATAATCCAATGGCCAGGACCTCTTCAAGAATCTGGCACGTTGCTGCCATTCATGGATATTCAATGTGATGTTATGATTTTTAGCATAATTGAGCAGGTCCATTATAGCCGTGGCTGCATCCCCGATAAATGAGAATTTAGGTCCTCGTTCTATCTTTATCTGGTGCATTTTTTCTGGATTGATATCTATGTAGGCTATGTCGGTGCCTATGGCAAACCCGACCTTTTCCGCAACTCTGTCGTCCCAGCGGACGCCGATGGCGAAGAAGAAATCGTTCTCCTGAATGAGCATGTTTGCATAGGGTGTGCCGAACATTCCCAGCATTCCAAGATTGAGCTCATCCCTTGCATCGACGACGCCCTTTGCCATAAGAGTATTAACTGAGGGGACACCGAAATATTCATTGAACTCCCTGATGGCATGACTCCCTGCTTCTGAGTTCAGGCCACCACCCAGATAGAGAAGTGGTCTTTTGGATTTAAGGAACATCTGGTAGAACTCTTCACATTGTTCTTCGCACAGGTGCCTGTCATCATGATAACTTTCCTCAAACCTAAGAACGTTCATGTCCTGGTATTCATGCATCTTCTGCTGTTTATCCAGAGGAACATCTATAACAACGGGCCCGGGTTTTCCAGACATTGCAAAGTAGTAGGCGTCCTTGATTATTGACTCGAGATCATCTTCATTTGATACCTGTATGACCTTCTTGGCTGCATCCCCGAAGACTCCTTTGACGTTAATATGCTGGAACGAGTCGGTGCCTATCTTATGCTCAGGGACCTGCCCTGCGAAAACAAGCAGGGGAATGCTGTCACCAAAAGCATCAGCGACGCTGGTGAGTGTGTTGGTTATGGCAGGTCCGGATGTGACTATGGCTACACCGACCTGACCGCTTGACCGGGAATACCCGGCGGCACTGAATGCCGATGACTGCTCGTTGGAATTGACTACGATCTCAATATCACTCTGCGCAAGGGCATGGAATACCGGCAATATCGCCGCTCCCGTATAACCAAAGATTTGTTTGACCCCAAGGTCCTCCAGACTTTTAACTAAGATCTCTGCTCCATTCATTTCTTCCATTTTCAATTCTCCGTGGAAGGAACGATTCCGGCACAGGATACACTAATCAGTAAATTAACCAACAACAGCGCACTTGAGCCAGAAAAGTTCCGATTATCGTGCTCAAGCGTGTAACACTACCACTACTACAGACACATTGCATAAAGTGTTAGTTGTGGTAGGATTTAACATTAGGTAAGGATGGAGGGAGGTGATATTTAAGATTTATCGTAGTTGAGCAAAAAACAAAAATGGATAAACTCAATGATAACATTTTGTTGTAGAATTGGTTCCTTATGTGTGATAATCAATAATTAGTCCGCAATAGTAAAAGAAGAGGTTAATGAGATTTTATTTCTTAGCCCTTTCTTTTTTCTGCTACATATGTAAAAAGGGAATCTATAACCATTCTTCAAACTTATATAAAACCAATTTGTCAGGCTGGAGTGCAGTTTCATATTCAAGAACACCATTTAAGGCTTCCTCAATTATTGTGCTGTTATCATACCAGATGTCACCCTGTGGGTCATAACAAACACCATTTGTGAGCACTGACAATGTTGCAGATCCTAGCAAGGCCATCCTTAATTCAAATGAATCTGACGATCCCCATCTGAAATACAACACCTTTTTACATCTTTTAAGTTTTTGATCAATTTCAGGACTCGCAAAACAGACCTTTGATAATTTTCTGTTCAGGATTTTCTCAAAGAAGTTTTGTTTAGGCTTTATTTTTTCTATCTCCGAATCAAAATCAAAATCATCGATGTCAAATTCGAACCCCGTCCTGAATTCTTCATTTAGCATATCCTGATGTTTAGAATCATGAAACTTGATTTTGAAAGGCAAAAATCCAGACTGATTATTAAATGAGAAATCTGGATGAATTTCACATTTCATATCAAATTGGTTAAGTTTCGTGATCCAAAGAGGAATGAAGGAGTCGTCAATATTTTCAACATACACGTACATGTCTAAACTCATATTAACTTCTTATTTTTGTTTCCTATGTAAATCTTTTGGCTCTGTAGAAAAACTATTCCGGAAAAAGAATGATTTTCAGATTTTATTCTTACTTTTATTTTTACTGTTTTGCACGTATCTGAGGAATAGTTATTTCGGCTTGTTCTGTTCAATTGTCAATGTCTGTAAGTCGGACTCGATCTTTCTTCCCGCACTCAACCCACTATCGCTGTCCCTTAGAATCAATATATTTTCTGGCGAGTGCTATCCCTTTACACTTTTTCTTTTCTATTCCCTTCAAACCGATCTCAGCCTTATCTGCCTGAAAGGCCAGCTCATCGCTGAGCTTATGATAGCTATCAAACCTTTTCTGCGTAATAAATCCTTCATCAACTGCTTTCCTGACGGCACAGTGTGGCTCATTCTGATGTGTGCAATCCTTGAAACGGCAATTTTGAGCAAGTTCAGCAATATCGGAAAATGTCCTGTCGAAACCATCGGATGAATCTCCAAGCTGGATCTCGCGGATGCCGGGGTTGTCGATGAATATCGTGCCGTTTGGGAGGAGGAAAAGCTGTCTGACAGTGGTGGTATGTTTTCCTTTATCATCATCTTCACGTACACTTAATGTCTTCTGGATATCATGGCCTAAAAGAGCATTGATGAGGGTGGATTTGCCAACTCCTGAGGAACCGATGAGTGCTATCGTTTCATCTGGATTCATGAAAGGGTCTAGCTTTTCCAGATTTTGATTTGAGAGGGCACTAAGAGTTATTACCGGGACATCGTCAGCCATATCACTTATTTCCTGTATCGTTTCTGACGGATCATCCGGCAGATTCTCAGCAAGATCGATCTTGTTAATGAGAATAACAGGTCTTGCACCGGACGAATAAACGATGGTGAGGTATCTTTCAAGTCTTCTGACGTTGAGGTCATTCCCTACAGCAGTAACAATGAAAATAGTATCAATATTTGCAGCTATCAACTGTTCCTCACTGGACTCACCTGCAGAACCTCTGGAAAGACAAGACGTTCGTGGGAGAATGTCTACAATGGTATATGAATTTATATCACTTTGATCAAGCAGTACAACAAAGTCCCCGACGACCGGCTGTTTGCCAACCTTACGCATTGCTCCTGATATTGCTGCCTGTATCTCACCCTTTTCAGTAAGGATATTGCAGACCGTTTTATGTTGGGCCGCAATCCTGCCGGGAATATAAGGGCCTTTATAGGCTGAAAACGCAGATTCAAGTGAACTGTTCCAGCCGGGAATAACGCAGATGTCAGAAGCATCACTTCTTTTGTTACTGTATTCACCATTCATGTTATTTATTCAAGATGTTATTATGAATAAACTTTTTGACAGAAGTAACAGGGAGCATCGAAATGACCATTCCGGATAAACCCAGAAGCAGCAAGCAAAGTACAGACTTACGGAAAAAGGTCAAATGTTGAAAGCAATAAATTATAAATTGATATCAGGAGAGTGAGAATAGAGAGTAGAAAACTCTACTCTCTATTTAGTTTAGTAGCTTATCAACTATTAGTTCTTACAGATAAGTTTTTATATTCGTTTCCTGAGCACAATTACATATAAGTCAAACATCTTATGCTTGTGTTTTTGTACTGTTTTTCCCTCTTGCCAGAGATAAGAATACCCCTGCTATACAAAATATCGTAAACAGAATAAATGCATAATGCAGGCTTGAAACAAATTGAGGGTAGTATTCAGGTGTGATCGCCACAGGACCGGTAACTATCGCAAATATCATCATGGCAATACCCATGGAAAGCATCTGCCCAAGGAGTCTCATGGTTCCGTTCATCCCGGATGCTACGCCGTAGAACCTTTTATCCACTGAGCTCATAATGACATTTGTGTTCGGGGAGGAGAAGAGCCCGAATCCTGTACCAAGCACCAGAAGTGCGATAATAATGTACCATAGCGGAGTTGTTTCTGTAATAAACGTGAGGATGAAGAGTCCTGTTGCAGTGAGGCTCATTCCCGCAGACGCAATTATCCGGGGCTCTATTCGATCAGAGAGCCTACCGGCAATCGGAGAAATTGCAGCCTGAACTATTGGCTGCACTATAAGAATAAAACCTGCGTGTTCGGGTGTGAAGCCTTTTGTATACTGCAGATCCAGGCTCAGCAGGAAAGTTACAGCAAAAGTTGCGCTGTAATTGATAAGTGCAGAGAGGTTCGAGAAAGCAAATATCCTGTTCTGTGTGAGGAGCCTTATATCAAGGACAGGAGAAGGCAATCTCATTTCATACATAGCAAATATCACCACTCCAAGAATTCCTCCTGCTATAAGGAAAGCACCCTTTAAGTCAGGCAGTTCTGAGAAACCGTACATTAAAGCCACTATGGATGAACCGTAGATAACTGAACCTGCCAAGTCGAATTTTTCTCCTCTGCATTCGGCCCATTCGCCTTTAAGTTTCCACAGAATGAGTATTATCGCTGCAATACCTATAGGGACATTTACCAGGAAAATGCTTCTCCAGCCAAGATGCTGTGTCATTATGCCACCAACAAAAGGACCGGCAGAAAGCCCTATGTAAACTGCGGTGATGTATATACCAAGAGCAGCGCCCCTTTCTCCGAGTGGGAATACCGAGGTAACAATGGCTACTCCCGTTCCAAAGATCATGGCACTTCCCAGACCCTGCACGATTCTGATTGCTATCAGCATTCCAGTAGATGGGACCATCGTCATCGCCAGAGATGCACAACTGAAAATTGCTATGCCATAGAGAAAAACCTTTTTCCGCCCATGAATATCTGCTATTTTCCCAAACGGAACAAGGAACACCGCGGAAGAAAGCAGGTATGCGGTGGCAACCCATGAGAGAGAAATTGCATTCATGTGAAATTCCGCACCAATGGTAGGCAATGCAATATTAACCGCAGAGCCATCAAAAGGAGTAATGAATCCTGCAAGTACTGCAATAAGGAGAACAATTTGTTTTTCTCTTTTGCTGACAGTATCTTCAGATGTTTTCAAAATCCCCGAAGTATCAGGAGATAAGCCATTGGTACTTGCTTTGTTCAACATGTGTATAATTTCAGCGAGGCTGTTTTATGATAATATCCTTCGTTCTGTTCCTTTACATATAATTAATGGGTCACCAATTAGTATGCTCTTGTTATTAAAACCATAATATTATACACAATTCTGTAGCAAGTAATACGCAGGGAATTTATCCTTTTTGCATTTAACAAAAATATACATGAATTACTATAAATTCAATGACAAGTACAAACCGTTAGTATATCTTGAAGATAATTATATCGTAAGCTCCAGTCACAATCAGTTCTGAATTTCTTTAGCACCTATGACGGTTATCCATAGCACCCAGATAAGCTCACCTATTGTGAATACATCAACGAAGGCTGGCACATATCCTATTAGGAAAAATGAGATCGATGCTCCAAAGTATCCTAATGATCCCAGATATAAGAAATATCCTATCCATTTAGGGAACATTCCTGATCTGATAACCAGCGTACCAATGGGTATAAGCCACAGTCCCCAGAAAACCTCTGCTAAGTGTGATGCTTCAGGAATGAGTATTCCCATCAATGAGAGAGGTACTCCTAAGAGACCAAATATAACTATCATCGATGCTTGTTCCTTATCAGTCTCCACGAATAATTTATACAGCAATAATGCAACTGCTATCTGGAACAGTTGTACAATTATCTGACCTAACAGACCAAGTTTGAAAAGTGTAGATTCGCTAGCTAGTGTCGGTGCGTATAACAATGAAAATATGCTTATGACAGTCCATATCGGATAAAGTATCCTGAGCTTTGTTATGGTCTTCACAATAATATTTTTGTTGATTTAAGATATATAATTTATGCTTGAAAATAAAATTGGCGTTATGAATCAAGTAGATGTTTGAATTGATAGCTATCTCGATATCATTCTTCTCAAAGGCATGGAATACCGGCAATATCGCCGCTCCGGTGTAACCAAAGATTTGTTTGACCCCAATGTGTTTTGACTTTAGTACTCCATATTCTCGTAAACACTTGTTTTAGCCTCCGTGTATGAATTGATAGCTATATCCATTGTTCCATCAACGTCAATAGTCTCCATGTCAAAGATCTTTGCAAAATCAGAAGCATTTCTATGAAAATTATTATCTTTATAATTTTGATTGTTGATCTTACAAAGAAGACTATACATCGGACTGCTGAGATATTTACTGATATTCTTAAAAGATACAGTCGATCTGTAATCCGTTTCATTCAGGCTGGAAAGCCACATCGGAGTTGCATATATGGCTCCTCTGCCGTTGCCAAGTAGCATCGTTTTCGTATAGATTTCGTTTCCTCCAAGTGCTACACTGACACAGTCGTCAACAACGTTTCTTTCATTATCTCTTAGAAAATAAACAGGGCAATCAAGCCTCCGCAAATCGTCCTGTACTTTTTCAGAACTATAACCACATTTTCCATAGAAAAGAAGGATTCCATCTGAGATTTTTGATATTTCTTTGGAATTCCGATATACTTCTGACTGCAAATGATCAATATCAGAATGCAAATCTTTTCTCAGAAGATTCACAATAACTGTTAATTGTTGTCCCTTCTTTTTATTTAATGCACCACTTGTTTTCTTGAAAATAGGAATATTCGAAAACAGCTTCATGAAACTATCGGATGATCTTCTATTACTTTCGGATACGATAGGATATAAGCTGTCAGATGAAAATATAAAAGGCTTGAGATCTTCAGACTTAAGTTTTTGTACAAATCTTAAACTGTTTATGTTCTCTACTACAAATAACTGTTTAATTTCAAGGTCTTTTGAGAGAACATACACTAATTCATCTTCAAGCATCTCGCAGGCAACTATACTTAACACTGTCATAATTATTTTTTATATAGTTTTGTTCTTTATTTCATCCTTCATCGAGAGATAACATTTCTCGAATATTTCCTGATTACCACTGATTTCAAAGGTACTGTACCCAAACAAACTAGCATACTCTTCGATCTTTGCATCGATATCTTTCACATATGTAAGGCCTGTATTTACCTTTGCAACCCTTGAATATCCTGCTAGGTCATTGACCATTTTTGCCATATTGAGCGCTTTTTCGGGATCAGAATGATATTTAGCAAAGCCTAGAAGTTCTTTCCATGAACTGGCATACATGGGAGTGAAGAAGAAAGCAGGTTCCTTACTGTTTGCTTTAAGCAATTTCAGATAATTAGCTCCACCACCAACCGTAGCTCCAATGCAGTCATCCACAATTCTTTCATCATCTCTGAGTATCCTGACGATGCAACCATCTTTTTCAAGGCAGAAATCCTCTTCTACCTTACCCAGGACATTACCACAAAGGCCGTAAAAAAGGAGTATACCATCGGAGAAAGAAATCATTTTCTTAATATTCTGGTAAACCTCGAATTTCAGCGTTTTTGGTACTGCATGAAGTCCAAGTTCCAGAATATTAACTACAACAATTGATTCATTTTCATCCATTTCTCCGAGATGATATGGTATCTTTTCAAAAGATATGATATCATAAGAGACATGCTGTTCACGAAGTTTTTCTTTAAATTCTGAAATGTTTTCATTTTCTACGATTATAATCTTATCAATTTCAGAATCATTGGTAAAAAGCCAGACTATTTCATCTTGCATTATCTTACATGAGATTATACTCATAACGGGCATCACAGATATCCTCCTTTTTTTGTATATTACTAGTTTTATTTCTTTAGATTCAAAAAATAATACGATAAATAGACAACATTTACCTACATGTAGGTAGGCAAATGGTTGAATAAAAAATCAATCCCTCCATCCAAGACCTAATTTAATTGAAAAAATTGATCTGACAAGTGTCTTTCTACCTTTAATACTGGATAACAGTCTGGCACCCATCAGTGTTTCAACTATCATTTCTGAATGTGATTCTACTGTATCTAAAAATTTAAACTCCCCCTGTTCCAGGCCATTTTGAAGAACATTGGCAAGCCATTCAAGTATATCGTCCAGTAACAAAATATCTTGATTTTTAACTTTCTCTGGGAGTTCTTGAAAATCTATTATCACTGAACCAGGAGGACAGATGCATTTCCCTTCATCAAACTCCTGCAATGCATAATCAAAATAATATTGAAGCTGCTCACGAGCAGACTTTTTGGATTCCATCATTTGTGCAATAGATATTGCTAAGTTCTTTCTTCTTTCTTCAAGCAAGGCAGCAACCAAGTCTTCTTTTTTAGGATAATAATGGTGTATTGAAGCATTTTTTATGCCAAGCTTCTGGGAAATATCCTTGTAACTGAATCCATTATAGCCCCTACATTGCAAAAAGTGTCCTGCATAATGGAGTATCTGTTGATTAGTAGGGTTAAGTTCTGTCATATAAATTCACATGTTTCCTTATTCTTATAATAATTGAATAATACTCATATATTATATACCTACCTACATGTAGGTAAGTAACAGTTAAAATGAAAAACAATTAAAAACCTGTATCTAGAAAAAGAAATCAAAAAGTTCAAAGTCAATCCTGTTTGTACTTACCTAAAATAATAAGTTCTAATTGATTGCCCTGCAAACACAGTACTTGCACAAAGACATTTCCTCTAATATATGTTTACTTTTTACAGGACAGTAATAAAGGCTACCTTTTTCAAAAATCGTCTTATTTTCATTTATGTACATTCCCGGTGGGTGAAGTGGTTCTTTTGCTATAAAAGTCAGATATGTGGAAATAATACGAATATACTCCTTCAAATCCCTTTGATCGGGAGCATACTCATCCATATACATGTTAATCCTGAATGTAAACTCTTCAAGTTTTCCAATGTCTATCTCCTCAGACAAATCAGGGCAATATCTTTCTTTTAGCTCAGAAAACTTCTTGTGATTATATCTTGCAAGACATCGGATATTGTACTGGAGACTTCCACGAGAGCTCTGAGTATCTTCTGTTTCTTTTTCGTTTATCCTTGTTAAATACTCAGAAGATATGTTGGCAGTTTCTTTCTTTATAAAAGCAATAGTTCACATGAATTTATTTAAATTCCTCCAATTTTGCATCTAAAATATCTTGATTATGTTATGTAATTCGTTATTGTTATTTTAGTGAATAAAACATCAAATTGCTCAATGGAATAAATATTTTGATAAAAATATGAACACATAATTGTTTTTGTTTTGCAACATGATGGCATGTAAGACAAAAAAGAGGAATTAGCCCTCACACGAGCTTTTCCGCAAATTCCCTCATAAACTTAACATTCAGATTTACATCTCTAGTTCGCCTGATTTTATCTTGAATCCTCTTCAGTACCTCTGTAAGCAATACCAACCTTCCTAGCCCTACAGAACAGCACATTCTCCCCATTCCACATATCAATCTCCGGCAACACATCGTCAAAACATTCGATGTTCTCAAAACCTTCCGGCTCAAGCATCTTTCTCAAATCATCAGATTCAAAGAAATGAGTCCAGAAGCGATAGACATCAAAATTATCAGATTCATCCATCACTATATGCTGGTACAGTATCACCTTCTCATCAAGATACAGGAAAGAATCTGAGAGTATCATGCATGGACTGTCCTTCCAGAAACCACTCTCTTCCATCTCCCATGTCCTTTCTGAGACTTTCGTATCGAGGTTCCTGTCGCTCAGGACATCAAAGATGAAGGTTCCACCTGGCTTTAAACCCCTGTGGACATTCCTAATGAGTATTTCTCTTTCGTGTGGTTTTAGAACACCTAAGTCAGTGAATACCATCATCACAAGGTCGTACTTATTCTCTTCGTTGAGTTCTAGATAGTTCTGGTTCACATACTCGATACCCATACCTTTTTTCATGGCTTCTTTTCTGGCATACTCGATGGAGTTCTTTGAGAAATCGACACCTGTAACTTTATGTCCTCTCTTTGTCATGATCTCACAATACAGACCCGGTCCGCATCCGAGGTCGAGTATGTTCATCTTTTCCATATTGACCGAATTCAGTATCCAGCCAACCGTACTCTCAATACTTGACCTTCTCCGGCTTGCCAGATCGATATCCTGGTTAAGATGAATGTTCAACAACTGTTTAGAAATGTGGGCATCCGTCCACATAACTGTATTTCCTTCTGCGTATAACTGTGGTTTCTTTGTAAACTCAATAATATCTGTAAAATCCATAATGAGCCCTCCTTTTGTGGGAAATGGTCCCGGGACTCGAAATCTTCGATTAACCGCTAACAACTTTCAATAGAACAGGATGCTTAGTTGTTGTTCATTAGAATAATATAGGAAAGTATTTCTCATTAATAACTTATGGTATATTGGGCTTTATAGAAAAAAATAGAATCGGATATGATTGTGTATTACTGACCTTTCGTTTTCTTCTCATCACTAAGTATACTGCCGTCCTGGAAGGTGATTACCCTGTGAACATAATCAGTATGCCACAGTTCATGGGTCACCATCACAATTGTCTGGCCGTATTTTTCATTCAGTTCCTTGAACACATCCAGTACCTGCTTTGAATTGACAGTGTCCAGATTGGCACACGGCTCATCGGCAAACAAAATGTCTGGTTTTTTTGCAATGGCTCTTGCAATTGCCACCCTTTGCTTTTCTCCACCGGACAATTCATCAGGTATTCTGTCATGTTTTCCTTCCAGTCCGACCTTGGCTAACGCTTCAAGGGCAGTAGTATATGATTCTTTCTTTGATTTTCCTTCCATCATGGAGAGGATGTATACATTCTCTGCAGCACTCATCTCATTGATGAGGGCGTAGTCCTGGAACACATAACCAACCTGGGTCAGCCGGTAATAACTTCTTTCTGCCTCAGGCAGGCTGGAAACCTCTAATCCCCGGATGGTATATTCACCATCCGTTGCATCATCCAGCAATGCCAGGATTCTCAGGAGGGTTGTTTTTCCACTACCTGATGCACCCATTATGGCTACAAATTCCCCTTTGTTTATTTCAAATGAAACACCCTTAAGAGCCTTGACAGTCATGTCCCCTGTGCCATAATACCTTTTCAGGTCCTTTACTATGATCATTTTTACCGTCCCCATATGGCTTTGAGTATACTCTCTTTTGATACACTCCATGCAGGCAGTATCCCCGCTATCACTGACAGCGTGAGCATGGTGGCAATGCTCTGGATAAGCAGCATCGGATCAATAGTAGGACTTATTTCCATGGTCTCATAGAACGTTACTGGATTCATCTGGAAATAGAGCATGAGTGAAAGATATAATATCAATCCTGCGGAAATTCCCAGGCAAACATAGAACGTACTGAGGAATGCATAGGACAGCACAATTGATCTTGGAGTAATACCTACTGCTTTTAGAATTCCTATCTCTTTTTTCCTATTCAGTACATTAATGTAAATTATTATAAGGACCAGTGCTGCACCTACGATCAGACTCACTATCTTGGACATGATATCTATGGCACCCATGCTTTGCATCGCCTGCTTTATGAGAGCCTCCGACTTATCAGCCCATGTAAATATCTCCTCATTCACTCCGGCCTCCCGGATCTTGTCCTGTATCTGTGCTTCAGTTCCTTCCTTATTAACCCTTACAACTATACTGGTAGCTTCTTTTCCTTCCAGGCCATATACATCTTCTATCTCTTTGTAGTTGACCAGAGCATTTAGATCCACAACCTCGATCGAACCTGTCATAATGCCTTTGACTTTATAGGTCCGCTTTACACCATTGCTATATGTAACATCAACAAGCGCTCCGGGCCTGACTTCACCCAGATTATCATATATTTCGGCTCCAAAACCTGTCCCTGCTATCATAGCACCAATGATAATTTCGTCCCGGGAAAGTTCACCTAAGAAATCTCCTTCATTTATAATGTATGGATATCGCGAAATATCATACTCTTCTGTGGGAAGCAGTCCGGTTATCGTTGCCCCTACGACTTTTTGCTTATGATTGATAGATGCTCCCGCATCCAGTCGTTTTGTTGCAGCTCTCACACCTTCTACAGCCCGGACTTTCTTCAATACAAGATCTGCATTGTTAATGTAGGTGTTATCACCTGTTGGTTCAATGACAATATCTCCATACGGATAGTCCCGCATGAATCCGGTAAATAGACCTGAAAGACCTCCTATCATTGATGGAAGAAATACTAAGTTCAGGAAAATGAGGGAAAGGACAAAAACTATGAATATTAACGTTTTCTTGTTTCCTCTCTTTACACTGCAGTATGCAATGAGAGCTCCCACCCGGATATCATTGATCATATTTAGCCCTCATTCTTTCTTATTATTAGCAGAGTTACTTCCGCCTTCCATCAACTGCCTGATCACTGCATCTTTTGATTTTACTGTTTTGTAGTTGTAATAGATAAGGCCGCCAATGACTGCCAGAATAATCAATATCATTATAGCGGTTCCTACACCACTGTTCTTTTCCATGACAATGAGATTGATGCCCGTTTTGATCTGTTCTTCTCCAAAATCATCACTATACGTTATGGTTACCGGTACATCATATTCTCCTGCTTGATCCGCTATAAAAGTAATTACGGCAGGTCCATCCTCATTCGGGTCAAGAGTTCCTATATAAGACTCTTTTAATCCTTTGAACGGATGATCATAATATACTCTTATGGAGCTTATTGTATTCTCACCGGTGTTTTCGATCCTCATAGTCAGTTCAACGGTATCTCCTTGTTGAGGAAGAACAGGATTTATTTTAACAGATGCAATATTCAAACTTCCTTTTTTGTCAAGCACAGTTATTTTGATGTCATACTCATCCTTCTGCTTGCCATAATCGTCTTCATATTCTACAACAACAGGAATATCAAATGTTCCTGATTTGTTTGCTTTGAATTTGAATAATGCAGTTTGACTGGCATTTATATCAAGAGTTCCAATCGTGGAACTTTTGATTCCTTTAAAATCGTGATTTAAGTTAACGACTACAGATTTTGCTATCCCTTTACCTAGATTTTCTATCCCCAGATTTAAGTCAACTGTATCCCCCTCATAGATATACTCAGGATTAGTTTTTACAGAAGATATCCTTGGTTCTGCATGTTCACCTATAACAAATACTTCAACATTATAATAGGTAATTTGTTGTACACCCTGATTTCCATATGCCAGTCTCATTTTTATGATATGAGAACCGGGTTTTGCATCAGGGGTTGTTCTCATATGGTATATCAGCTGCCTTCGACTGTCACGATAAATAAATGTAGGAATATATGCAGCCAGGTCTTCTGTAACTATGATATCCGGAGGGACACTTGTTATTTCAAAAGTGATATTTTCCGGAACTCTGGTACCGCAGTTCTCAAGACTGATACCTATAGTGAATTCTTCATCAATGCCCACTGAACTGGGACTTATATCCTCTACAACTGCTGTCAAACATTCATCACCAGAAGCTCCTGCCTGAACAGCAGATGTTCCTGCCAGTAAAATTAGAAAAACTAATAAGAGCAAACATAGTAATTTTGTATTCAAACCCACTCTTTACCCATCTCCTTTTGAATTTTTTCTGTGAACTCAATTAAGTTCTTAATAATCAAGTCTAATGCCACCATCTGTTGGTAATAATCTTCGATCAGTTTAAGCATCGTTTCAGAGTCCCCTGTTTTGTTCTTTTTACATTTTTCGATTATTGAAGGAAGACCTTGAAGTGCTGGATTTAAAATAACTTCTTTTTTGGTTTTTGCAGCATTAATGGTCATTTCCAGCATATCTTTTTGAATTGAGAAGTACAATTTTTTTGAACCGGCTTTTTTTGTTTTTTCTACAAGAGTGAGTCCACTAAGAAGTTTCATTGCGGCACTGACAGCTGAAAAACTATATCCGGTCCTTGTAGAGAGCTCTTCTAGAGTTATTGGATCTGGTTCAGAATAAAGTACTGAAAGCAATTTAGAGGAAAGGTCATCGAGTCCGTAGGATTTCATCCCCTGATGCACAATATCTTCGAATTCTTTTCTGGCCGTTTCCATATTATCCTCTTTATTTACTTGATTTACTGTAATTACAGTCTTTTGTGTAAATTAGAATTTATGTGCGCGTGCATATATATCTTTTGAATGTACAGATGAACTTATAAAAGTTGAACATATTACCTGAAACTTATTATTAATATAGTCACAAAATCTGTTATCCACATATTGTTTTCATTTGGAATGATATCTGAAACCATTCAAATATCTGTCTAGTTATCATAATCTCAAAACGGGATAAATTAATGCATACTGAAGGAACTACATAACCCTGCAATGCTTTCTTGTTTTGTGGAGTCAAATGCATACACATGTTAATAGAAAAGCTATCATCAAACTCATACATGTGAACAAAAATCCTGAAAACAGTGTTTCTTTCAGAATCAATGATAACATTAAAATTTACATTTTTATAGTGTTAATAAGCTACATGGTATCTATTGAAAAATTTGAAACCGCCTTAATAAATTGAATTTAAAGATAGTGTTCATAATCGAGTAAAATCAAAAAGTTAATAAATAAATAAAGTAATATAAAACAGCAACAAATTACCAATTAAAAAGACTGGATGGTAAAAATGAAATCAAAAATAATATTAACATTGCTCTTGATAGGCATAATTGCACTTTCAGGATGTACAGATATAAGTGACTCATACAAACCTGGAAGCTTCGGAACAACCGAAGAAGAAATGCAGATTGTAGATGCAGTAACAGACAAATATGGTGATATGACAGCCACAGGCGAACCACGACTTCTTGAAGTAATGATGACATCATCAACAGAAAACTTCATACCAGTCGATAAAGTACTGAAATATTCAAAGGACTCAGAAGAATTGTACGCATGGTTCATCTACGACAACTTTGATTACGACATTATAAGTGTAGAATGGATATACCTTGACAACGATTACTCTATCTATACCTTTGAATCAGAAACTGGCGAAGACTTTGGTCGTGGAACATTCATACTTGAAAAGCCAGATGACGGCTGGCCACTTGGAGATTACAAAGTAATCATAAGCGGTGCAGGAGTCGAAGAATCCGTAGAATTTGAAATAATAGACGGAGATACTGTATCTATACCACTTGATCTGCTAGCCGGCACATCAATAGGCAGCCAGAAAGCAGAATTTGGAAACACAGAAACAACAGAAGCACTACCAACTCCACAAAGCGGATTTGAAGCAGAAAGTACAACAGGCAGCTTCATAGGAGAATGGGATTCAAATTGGGGAGATATGACAATCACACAATCAGGTGATAAGCTAATCGGTGAATACACACACGATAAGGGTAAGATTGAAGGTGTTGTAAACGGCGATGTATTCATAGGAACCTGGTCCGAAAGCCCTTCATACGCAGAACCAAACGATGCAGGTGATGTAGAACTTAAACTGAGTAAAGACGGTAACTCATTTGAAGGAAACTGGAGATATGGCTCTGATGATTCATCCTGGAGCGGTGGCTGGACAGGAACCAGAGTAGAACAATCAACAACAACATCATCAGGCGTAGAACCTGGCTGGTATCTTACAACAGTTGAAGACTACGGCGACAAACCAGAAAAGACACACGATTACTACACATACGATGTCGATTACAAAAGAGGTAATGTCTGGACCAGTGACACCGGAAGCAAAGGTGAGACAGCACAGGTAAGAACAATCAGCGAAGAACCAAAAGACTTCTACGCTGCTGAAGAAGAGATCGTAATTAAAGTCAGAAAAGAAGCTGTATTTATAGCAACTGATGGTCTCGGACTTGGTGATACAAGCACTATAAACATAGACAGTGCAGATATCCCAATTGACAGAGGAACCTCAAGCCACTATTATCTGGAAGATGAAACATATGGAACTTACTTTAGGATGGAATGGAATGATCCAACAGGCACCGTCAAGGAAGGCACCTTCAAAGCAAATGCACCAGAAGCAAACGCATTTGCTGGCTCATTCAGATTACTTTACGGATACAGTAATGGTGGAAGCTACGGAACAAACTACATATACGAATGGAGAGAGTAATTCTCTCTCATTTCTCTTTTTTCTTTTAATCTCTACAACATTGTGTACGCAAATTAATACCTTAACTCTTTTCTATATTATTGGGAAAAACACGTACTATAAAATAGAGATTAACTAGTGGAAAAAAGGTGATTAAGTCAAAATATTTTTAAATACTTTTAACATAATGGCAGGATAATATGCCAGCTGTTTACTGAAAACTTTAGCAGGAAGGCTGTTCATAACCATCATCTGAAAAAACATTACTTGATGGGTGTTTATATGGATTCGGAAATCAATATCCTGGGCGGAGGAATAAGTGGTCTGGCATGCACAATCATCCTTCGTAAAAATGGATATATGTCAATGTTTACGAAATAAATGCTATTGGTACAAGATTCAACAGTGACTAGCAGGCAATAGAAAACTAGTCTGAAAAAACAAATGGGCTTGATGATATCGGCTCTTTTGGTATTAACCTGTCCTTTAAATATGTGCCACTTTATGAACTCAAACTTCATTGCTCTAATAAAATACTTATCCACCAAGGGAAAAATGCCTGTTATCTTGTGAAACGTGGTTCTGATAATGACTTATGGACACAATCTATTTTAGCAAGCAAAATATCTGTGAGTGAATATCCATTTTGGATAGGAATCTGATAAAATTGTCCCCATACATGTAATCACAACTGGTCTTAAAAAAGGAAACATCCTTGCAAAGGGAATCAAATTCATCACAAACAGTAATGACACTTATCGCATGGCACTTGGGGATGATATTGCAAAAGGATTTTACTCATATCTATTGATTAAAGACGGCTACGGAACAATTGCAACCATTTTTGATAAGAAAGATGCAACTGATTCCGAAAAGTTCCTTTACAACACTATTGATTTTTTTTCCCAATATACCAATAAAGAAGAGATTGAATCCGGTATAAAATTTGGAGGCTATAGGTATTTTAATATTTGTAAATCCTTATGCACTTAAGATGGTGTAATGTTTATAGGCGAAGCGGGAGGACTTCAGGACTATCTGTGAGGGTTTGGTATGAGATATACATTCCAGAGCGCCTATTTTGCTGCAAGGAGTATAATGTGCGGTGAGTCCTATGATGAACTATAAATGAAGAATTGCACAAGAAACTCAAGCATTCAAAAAGGAACAGGGTTGTTTTTGAAATGATGGGACCCTTTGCATATCCTTTAGCTTATCATCTATTTGATGTGAGTAAAGACCCGTTAAAGCTTCTGAATGTAATGTATAAATAACTTTTTTGTACTTATAATGTGAAGGATCTCCTTGTTAATTCATTTTTTAATTAATTTTTTCTTTTTTGAAGAGTTACCCTGAAGAGCTTTCTTGGAAGAGGTCCTTCGTCAAATTCCTTTCTATCAACGAGATCATACCCTTTTGAAAGGTGTTCTACCTTTTCTTTGCTCAGGAAATGCACGATAAACCCACCCTCTATCTCCCACATGTCTTCACATCTATGGATTCCTGTTCTATATTGAGGGTCTCCTGTATGTCGTGTTGTGAATATGTTCAGTCCACCTGGTCTAAGGACTCTTTGGATCTCTTTTGATACAGATTCGAGTTCAGAAATGGTTAGTGGCATACAGTAGAGCATATGTGAATAACATGCATCAAAGGATTCATTTACAAATGGAAGAGGTTTTCTGACATCGTGCTGCAAAGTTGTTACATGCTCAGACAGTCCATTCTCCCGGACTTTCTGTTCGATAACCTGAATCCCTTTTTTGGAATAATCCAGGGAATATACCTGAAATCCATTTTGCACAAAAAATAAAGTATCTCTTCCCTGACCAGCTCCAAGTTCAAGAATCTTTATTTTCCCCTCTTCCTTAAAGGTTTCAGCCGCCCATAGAGCAGGAGAACTGGGCTTTTCACCGAACTTCGAACTATTATTTGAAAACACCTTTTCCCAGTGATTCTGCTGTTTTCTAAGAATTTCCTTATCTATGCATGAATCTCCCTGCATCATAGAATCACTCTTTAATCTTTATGTTTCTCTAAGGAGGCGCAAACCAAGACGACTGCTGTTACGCCGAGCAACCGGAGGGTAATAGTAACGACTTGCTGATCGGCATCCTACGGCTGAAGTTTGCCAGCTACCTCCTCTTAGTACCCTCATGATCTTGGAAGAAACATCAGCATCCTCCCTGGCACTACCGTCTGCAGGAGCATCTGCGTAACTATCATGATACATGTCCTGCACCCATTCCCACAGATTTCCATGCATATCATACAATCCCCAGGGATTGGTTTTCTTCTGGCCCACAGGATGAGAACCAATCTCCAAATTCCCGCAATAACAATACTCATCCAGTTCGGATTCATTGTCACCAAACGAATACCTCGTGCCAGTACCCGCCCTGCAGGCATATTCCCATTCAGCTTCAGAGGGAAGACGATACTTACCAGTACTATCTTTTTCATTTAACTTATTGATAAACTCCTGTGCATCATTCCATGAAACTCTGTCAACAGGCCTGCTGTCTCCAACAAACTTAGAAGTATTACTGCCCATTACCTCGACCCACTGTTTCTGCGTTACCAAAAATTTGCCAAGATAAAATGTTTTTTCTATATTGACTTTGTGAACAGGTTTTTCGTTCTTATACCAGTTATTTTCATCTTCAAGTGAACCCATTTCAAATTTACCTGCAGGAATCAATATGAATTCCATACCAATCGAATTTGTGTAAGTATTTGGAAAAACAAATGCCTCTTTTTTTAGTCGGCCATATGAATCTTTTTTCATAATGATAATTCCATCAGCCTAAAAAATCCTTTTTTCACGATTTTATATACACGGACTATGAGTTCTCCGCCTCTATCCATTTTGGAATCTTCACATGAAATGAGCTCCCCTGTCCTATCTCACTTTCAATCCAGATATTTCCCTGATGTGCAGCTACAGTATCCTTGCAGATATAGAGACTTGATTCAAAACCCTGGAACATCCGTGCTATTGAATCATCCGCCTGATACATTTTATAAAACAGACGGGGTATGAGATCTTTAGCTATACCTTCACCGGTATCAGTTATAGTCACATGTAGATGGCCATTTTCCTCTGATACTTCGACGCCGATACTGTTTCCTTTTGGTGTGAGATTGATAGCATTATGGATCAGGTATACAAACATTTCCTTCAGTTTTTCCTTATCTCCCTTTACAGGAGGAAGGCCTGCCGGAATTTCCTTTTCCAGTGCCAGTTCTTTTTCATCTATCAACAATATCTGGTTAAGTAGCACATCAGATAGAACAGTTCCAATACTGACCGGCTCAAATGAGTACTCTATCCTGCCGGATTGTTGTAAATCACTATACAAAATTGCATCAATAAGGAGTTTTAACCTCTCGGAGTTATTCAGCAATATAGAAATAGCCTCTTTCTGTGAATCATCTAGCAGGTTCAATGTTTCATCATCAAGTACATCAAATCCATGCAAAAGATCATGTCCGTTTTTAATACTGTCTTCAATGAATTCTGTTTTTATCATATTGACAGATCTGAGCTTTGTATTGGCTTTCAGGAGTTCCTCAGAGTACTTACTTAATGCACCTATCAACTGTTTTCTCTGGATCAGTTTCCACATACCCTGCATCAAAAGGGTGAGTTGGCGGACATCGGATTCATCATATTCTTCCTCTTTATTTCCAACACCCACAACTGCAACTATATGATCTCCATCAAATATTGGAACATTCATATGTCTTGTTAATTCTACATGTCCTTTTGGATATCCTTTTTTCATGGTATTTGGAGCAGAATAATCATTTGTAATGATTGCTTTTCTCTGCTTAACGGCCTCTCCCCATAATCCGGTAGTCTTTACAGGATAAATGAATTGTTTGTCGCTTATACCACACTCATTCATTGCTGTATTTGACCATGAATCCATTATAAGGTCTGTTTCATCAGCATTCATGAACGCAAGATAACCAAGTTTACTTTCAGTAAGGCGAACTGCCTCTTCTTTAACAAATTCTGCGATCTCATCCAGGGAAGCAGCTGTCATTTCATTTAGCTTTATCAATGTCTCTAGGCGTGATTCGTTCAGTTGTTTAGCCTTTTCAGCTCTTTTGCGTTCTGTGATGTCACGTGCAACTGACAGAACAGTCTTCTTCCCATTATAATTGATCATCCGGGCATTTATTTCCAAAGGAATAACGCTTCCATCTTTCCGGATTGCTGCAGCCTCATACATGGCTTTATGATCTTTTTCTATTACTTTGATTAATTCAGAAGCTCGCTGTACATACCATGAAGGCACAATATCCATAGGTGACGAACTTAAAATATAATCCTTTGAGTATCCAAGACTATCAACAACAACCTTATTTACATCTATAAGATTTCCATTCAACTCACTTACGTAGATCTGGTCGTTGATATTATTAAAAATAGTCTTGAATCTGTGATCGGATTCCCTAAAAGTTTCATTGACTACTCTGTGTTCTATCTCAATTGCTGCAAGATCCGAGTTTGCTTTAAGGTACTCGTAACATGTCTTCTTGGGTTTATTTGGAAAATTGAAATACATTAGGAAAACACCAAGTATCTCACCAGTTGAAGATACTATAAGTTCGGCCCAGCTGGCTTTAAGTCCTGCTTTCTTTGCAAGTTCCCTATGTTTTGCCCAGTATGGGTGTGTTTCTATATTTTCAACGATCACCCTTTCTCCCATATAAAGCGCTGTGCCACCAGAACCAACTCCATATCCAATATCAAGACCCTCTATTGCTTCCTTAAAATAAGTGGGTAGATTGGGTGCAATGACACGACATATATGATGTTTCTTTTTATCAAGAAGCATAACGGCACATGTCAGACCACTTCGAATTCTTTCGGCATTGGTAACAAGGAGCCCCAGAACATCCTCGAGAGAGATTTCTGTAAGTGGCTTCCCGTTATGTGCTTTCTGTTGATGGGTGATCATTTCATTGTGCTTGCATTCAGTGATATCAATAATTGTACCTTCAAGGTGCACATTTTGATCACCGCGGGAGTTTATACGTACCCTATCCTCAACGTAACGAACTTCACCAAAACGGCTAATTATCCTGTACTCCTGAATGAATTCTGTCAGTTGTTTATTCAGGTACTTGAAAGCTTTTAAAACAACTTTACGATCATCAGGATGGATCAGGTCTGCATATTTGATTTTACCCGAATAGAAATCTTCAGGGATGTATCCGAATTGCCTCACATTGTTGGAGATGTACTCTACCGGATACTCTTTCTCAGTCTTCCTGGAAATCACAATAATAGGACTATTATTGATTATTGACTCCATGCTTATGTTCAGATTTGATTGTCCAATCATGTTTTTGACCGTGATACTTTTTGTTATGTCATTGTTCGTTAAACTAAGTTCAATTTCACAGTAAAAATGTTAGAGGATCATACTACAGAAAGATCCCCCGGAGATACAGGCCTTATTTCCCTGTAGCTTATAGCCTTTACAGGACAGATTCCTACACATCTCTTACAACTCATGCCCAGACAAAGGTGAGCGGTATAGTCCACATATACATGCCCATTCTTTGGGACAACATGTATGGCCTGCTCAGGACATTCACGTTCACACATCAGGCACTGCATACAACCACTTGATTCTTCTTCGATGAGCATGTCAAGATCTTTGATTATTTTCAGTCCCTGATATCCTGCATCTTCAATATCCCGGGTAACTCTCTTTTCAACAGATGGGACAAAAGTAATTTCAGGCAACTTTGGCATGCCATACGATTCAAGGAAATGATTATACAGATCTTCTGACATACCCTCGGTCCAGTAAGCCAGTTCACATGCATAGATGTTCTTGAAGGTCTCATTGGAAGCCAGCATAATGTGATCTGCTTTTATCCTGTCAGCAAGACTTACTATCTCTTCCAGTGCATAGTTTCCAAGAACAACATCCTTTGCAAGTTCCAGGGATGTGTTTCCAAACTGTACTATCTTTCTGGAAAATGCTGGCACAAGACCTATCTTTCTACCCTTTTCAGCATCAACATAGGTTCCGGATGCACCTGACATGTACATGTATTTCAGGTCCTCATATTTTACTCCTGATTCTATCAGTAATGTAAGATGTGCTGCCCTTATAGCCCCTATTGCTTTTCCAGCCTCAGCAATGTCTTCTTCAGTAAGGATGACCCTGTCACCAAGAATAAGTCGTCCTTCTGGAAGTTCAGGCAATTTGCTGATCAGGCCTGAACTAATCGCCAATGATATTGCTGAGATCACACCAGTCCCAGTGATTCCCCTGGCAGACACTTCACCCTTTTCTACAATAACCCCCGTTATCGGATCTATCAGGTCACCCTTCCCGGGTCCCATGTTTTCGTCCAGTACAGTTATCCTCCAGAAACCGTCTTCTTCATTCACATCGGAAATGGCACCGGGACTGGCAAGCATACCGCATTTAATACCCTGTCCTTCTATTGAAGGGCCTGCTGCGGCACTGCAGGTGACAATACGGTCACCTACTTTAAGAGCCATTTCTGCATTAGTTCCATAATCAGTTACAATAGCGACATCATTCTGTTCAATAAAATCGGTCTTGACCATCATAGCAAGGGCATCAGCACCTATCTCGTGTTCAATTGAAGGCAGTACAATAACTTCACATTCATCCAGGTCGGTATTAATACCAAAAATCTCACTGCCTGCATAGATCTTAAGACCTCTTTTCACGTTTTCAATACCAAGCCTTTTTTGCATATTTTTACCGGCATAGGCAAGGTCTCTTATTTCTATATTCTGAAAAAGGGAAAGCTGGATAGGATTACCACAAACGGCTATTTTATGGATCAAGTCAAGAGGAATCTCCAATTCGTCAAACATTTTACGAATTGTATGAGTTATAATTTTGTTTGCACTATCTCCTCCCACCTGAATTGCAAAACCAAGATGATCAATTACGTTTCCTCCTGGCATGGGATGTCTCATCGTCATTACTGTTTTAATAATATTCCCGTTTCTAAGGTCCAAAAGCTGCAATCTGAATCCGCTTGTTCCAAGATCTAATGCAATTCCATACATACAAAATCCTCCGTGTATTGTTCAAAGCAGAACAGCTGGCCAAGCCATTCAATAGTGTATGCAAACAATCTGTCAGATAAGTATAAATAACGACTTCGAACAAAAAATAAGAGCTAGCGATATAATCAATGACACAAATGAAGATAGTATGATTGATAAAAAACACACTATCATGAAAAATAACAGGATTGATTTTATCAAAACTATGTTTCCGGCTCCAGGCGGGAATACTTAAAAAGTAGCTGAATAATCTATGAGTCAAATGCATTTGCAGGGTCATTATTATATTGTGGAGAGACCCTGCAAAGCTTGAGGATACTGAAATGAAAATATCACACAGTTGTACAGAAATAATGCATAATTGGATTTCTGAAATTTAAGTTTAGACTGGAAGTAGACTAAATAGACCCTTAAACTGTACAATTATTTTCTTTATCCTCTTTTTTTATCCATCAACATGATGGACTTACAATTCATGCTATCCAGTAAAAGCATATATAATAATTTGTAGTAATCAATCAACCATTAGAAGATTATCAAAACCGCGTTTATGATTCAAGCAATTGATTTTACAGGTAAGTAGTTCTGAACTTAGACATACGTGAAAACAGAGACAGAAGAACAATTAAAACCTTTGATAATATCGAAAGCATGAATTCTGGGATTAGCAAGACCCAAAATACGAAATATGATACAGAGGAACAGTTGTAATATCTATTTTACCTGCTCTGCAAGATCCCTGTAATGCAAAAAGAACTCCTGACCCCATTGTCGTGCACTATCTTCGAAACTGATGACTTTCTTGTGATCGAAAAAACCCTTCTTATTAAAGAAAGATAGCAGCAGTAGGTTATCAGTAATAGAAATTGCACCTGGTTTAATTATGTGTTCATCACATACGAACAAATGCGAATTATTCGATTGCATAATTGCATTATACTGCTCAGTGTACTCATCCCTTAATCTTTCATAAACAGGTTTTGTCAGGATGAGATTATAGTTTACTTCCTTTTTTGCCAGCTCTGCATAATTATAGGGGCATGTTGGACAGAAATACGAATAGAATGTACATACGTTCTTTGTCTGTTTAAGGCTTGTAAGTAACTCTCTTGGTGGTTCAAAAAGATGATTCAGATCAGGCTCATGTATCAGAACATCTCCAAGATCACCAATCCTGTCAAGTAGTGGGTCAGGTACTGCACCCAGATCCCTGCTCTCCCAATAATCCTTATTTCCCTCAACAACATTTAATGCCTCTATTAAGGGCTTTATTTTTTTCAAAATAATCTGGCCAATATACGTTAGCCTGTATTCATCGTCCTTTTGTTCGATCATGCCCTGTTCAATAAGTATTTTTACCTGAGCCATAATTGCGCTGGTCGTGCCATTGATAGATGTTTTTATCTCGTCAATGGTTGCCGGCCCGTTCATTAGCATGATAAGGGTATTTTTTCTTTTTTCGGATAGGAATACTGTACTTATCAATTCAGTTTTCATGATCAGATTACTCTCCTTTTCTTGTAAAAAGAAGCCATTTTTATTACATGAACACAAATAATCTGTAAATGGTATAACGATGACATTTTTTAACACCCGTAACTATACAATCGAGATAATTTGAATTTTTACTGCCCCGGCCTCTCTCCAAAAGTATGATGATAACGTTTAATTACTGATTCAATGTAATTGGAGGTCATCCTCGTAGATTGTTTAGACATGAAATCTCTCAACGGGAATTCAGTATGGCAATGTGTACACCTGGCAAGTTCACATCCCCTAACCAGACTTGGGCATCCTGCACATAGTTTTGCTCTTGAGTAGAATAAATTAAAAGATTTCCCACACTCCGGGCAAAGGAGCTGTTTGTTTGCATCATAGAAGCTCTTATTAACTCCTTTTCTTTGCAGTTCAAAAGAATACCTTTCATCGCGCTTCAGATCATCAATGTATCTTTTCTCATCGGACATCTCTTTTTCACCTTTCTGACTGCTATAGATGATTTAACTTTCAGACCTATATATAACGAATTATGTTGGAAAATCAAATAGTCATAAAAAATCTTCAACCGACAATAAAACAATGACATCGATAAAATCAAAGCCTTGAACTTCACGCCTGGATTAGATATAATAATCAGTTTCGTCCATATTTTTGATACATATAGAACACTGGAAAAATCTAATCTTAAAAATAGATCCGTGCTTTCCAGATATAACTCTTTTACTGCTGGGATGATAAAAAAGTGACTAATAAATAATAGCATACTATTGTGAGGAATTGATGGTATTTGAAAAATTGTTTGAGTCTGATTTCATAGGAAAATGCAGACTGAAAAACAAAATAATAATGGCTCCCGTCGGTAACATCAATATGGCAGATCCCAGCGGCCGTCCCCTTAATAAGATGATCGAATATTTCATTGAAAGGGCAAAGGGAGGAGCCGGTTTGTTGATCACCGGCCTGGTTCCTGTTTCCTACGGCATTGACCCAACCCTTTCTGAAGAAAATAACACTACCTACTTTCCGCGTATCGATGGTTCATCCCGAACGCGTCTCTGTGGCTGGATGGACCTTACAAGTGGTGTAAAACCATATGGAGCAAAGATCTTCATCCAGCTTTCCGCCGGTCTTGGGAGAGTTGGATCCCCTGAACCTGCATTAAAAGGTAAAATACTTAGGTCCGCATCATGGAACAGGAATTTTTATATTCCTCAGGTACCCCATCTTCCACTTTCAGACCATAAGATCAAAAAAATCGTAACAATGATGGGACAAAGTGCAGCCAACGCAAAGATATCAGGATTTGACGGTGTACATCTGCATGGTCATGAAGGATACCTGATGGACCAGTTGACCTCAGCACCCTGGAACAGGCGGAAGTTTGGCAGGTACAGAAATAAATTCCGGTTCGGCATAGATGTTGTCAGAGAGATAAAGAAACGATGTGGTGAAGATTTTCCTATCATATACAGGATAGACCTGACACAGGCATTACAGGAAAGCTACGGAAATGAGGTTTTCAGGAAACGCTTTCATGGAAAAGAAAGGAACATTGAGGAAGGTTTACAGTTCTGTAAAAGTCTTTATGAAGCCGGAGTGGATGCTTTTGATGTTGACAAAGGCTGCTATGATAATTGGTTCTGGCCACATCCTCCTTCCTATTTCGATGATGCTATCTACGTCAAAGAAATGGCAGGCAGACTGAAGGGATTCTTCGAACGGGAGAACATCGATGCAAAAGTGATAGCTGTCGGTAAACTTGGCAAGCCTGAAATGGCTGAAGAAGTACTTGAAAATGGATGGGCAGACTTCGTAATGCTTGGAAGACCACTTCTTGCTGATCCATACTGGCCTGTCAAGGTGAAGGAGAACAGGACATCAGAAATCATTCATTGTATAGGCGACCACGAAGGCTGTATGGAATCATTCAAAAAAGGAGGACATCACTGTTGTTCAGTGAATCCTTACACCGGTTTTGAGGATACAAAAAAACTGATCAGAACAGATATTGTAAAAAAAGTAGCTGTCATCGGCGCTGGTCCTGCCGGTTGTGAAGCAGCCATGACCGCCTGCAAGCGAGGACATAATGTCATCCTCTTTGAAAGTACTGGCAGGATAGGAGGACAATTGTTCACTGCCGGTAAGATGGCAATAAAGCATGATATAAGAAGATATCTCGATAACCTGCAATATCAGGTAGAACTTATGAAAAAACAAGGCTTGATGATCGAGTTCTATCGGGAGATAAAGACCGATGATATTGCTGGTGAATATGATGTCATCATCTGTTGCAACGGTCTGAGAACATCATTACCTGATATTGATGGTATCGATAGGATCAACCATATCGAAGCAAGGGAGTTCCTGAATAAGGATCTAGAACTGCCAGCCGATACTAAAAATATAACAGTGGTCGGTGGTGGTATACTCGGCTGTGAGATAGCCTATTCTCTTGCTTATGAAAAGAGAAGCAATGTCACACTGGTTGGAAGGAATAAGGAACTCATGCCCAGAACCACCCATGCCAACAGGGCACAGATGCTCTGGATGATGATGGGTAAAGGTTCGCCATCAGGTAAAGAGGATGATGTCCTTGAAAGACCTGTAAGGGTTTTTAATTCTTCTAATATAGTGCGATTCTCAGACGGAAAAGTCCATATCAAAGCTAACAGGGAAAGAAAGAACCCTTATACACCCTGGAAGCCATTGATCCCTGAGAATGTAAAGGATCCTTTTGAAAAGAAACTTGACCCTGATGATGTGGAAGATACCGTCATCAATACCGACCTCGTAATCTTCGCTACTGGAGGAGAAGCAGATGACACGCTTTACTATGAACTACTAAAAATAGATGCTGCACCTGAGATATATTCGATAGGAGATGCAAGAGACCCCGGAAGGGTTTGGGAAGCTATCTCAGGAGCTAACGAGATAGCCAGGAATATTTGATCTTTGTCTGAATTGAAGGATCGAAATCAGAGATTTGAGACTTAAAAAATGAGCTTTTCACTTAACGAATGATATTATTCATGCTTTTGATATTATCAAAGGTGTTCTTTTTTTGCGTACTGGAGTTTTTCTGCAAGGCATAAATCCAGAAGACCTGATATGCAATATCCACATTTTGAATTGAGAATATAGTATTGATAATAATTAGTTCTTTGATTAATTACTCTAAGTTATTATATATATTCGTATGGGTAATGGTAGAGTGTCAACTATTACAGATCCAATATCTGTTCTGTTGACCTGAGAAATCATTCGTGGAATCAATGGTCAGGAATGTAGAGAACTGAAATACCCCATTCCTGGACGTTGACAAGAAAAATCGGAGGTATTCTATGGAAGAAAATGAGATCATCAACAGACTGACCGATTCTGTGGTCAATGGAAAAAAAGATCAGGCAATTGAATTAGCACAGAAAGCACTGGACGAAGGTATTGACCCTTACATAGCAGTGATCAACGGGCTGGCAAAGGGCATGGAGATCATGAGCGAGAAATACGAGAAAAAGCAGGCATTCATGCCACATCTTCTGATGGCTTCCAACGCAATGTACGGAGGTATGGACATACTCGTACCACACATCAAGACTGAAGGAAAAGGCGCAAGGAAGGTCCTTATCATAGGCAGTGTCGAAGGAGATGTGCATGATATTGGAAAGAATCTGGTAAAGACAATGATGAGTGCTGTTGGCTTTGAAGCTATCGACCTAGGAAAAGACGTACCTGTGGAGCAGTTCGCTGAGGCTGCTGCTGAGCACAAGGCAGACGTCGTATCCATGAGCACACTTATGACATCAACAATGGATAACATGCAGAGGGTTATGGACAGCCTTCAGAGCAAGGGAATCAGGAACAACCTGAAAGTTATCATTGGCGGTGCACCAATAACTGCTGACTTTGCAGACGAAATTGGAGCAGATGCAACCAAAACCGATGCCATGGAAGCTGCAAGATGGGCACAGGAAGCAGCAGCAGCACTTCCATCTGACAGATGGGCTTAAAGATTAAACGACTGCAATATCTGGTTTGAACAAACATGTTCACCCTTATTAAAATTCATGACAAAGCCATGGTTCATGAATCATGATAAGCCACACAAACCAACCATCAAGAATTGCTGCCAAAATATATTAACAGACTCACGTGGCAGTTTATATGTGAACAGGATCCTGCCAGAACCCTGCAGTATGATGACCGGGTTTATGACATACTTAATAGAGGAATTAAGAATATTAAAAACCCCGGTTATCCTACATCCACTTCAATAAAAACGATTGCTACAAGAATTATGTGTTAAGACCCCTAGTGCGGATCTTAGATTATGATTACAATTACAAATGATTATAGGAGTTCAGTTCAATGGATGAATACACACCTAAAGAGAGATTAGCACGTGCATTAAGAGGAGAAACTGTTGACAGAATGCCAGTTATATCCGTTACACAAACCGGAACTGTAGAACAAATGGAAGCCTGTGGTGCATTTTGGCCGGAAGCTAATGAGGATGCAGAGAAAATGGCAGCACTCGCCGAAGCAGCCCACACCGTAATAGGCTTTGAAGCTGTACGTGTTCCTTTCGATATTACAGCAGAAGCTGAGTTCTTTGGTTGTGACATCAAAGCAGGTACAAAAGAACAGCAGCCATCCGTCGTCGGTCATATAGTAAAGTCAATAGATGATGTCGAAAAGCTCAAAGACTACGATCTCAACCATGGAAGGATTGGCGTTGTATGTGATGCTATCAAGATACTTGCAGAGAAGTACGGTGATGAACTACCAATTATGGGTAGTATGCTTGGTCCTTTCTCCCTTGCACAACACATGAACGGTGATGACTGGTTCATGGCTATCATGACAGACGAGGAATTCGGATTCGCTCTTATGGAACTCGCTACCGAGTTCAACATTGAATATGCAAAGAAGATGGTGGAGAACGGAGCAGACACAATGGTCATCATCGACCCTACTGCAAGTGCAATGCTCATCGGTGACGAGTTCTACCAAAAATTCGTCGTCCCTGCACACAAAAGAATAGTTGATGCAATGCGTGAACTAAACGTTGCAACCGTACTGCATATCTGTGGTGATACAACACCAAGCCTTGGACTGATGGAGTCCTCAGGAGTTGATGCCATAAGTGTTGACCAGAATGTGGATGTTGCTACAGCTCTTAGCAAGGTCGATAAAGCAGTAATCGTTGGTAATCTAGACCCTGTAAGTGCCCTGTGGAAAAAGTCTCCGGAAGATATCAAAGCGGTATCAAAGAGCATACTGGACGCAGGTGTAGGACTTTTGGGACCCGGCTGTGGTATCGTGAGCAAAACACCTAACGCTAATTTGCAGGCTATGGTCGAAATGGCCAAGAGCCACAAGTATTAGAAATTCAAAAATCTAGATCAAAGATAATTTCTCCAGATCGTATCTTTCATGTTCAATGACCTTCTGTCAGGAGAGATTATTCCTTTGGTATGGTGGAACCTGGATATTAAGCATATCAGGTTTAATCCGGAAATCTACCTCCACACTTCCCTGGCCAGTGACTAATCAACACTGGCTTTTTTAATTTTTTATCAGGGAACCTTCACATTTGATCAAAACAGGAGTTGTAACTCTAATTCCCTCCACAATATATGAAAAATATAGTGATCGATATGATATCTCAATTAAAGATATTCTTAGATACTCAGGACCTTACAAATCCTTTGCCACTTCAATATATTAAGGGCTCGATTGAAGAGAAGAGCAGGATGCTTCTCAATGATCCACATTATTTCTTCATCTTTATGCTCTCGACAATATTCGGTGTCCTGATATATTACAGGGCTACTGTTAACGAGAACATGCCAACTATAGTACTTTCATTGCTATGGATGCTTTTCTGGAAGAACACCGACCAGAAGGGCAGAATATTCCTTATTATAGCATCGCTCTTTGGCTATGTGCATGAACTTCTGGGTGTGAGATACGGATATTTCACATATCTTGGTGGAGCCATAGGCGGATCTCCTATCTGGCTCATTCCGGGTTATGGAACGATATTCTGGTCATCCTATAATCTGTGGGAGATCTTCGAGAAAACATATTCTGAGAAGAAATGGTTCCGTTCTACGAACATATTCATCCCTGTCAGTCTTGCTGTATTGATAACCGTTGATCACATGGTGTTCGATCTGGCATTAAAACCGGTCAGTATACTGGCAAAGTTCACACTTGCATTCATGCTATTCAGGAACTTCCAGGAAATAAGACTTGCATATTTCGTAGCTTTCTTCACAGTACTTACAGAACTCACAGGAGAGATAATAGGTACATGGTCACACCCGGAGTTCTCACTCATATCACTCATGGCAGGTTATGTGTTCCTGCTATGGGTCTGCCTGACGATAAATGACCTTTCAAATGGGAGAATATCAAGAAGTAGAAAGGAGGTCCTTGCAGGATCTGTCCTTACAACCTTCTACATATTCCTGTTACTTGGATTCATTTCAGTATAAGGTACAAAGAAAAGAAGTGATACACACGATGCAACCTGACATCAGAACCATACTCGGATCACAGAGAGAAGAAGCTTCCATACTGGGGTCACTTGATACAAAGGAAAGACTTGAGCGTGTGCTTCGTATCGATAATTACCTCAGGAATGAAAAAAACCTGCAAGGTCTTTATGAGGCCCTTTACAATGATCTGCGAAAACCAGAGGTAGAGGTCATAGCGACAGAAGTGGGCATTATCCAGTCCCAGATATCCTATATCAAAAAGAATCTGCACAAATGGGACCGGGACCATAAAGTCTCCACACCGCTGCCATTGCTTGGGACCCGGTCCTACATTCGTTATGAACCAAAGGGAGTGGTTCTCATTATGTCTCCGTGGAACTTTCCCCTCAACCTCTCCCTTGTACCTCTGGTCTATGCCATAGCAGCAGGCAATGCAGTTGTCCTAAAGCCAAGTGAAATGTCATCCCATACTTCAGCCTATATCAGAAAGATGATCACAGAACTGTTCAGGTGGAATGAGGTGGCTGTTGTTGAAGGTGATGCAACGGTAGCGACAAAATTACTGGAACTGCCGTTCGATCATATATTTTTCACAGGCAGTCCCCATGTTGGAAAAGTTATCATGAGTAAAGCTGCAGAACATCTTACCAGTTTAACCCTGGAGCTTGGAGGAAAGTCACCTGCTATCATAGATGAGACTGCGAATATTCCACAGATAGCAAGACGCCTTGCATGGGCAAAATCAATCAACTGCGGTCAGACATGTGTTACACCTGACTATGTAATTATCCATGATTCTAAAAAAAGGGAATTCATTGAAGAGTTCAGGTCATCGATCACAGAACTTTACAACAGTTCAGGTACAGGTACGGAAAAGTCACCTGATTACTGCAGGATCATAAATCACCGTCATTTCAAGAGGCTTAATTCCCTGTATCAGGATGCAATTGAAAAGAATGCACACCTGCTTACAGGAGGGAATTTTGAAGAGGAGGAACTGTTCATTTCCCCAACGTTGCTGGACAATATCTCAGAAGATATGAGCATTATGCAGGAAGAGATATTCGGTCCTTTACTTCCGGTCATAACCTATAATGACAGGTCAGAAGTGAAGGATATCATCCACAGACATCCGAATCCTCTGATGCTCTATATTGCCAGTCGTGACGGGAAAAACATCAAATTTTTCATGGATGGAAATCCTGCCGGTGGTACTATTATAAACGACTACATGCTCGGCTACAGCAACCCGAACCTTCCCTTTGGTGGAATAAATAACAGTGGTATGGGTAAGTCACTTGGTTTCCATTGCTTTATGGAGTTCTCCAACAAACGAAGTGTCATTCATCGCAAGTGGGGATCACTGGGTCTGATATATCCACCATACAACGACCGTGTACTGTGGATGGTAAAAGCACTGTACAGGTGGATGTGAACATGAAAGAGATAAACAGCGAAAATGATCATGGTACTGAAAAGTTAAGAAAGACTGTTCTTATCACCGGGGGTGCAGGAGGTATCGGTCAGGAACTTGCAAAGCTCTTTGCACGTGATGGCTACGACCTTGTCTTAGTTGACAGAGTGAAGGAAGAGCTGAAGCAGGTTAGGGATGCATTACAGGGTATCGACCTGAAAATGCGTATACTGCTGCTGGAGCAGGACCTTACGGAAACGGATGCTGCCAGCAAGGTCCATGAATTTACCTGTGACCATTCCTTGCGGATTGATGTGCTGGTCAACTGTGCCGGTTTTGGGACCTATGGTTTTGTCAATGATATTGATGAGGATAGGGAGCTTGACATGCTGCAACTGCATGTTATCGCGCTCTATCGGATGACACGGCTCTACCTGAAGGAGATGGTAAAGCGCAATGATGGAAGGGTTATCAACGTGTCATCAATGTCGGCTTTCCAGCCGAATCCTTATTTTGCTACTTATGGTGCCAGCAAGAGTTTTGTGCTGAACTTTAGCAGAGCACTGAATTATGAATTGAAAGAGAAGGGACTGAATGTGAGAGTCCTGGCTGTATGTCCCACTGCTGTGAGGGATACGGGATTCAAAGCAGCTGCAGGAATGGAACACACAAAGGCGTTCCGTTCATGGATGTCTGTGAATGCCGGTGTTGTTGCACATGATACCTATCTTGCGCTTGACTGTGACAGAGATATTGTGATACCGGGCAGAGGGCTTGGTCTGTTGCAGCGTATCGCCTGCCGTTTGCCTGTGAGCTGGCTGATGAGGATATCACGTTCCGAACTAAGAGAGAACAGCAGGTTCCTTTCGAGAGAGATGTTCATTTGCTCCCCTGAGAAGGGAGCTGATCAATGATGTGTTTGAGGTGATTTAAATGGATATTGGATGTAAGGAAAATACAAAAAATGATGTCTGCGGGAGAAATGATATTAATGTTTCTCTGATACCGGTTTCGAATACAGGTATTAAGAATGGGTGCAAGACCGATTGTCTTATCTGTGGTAACGAGGTGGATTACATGAGAGAGCCGGTGAATGCCATATGTCATTACTGCGGAGTTGAAGAGAGGACATATTTCGTGTGCAAGGATGGACATTACGTGTGCAATAGATGCCATACCAGAGATGCCATCGAAATCATCGAGAATATTTGCAGGACCACAGACCTTGCCAACCCCCTGGCAATCGCTGAGACGATTATGGAGCATCCCTGTATCCATATGCACGGACCGGAACACCATGTTCTTGTTCCGGCTGCCCTTGTGGCTGCCTACCAGAACTACATCGGTGAAAGGGATAAGAAACCCATAATAGAAGCCATCAAACGAGGAAGTAAGGTCCCCGGAGGATACTGCGGACTGTACGGTGCATGTGGTGCAGGAGTTGGAATTGGAATTGCCATGTGCGTGGTACTTGAAGCCACCCCCCTGAAACCTGAGGAAAGGGCACATGCCAACCGGGCTACTTCAAGGACCCTGAACTCCATAGCCTATGCTGGAGGAGCTCGATGCTGTAAGAAAGCGACCCGTATATCCCTGGAAGAAGGAATGAAGTACCTGTCAGACATGTTCAATCTCAGCTGGTACGAGAAGGCAGATTTCCATGTGAAGTGTAATTATACTCAGTATAACAAGGAATGTGACAGGAGTTGCAGGTATCGGAGTGATGTCTGAATTCTGTCTTTTTTCAGAAGATTTCATTTATCTTTTTTTATTGTGATCCTTTGTTTATGGTGGGAGAATGAGAGAGTGATAAAATTCCATTTTGATAAACACAGTTATTTGGTTCGTATTATAGTAGCAATACTATTTTGGGATATAGGTAACAAGAAAAAACGGAACCTCCTTAATAAAAAGTATATGTATGTCTAAATATACAAAAATATTTACTACAAAAATCTGAGTTATTGATAGAAATTATTATTTGCAATATTTGTTTTAAAAACATTAAAGATATTAAATGACTACATTCATTTAAAATTTATGCAGTCGATGGAGAAACTAACATTTTTTTCAAGTATAGAACAATTAATAATAACATAATTAAAATGCTAGTAAGTTAAAAATTCTATTTTAGTAATTGATCAAAATCAATTTTCTTTTTCATATAGTGACCTTAAAACTAACTTGAAATCAGATTCCTTATAGTAACCTATCCTTAGTTATATAATCAATATTATATTTTATATATAAGATATATACTTGCAATATATATTGGGTAAAATTAATAGACAAACTAGTAACTATTAGAAATATATATATTCTATAGAAGAACACATTAGTTATTGATTAGCAAAAAGCGATCAAATTTCAATAGAAACATAAGGAGTGGAGTAAATGAAATTGTTTAAGATTTTAGTATGTTTGCTTATTGCAACAACTTTACTTATATCAGGTTGCGCAGAGCAAAAACCCGAAGAGGATATGGTCAATGAAGAAATGGACATTGTAGAGACTGCAGTAGCTGCAGGTTCATTTAATACGCTGGTGACTGCACTTCAGGCAACAGGACTTGATGAGACCTTAATCGGTGAAGGACCATTTACCGTATTTGCACCAACTGATGAAGCATTTGAGGCATTACCAGAAGGCACACTTGAAGCATTGTTAAATGATAAGGAAGCACTTACAGCTATACTTACCTACCATGTAGTTGAAGGAGAAGTAATGTCAACTAATCTGTCAGATATGATGGCGCTTAAAACAGTACAAGGCGAAGAGATTATCGTACATATAACCGACGGAAATGTAATGGTTGATGATGCAAACGTAGTACAGGCGGATATTGAAGCCAGTAATGGAGTGATTCATGCAATTGACAAGGTCATATTACCACCTTCAATGATGGAAGAAGAGGAAATGGACATTGTAGAGACTGCAGTAGCTGCAGGTTCATTTAATACACTGGTGACTGCACTTCAGGCAACAGGACTTGATGAGACCTTAAGCGGCGAAGGACCATTTACCGTATTTGCACCAACCGATGAAGCATTTGAGGCATTACCAGAAGGCACACTTGAAGGCTTGCTGGAAGATAAGGAAGCACTTACATCCGTACTTACATACCACGTAGTTGCAGGAGAAGCAATGTCAGGTGATTTGTCAGATATGATGGCCCTAAAAACAGTACAGGGTGAAGAGGTTGTAATATACATAACCGATGGAAATGTAATGGTCAATGACGCAAATGTAGTTCAGGCAGATATAGAAACAAGTAATGGGGTAATTCACGTCATAGACAAGGTTATACTACCACCTTCTATGACAAAGGAATAGGTTTAAACTACCTATTTTTCTTTTTTTATTGATGTAGTGTGAATTTGTAGAAATCGTGGATTTGTTTTTAATTTTTAGACGAAAGTTGAGTAATAAGTTTTTGAACTTTATTGACAAGAGAAAACATAAAAGATGGATATTCTTATCTAAAAGATAGAAATCAAACCGTTAAGATATGGTCAGATGCTAGCATTTATGGTGCTATTAGTATCGGGTCATTGCACAGTTGTTCATATTGCTGATGCGATATCGGTTCAATGAACTCAAGCATAAGTCCACAAAATTCATAAAAAAAAGCTTATTGAATTTGACAGTTACCGTAGATTTGATGAAAGATAGGTCGAAAAAGGACATTTACGCCAACTTTGATTCTATAAATACACTGATTTTAAGGCAAAAAAGGTAAAATCGTAGAAATTGGCTTGAAATTATTTAAACTGTCACATGGTTTTTCCTGACAAAAAAATGAAAAATTTGGGTTTCAAGAGAAGACATTTTCTTCATCAAGGAGTGAAAACTGTCAAACTTGGTTTAATATATAATTTAAACATATACTATTTACTTTCAATTAGTTCTTTTCATAACAAATTTAGCTTTATTATTAAAAGTTCTGTTTTTTCTGCTTACCTATATCCCAGCAATGCTATTTTGGGATATAGGTAACTGTAATTTTTTGTACGCCTTTGATCGCTTAACCTCAAAAAGATGTGAGAATATATTTATAGAGGTAAAAATAAATTATATGGTAATCAGGGGTGGCGTAATTAGTAATTTAGTTTAGCTTGAGTATTTGGACTTCGATTTATTTAAATGTGCTCAATTAACAAAATAGGGGAGTGGAATAATGAGTGAAAATAGTTCATCCTTAGCTACTGCATTAGGGATTATGGTCGCTGATGAACAGAATTCTCTGACAGTCAGCACCATATTTCACACTCAAAAAGTGCGACGTTCTTCCAGTGTTCTTTTAAGTCCCCATTGCCACAAAGATTGACCGATATAAATTCAAACAACAAAAGGAGAAAACAATATGAATGAAGATATCAAGAACCTGACAACGGGGTCAACTGCCCGCGGTGGCATGTCGATTCAGGAATGGTGGCCGAATCAGTTGAATCTTAAAATCTTGCATCAGCATTCTTTCAAGTCTAATCCGATGGGTGAAGAGTTTAATTATGCTGAGGAATTCAAGAAACTCGACTTTAAGGCCGTGAAGGAAGACCTTTATAAACTGATGAACGACTCCCAGGAATGGTGGCCAGCAGATTATGGTCACTATGGAGGGCTTTTAATTCGAATGGCATGGCACAGCGCAGGAACCTACCGCATGGGCGACGGCCGTGGTGGAGGAGGTTCCGGAAACCAGCGCTTTGCCCCCCTCAACAGCTGGCCGGATAACGTGAACCTTGACAAGGCCCGCCGGCTGCTATGGCCTATCAAGCAAAAATATGGAAGAAAGATCTCCTGGGCTGATCTCCTGATCCTGGCCGGCAACAGTGCTTTAGAATCTATGGGGTTCAAGACATTCGGTTATGGCGGCGGCCGCGAGGACATATGGGAGCCGGAAGAAGACGTTTACTGGGGTTCAGAAGAGGAATGGCTGGCTACGAGTGATATGCCCAAGAGTCGTTACAGCGGTAATCGTGACCTGGAGAATCCCCTCGCAGCCGTGCAGATGGGCCTTATCTATGTAAATCCGGAAGGCCCGGACGGCAATCCGGATCCGCTCGCCTCCGGCAAAGATGTACGAGATACCTTTGCGCGCATGGCCATGAACGACGAAGAGACCGTCGCGCTTGTCGCCGGCGGGCATACCTTCGGCAAATGCCATGGCGCAGGCGATGCAGCACTGGTAGGTCCGGAACCTGAAGCTGCTCCCCTCGAGGAACAGGGCCTTGGCTGGAAGTGCAGCCATGGCAGAGGCAAAGCTGGCGATACGATCTCCAGCGGTATTGAGGGAGCATGGAAGCCAAACCCTACCAGATGGGACATGGGCTATCTGAAGGTCCTGCTTAAATACGAGTATGAGTTGGTCAAAAGTCCGGCCGGTGCGAACCAGTGGCTGGCCAAGGACGTTGAAGAAGAGGATATGGTCATCGACGCCCACGACCCATCCAAAAAGCATCGACCCATGATGACCACTGCGGACCTTTCGTTAAAGTTCGATCAGATCTATAAGCCAATTACACAACACTATCTGGAAAATCCCGAAGAATTTGCGGATGCTTTCTCCCGAGCATGGTTCAAGCTGACCCATCGTGACATGGGGCCCCGCTCCCGCTATCTCGGCCCGGAGGTTCCGCAAGAGGAACTTATCTGGCAGGACCCGATTCCTGCTGTGGATCATGATATGATCGACGCACAGGATATCGCAAGCCTCAAGAGCAAGATCCTTGCCTCTGGACTGTCTGTCTCTCAACTGGCCTCCACTGCCTGGGCATCGGCGTCCACGTTCCGTGGCTCCGACAAACGTGGCGGGGCTAACGGGGCACGCATTCGCCTTGCTCCGCAAAAGGATTGGGAGGTCAACCAGCCAGAACAACTTGCAACTGTGCTTGAGACCCTTGAGGGTATCCAAAAGGAGTTCAACAATGCTCAGGCAGGCGGGAAGAAGGTTTCACTTGCCGACCTGATAGTCCTAGGTGGATGTGCAGGTATCGAGCAAGCGGCAAAGAATGCCGGCCATGATGTGACCGTTCCCTTCACACCGGGACGCACGGATGCGTTAGCTGAGCAAACCGACGTTGTGGCATTCGGTGTGCTCGAACCGAAAGCAGACGGGTTCCGGAATTATCAGAAAACCAAATACGCTGTACCGGCAGAGAAAATGCTGGTGGATCGGGCACAACTGCTGACACTGACCGCTCCTGAGATGACGGCTCTCGTAGGCGGTATGCGTGTATTGAATACCAACTTCGGACAGTCACAGAACGGCGTTTTCACCAATAACCCGGGGACGCTCACCAATGACTTCTTCGTGAATCTGCTTGATATGAGCACGGAGTGGAAGGCAACTTCAGACGATGTGTTCGAGGGTTATGATCGCGTGACAGGCAAACTCAAGTGGACAGGCACACGTATCGACCTCATCTTCGGTTCGAACTCCCAGCTCCGGGCAATCGCGGAAGTCTACGGATGTAAGGACTCCCAAGAGAAGTTCGTGAACGACTTTGTAGCTGCGTGGAACAAGATAATGAACCTTGACCGCTTCGAGCTAGCCTGATTGTGGCATCAACGTCTCCGAGGGCTTTTAAAGCATATTTTGAGTGCTCGCGGAGGCTATCAATACATATGAGCAAGGCGTTTCAATACGATCTGAAACGCCGCCCTTTCTTATTAACCACCAACAGTGATATGGATAAACTACCTGTTACTATTGAGATTACTTGTTATTTACATATGTGGAGTACGTAATTGGTTTTACAGGCCGTTAAAAGGTTACTGTATTTGGAAAGCCTGCGCTTGCAATAGACTTACAGAGGATTTTGAAAAACTGAAGAAGGCAAAGACCATTAAGAAAATAATGGGTGTTGAAGGTGGTGCTGCCTACAAGTACTGGAATAAGGTTAACAAGGCTATTCCTGAAGAACATGATTTTTGTGCTAGGATAGCCCAATACAAAAACGCAGCAGGAGCAGGAAATAAGACTAATGTGCTAATTAATTATGGTCAGGCTCTCCTTAAAGCTGATGTCAAAGAGCCAAAAAATAAAAACTTCTATAAACATCAGGCTTTCATCATATGACCTGTAGGTAGCATGTCATCTGAAGGTGCAACGCCATTCTCTTTTCTGTAAATTTTTCTTTTGCACGCTTCCATTTTTGTACCTTTACAATACATTGCAATAAAACCTTTACAAGCACTTTCTTTGTTTGACTGGTGTTTTTTAAAAAACCCACATTTCGAAAGTAATTCACATTCTGTCATTTTAATCACCATTTGTTAAATAATATTATTTTCTCAATATAATACTAATAGCATATATATTTTTTTAGTAACAGTGTTAACCGATGCTGATTTATTAGGAAAGTGTCTTTTGCACATTTATTATTTGAATAGATACATTATATCAACCTCCTCACAGCAAGAATGTTCAAATTAAGATTTCCATTCTTTCTTATTCGCTGCTTAATCTCCTGAAAACCTACTCCTAAAAACTCCCAGAGCTTCAGCCCTTGATTGTGCCATATTGAGAATCTTACTCATTATCTCTTGCTTATTGTCAAATTCCTGAGCCTTCTTCACATCAAGAGCCTACTCATCTATGTTATTGGCTTCCTTGCCTATGTAAACAACAGAATAAGCATGAACATGCTTTCTTTCAAGTATTCCAATATCCCCATCAAACTTTGATTCAGGATGATTAGCGTATTCTATAATTGTCTTGCTCAGTTGCTTGAAATAGTAAGATTCCTGCTTGATCTCCCCATGATTTCCCTTTATTGATCTTATCAAACCTATGTAACACATTAGGAGTACTGACAGCACGCTTAGTGATAACATACACATTAGAATACTTCTCTTCAATATCAAGCTCTGAGATAAACCCCATAGTGCAACTTAAAGAGATCTTCCCACAACTCCAGCCGTTCCCTTAATGTGCGTTTCGGGCAAATACCAATCAAATAAGGTATTTACAACTTGATAAAAATATTTCTTCTTGATTAACACCCAGCCCTATAAGCATAATTCTAAATGCAATTCTAACTGTTAGTGGGTGATTAGATCATTTTATAATCATTGATGCATATATACCTTGAACTCATGATCGATTACATATTTGTTTTGATAGGTCTTGCATTGCTATACAAAGGAGCAGACTGGTTTGTTGAAGGTGCATCAGCTCTTGCTAAGTATTTCGGAATATCCTCATTGGTAATCGGATTAACTGTTGTTGCATTCGGAACTTCGATGCCCGAACTCGTCGTTAATTTCTTTGCTTCAATTCAAGGAAACAGTGACGTAGCGTTTGGTAATATCGTTGGAAGCAATATTATCAATATGTTGCTAATTCTTGGCTTGACAGGAGTAATTACTCCCATACTTGTTCAAAAGTCAAGCGTTTGGAAAGAAATACCATTTGCTTTACTTGCTGTCCTTGTCTTAGCAACAATGTCTAACAAAATGTTGCTGGCAAGTGACTCAGGAAATATCCTTACGAGAGCTGACGGAATACTATTACTCTTTTTCTTTTCAATTTTTCTGTATTACATATTTGAAACGATTAAAAATAGCACAAATGAATCATCTGATTCCATTAAGGAACATTCCGTTGCAAAAATTTCATTTATGCTTATTGCCGGATTTATCTTTTTAGTTATAGGAGGGAAGCTGACTGTTGATGGTGCAGTGTCCATTGCAAGACAAATGGGAATAAGCGAGTTTCTCATATCGTCAACAATCGTTGCTGCAGGTACCTCACTTCCGGAGTTAGTTACATCAATCACTGCAGCTCTCAAAAAAGAGATGGATATATCTGTTGGCAATATCCTTGGCTCAAATATTTTCAATATATTTTTCATTATGGGAGTTTCCGCAACAATATCTCCTCTGACAGTACCAATCGGTATCAATGTAGACTTAATTGTTTTAGCAATTGCAACATTGTTGTTCTTTGTCTTCATGTTTACAGGAAAGAAGCATAAATTTGAAAGATGGGAAGCCCTAATTTTCTTGGTTATTTATGTAACTTATACCCTTTTTATCATACACAGGGGTTGAGATAAAATGGTCCCGGGTGCTTCAATCAGACTGATAACCGATAAATCAACAAGGAATCTGAAAGTCTCTTGCAAATCATAGGCTAAACTGTTCTTGCTTGGATTCATCTCATGCAAGAACCCGATATGAGCATCAAGACCAAACGCATTGATTGCTCGTAAGCACTCAGCTTCAAAACTTTCAAGTATTCCTGCATCTCTATCAAGCTTTGAGTCAAAACGGCTAAATATAGTGTTTTTAAAGGATAAATAAAAAATATAGGTCCATATTGTTGAAATCGTGCTCATGAAGAACGAAAAATGACATGATACACTCTAAGTTGATTAGAATAGTTAGAAAGGTGGTCACAAGGTGTTGAAGGTTATTACGGGATCGGGTTTTATCCCGTCCTGAATTTCACTTCATTTCAGCTAGCGGTGATGAAGCGTCTTGATGAACGAGCTTTATCTCGTTCCTAATTGAATTTTGCTTCATTCAAATCATGCGTAAATGAAGTTTGTTGTGGTACGGTTTCACTTTCGTCCCCTTCCAGAATGTTGCCTCATTTTAGAGCTTACTCCCTCATGACCAAGTGTAAATATGTACGTTATAATATAAGCAACTAGCGGTCAGGTAACTGTTAATTATTTGAGGATGAACATCCAAACCTCAAGTTAATGTCTCTTAATTTTAACTATAACTGGAAAACGATGAGATTTCCTACTTCTTAGTACTTTCATTGGTCACGTATGAGAATAAAATGGAAGTAAAGTACTTGAATAACCGATCAAAATTCACGACGTGCCATTTGAAAAAGATATTGTGAGAGAACATATCTCACAAACATCCTTTTGCTATTAATTTTGACCTTAACCAATCATTGAATGAAAGAGAGTTCGCACGACATCGATAATGAGTATCGACAGATAGAAAAACAACTATCATTCAGCAATGGTTGCATAAAATACATAATCATATCACTTGTTTCTATTTTTGACATCTCTCAGTTTGACCCCATGTAAAACAGGTGGCAATGGTGAGGGAGTGAATACTCGTTCTTCATTTTTTTCAGACATAGTCGTTTCTCCTTTTTAGTTGATCGCTTTTAGCTTCTTTTTGCCTTGCATTTGCCCGGCAGTCAGCAATCATGTACTGAGTTTATGTTATTTATAATTTACGTATGTTTTGTATTACGTTCTGCAAAACCATGATTTTTAATGTAAATAATTTTTTGATAAATACATAAAGCGCTTGACCAATAATAAAATGCATTAAGGCCTATAAAATCAGTAAATTTCTTCCGTATAAACATACTTTAAAGCATAGCTTTAAACGTAATTTAAGGAAGCCTCTCATGCAAAAACCAGAAAATCAGCTCTGTAGAAATTCTCACTTTGACAATAAGTTTACCTGATATCTTGAAACCAGTAACAATGAACTTTGCAGTATCAACAGAGATACTTGTTTTCAGGAACGATCTTCGTTTCTTTCCAGTTCTCCAGGAATAATAATAGCTGCAATGACCACTAGTAAACCCACTTGAATCGATGGCAGTGATCTCGATTCGCTCTCCACGGGAATAGAACAGTTTTAGTGTTTGTTGTAACAATCCACTGAAATATATCGAGTTCAATCTTGTAATGAATTTGTGAAGTGTAGTAAAGTGTGGTACCTGTTTAAGTCCAATTTTCTCCTTTACTTTATCCATTAATTCTACAATTTCAACTATATCTCGATAATCCTCATTGAGGTATTCCTTCAACAAAACAAGGACTAGCAGCTGGTGTTGAGTGTATTTCCTTTTAGAATATTTACAACTATAAATCTGAATATGTGAGTTTCCTGATACAGCTAGCGCTGTATCAACAAACTTTAAGTACTTATTAGACTAGCCATTTAATCAAAGATTTAATGGGAGTTCCAGATTTTCAATCTGGAACAAACACAATCATCCCCTATGTCTTTTCGGTAGCAGATAATGCTAAGGGGATTAATCCTTTTTAAATTGTTATCTTGAAATAAAATAGGAAATAGGTTTTCTACAAAGCCATTTCTACAGGACGCATATGACGCATACAAAAGAAACGTAGGTCGTCATACTAATAAATTATATTCATAGTTGCGTATTGATTTTGTCCATTGTAATGACCAATGCCCCTCTTGCCCAAGAAAATTTTGATTTTGCCAGATCTGCATATTTCCCTGAAGTTTGAACTTCCCCCTTCCCAGAAATACAGCACCCCTGCCCAAGAGTATTGGTCCCCTGGACTTTCTTTGAAGCTATCAGTAACTCTACTTGAGGATTCTTTTTAAGGTTCTCCTCGGTTACATTATAAAACCCGGCAGGAATTACGAGTATGCCACTATCTTCAGTTTTTAATGCTCTCATATATCCGCCCCACGTAGCCACCAAATGTGGACCACTGTCTCCACAGGTTGCAATTGCAACCCATTCTGTTTTATCTAGAATTTCTTTGCATGTGCCTTCTATTTGTACTATATTACCCTCTCCCATTAAGTAAATTATATTAGGTTTTAATGACTTATATATGTATATTATGGTTGTGGGCTCTGTAGAAATCCGATTTTCGATTACTATTACTTCTTATATCCTGTCCTTAAAAAGCGTGATATTTTCTCTACTTGTTTCTCTGAAAACTCAAACTCTCCAGCCTGTCCTGTAAATAATCATTCAAACTAAACTGTTTATTGCTCTTCAAATTATCTGTGGAAGACCGTATCAAAAAATCAAGTGGATTCAATTCTTATCATCTTTGAATTTAACATCGGAGTGACTGCCGTCACAGAATGGTTTATTTTGAGAGGCTCCACATCTGCAAAGAGAATAATGGTCCTGGGTTTCAGGCATTGAACCATCGGGGTCATCAAGCCTTATGCCTGTAACATTGTAAGGTCCATCCTTAAGAATAAAGATTTCCGGCTCATGTATATAATCCTTATACAGTTCTCCGTTGATAGTATAACTCAGTGCACCAGACGGACAGGTCCTGATGAGAGCTGCTATTTTTTCCGGGTTTACAGCATCAGGGTCTGCCCAGGGTTCTTTACCCTTTTTGAAAACTGAAGGCAGATTGCGAACACAGTGACCTACATGACAACACACATCTTTGTTACGGTGGATGCTAATATGCTTCCCGATGTAAGTTTCAACTCTGTCGGCAACAAGGTCTTTTTCTTTTTCCCCGGAAAAACCGTTCTTTGCATGTGTTCCATCACAGAATGGCATATTCGCCGAACCTCCACACCTGCAAAGTGTCATAACAGGTTTTGTCTCAATGAAAACACCCTTTGAATTCCTGAGTGTTTTAAGATCTTTCACAATATATGGTCCATTCTTTGATACTTTTATTGAAGTCCTGACTTCTTTATTCACTGGAACACCTCTGTAAAATTAAATCTGTGTGCATCAGATTTCTAGTTTTTGCAGGCATCCGGCTCCGAAGGAAACGGACGTATCTCGATTGTTATTGAAATTCGCTTAATGAAGGATACCCACATACCCCATCCTAAATTTCATTATAGTTCATTATTTTTCCGTGTTTGCAGCAGTCCAGGCTTTGTCGATCTCTTCCATGTCCAGATTCAGATCGAGCGCCATTAATTTCTCAAGGTCTTCACTATGCTTCTGATACATTGATATGTAACTTTTCTTATCTTTATGGCGCATTTTGTGTAATTCAGGCATCGTATCTTCGTCCTTTTTCCGGAAAATACGCATCAATTTGTGTGCTTCATAAGGGTCGAACCCAAGAAGCTTCAAGGCATCCTGTCCAAGTGCCAGGGCGCTGCCGAAAGTCTCCCTTCTTATTTGTGTAATTCCCAGATCCATGAGTTCATGGGCAGAGGTACGGTCTGAAGCATTGGCTGCTATTTTAAGATGTGGATAGTGTTTACCTGCTAATTCAACCAGCTTTCTTGATTTCTCAATGTCACCGATGGCGATTATTAAGAGCTCAGCTTCAGCGGCTCCGGCGGCTTCAAGCAGGTCAAGTCGTGTAATGTCACCGTAATACACCTCAAATCCGAATTTTTTAAGAACATCCACATTGTCTGCATCATAATCGATAATGACCGGTTTGATTCCAGCAGAAATGAGGAAACGACCAAGATCAGTCCCAAGACGACCAAATCCGGCAAGTATGACCTTGTGTCCAGTATGGTCGATTATGTCAGAATCACGTCTGGATTCTTCATCTCCCTGAGCACTTGAACTGAATTTTTCGTATGCCAGGAAGAGAAATGGAGTAAGGAACATGGAAATTGCAACTGCGGAAATAAGGGGTTCTATGGTTTGATTTGGCAATACGCCGTTGGTCCTGGAAAACTGGAAAAGGACAAACGCAAATTCACCTCCCTGGGCAAGGGCAATAGCAAAAAGTGAACGTTCTTTTTTCTCCATTTTGAAGATGGAACCAGTAACGACGAGCACCAGCCATTTGAAACCTATCAGAGCTGCTGTGAGTCCTGCGATCAGCAGGATCTTCTCCCCTATCAATATAAAGTTGAGACTGGCCCCTATTGAAATGAAGAAGATACCAAGTAACAGGCCCTTAAATGGTTCTATATCACTTTCAAGTTCATGTCGGTATTCGCTGTCTGCCAGGACAACACCAGCAAGAAAGGTCCCAAGGGCAGGAGAAAGACCAACTGAAGTCATAAGTATCGATATGCCAACTACAAGAGCCAAAGCAGCAGCAACGAAGATTTCTCGGACCCGTGTGGCTGCAATAATCCTGAATATTGGTCTGCTTGCGAATTTACCAAGGAAGAAAATTGATAGAATTGAAAGTAGTATGACAATGATCTGCATGTATTGAGGCAGTGAACTGATATCAAACAGAACGGACGCATAGTGGCCATCGTCATGAATGGCGATAGTTGCCAGAAATGGTAGAACAGCAAGCATAGGAATGACTGCCAGATCCTGGAAAAGGAGAACCGAAAAGATGGATCTTCCGGGAGATGTATTCATCAGTCCCTTTTCCCGTAAAGTCTGTAAAACTATGGCTGTAGAGGAGAGAGAGAGGATAAGACCAACGGCTACTGCTTGTTGCCATGGTAGAAAGATGAGTGCTATACCGGTAATAATAATGCTCGAAAAAAGAACCTGCATTCCCCCCATTCCCAATATAGGTGTACGCATCTCCCAGAGCAGTGATGGTTTGAGTTCTAGTCCAACCAGAAAAAGCATCATAACTACGCCAAACTCCGTGAAATGCATGACTTCCTCAATGTCAGCAATGAGAGAGAGGCCGAAGGGTCCGATGATAATACCTGCTATGAGATAGCCGAGCACTGAACCAAGACCCAGTTTCTTGGCAATAGGAACGGCAATAGCTGCTGCAGCCAGGAAAATAAAGAGCTGAAATAGGAAACTTTCCACCTTTACAACCTCCTGATAATTGAATTCAGGTCGCTGTTCAGATATTGACCGTGCTTTGCTTTCTCAATATCCAGCGTACCATCCCGCAGGGCAATGACTGCACGGCGATATTCTTCTGCATGGAATTTAACTTCATCCTCAGACAAACCCTGGTGAATTCCAAGAACTGCGAATGGAGGAAGCCAGTTCATGTTGCATAGATTTGCCATAGCACAATAGGGAGAGGTAAGTTCTCCAATTGTAAAAATGTTACAACCATCTTTCTGATAGGTACTGTCGTCACCACCTGCTGTGATAGCCTGCAGGAAGATCTTTCCTTCGAGTGCCTTGCCCTTTGAACCATAGGCCCAGCCATGCTCAAGCACCAGATCAAGCCATTCCTTTATTATTGAAGGGGGTGAATACCAATATAACGGGTGCTGGAAAATAATGACATCATGTTCTTCACAGAGACTTTGCTCCCTTTTGATATCTATCAGAAAATCCGGGTAGTTCGAATAGAGATCATTGATGGTCACATTTTCAAGATCTTCAACAGCAGCACGAAGAGCACTATTGATCTTCGAACGTGTTTTTGTCGGATGGGCAAAGATGATAAGGATCTTATTCATGATCTTCTCTCCTGAGTGGGCTATATTTTTGCAATCGAGACCTGTTCTAAAGATGTTGTATACGTTTTTTAGTTCAGCCCGACAATGTTAAGGTGGCCTGAAAAGTAGAGACACATAACTTCTACTTCTACTATCAAAATATACCCAGTAGTACTTATAGTCCATGCAGACGTTCTTACCGGTCGCTAATGAAAGTATACTTACCTAAGACTATGGAAAACGACGAGAACCCGAAAGTACACATCAAAAAGCTCAAAATATTTCAAAAATCTCCCCTGTATTCACTAAAATTCGAGATTCCCGTGTAATCATGAGTATCGAAGGCGATAAGATGATACTTTTCGTTATTGAGGTTGGGCATAGGAGTGATATTTATAGGAAGTATTGAGGGGATGTGGGGATTGATATATTATAAATATTAGCAAATCCTAGCAAAGCAAATGAAGAGATGGGTAATGTTGTTAGCAATCATTTAAGTACAAGTATAGGACACATTCTTAAAAAATTATTACCGAATTGGACTTCTGGTCAAATAAAAAGAACTTGGGTTGATTTTTATAACAAAGGAATTCATCGAACAAAAGAAATCAATGTATCTCTTATGGGAAGGGGAATATATCCACTTGAAAACAGACTCACTGATTATGGGAATGAAATAGTCCAATATCTTGAGAATCCAGTTTACTAAGAATCATTTTAATGCTCACGAATAGGTAGAAAAAGACAGAACTAAAAATTGTAAGTGCTAAAATGCACTTACCAATTTTCTCACCTCTTTTATCCAGAAATTTATTTCCTCATCAGTGAAAGTCTGAGCTCTCAGAAGCTCTAATTCTTCTTCATCAATGTTGTTGGCTTCTTTGCAGCTTTTCTGTTTTCTTCCGTAGTCTCAAATCCTGCCTGATTGAAATTAAATGGACTACTCTTCCTTTTAAAGTCCAAATCCAAAAATCTCAGATTCCTTCGATGACAGCATCCACATATTCCTCGAATACATCATCCCGAATGAATACATTATCATACAACAATGCTGCAACGATTCCACCAATTATCGGACCGATCCAGTAGACCAAATAATCTGTCCAGTAGCCTGCGACAAGGAGGGGAACGACTGTCAACTGCAACACCGAAGATTACGAAGACCAGCAGAAAAGTGAGGATGGCCTCAATGAGTATTCCCGTTTTAGGTACAATATTTGTTCCAAGACTTGTAGCACCAAGATTCACACTCATCACTGCAGAGGGGAACAGTTCCAGAAGCATTATACTTGCAGCGCAGGCACCGGATACCTGTGATATGATGTAGGCCAGACAATCCCCGACATCTATCTTTCGGGTTGCTGTCATTGCAATCGTTACAGCGGAATTGATGTGGGCACCTGAGATATGACCGATGACATATATCAACACCATGACAATGGTTCCGGTGGCAATCGCCATACCGGTCAGACCCAGGGAACCGTTGGAAAGGTGGTTGATGGCATTGGAACCAACGGCTATGAATACCAGTACGAATGTCCCTATGAACTCTGCCAGATATTTTCGGGCCGGACCTGACATTCTATTACCTCAATTACCTTTCCACCTTTCAATGTCGCTTATTCTCTGGTCCACACAGGCACCACAACGACATGGCTCATCGATGATAGAAGTAATATCATGTGTCCTGTAGCGGATAAGAGGCATGCACTTTCTCCTCAGGGTCGTGACCACAAGCTCACCCTTCTCCCCTGCCGGTAAGACCTTACCTGTCTTCGGGTCAATGACCTCTACGAGGAAATCAGGATTGTTCAGGTGGAAACCTTTTTGCTGTTCACACTCAATGGCATTTGCCAGACCAATTTCCGTCATTCCCCACTGCCGCAGGGCCTTGCATCCCCACACGCTTTCAATCTCTTCCCTCATCTCCTCAGTCAGTGGCTCAGATGAACAAATAATCCTCTTGATACCCAGTTCTCCGGGTTCAATAAAGCTGCGTACCTGTTTTGAAAGATCATAGAGGAAAGATGATGTTCCGATTATGAAAGTAGTACCGTTTTCTCTCATTGTCCTGATCTGGTCATTAACGTCAAGTGAATCCTCGATAACAGAATCAAAACCTCCAAGAGCACATGCTTTGCTAAGAACAAGTCCGGGATCCCACGTTGCTGTTATCGTCGGATACATTATCTGTAATATATCATCCTTTGAATTCATACCTGCCATCTTCAAGCCGGAAATGACCGAATCAACGATCTCTAACAGTTCGTCCTGGGTGTATGCCATTCTTTTTAGCATATTAGTTGTTCCGGAACTTGTGAACTCTCTGATAATGTCCTTTCTTGGTATACAAAGAAAATGATAGGGTTTGTTTGCAAGGTCTTCCTGCTCGGTAAGTGGTAACTTTTCGAGATCCTCATAACTTTTTATCGTAGAAGCATCAATGCCAGTATTCTCATACAGGTCCTGGTAATAGGGACTGTTCTCAAGTACATATGCCAGAAGTTCCCTGAACTTTAAGAGCTTGTAATCCTTAATCGATCCTCTGTCAAGTTCCTTTTTACCAAAAAACTCACGCATTTCCTTATTATTCTTTATGTCGCTTCGAATCTTGGTAAGCCCCCACTGCTCAAGCGGGTTACCTTGCTTGATAGTTATCTTTCTTGAATCAAGTTTCCTTTTTGCCACACTCATGCGAACAGACGTATTGATCTTTGCTCGAATACTCATTTTTTTGCCTCCTGTATCTTTATGGACATCCTGTCCCGTACCAGAAGTAAAATAATAAAAATAAAAACGAATGAATTTGATATATCAGGCAGCATCCCTGTAGAGAAAATTGCCATTACAGTCTGTCATATTGTAATTGCAGAACGGGATAAATCGTCCGTCACGTGTGACAACATGTATACAGCAGTTCTCAACACGGTCCTGTTCATATGACCAGACATCCTGAAATGCCATGGTTGAAATGGTTAGATAATTGTTCTTGCTCATCTCGATGAAATCAGCCCAGCCCCCACTCTTATCCTTGTTAGAGCCAGAGTTCTTTGAAAGGACATCGATAAGTGGTTTCTCGCAACAAGATCCCTTCACGGTCAGTTCGCGGAGAGGCTTTTCACAGCACGAGCCCTTTATCAGCAGATCACCACATGAAGATGCTGGCTTTGGATCCTTCTCAAAACCCTTCCATCTGCCCATGATTGACTTCTTGGTCTTGCTTGCCACGTCGGATGCGGATTTTACAGAACCCATGGAAACGTTTGTCAGTGGCAGGTATCCGCCATTATCGATCAGTGTGAGACATGTAGCTCCGCAATGTGCATGTGGCATTAGCGAAGGTGTGAAATTGCTGACCTTAAGCTGTCCTTCTGTCTGCGTCTCGATCTCCCGAAGAAGCTCCAGTATAGTTACCTTATCTGCCCTGTCCGATGGTGATCTTCCTGAGTGGAATACTGGCTGGAAGTGTACACCTCTGACAGCTGGGACTCTGCTTGCTGCAAAGTCTATGATCTTGCCAACCTCATGAAGGTTGTAGCCCTTGGCCACAAGCGGAACGAGCACAACTCCAATACCGGCCTTCTCGCATCTGTTAATGACCTCAGTCTTAACATCAAGCATCTTCCTTCCGGTCCTCTGCATGTAGACCTCGTCCGATACTCCATCAAATCCGAGATAGACTGCATCAATACCTGCAGCAGCAATCCTGTCAAAATACTTCTGGTCGCTAGCTATCCTGACACCATTAGTGTTCAGCTCAATGTGGCTGATACCTATTTCCTTTCCCATTTTGATGATTTCCGGGAGGTCATTTCTAAGGGTTGGTTCTCCGCCGGATATCTGGATGCATGTGGGTTCGTTCTGGCATTTCTTTACAGTCTCAAACATCTGCCTGATGGTATCCATATCAGGATCAAGGCTCTCATCCATAGATGAATTTGCAAAACAATATGTACATTTCATATTACACCTGTCAGTGACCTCGACCACTGCCAGGCATGTATCCTGTTTGTGAGAGGGACACAGGCCACAATCGAAAGGACAGCCTCGTTGTGTATCCGTTAAAGGCGCTCTTGCCTTTGCTCTGTCAACATCGAAGCATTCATCCATCTGACGATAATGGTCAATGTCTTCTGAGACAAGGGTTATGAAGTTGCCATGGTCAGCACAGTTCTTCATTATGTAGACCTTGCCATTCTCAACATATTTGATGCCTTCGATCTTAGCAAGACACTCCGGACACAGACTCTGTACTTTTTCGATAGTTTCCATTTTTATCCCTCTCAAAGATGGTATTTATCTCAGGAATCCTGAGACTTGGGTTATAATTTAAGCTCTCTTTTCTTCCAGAATCGATTCTGCGGTTTTCAGTGTCTTTGCTACACCATCGGATACGTAGAATTCATCACACTTTGGACATACAAGACCAGGTCCCGGTCTTGTGACACCCATGTATGTCATGTCCACGTTCCTCTCCAGTGCGATCTCACCGCATTTTGCACATGCCCATTCACTTGCATCGTCATAGTCGATGTCATTAAGCTCTCCGCCTGTAAGACCGATGATGTTCATTTTGTGGGCGTACACGTCTAAGAGTTCGGTAGGTGAGTAGACCGCATAGACAGTAAGGTTGTCAGAGACGCCCTTTGCAATAGCTATATCGCCATCTCTGGCTTTTAGCTTTGTACCGCTGGCCTCTGCATTTGCGATGAGCTCCTGGATTTCTTCCTTTTTGAAACCGTTGTCCTTCAGTGTGTTGTCAAGTTCTTCAGTTATCTTGATATCCATTTTGAAACACTCCTTTAATTTTACTTATTTGCTGCGATCCCCATCCTTAGAACTTCTCATACTTTCCGTGGTCTTTTGCAGCCTTTACCAGTGCATGGACATTTACAGGTGGTGCGTTGGTCGGACATTCACATGCAGTACCCAGGATGAATCCTCTTGGACTGTCCTTTCCGGCAAGTACCTGTTCTTTGGCCTGTTCGTATACCTGTGCAGGGGTTCCACGGTCTACAAGTTTAGTATCAACTGTACCGAAACAGGTGCATCTGTCACCGAAATGTTCTACCAGTTTGGAGGTAGGGAAGATGTTCTGTCCGTCATATCCGATCTGCACAATGGTGAAAGGACTCATTGGAGCGTTCTTCCACATCTGGAAGTCATCAGTGTGATTTCCACAAAGGTGGTAGTAGACACCGGGTCCTGCTCCGGAATTCAAGACTTTCCTCACTGCACGGGAAACGGGCTGGAAACTGAACCTTTTGATCTGTTCTGTGTCCATGAGGTCACCACTGGCAATTACTGATCCTGTGATCATTACGTTGGCACCGTACCTCTCTGATGTTGCTTTACAGGCATTCACCATGTGGTCACCGGCCTTTACACAGAGCTTGTCAACGAGTTCCGGCTCTGTTATCATCCACATGAAGACGTCCTCGATAGCAGCCCAGTTGGTTGCTACTTCCATTGTTCCTCCTAACTGTGTGATAGGAGCGAACATATGAGGAAATTCTTCTTTGCATGTATCTAGTGCCTTGTAGTGTGTTGTGAGAGTTGGACCTTTGGTCAGTTCATCAACATCAAGGACCTCGAAGTTGTCTACATCTTCGGCTGTCTTGATAGGACGCTTTGTGATACCTGGTGGTGAGTTGGTCTGGATCTTTATTTCAGCTCCATAGTCCTGTCCCCAGTAGTCAGCATACAAATAATGGCCAACAGGAGTGACATCATAGAGTTCACATGCATGGCATACCATTCGTATCGCTTCATCGGGATTCTGATAAAAATATCCTGCATTTTTCCTAAACAAGCTTGCAGCATGGGACAAGATGATCGGGTCTACGATAACTCTTTCAGAAGGCTTGTCAACCCAAGGTGTTGTCCACAAATTTCCTGCATCTTCGAGCCAATTTTGATCTATTGGTGCATAATCTTTTGCTGGCATGATTTGATCACCCATGTTCTTGTTTGGTCGGCAGACAACGAAAATAACACATTTCCGGTTACTGCCTCCGGTTTAATTATTAATTACTGATGGTCGGTAAAACAGACCAAGGTCCGCAATTACTGACTAAAGAGAAATAGCAAGCTGGAGTTATATATAATAACTTCAGGTAATTAATCAACATTAGGATTATTATCAATAGTATATTCCACGTTCAAATAATGATTATAACAAACACCATACTCCAGAACGATACCATGCAGGAAGACTTTGATAGAGAAAAAAAAAGGACCTTTGATATTATCAAGGGCTTGGATATTGACAGAAAGGGGGCGATAAAGCAAGGTTCTCAGTATTTCAAGCCATTGAGTAGGACAATAATGAACTATGCTAATCATCCTGAAGCTAAGTTTGATGGAGAGATAGGAGTATTGGAAAAGAGGCATATTCAGACTAATTCTATCGTTTATATCGGCAAGGAAGCTAACAATATTGATGAACAGGAATTAAATGTAGAATTTGCTCAGGTGTTCATTGATGAAAATTCGTACATTCGTTAAATGCAATATTTCGTCATTAATTACATAGCCTTGAATTCCTCCACAATAATTGGCAAATAATTGAGTTTTATGTTTTACGACAGCATATATTGAACATCACTGTATTTCAAATCTTTTTGAAACCGTTATCTTTAAATATAGACAAATAAATTGTATAATATCGGTTTTGTAGGTAGAATCCAATACCGTGCAAATGAGTTTCTGGAGATATTAAATGTGGAAAATAGAAAATGCTTGAACTTGGATTCAAATCCCACGGATACCGTTGTCCAGGAATGCTACTTGAATTGAGACTAGCTTGGAAAGCCATGGAAAATCTTGGCATATTAAGAGCAAAAAGAGGATGCTAAAATGATTGACGTAAATGACTATCTTGAAACAGGATTTATTTTTCACGGCCATAGGTGCCCTGCTATGCCACTTGGAATGAGAATCGGAGCTGCTGCTATGAATGCACTAGGGGTTGACAGATCGAAAGATAAGGAACTCCATCTGATTGCAGAGACCGGAAATGATCATGCAGCTGGGTGTTTTGTTGATGGCCTTATGGCTATTACTGGCTGTACTTATGGAAAAAGCAATATTGAGAAGACCTACTATGGTAAAATGGCTTTTACACTCATCGATACCATTAATCAAAAGGCAGTCAGAGCATATATAAAGCCTGAATTCTTTGGAAATATGCTAAAATCTCCTTTTGTTGAACAGAGGAAAATGGGTGTACCGCCACAGGACATTAATTCTGAGATCGCTGAGCCATTGGTTAACAAAATACTAAGCATACCGGAAGAAAACTTCCTCGTTATCAGCCCAGTTTTCGATTATCCTTTTGAAAAGAAAAAAGGGGTTTTTGATACAGCATTGTGTGAGGAATGCGGTGAACGTACATTTGCTCATAAATTGCAGGATGTTAATGGCAAAATGCTTTGCAAACCCTGTGCTGACAAATAAGTAGTAGATAAACTGGAGCAGTTGGTGTTATGATCGAATTGTTTGCCGAATTCATATTTGAGTACAATTTTCCAAATGCGAAGAAATGGTAATCAAAAAATATGCATGTATGCTCGATGACAAGATAGTCTGCCATCCGTATTTGGAAAAAGTGTATAAGCTTTAGGTGCAATTGCACCAACCATTTTTACATAATTTACATAATATACTGCTACAAAGTCTGGAATTGATTATATGGATATTATCATAATTGCTGTTATTATCTTTTTTTTAGCTGTTATATTTTCAATGCTTGGCCTAGGTGGTTCCTTGGTATATGTGCCTTTATTTTACTGGCTTGGTATTGATATGCTCATAGCAATACCTACAGCATTGCTTCTCAATGGTATAACTGCCAGCTCAGCAGCAATCACGTATTACAGAAAAAAAATGATAGACTTACAAGTGGCCGCTCCTTTTGTATTGACTTCCATCATAGGGGCTCCACTCGGTGCTTACTTTACTAAGTTCATTTCAACTGAGATACTACTATGGATACTCAGCATTGTGTTGATTTTTGCCGGATCACGCATGTTATTTTTTGGAAAAAAAGGAGAAAAGGATGTATCTACTAGTGTCACGAATAAAAAAAACAGATCCATCATTGGTATCGTTCTTGGATTTTTGATAGGTTTTTTTGCAGGACTTCTCGGACTTGGCGGTGGCGTATTCATTGTCCCCATTTTAATAGCACTTGGGTATGAGACAAAACGTGCTTCTGCCACATCAGCTTTTATTGTATTGTTCTCCTCTTTCTCAGGGTTCTTTGGTCATCTGACCACAGGACATTTAGACATGACTCTCATGATCTATACAGCTGTAGCTGCATTCGCAGGAGGACAGGTAGGTTCTCATCTAATGCACAGCAAAATGAAATCAGAAACAATCAAACAGATGTTTGGTGTGGTTTTGTGGATAATGGCTATCAAAATCGTTTATGGATTGATATAATTTTAATTTTGTGTGGGTAGCATAGGATTTTCGTGCTTTCCTATGCACCTATTATCGAATATTTTACCGATTATCACTTAAATTGTGTCGTTCATGCAAAGAATGGCATTTTCTGCTTACCGATATCCCCAATTTGCTATGAGATAGATAAGATTTGAACCAAATCATTAATTCTTAAAATGACAATCTTTTTCGAGACAACAAAATTCTACTTTATCTTCTCAGATCTCTCCTTATAATACTGGAAAAGATCCTGTCCCCAGTTACGGGCACTTTCCTCGAAGCTCAGGACCTTCTTGTGATCAAAGAAACCATCCTTGTTGAAGAAAGCTATGAGCATCAGATCATCGGTTACCGAGAGAGCACCTAATTTCATGGATTCATCATCACAGATATACATATGAGAGTTCTTCGAGTTAATCATTGCATCGTGTTGTTCGGTATATTCATCCCTCAGTCTTTCGTAGACAGGGCGTGTCAGGATGAGATTATAGTTGACCTCATTCTTTGCCAGTTCAGAATAATTATAAGGGCATGTCGGGCAAAAATAGGAGTAAAAGGTGCAAACATTCCTTGTTTGCTTAAGGCTGGTCAGCAGCGCTTTTGGAGGCTCGAAAAGGTGGTTGAGGTCAGGTTCATGTATCAGAATCTCACCAAGGTTCCCAATCCTGTCAAGAAGGAACTCAGGTATAGGGTCAAGGTTTCTGCTGTCCCAGTAATCCTTGTTATCCTCCACGACATTCAGGGTCTCGATCAGAGGTCTTATCTTTTTCATGATCAGCTTTCCAATGCTTGTCAGCCTGCATTGATCATCCTTCTGTTCAATAAGTCCCTGTTCAAAGAGTATCTTCACCTGGGCCATTATAGCACTGGTAGTTCCTGTCAGAGAATCTTTTATCTCATCAACGGAAGCTGGTCCGTCCATTAACATTAGAAGAGTGTTCTTTCTCTTTTCCGACAGAAACACCGTACTTATTAATTCGGCCTTCATTGTAACTTCCCTATTATTATTTTGTTTTGCTAGTATAAATTTTTGTGCCCGTTTGGACTGATTATCCGCCTGTTTCTTAGTATATATAACACAGTTAAAACAACACGAATTATAGTACAGTGTTAACGCTGTTAACATGCTTAATCCAAACTTACTTATTGAGGTTATATTTACAACATTCACTCAGATGCTTTGTTCATGAGTTTAAAAGACTTACTCCTCCAAAGAGACACATACATTATTTCTTAATATGAACTGATATTTTTTTAACTATGTAAATAATAGGGTAACAGAAAAAAAGAAAATATCGAAAAATGTAAATATCAATCAGAAGGAAAGCTGCCTTTTATAATATTTAATATAAGCTTTTTCACCAGTCACCAAGACACGACTGACACTCAGAAGCAGCCCTTTCATCAAGTATTTGAGTGTTTTTCATGACCTGCTTTTCAGAGAATCCCTTTTCAGTGACAAGGAAATCAAATAATTTATCAGAACATGGTTTGCACCATTTGAGATTATAATCAGTGGTAACAGGAGGGTTCAGGAAGAAATCCCTGATCTCTTCAACTGAAGTGCAAGCTCGAATATCCTTATTTTCTTCCTTTATCACAGTAGCAATATCACCGTGTTGGCGAATAAATTTCAAAGCTGTTTTTGCACCTACCCGGTGCATTCCTTCGTTGAAATCTGTACCTATACAAATAGCAAGATCAATGAGCTGGTCCCTGCTCAGGTCAAGTTCTGCAAGACTGCCAGAAAGAGAGATGTGCTCTGGTGTCTTTGCCACATACTTGTTCTGTCCCGGGACCTTCCGTTTTCCGGTACTTCCAAGATTGCGGACAACATCCTCTGCACCAAAAAGGAAAACATCATAATCCTGTGAACCAACAAGGTCGGCATCCCCATTGGAGACCATGAAAGCTGCCTGAGCCTCTGCTTCTGACTCTGCCTGTATCCACGGGATGCCCATGATCTCAAGAAGCTTCTTTGAGCTGGCAAGGATATCAGGTGTTATCCTGGAAGTTCCCTGTGCGTATTTTTTCATATCCTCAAGATTGCCTTCATCCTTAGCTATCTCATAATTGAGGGCTGCATTCTCTTTGCATTCCTTGCGCTTTTCCAGTGTGTCTCTTTTCATCTCTGGTGGCTTACCATCAAAGATAAAGACGGGTTTGATGTTAGATTCCCGGAGTTTGCTGGTCCTTGAGAACAGACCGGTAAGATGAGATACAGGATTCCCCGAAGAATCCGTGAGCAATGAACCATCACGCTGGCGAATGGCACTCAGGAACTGGTAAATAGTATTGTAAGCATCGATAGCTATCACTTTACCACCGAGTTCTTCGTAAGTTATAGGGTTTTTTGTGAGTAATATTCCTATTTGTGTGCCCATGATGATTTTCCTTTTTTAGTATTCCTTTTATACATTGGTATTTTGTTTTCAATGGTCATTCTGGTTTATAGTAGTATCCAAAAAGCACTATTATTTGATTTTACTTTCAAGACTAATGTCTTATGTACTATGGAAATTAAATATTATCATTATTGTTCATTTAAGGGGGAGTAAAGTATAGCAGACAAAAATAGCAAACTGCCGAAAAATGTTCCAGGTCCATATTATGTTGATGAAAGTTGTATTTCATGCCAAATCTGTACAGATGAGGCTCCAAAACACTTTAAAATGACTGATATTAATTCGAATGCCTTTGTTTTCAAACAGCCAAAAACTGATGCAGAAAAAGATGTTTGCGAAAAAGCATTGAGTATTTGTCCGGTTGGTGCCATTGGAAATGATGAATAAAAATAATGTTGAATTACACAATTGAATTTAAATTAATTAAAATATAAATGGAGTGGGACTATGACAGGAAATAGTAAGTATACCCGGTGGTTTGACGAAATAAGTATAGATGACATTCCTTCTGTGGGAGGAAAGAATGCATCCCTTGGAGAGATGTACAGGGAACTGACAGATAAAGATATCAAGATACCTAATGGTTTTGCGATTACTGCAGATGCATACTGGCATGTCCTGAAGTCTGCAGGCGTACTTGATGATCTTAAAACGTCACTTGAAGGACTTGATATCGATGATATCACCGACCTTTCACTGAGAGGCAAGAAAGCGAGGAATATCGTACTTGATGCAGGCATCCCTGATGATCTCTGGGATGAAATAAAGACGGCATATGACAAACTTTGCCAGCAGTATGGAGAGGATACGGACGTGGCAGTGCGCAGTTCTGCAACCGCAGAGGACCTTCCTAATGCATCCTTTGCAGGTCAGCAGGAGACTTACCTGAACATTCATGGTTACCATTCATTAAAAGATGCCTGCAACAGGTGTTTTGCATCACTTTTCACCGACAGGGCGATATCATACAGAGTGAACAACGGATTCGATCACTTTACAGTCGGCCTTTCAATAGGCGTGATGAAGATGGTGCGCTCGGACCTAGCATCAAGCGGTGTGATATTTACCATCGACACCGAATCGGGTTTTGAGAATGTAGTATTCATAACCGGAGCTTACGGTCTTGGAGAGAATGTAGTGCAGGGACTTGTCAATCCTGATGAGTTCTATGTGTTCAAACCTACTCTGAAAGAAGGCTTCAAGCCTATCATTAAGAAAACGAGGGGCAGTAAAGAGATAAAGATGATCTACGGCCGGGGCGATTCCCGTGTGATGACCCGTAACGTAGACGTGCCGGAGGCAGACAGGAAGCGTTATTGTATTACGGATGATGAAGCCCTGACGCTGGCAAAATTTGCAGTGACCATCGAGGACCATTATTCTAAAAAGAGAAAGAAACATGTGCCTATGGATGTGGAGTGGGCCAAGGATGGCGAAACCGGAGAGTTGTTCATAGTCCAGGCAAGACCGGAAACCGTGCAGTCCCAGAAAAGAAAGGATGTTCTTGAGACTTATTACCTTGATGAGAGTACGGATGTCATTGTCATGGGAAGAAGTGTGGGTTCGAAGATAGCTGCCGGCAACGTCCATGTCATCACCGATGTCTCAAAACTTCCTGATTTCAAGACAGGGGAAATACTTGTTGCTGATACCACAACACCGGACTGGGAGCCTGTGATGAAGCGGGCTGCTGCCATCATAACCAATAAAGGTGGAAGGACCTGCCATGCAGCTATTGTGAGTCGTGAACTTGGAATCCCGGCGGTTGTAGGTACAGGGGATGCAACGGAAAAACTGAGAGATGGTATGGAAGTCACGGTGAATTGTGCAGAAGGGGATGCAGGTAAAGTGCATGAAGGTATCCTTCCGTTCCACATTGAAACGGTTGATCTCAAGGGCCTGGAGAAGGCAAAAACTGAGATTATGATGAACCTGGGCAATCCCGAGGAAGCCTTTACGATGTCCATGATACCAAATGACGGTATAGGACTTGCAAGACTTGAGTTCATCATTACCAGCTATATCAAAGTGCATCCTATGGCGCTTGTGCATCCTGAAAAGGTGAAGGATGCAGAAGTACTAAAACAGATAGAGGAACTCACAGGCAGGTACGAGAATAAAGCAGACTTTTTCGTGGAGAAGCTCTCAGAAGGAGTGGCAACCATTACAGCAGCATTCCACCCGAAGCCGGTAGTAGTGCGTATGAGCGATTTCAAGTCCAACGAGTATGAGACTCTTCTGGGCGGTGAGTACTTCGAGTTTAAGGAGAGCAACCCCATGATTGGTTTCAGGGGAGCATCCCGGTACTATGACGAGCGTTACAGGGAAGGCTTCGCTCTTGAGTGCAAAGCCATGAAAAAAGTGAGAGATGAAATGGGCCTGACCAATCTCATACTTATGATTCCGTTCTGCCGCCGAGTAGAAGAAGCCGAAAAAGTCCTCGAAGAAATGAAAAAGAACGGTCTCGTCAGAGGAGAGAACGGCCTCCAGGTCTACATGATGACCGAGATTCCAAGCAACGTCCTGCTGATAGACGAGTTCAGCCAGTACTTCGATGGCTTCTCCATCGGCTCCAACGACCTGACACAACTAACTCTTGGTATTGATAGAGATTCCGAAATCCTTGCATCATCTTTTGATGAACGTGATGAGGCCGTAAAGAAGATAGTTTCAATGGCGATACAAGGCGCTAAAAGGAACAATAAGCACAGTGGTCTTTGTGGTCAGGCTCCCAGTGATTACCCGGAGTTCGCTGAGTTTCTGGTGAGAGAGGGAATAGATTCTATTTCACTGAATCCTGATTCGGTGATGAAGATCACGCTGAAGGTGCTGGAGATTGAGAAAGGGATAGGGAGATGATAATTTGGAGGAAAAGATAAAGACGTGACAAGCTATCGAATAATCAAATAGACACAGCAAAAGCAGGGTAACATTTGATGTGAGAAAAAGATAGAAGAATAGCAGGGAACTTTATTCAGTTGTAAGATTTGTGGTATACCAGTTTATGACACTAGCAAATTTGCAAAATATTATCAAGAAGATTGACTTAGCCAGATACTTTCAAACAAAAGAATCACCAAATTAGAATGGAGGGAATTATGACCTAATTTGATAGGCTCAAATGTCAAATGTGTTTCTGAACATACACATATATAGGGGCCGTCTAGTTAGAATTTTTGCATAAAAGCTTATCCTTTTTTTTGTTAACATCAACACATTTTTTTGTAGGGGCAGTAGCTATATATAACATAAATATGGCCCACTTCATGGTTAAAAAATCTATTATGTATAGAGGAGTCTGCTTTGAGGATTTAATTGAAAACTATCTGAACAGAGAACGCACCTCAATTTGCCAATTCCTGCACTTCCTCTGCAGAGACGATATTTCACAGTACTTAGAGAACGTACTGTGTATGCCAACAACCGTTGGCATTAAAAATATAGCATTTCTTCAATGATAAAACTCTTCATTGTGATGTGTTTTAGGCAGCTATCCTATGAAAAAATAGTTGCTCCACTAACAGAAGATGAAGCAATACTGCTCGCATTTTTTGATGACAATGATATCATAAGACTTCCTTCACTAAAGACATTACATCACTTTGTCAAATACCGACTAGGTGATGAAGGACTAAATGAAATAATGATATTGGTTGCTGAAAGGCTTCTTAAACTCACTCAAATAAAATAAATATGTGGTTAGGTTCGATATAAGAAGAGTTAGAGTAAAGAGTAGAAAACTCTACTCTCTACTGAGTTTTGTATCGTATCAGTTGCTTGTACTTGCAGAAGTCCATCATGGGTTTAAGAAAAGGAATTCATTTGGGAGATTTTATTGAAAATGTTTAGTCTAATTAGAATGGGTGGATTTGGGAGCTAATTAGATATCCTCTCAAAAAGGATATTCTCTTTTTCAAAGAGCTTATTGAGGAAGGGAACGTAGAAACAGTCATTGATAGGAAATATTCGCTGGAGCAGATAGTAGAAGCCTAAAGATATGTTGAAACTGGACATAAAAAGGGAAATGTCGTAATAACCCTTGACAAATGATGTTTTTCGATACGAACTGGAATATACTGGTATAAATAGAGAACAGGATCTATTTAATTGTTCCAAATATATAAATAATAGAACTTCGGTATATGACTTCTGTCTACTAATATCAACCATCAATCCTCGTTAAGGAGCCTCCACAATGAAATTACCTGTACCTATAAAGCACGCACTCATTGAAGCGGTCATCAAACAGTATACCGAATATCAATCCTCTTCAATGATCAGCAAAGAACCTGTTACATTCTCAATCCCCGTAACGAAGATACTGGAAGGTGCAGAAGACTTTGGTATGACCAGATCAGACATTCAAACCACAGTTATTGACAATGAAGGTTCGCTTTCATACAGTGATGATCTGGAAAACTTGCAGTTCATTTCACCTTTTACCCGAACCTCCAGCCTTTATAATGAATGCCTTGATTACATCAGGAAAAACACATCCGCCAATGCAAAATTCACCCTTGAGTATGACCCTGCAATAAAAGAATCCCTCATATACAATTTCTTCTCAGGTTCCATCGTAATGATAGTACCTGATAGCATGACCAGCCTGTCCCAACTCAGATTTGCTCTCATGGCCGGAGGAAGTAAGCTCCGTGCGATTATGGATAGCATAGGCGGTGGATGGGTCTATGTGTTCCCTAAATTTATCATGGAATACATGGAATGTGGCAAGATGCCAGCTAAGGATACAAATGTGCAGCAGGTTCTTGCATGTTATCTTGCGGACATGTTCCCTGAAGAAGCTTGAATATCAAGCATTAACCTATTAACCAATTATCCATTTTTCATCTGACAATGGGTCATTCTACTTCTTCATCATAGTTGAACTGCCAGCCAACCCCGAATTTATCAGTCACATAACCATATAGTTTGGCCCAGAACGTTTCCTCAAGTTCCATGCCCACGGTGCCACCATCTTTCCTGATCCTGTTGTACATCTTCTTTATCTTTTCCATATCGTTGCCAATTATCACAAGACTGACATTGTTCCCGACAGTAAAAGGCATGCCAGGTGGAATGTCAGAGAACATCACGGTGCTTCCCTCTATGTCAAGAGAGGTATGCAATATGAAGTCCGCATTGTCCTCTGTAACAGAAAAAGAGTCGTCATCATCCGGCATATCCCTGTACAGCATGAACTCAGGTTTCTCAGTCTCAAAAACATCAGCATAGAATTCTACAGCTTCACGACAGTTCCCGTTAAAATTTATGTATGTTCGTATAGTCATCTTACTCACTCCCAACTTGACCTTAATTATCAATATTTGAAACTCACTTGCTTAAATAAGTTCCTGATATTCAAAGTAATAAACCGGGAAAATATTGTCATTAAAAAATAAAATTAAACAAATGTTGAATTCAAATACCCAAAAACGATATCGTTGAACTTGTCATATTGCTCGATCGAGCATACATGACCGCAGTTATCAATTATTTCAACCCTGGAATTACTTCTTTTCTTAGTGTGCCTTAAAGTGTCTTTTAAAAACAGATGATCCTCATTTCCTGAAACAAACAGGATTTTGATATCATCATTTAGTTCATCCAGCCATGTTAAACTATTCTTTGTTTGTGGGATGAGATCCACCCACTTACAAAACTCATTATAACCCATTTTTTTTGCTTCATTCACGAAAATACTCCGTGATCTCCTGTGGTTTTTCCTTGGAAGTATAATGTAGGCAAAAAACCTGTAAAGGATCATGTAATTTATCATTTGTTTGAAATTAATCGCTAAAAAAAGCAGGAATTTTGTTCTCAGATTGAACTTAACAATTCCTCCACCCATAATTAATGAAGTTACTTTTTTAGGAAATAATACAGCAAATCGCAGGCAAATTAGAGAACTGAAGGAAAAACCCAGGAAATGGGCTTTTTCGATATTATAGAAATTTAACGTATTATAAATAAGCTTACAGACTTTATTCAGGTCAATATCTCCATTTACTTTATCCTTGTGCATTTCCAGCACAAGCAGATTATAATGTTTTGAAAAGAACTCTGTCTGTTTTTTCCAGGTTCTGGCACTGCCTCCAAAACCATGAACAAATACAATCCAATCGACATAATCGTTTTTATGGTGAACTTCAGCACTAAATCTTTTTTCTTCTGCCATCGGTTATTCCTTTCTTGAAAGAAAGATACTTTAAAAACAGAGGAAAGTTCTTCCTGTTATGTTCTGGCATTTTCTGAAATAGCTCTCCTGCCAATGCTTCCCATTCTTTGGCCCGGTCAAAGCTTTTCCTGGCAAGATCTTCAGGTGATTCAGGATTTGCTAAATGGGTTGATTTTGCCCCTCCGGCATTTACTACATCAATAATTGCCTGTGGATTATCGATTAAAGGACAGGGTCTCAGGGGATTATCTGAAAAAGGCTGGGCATCCCTAAAAGCAGTGAAGAATTTAGACCTGAGGGCTTCGGCAAGCGACACATCATATATATTTGAATCTGAATAGTGGCAGAATGCACATGGTTCAACGTCACCTTTCGCATTGATATGAGCAAAACCAACACCTGCACCAATGCAACCGAAAGACAGATGTCCGTTGTTCCAGAAATCAACGATAACATAGTCGTGTTTTACACAGTAATCCCTGATCTTTTCCAGAACGTATGCCCTCTGCTCGGCAGTACATACCATGGAAGTATCGGCATCGCTTCCCACCGGGATATACTGGAACATCCATCCAAACCAGGCACCCTGTTCACGCATTTTATCAAGGAAGTCATCGCTGGCTATGGTTCTGTAATTTCTTGAATGATAGCAGGCTGAAAAAGCAAAACCAATATCCCTGGATCTTAAAATATCCATGGCTCGAATAGCTTTATCGTAAACGCCCGCCCCTCTTCTAAAATCAGTTTCTTCAGCTGTCCCTTCAATACTAATGAAAACATTCAAATTTCCCAATTCAGCCATCGCATCGGCGAATTCTTCATCGATCAAAGTGGCATTGGTAAATGCACCGAATGTCATTTTATTATGCTTTTTGCATAATTTAAGAATATCTTCTTTCCTGAGTAAAGGTTCGCCACCGGTCATCAGGCAATCCATAATTCCTAATTCTTCAGCCTGGTTTAAAATATCGTCAAACTTTTCATATGAAATGTTGTGACCGCTTTCATAATCCTGGGACCAGCATCCTTTACACCTCAAATTACAGTTACTGGTAGGATCGACAAGAAGGACCCTGGGGAGAGAGCATTTATTCTTAAATCCATTATACAGTTCTTTCAAAGTGATGAAATCACCCATTGTCAGATGAGTTGCTATTCCTTTAGCTGAAAAAAATTGCTTGCTCCTGTAGATGTAAGCTTTATGATGCGGGAAGGAAGGTATTTGCTCCTTCTTCCCGTTGATCATTAGGTATTTCAATTGCAAAACCTCAAACCTGTTTTTTAGTCACAGATACTTTTTGCGGAATAATTCCATCAAAAACAAACTCACCATCTGAATTAGAGGTCAGGCTGGTTATTTCAAGTCCTGGAACAACTGTATAGATCCGAGGGAAATAATCTTCCATTATATCTACACTTTCTTCTTCCATATATTTACCAGGAAGTGAAACGGCCCCTAGCTTAAATTCTTCCGGTTCTCCGTTCAATTGATTGTTCGTAATGCTGATCTTTCCCTTACTGTAAATATTTAGAGTATCTGGCAGTGGAATAGGCACATCACCTGCAACATCTGAATACAGATCTTCTTTGAGTCTTTTTATGTCAGCTGTGCTTGATCCTTCCATGGTTCCATCTGGTGAAACTTTTACCTGAAGGTCATCAAACCACCAAAATGCAGGTGCAATTTCATTCAACAAAGCTGTTGACTCTGCTGCATTTAAAGCAAACTGTCTTCTCTCATATTCTGAGAATTCAAAATTATAATCATCGATTGATTCTTTTCCCACATTTTCCATGTATTCTTCCAGTTCTACACCATTCATACCTTCAAATTCTATTTGCATACCGGTTTTTTCCAGAGCGCTCAAATAATCCTCTGTAGTATATTCAACCCCGAGATCTTTAGGTCCAAGTAATGAAAAACTTGCATATACCCAGGATACACTAACTAAAATCAATACAAAAACTGCCAATAACACATATGTGAGTTTTCTTTTTTCTTCATTCATTGTATCACTCATCAATTACCATATTATTATAATAAACATTCAACACTATTAATATTTAAATGAATTCTTTGTTTAATAGATAATATATGAATAGAGAATGTAACCTGTGCAGATCTAAAAAAAGAAACTGAACGAAAATATATAGGGTTATTAGTATGCAATTTTATAGTCAAAGAACGTAACATGTGCAATTGGATAAGGCATGGTCATAGGTAAAATGCGCATGAATATATAAGGATATTGAGAGAACCAAACCATAAAAAAAGATGGCGCAAAATATGCGCCTCAATTTACAATTTTCTTTTTGATTTAACAGCAATAACCGCCTGAGCAATTTCACTTTACCGGGACGACAATTGTTGCTTCAAACCAGTTATCTGGTTTGGCATAGGAATCCAGTGGGATATTGCAATAATTGAACTTATTTAAACTATCTTCAATATCCATATCATTTACAGCAATAAGCATACCAACAATGTCATTTGTAGATCTCCCGCCGATATCGCTCCAGGGTACCGCAACCTCGATGATATAGCCTGTATCTACATCACTGGCATTATTAACCGTGCCCTGTAAATTCACCTTTTTTATCATATTAATGACATAATCATAATCTTTTCCGTTGCCAGTACCTACATCATCTATTACCCCATCATTTAAGTTTATTATGAAGTGGTAATCATCTGTCTGCATTGAGGTTCCACCATTATTCAGGGTATCGATATATAGCTCAACGCTGTCATCTAAATGTAAACCACCCTGACTAAGCACTCTTTTTGCCTGGAAATCAGAATCAGAAACATCGTAGACAAGGTAAAGATATGTATCATCGTACATTGCCTTTATTGTTGCTGAAGTATCATCTTCTGAGCCTTTGCCAGAGACTGTAACACCTGCCGTGCTTTGCCAATCGCTTAGATCCCCATCAATAGAAACCGTTCCGTAAGTGATATTCATGCCATCACAGAAAGTATCAGAAACAGCAGCTTTATCTGAAACACCGATTTTCTCAGGAACATCTTCTTTTCCAAATATATTCATAATAAAATTACTATTTGCAAGAGAGATGAACTTGTCAATAATGCCCTTGGATGCTTGGGCTGTATTACCAAATACTCCGATGCTCACCCTTTTAGAATTTAGCCCCTGATTATTACTGTGACTTAACAATGGGAATACGGAGTCCATGAGCTGGCTTAAGCTATCACTAATTACCCATCCAGGTTCATACCAGCTGCCTGAACCCTCCTGTAAATGATAATCATGGTTTGCCCCATCCACAAATAAAGGATCAATATTCATGTTGTTTGAATATGTGATACTTCCTCCACTATATTCTCCAACATTGTTGTAAACATCGTTATACTCAGCAACAACACTGTGGGTCGAAGGCTCCCAGTTTTGAATTCCATAACCCGAACCCGGTAAAGCAGGATGTTCTTTGGAATTTACAATGATGTTATTTTTGACCAATACATCAATTCCAGAATAAG
>NZ_JADQBY010000037.1 GCF_016278385.1 Methanolobus sp.
TGTAATTATGTAACTACCTGAACCCAGTGATAGCTGCTGCAGCAACAATAGCAAACAGCATCATCAGGTAAAGAGAAACCATTGTAACTATTTTAACAGTGTTAGAACTAGCTTTTTCATTCATATGTACCAATTTATGAAAGGAACACGTTGTACAAATAGTTTCCTAAATGGGAATTTTATTAGGGAGTTTTAATACAAAGACGTGAATATACATTTTTTTTGAAACAAATTTACTTGTTCTCATCTGTTAAAATAGCAACACTTATATGCAATACTGTTAACTTATATTATGAGGATGGCATACTAAACTAAAGTAAACCTGATTTACCATCGTGGAATGGTTCACACGTTTTTTCTACACATGACTCCAAGCGATGTCATCCTCTACCTCCTTCCCTTTTCCGCGTTGGCAGCTTCGATTATTAAATGAATTCTCCAAACATCTCTGGATGCATCTTAACATACTCTTTCATGAGTCTCATCATCTGCTGTTCATCATCTTCTACTTCATGAGCTGCTTCTGTTGTCAGTGCCATTCTGCAGGAAGCGCAATATTTTGAAGTTGGTCCGTTCACATGTTTACATCTAGGACACTTGACTGGAGTTAGTGCAGGCTCGGTGCCTTCTTCTTTAGAAAGACCATACATACTCAGAATAGCATTGTCTACCTGCTGACCGGAGAGGTGAATGTATGTACCAGGCATGTCTGATCCATGGACCCACCCCAGATGTGATTCCATCTGTGCCTGTGTCAAGTGATTTGCCAACTCAGTTGCTCTGGAGTGTCTGTAAAGTTGGTTGTACACTCGCTTTTTTATTCCTGCCTTTGTTGCTAGTCTCTTAATGACCATCCTGATGGCACCATATTTCATATGTTTCCCACGTGACCTCTTGCCAACGTTTACCCATAGTGGTGCCTCTGGATTGTTCTTTTCCGGATGGATGGCCAACCATGCTGCCAGGTACGGTGTTGCAGTTACTAATCGAATCCTACGCATCCCTGTTTTTCCTTTGACTGTCTCAAAGGCGCCATACTCATCAAATCCGACGTGCTTAATTTGTCGAGTCCCATTCTCACTCACCCTGCCTCCTGAATCATACCAGACTGCAGCGATGGCTGCGTCTCTGGGGTGTTCAGCTGCATCGATCATCTGTATGATCTCTTCTTGTGTGAGTAGTTCTTCAGGTATCTTCTTATCTTTGTTTTTGACATTTGTAGTAATCCAATCCGTACATTCCGGATCGTTACCATCGTTTAGCCACCTAAAAAAACGTTTCAAAACAACACGATAGTCTCTTTTGGTCCACACACTGCGATCTGACTTTTCAAGATTGCCTACAAGCTTGTAGACATCAAGTTTAACAACATCGGGGAAAGGCTTATCGAACCACTGTGACAGATTATGAAGTGAACTAAGGTACTTCAATATTCTAGGTTTTGAGAGACCTTCAGCAAAAAGAGTATTTTCGAACTCAATAATGAGTTCTTTGTTTTTATCTGAATAAGGCGCATTCAGTACCAGTTTCTCAGCCGCATCGACCTTTTTATCATAGTCGTACAAATCCATGCATCACACATCCACTTTCTATATTATTGCGCTTTTGTAAGCGTGGTGAAAGTGTGTAAGCATTGAGTTACTGGTAGAACGCTGAGGAAGAGATTCGAACTCTTGCAGCGCGTTAGCACTACCGGTTTTCAAGACCGGCGCCGTAGTCCACTTGGCTACCTCAGCATGTCGGATGGTATCTAAATAGCAACTTAAGATATAAGGTTTTTGATACAAAATCAGTATTGACAGTAATTGTCTTTGGCTTTACAAAGATCGCAAATAAAGGATTATAAAAGTGAAGTAAAAAGAGGAAGATTATTCCTCTGTTGCTTCAGCTTTTTCTGTCTCTTCAGGAGCTTCTGCTACTTCCTCTGCCTCAACAGCAGGGACGTATGGGTGTTTCTCAACGTATTCAAGGTTTGGAATTCCCAGCTTGTCAATAAGCTCACCTGCAATGGTCAGTTTTGAAACCATCCATCTCTGGTTGAAGCCAAGCTCGATTGGAGTGTATACCCTGATAAGATCATCAGTTACTTCGATTTCTATCTCAGGCATGCCGGTATAGAGTGAGAGCAGACCCTGTGCCTTAGCAACTTTGTCCTCTATCTTCTCAACTATTGTGTATTCGTACTCTACTTCCTTACCTGCAAGAGCATGGTTAAGGTCTACACGTACCCTGCGGCCAATGATCTGTGCAATAACACCACGTCTTCCGTTAATCTCAACAGGCATACCCTGATATGGTCTCTGGTCCTTGAACTGCTCGGTAAGCTTAGTAATAGATACTGTCTCAACGAGAGCAGGGTTATGTGGACCGAATGCCTTCTCAGGTGCAATAGTAATGGAACCGGTGTATCCGACTTCCTTACCAACGAAATCCTCATCAAGGCCTTTAATTGTGTGGCCAGAGCCAACAATTACAACATCTCCGCCGTAAACACCACGTGGGTTGTAGATGCCGTTGTCTTTTGCAAGCTGTTCATCGGTAGTGTCAAAGATCTGTCCTTCATTGAACTTACCTGTATAGTTTATCTTTATGAAATCGCCTTTCTCAATTGCCAAATCGATCAACTCAATATAAGTTATTTGATTAATAGTCAGATTTATAGATAAAATCTATTAATTGAATTACCTGCACGCTATACTCATATGCCTTTAAGAATCTTTTGCCAGCAGCCACCAAAAAAAGAGAATAAAATGACAAAAAATAATCAAAAAGTATCATCTACAACAATACCCTGGACAAAGTCTTTCTCATCACCATCAAGAAGTGTTATAGATGACTTAGACTCCAGTATTTTCTCAAACCCAAAGAACATCTTCTCAAAAGGAACCCTCGTATCGTGCCAATCCATCTTCCGACTATGGCTAAGGACACCTTTTCCTTCCCGGTACTTATAATTGTCCCGAACCCTGCCGATTGCGACCTGTTTGTCACACATCAGAGGAATAACGATGAGATCAGATATCCGTATATCATTGACAAAATGCAACATATCATTAGCCCATATCTCAAGCAGGTCAACCGGGGGTGAAGTTAGCCTGGCAAGCAGGGCTTTTTTCATCTGTTCCATCCGTTCAAACTCATCGAACTTATGCATGGTGGCATCGAACTGCTTCACTTCCTCATCGAACTTCTCCAGTTTACTGTTAAGCCGCTTCATTTTCTTCACTACTTCAGGCCTGTCAGCAGAATAATCAACATTTTTAATGGCATCCTCAAACTCTTTCCTGAACCTCTGGTCAAAATCCCTGTACTTATCCCCAAAATGCATATACTTCTTGTAATTCGGAGGATGGTGCTTCATGTCCATAAGCTCGTTACCGAACAGGTCCATAACATGCAGGTTCAGGTCAAATGAAATGAAATCTCTCTCAATACAGGTCTTCTCCTGCAGATCACAATATCCCGTGCGTACTACCCATACATTGTTCCTGTGTTCACGTACCATATCTCTCACCATAAAACAGATAATAGTTAGATATATCTAATAGAATGTGTTTTGTGATAAGGATATTGAACCAATCATAAAAGAAGTTACGCTGAAGTAACTTCCAGTAAAAGCATCCAAATCAAAAAATCAGAAACATCAAAAGACCATGACACCTGAAGACTCATATGACATCATCATTGTCGGTGCAGGCCCGGCAGGCTCTACAGCAGCCATGTACGCAGCCCAAAATGACCTCTCCGTGCTTCTGGTGGAGAAAAAGAAGGACATAGGAGTACCACTGCAATGTGGAGGCTTCCTTCCTCACTACCCCGTACTGCAGGAACTGGTACCCAATGCTGAACTTCCGGTAACCCTTGAGGAAATACCATCAAGCTGTATACATGCCACAGCCTCATACCAGCGGTTTATAGCACCAAACGGCTTTTCCAAAGGCTTTGAGGTAGATGCAGATGCCATTGATAGGAGACGTTTTGACAAACACCTTGCAAAAGAAGCAGGCAAAGCAGGTGCGAACCTGCTAGTGGGAACAAACGTTACCGAAGTAAATGACACTAAACTCTTCATGGATGGTGCATTTGGTGAATTTGAAGTAGAAGGCACGGTCATCATAGGAGCCGACGGTCCCAACTCCATCATAGGAAAAGCCAACAACATGCTACGTGATGACGACCCCATGGGAACCGGCATAGCCTTTGAGTATGAACTTGGAGGCGTAGATGTTGACAAAGATGCCGTAGAAATGTATTTTGGTAAGGATTATGTCCCCGGCGGATACGCATGGATCATATCCCAGGGAGGCGATACTGCAAACATAGGTGTCGGAATCAGGGAAGCACTCTTCGAACAACATCTCTGTGCTAGGGACTATCTCGAACGTTTCATGTACAAGCATCCCATAGCCAGCGAAAAGCTCAGTGGCGCATCCATTACTTCTATAATAGCAGGACTCGTCCCAGTTGGAGGAGCACCAAAAGTAACTGCAAATCATAACACCCTTCTGGCAGGAGACGCTGCCGGCCATATAATCGCAACCAACGGAGGAGGTATATCGACTGCAATGGTGGGAGGTAAACTTGCAGGTGAAACTGCCGCAGAATTCCTTGCAGGCAAATGCAAACTTCAGGAATACGAGACAAGGTGGCGACAGCAAATGGGACTTGAAATCAAAACCGCAGTCTACGTCCGCAAACTCATGGACAAGCTCATGCTTTCCGACAGGCTTATGTCCACAGCCATCAAAATGATTACTCCTGAACAGATGAAAGCCATTCAATGCGGACAGCTTCCCGAACCTGTCAGGAAGACATTATTAAAACTGAACGTAGGACTCAGTTAAATGTACATCTTCGTCTACGGCACCCTTAAAAAAAGAGATCCGAACCACCAGTTACTAAATGGTTCCGAATATATCTGCACAACAAGAACAATCGAAAAGTATACCATGCTCGATCTTGGACTTTTCCCCGGCGTCCTGAAAGACGAAGGATCATCACAATCGCCAATATCATTCATACATGGAGAAGTCTATTACATAACTCCACAGACACTCAATGTTCTGGATAATTATGAGGGAGAATGGTATTTCAGGGAAGAAGTGGAACTTGAAGCAGGGACTACAGCAATGATGTATTTTCTAAGAAAAATTCCGCCAATTGACTACGAAATTATCCCGGAAGGCAACTGGGAAAATAAGGCAATGCTACTATAAGGAGGAGACAAATGCCAGATAACAATAACAGTATTCCTATGTTTAAGGGTACTATCAGCTATGAAGCATTTAATAACCTTTATCTCAATATAACAAACCAATGTAGTGCCAGCTGTGTTTTCTGTATCCGGGATACCTGTAACGGAGTATATGGTTATGACCTTCGTCTCAAAAGGGAACCCACAGAAGAAGAAATAATCAAAGACCTTGAAAACCACGACCTTAGCAAATACAAAGAAGTCGTTTTTACCGGTTTCGGGGAACCTACGTGCCGTTTTGATACAGTACTTCGCATAACACAGTGGCTGCACAAAAAAGGAATACTTGTAAGGCTCGATACCAATGGTCATGCTGCACTCATGTATCCTGGAAGGAATGTCATATCAGAATTAAAGATGGCAGGTCTTGATGAAGTATCTGTCAGCCTTAATGCCGAATCTGAAGAAAAATATAATGAATTATGTAAGCCTGAATTTCAAGGTTCATACACAGCACTTCTTAATTTCACAAAAAGAGCTGTGGATGTCGGAATCAAGACCCGAATGACCGTTGTTGGGCAGAATGATATTGACATTGATGAATGTGAAAGGATAGCAACCAGTCTGGGTGCTTCCTTCAGAGTAAGGTAAGTAAAAGTAATAAGAAGGTATTTCCAAGTCAATTTAAACCCTTAATTTCAGAAATACTTAAACAGGTCGTCCCGTTTTGCATCATGTAATCTCTGTCTGATAAGTGATTTCAGGGATTTAATATCACCTTTTTTGGCACATACCGGAGCCACAATATTAATCCATTGCCTCCATGGCGGCAGCATATTAAGTTTATCGCAAATACCATCCAGAGTATTATTGAGTTCACTATCTTCTATCTTATCCGTTTTATTCACTGCCAGAATTATATCGACATCAAGTTCTCTGAATAATTCAAATATTTCAATATCTACTGGTATTTCATTTCTTCCTTCCCAGCGTTTTACGAGATCAAGAAAAACAGCACCGTCAATAACCAACACTGCAATACTTATTCTTTCCGCATTTTGCTCAATGTAGCGTACAATTTCATCCTTCACAAGATCCTGTTTATGATCTTTGACGCCACTCATGAATCCGAAACCGGGAAGATCGGTTATAAGCAGATCTGAATTACGTATATGCGTAGGTTTAAGTGTCACACCAGGGCGTTTGCCCACTTTAACTTTCTTTCCAGTAATCTCGCGCATTATGGAAGATTTACCTACATTTGATCTTCCTGTAAAAAGCACTTCAAAATTCACGCCTTCAAATTCATCTACTTTCTTCGCCATTTTCATCCACTTTAACCTTGCGTTTTTCTTCTCCGATGGCTTTATCAAACTCATTAATAAACGCATCGAAGGACTCTTTTGGTATCCGGGCACCAGCTGCTGCTGCATGACCTCCGCCACTGCCCCCAAACTGCGGAGCAATCCTACGCAGCAGTTTGTTAAGATCCACGGTATCTCTTGAACGCAGGCTCATATCATAAGCATTTCTCTTATATCGGAATTCAGCCGCCATTCCCACACTTTTTTGCCCATATGAAGCTGCATATATAGCAGATTTGGACATATAGCCATCAGGATCAACTACGTATGCCAGATTCCGGAGTGACTTTACCTCTTTTCTCACACGGAGGCGTAACTTTTCCTCAATATCTGCACCCTCCTTTGCGTATCTGAGCACACTGGGTATCTCTGTTGGAATTTGATCATTAGAAAGCGGCAAAAGCATCTTTCTCTTAAAATCATAATCACGACCTGAATAGATAAGCGCCTAGATAAGTGTTCCTGCCTGAAAGAACAAACTTCTCTTATCCCAGTCACGCAACCACTCCTTAACAGAAGGACTGTTGTCATAATAATCCCCGATGGCACCATAGATAGCCACCCTTCGCATATCCCGATCAAGTCTCTTTTCCAATACCTTATAAGTGAGTTCTGATGCGCATACCGTCAGATCATGATGCAACCAGTCAGCTTTTACACAATTTTTGGGTAAAGGATGATGGTCGATATACGTGAGATTCGCATTCTCTGCAATTTCATTTAAGCGCCTGAAAAGCTCCACGCATTTAGTCTCATCAACGGCAATATCACATATTATAACATTCTTATATCCTTCTGCAAGATGCAGTTCTTCCACTACACCTATTGGCGAAGTGAAGTAAACATCTGAATCAGGATAGGCACTTTTTGCAATGGCACCTGAACAGACACCATCCGAATCGCCATGTGTCAGGATCAAAGACGAAGGGTGATTATTCTTAGGATAATTCTTTTGATAAGTCTCGTGTTTACTGGATCTGGTCATGGAACCGTCCCACTATTGCACAAATAGAAACAAAGGTAAATTATTTTTCGTTCATGAGAATTAACATTCATAGTATTTTGTCTTTGGTATTCTTCAAAAAATCAGTTATTGAACTCAGAATATCATACAAGAACTGCAATTTACCATGATCTTCTTTTTCTTCAATCGTATTTTCCCCGATTACAGGAACATCATCTACATATTCCTCATATAAATTATCAGAAGAATCTTCCCCATTAACATCTTCAAGCTCCCCATCTGGATTTTGAACATGAATTAATTGTTTTCTGGAATATACAATACCTTCATATTCCTTCGAATCAACAAATTTTGCTTGGGCTGCAGGTATAATTATATCTCCTGCCTTATCCATGCGGACTGAATAATTCAGAGAAATGCTTTCTTCAGCAGGAAGAACACGGCTCACCCCAGTCTCACCGGAAAGAAGAACAGCCCCTATTGGAAGCTGGTCTGAAACTGTAATATAAGCTGCCCTGTCGCCTTCATTAGCGATTGTAAGAATGAAATTCACATCATCATTCAGGATTACACTGTCAGAAGATAGTGATTTACTTAAATTAATGAACGGACCATGGATTGTAAGATTTGAAGCATTAAGCTGCCTGGAATAAGTTCTCCCTTCGTGTTCAACCATGACCAACGTTCCATTGATCTCATAAGTTCCCGGTTTTAAAGCCTTAATCGAATATTCAAGAGTCTTTTTTTCATAGGGATCGAATGATAGATTCCATCTGCTGTCAGAATCAGGGTCCAATACAAATTCAGGAGGAATAATCCTGCTTATACTTACCTGTTCAACAGGGATCACTTTCCGATTTGTGATTTCCAGGGTGAAATAGGCCCTTTCATCCATGTATACTTCATGACTGTTTCTGTCTTCAAAATCAAAAGTTGCATTTATCCAGGAGACCTTCACAGGCAGGGAACCCGTTGAATTAGATATCGCAACACTGAGTGTCGTATAGGGAGAGGGAATATCATTACCCGTCACAATCTCAAAAGCAGTTATATTAAGCCGGTCATCAAAAACCGTGTTATTGGAAATATCCGTATTGTTAGCCAGTATAACACTCCATGAATCACCATAAATGCTTTTTATGGAAAGAAAAACATAATCATTCTCATTATCTGTTGGTTTGGCCGGAGAAAAATCTGCTGCTTTTATCAGGTATCCGCTATGATTGATCTCCTCGCCCCAATAAAGTGTATACTCTTGTGAATCAAGCCAGTCAAGTTCATCTGACTGCGCACCTGCTATAACACATAAATTCATAAGCATCGCAGCCAGTACTATTAACAGGAGTATTCGCTGCCACATATAATTATGACCTGTCTTTGCTTCTGGATACGAAGTAAACTGCAAAAAGCGCAATTATCATAAAGCTTGCTTCGAATCCCGGTTCAACTCTGTCATCCTCATATTCAGTTTCGTAGCTAGAATCACTAGAACTGCCCTGTTGACCCGTATTATCCGAACTGCTGCTGGAAGATGAACTTGTCTCGCTTACTGCTGCCGGGTCAATTACAGTAATTACTGGTGTGTTGGATATCTTTTCACCTTTGTAATTTTCCATATCTATGAAAGTAGCAGTTGTTTCAGGAAGTTTCAACTCACCTATCTCATCCAACTGTACAACATATGAATAGGAATAAGATTTGCCTTTTGCTGCCACATCGTCAAAAATAAGATCGCCACTGACAAAAGTCACATCATCAGGTATAGTTTCAGTAGTAACAACACTGGCATCTCTGTTACCCTGATTCTTTACGGTAACTTTGACAGTTGTAGAATCACCCGGATTAATCGACTCTGGACTTACAGTTTTAGTTAGAACAATATCTGGACCATTTATCTGTATAGTAGAAGTATCAGCTGAAAAGGTACGTGTTTGTCCATCGGGATCTTTAAAGGTAGCAGTTGTTGTAGGAATAGTATATTTACCTGTCTTTGTAGGTTTCAATGTATACTCAAATACCTTTGCCTTTGTTTCCTTGGGACTAAAAGAAACTGTAAGATCATTGCCAACACTGTCCTGAACTTCAAGATCTTCTGTAACTGTATTGCTGACCTTAACTGAATTAAGGCTATAGATCCCATTATTCCATATACTCACAGAAATATGTGCCGTTTCATCCATATATATTTCTTCAGCAATGGTCTTTGTAATGACAAGTTCGACCACTGGCAATATGGTAATGGTTTCTGTTTCAGTATCCTCGAGAATGTCACCATTGATATCTTCCGATTTTGTTGTGACTGTGATATCAACATCTGTTTCTTCCCAGTAATGAGGAATTTCAAGTTTTATATCTATCGTATCCAGCACTTCATCCTCATCAACTGAAATGTAATTATAAGTTAGCTTTCCGTCTGCAAGTTCCATACCATCAACATCAATTTCCACATCCATGTCATATGCCTTGGCATCACCTTTATTTTTGATGTCTATGCTTGCCTCTATATATTGATAAGCAACTGTCCTTGGATCATATTCATCTTTTTCAGGCTTAATTGTGATATCCATTTCAGGTATGCCTCTGTCATAAACCTCTACAACAGCAGTTGGATTCTCCATATTACCTGTCCAGTCATCAATGTCAAGATTCATTGATTTCACGAATACGCGTACATCATCACCTTTCTCTGTATCACGATATTCGAAGCCATTCCCAGACTGAACAGGAGATTTATCAAGGAGAACTCCGCTGCGATAAATACCTATACTGACAAAGCCTTCCGAATCAAAATCTTCTGCTTTTATAGTGTAGTCATCTGCCTTAACCGCACTACCCCATTTAAGAGTAGCACTTGAAACTTTACTATCGCTCCATTCAATATCATCAAGCGTATATGCTAATGCAGGAGAACTAAACAAAATAAAAACAATGAACAGTATACAGATGAGATTTTTATTAATCATATGCATCACAGACATGGATTTTTTATAAGTTAGGGTTTAGGATAAAGCGGCTTGAAGCCCTGTAGTTGGGAAGGTCTATCAATAGCTTTAATCCTTGAAGTTGATTCAGGAAGGTTCATCATGGAGGGACGTGAAATCATACCGCCAAAGTGATCATCATTCAAAGAGCTACCAAACCCAGATTCGATAAGTTTTTCCTGATATTCGGACAAGGACGGACCATATTCAACTTTAGATTGTTTTCGCTGCTTATCAGTCTCTTTTTTAGAAAGACCCGCATGCATATCCCTTTCCTTGGCTTTTAGGCCTTCTTCTTTACCTTTAGTATATTTTTCCTTGACCAGTGTGCTAAATCCAGCTTCTTTGGCAAGACTCTCCAACATAGAATATCGTTCACTGACCCAGCCTAACTCAGAATGCTTATGGTAACCTACTTCGAATCCAAGGTCATAAGCATTTTGTGAGAGCTCAGTAATTTCTGCATCAGTTAACTGAGTTTTCTCCTCCTTTTTTGAAAAAAATCTTACCATTTATGAACACCGTCATTCAAGAAGACCACGTATTTGAAGTCCCTGATCATTGAAGTTTACGTCACGCATATTACAATCATGCTTTGTCCCCCTCATTTTTATAACCTGTAATGCACGGGTCATTGTTTTATCATAAAGGAAGTTGTGCATGAAAATAACACCATGGGCTGCAAACTGCTCAGTGGAGTAGGCGCTGGGATCAGTCATTTCAGAAATAAGTATAGTAGTACAACCCAGTTTCTTAAGATTGCGAATAAACCTACTCATCTCTTTTTCCTGCAGAGACATATCCCTTGTAGTAAACCTGATTGCAGATACTGAGTCGATTACCAGCCTCTTAACATTGTATTCTGCAACGTAGGCGGCAATCTCCTTGAATACTATAGAAGGTGAGGGGGCTTCACGTTCAGATGCAGACGTTGCGACCTCATATTCCGGGGTAATGTATTCATTCATTTCATCCATATATCCGTATTCCATTCTTGGTCCAAGGTCTGCAAAAAGAAGTTTCCTCATTTTAATGAGAGTGAGCACATTCATTGAGTAGTTAGACATATCATCGATAATATTCTGAGGACTTTCAAGTAAAGTTACATAAAGCCCTACTTCACCAAGTGCTGCACCATGTGCCAGGTATTGGACACAAAATGTTGTTTTGCCACTACCCGGTGGACCACTTACCACATAAACACGTTCTGCAAGCAATCCGCCCTGCACCATTTCGTCAAAACCCTCTATACCTGTCTTTATCCTCATAGCCTATCCTCAACTAGTTAATATTACAGCGTATTATATAATAATTGTTTATAAATATACAGTGAACCTATTTGAATGCTTCGATTGTATATAAATTTATTAAATAATAGTGCATAAATAATTATAAAGCAAGCATATTATGAGTTTCCGACAGATTCAAATCTGTTAAAATTTATTCCCTTTTATGTATCTAAAAGATATCGTTTCGATCCTAGAAGAAATAGCACCTCCGGAACTCGCAGAGGATTTCGATTTTGGAAGGATTGGCCTGACACTGGATTTGCAAAATGAAGTGTGTAAGATAGCTGTTGCCCTTGATCCTACTGAATATGTACTCAATAGGGCTGCAATGATAGGCGCTGATCTTCTTATTACACACCACACATTGATATTTCATCCCATAAATTGCATCAGCAAGGAACTTGCAGACAGCCTGAAGATAGCACTTGATAATAATATATCGTTATACTCCATGCACACGAATTTTGATAAGGCAAAAGGCGGTATAAACGATGCCCTTGCAAACAGGCTCGGACTGTCAGATATACAGCAGGAAACACCCATTGGTAGGATAGGAAAGATAAGTCCATGCTCAACAGAAACTTTTGTAAACCATGTTTCAAAGAGCCTGAATACGCATATACAATATACAGGAAGCAAGAATGAAATAAATACCGTTATGGTATTTGGCGGTAGTGGTTTCAGGTCAGAATACATAGAAATTGCAAGGGAATATGGGGCAGATGCCTATGTTTCATCTGAGTTAAAACACGACATTATACGCTCTTATAGTGATATGCTTCTGGTTGATGCAACACATTATGCAACTGAAAATCCGGGCATGGAAGAACTCTGTCCCGTGCTTGCAGACAAGTTGAAACTTGATGTGGAGTTTATTGACCATGACCCACTCATAAAGACTATTTGATATTTTGTGATAACATGCTGGAAAAAGATGAAAAACAGAATAAAATGTACGGTCATGAGCTAGAAGAGCACGAACTCGACGAATTATTTGAAGAACAAATAAAGAAACGAGATGATCCCAAACACCGCGGATACGGTGATTATGAAAGAAAAAGAATATACAGGGGACCTTCTGTGAAGAGGAATTAAATCACAAGTGCCTTTTTATATCTATAAATTCTATAATATAAATCGGTGAAAAAATGGTGTATGATAAGGAAGGATTTGATAAATGGCTTCATGCTAGAAATATAACAGAATCGGATATTAACGTATTGTGGCAATATTACAGGAAATCTATTAATGATGGTTTGAAAGAAAGGACCATTGATAATCACATCAAAGAAACCATTTATTTACTTGAATTTGTCAAAAAACCACTACATGATATTACTAAAGAAGATGTAGAAAACTATGTATTCAACATTGAAAATAGAGTACGTGACGGTGAAATAGAAAAAAGTACCGCTACACAACAAAAAATTAAGTTCAAACAATTGTTAAGAGGTATAGGAAAAGCAGATATTGTAGATTGGATTAAAACAAAGAATGTCAAATCCAAACCTAAAAATAAAGATGATTTACTTACAATGGCAGAAATTGAATTAATGGTCAATACCTGTACTCAATTACGTGACCGTGTTATCATAGCATTGCTCTATGATAGCGGTTGTAGAGTAGGAGAATTATGTAACCTGAACATATCCGATGTTGAGTTCAAGGACAAAAAGGGTACTTACATAAAACTTGATGGTAAAACAGGTGAAAGGGAAATACTGCTTTTTAGTTCAGTGCCTTATATTCGTGAATGGCTCAATAGTGAGCATTGCAGGGATAAAACCCCTGATGAACCATTGTTCTTCAATATCGGATATCAACACCAACGATTGACAGATAAGGTTGTTCAGGCAATGATACGTAAAGTTGCACGAGATGCAAAAATAACAAAACGAGTTCATCCGCATTTATTTCGACATTCACGGTTAACACAGTTAGCACAATCCCCAGAGATAAATGAGTTTGTCATGCGTGAGTTTGCAGGTTGGGAAATGTCCAGTACAATGCCTTCTATCTACATACATATGGCACAAGAAACCACCCATAATGCATTAAGGCGGATGCACGGTGAAGAAGTAGATAAAACAGAGATTGAAGAGCCAATACTTCAAAATTGGGTTTGCCACAATTGCAATGAGAATAACGGTAGTTCTAATTTACATTGTTATAAATGTGGAGTAGGAAAGGATTCCCCTATCGTAAACACAGATGATTTTATCGATAAAGTTATGGATAAACTACTCATTAAGATTAAACAAGGTGATGTAACCGCAATGCAGATGTTGAAAAATATACAAAATGCAAAAACCCCACAGAATTATGAACCAATATACGTTGATAATAATGGTTATCCTCTAGTGGAAAATCCAAATGATGATATTCCATCTGATAGCAAGTTCACATTAGAAGAAGTACGTGCAAAACAAAAGGAATTACAGGACATGGAAAAATTACAGGATGAGAGCTAAGATAAAGCCCATAGTGAACATTTTTTAGTTCAGGCATATGAACCCATGCCCTTATTTTCTATTGTACGATTTGACACGGATTATTTGGAAGGAATCGTGGGTGGGGGATTGAGTGAATTATTATGACTTCCACCCACGATTTTTGGAAGGTGCGGACGGGCAATGGAAAACCCGTCCTTCTGTTTGATGGTATGGTTTTATGGTTGGTGCAGGTTATGCACTTCAATGTATATTTATAAGTATATATATCTGTTTTGATACTGTAACTGGCACACCCTTTCCCAGTTACGATAATTTTTATAAACATGTATTTAAATAAATCAAAACTTGCACATATCAAAGGGTTTTCTTGTTCTCACACACAACCATAAATCGAATGCAAGAGAGTCTGTTATGCCAAACAGTTATATAGTGGTATATAGTACTATATTTATATTCTGAATAAAAATATTATGGCTGATTTAAAATGAAAGAAAAAATAAATATTACTATGGAAGCTTCGTTGCTTCGTGAATTAGATAAAGAACGTGGTGCAATCAACCGGTCTGCCTACATTTCAATGATTGTACAGAATCATGCAAGAAAAAATAATCAAATTAAAGTGGTCTAAAATGTCAGTACCAATAGATATAGAGAAACTAAAATGGATATACGTCAATAGACTCGGAATAAATATGTGATTTCAAGACGGAGATGGGGATCTAATACTTTAACAAAGGACGAAAAATAAAAAATAAACAAAAGATTGAAGTGCAGGCTTGCAGGCAATGCACCTCTTTTTTTAAAAACGTTGGTGAATATAATGGTTCTTTTTAATTTATATAAATGTATTGATACATATATGGGTGATTGGCATGATAGAGAGTGATGCCAACACCAATAATCCTCCGAGGACTGACTCAGACGGATTTCAGACGGACAATCAGATTCAACCTAGTAGTGATGACCCTCGAAATATTGCAGCATGGAATGTTCTTACACAAAACCCTAAGGGTCTACCTGCTGTACAAAACTACACGGACTGGCGGTACTACGTCTCTGACATCAGAGATTATGAATCTGAAGGAAACTTTCCTCTTTATAGTTCCGACAACTGATATAGGCAAAATAACTGTCTATGATGCTGGGAAGCCTTTCATCGAAAAACTTACAGATATATATCATGCTCAGCCAAATGCTGAGTGCAAAGAAATTCGTAATCTGTATGAGAGTTATCCACATCTCAAAGAACTGCCATTCCTCCTCTTACGGGACTGCGAGTTATGTCAAAAAATATCCTTAAATATATAAAATGTCCTATCATCAAGTGCGCACTCCCAAGGGCTCCCTTTGCAAGTTATACTGTCACTATACCAAAGCTTGCAGCAATTCTTTTATCCGTCTCTAAGAAAGATGCCTCTTTCTACATTGGTCCCCCTGACGATCTTAGTATTGCTGAACGGCTCTTAATCCAGTTCAAATATACATAAAATATAATAGTGGATGAATGCCACAAGCTCCAAAGTGAAAAGACATCTTGCATTGAAGCAATTAGTTCTGAAAATGGTAGAATCAGCACTTTCGATCCAAATCAATATGATTTCATTCTTTCATCTGAAAAGTATGAGGAACTTCAAAATTTGGTAGTCAATTTCAAGGAAACATGTCTCAAGAAAGTCTCCAATCATCAATTAAGAGGGCGTCTAATTAGAACTTCAGTTTAAAAGATTTTCCTTTTTTTTTTGGGGGG
>NZ_JADQBY010000019.1 GCF_016278385.1 Methanolobus sp.
GCATGTTTTATGTTGTGTTGGAAAAAGATTCAAGAGACGTTTTGAAATAGGCTCAGAATAAAACACTCATCCGGTTGGAGTAGCTATGTTATAAATAAGTAGCAAGCTACATCTTCTTCTTAAGTGTGAATTTTTAATAAAGTACTCTCAACTGTGTAGCTCGTTTCTGGATAAGGGTACTGACAGAGTTACTTGTGTGGGTACACAATGTGATTATACTTTTTTGTTGAACTCTGCTTTAAACAAAAAGTTAAATCTTGCAGAAATGGAGGACCATTACTTGAATTTATTGAAAAAAGGATTCACAGAATAGAAAAGTATCATGGATTTGCAAGCGTCTGGATGGCATATATCTGGCAGAGCTTCGATTGCTGATTTTAAGCCATTTGTCAAGTCCGGGCAGGTTTGATATGTGCATTGTTTTTCACCTGTAGGTTGTATGTAGGTGCATGTTCCCTTTTCCCGTATAGTTTTCGTCCTGGCAGGCCCTACTTGTATGATTGGAACTTTTTGTCATTTGTTTACTGGTTTATGTATGCCTCATTTCCAAAATTATGTCTGAGTGTCTCAGTAGAAAATGGCTTATTCATAATGTATGCCTGGCTGAACTGTCCACCATTCACATCATATTCTCTCTGTACATCAATTCCATAATGTTCTTCCATTTCATCGTTTATTGAATCACAGAGATATACCTGCAGGTTGCCGCCAGTATCCATAAATACGGATGGTCTGACACCTGTGTTATTATATTCTTCTACAAGCCCTCTGAATACTAATGACATATAACGCATTGATTCCATCGATCATCACCATTATAATCACTTCATGGTCATACATTTAAACCTAATGTATTGATTTTACTGTGAATGTACACGTATAATCTATTTCATGTTCACAAAATAGACGTTTTAATAATCGTGATTTGTCGACAAACAATATCATTAGGAATTATGTGCATGTATATTTATATAATGAGTTATATATAGCCAACATATCCAAAGCATGAAGGTAGCTAGGAATAAGAAACGTTTTTAATCATTGATGCGATAGATGGAAGAATAAATTAGACTTAAACAATATCCAGTTGGAATAATTATGCTTGAAGACGAGTATCAGCTTGATTTTTTCTCTGAGAACGGATTTGTTCGTAAACAGTGCTCCAAATGTGGAAGCCATTTTTGGACACGTGATACTGAAAGAGCTACATGTGGAGATGCTCCATGTGATCCGTACTCTTTTATTGGCAATCCTGTTTTTAAGAAAACGTTCGACCTCGCTGAAATGAGGGAATATTTCCTGAATTTCTTTGAGGAAAGGGGTCATACAAAACTTGAAAGGTATCCTGTAATCGCAAGGTGGCGAGATGATATATATCTAACAATAGCTTCAATAGCTGATTTTCAGCCGTTCGTCACGTCAGGGCAGGTACCACCACCCGCCAACCCTTTGACCATCTCCCAGCCATGCATACGCCTGTCTGATCTTGATGCGGTAGGTAGAAGCGGTCGCCATCTTACTACTTTTGAAATGATGGCACACCATGCTTTCAACAAGAAGGACGAGGAACTATACTGGAAGGATCGCACAGTTGAGTTATGCGATGAGCTTCTAAATTCGCTAGGTGTTGATCCCATGGCTGTCACCTATAAAGAGGAGCCTTGGGCAGGTGGCGGAAACGCCGGACCATGTGTCGAAGTGCTCGTTGGTGGACTTGAAATTGCAACTCTTGTGTTTATGGACCTAAAGCAGTCAAAAGATGGCGAAATCGTGATCAAGGGCGAAAACTATCAAAAGATGGACAATTATATCGTGGACACAGGGTATGGCCTGGAGAGATTCGTATGGGCGTCGAAAGGCTCACCTACTATATATGATGCCGTGTTCCCAAACATTGTGAACGAGCTCATGAATCTTGCAGGCATTGAACATGAACTTGACAATTCCGAATATGCCAATATCCTATCCCAGAATGCCCGTCTTGCAGGTCTTATGGATGTAAGCGAAAAGGCCAATCTTTTCGAACTCAGAAAACAGGTCGCTTTCAGTATTGGGACTACAGTGGAAAAGCTTTCTTCCATAATGGAGCCTGTAGAAACCATATATGCGATAACTGACCACACCCGCTGCCTTACATTCATGCTTGCAGATGGTGTCATCCCTTCCAATGTGAAAGCTGGATACCTTGCAAGACTAGTCCTGCGCCGCACTTTGAGAATGATGAAGGACATGGGAATAACTATACCTTTATCGGATATCGTAAAGATGCATGCCCATAACCTTCCTGAGTATCCTGAATTCCAGGAAAAGCTTGATGTTATTGAGGACATACTCTACCACGAAGAACGCAAGTTTGCAGATACGCTGGAGCGTGGAAAGCGTATGATCCAGAAGTCTGCAAAGCACTACAAAGAAGCAGGTGAAAAGATTCCTCTTGACACTCTTATTGAAATGTATGACAGTCATGGGATTCCGCCTGAAATTTCTAAACAGGCAGCTTCTGAAGTTGGTGTGGATGTAGATCTTCCTGACAACTTCTATTCCCTTGTTGCTGAAGGGCATAGTAAAGCAGAGGAAAAAGAAGTCAAAGTATTCCCTTATGCAGAAAGAGTTTCAAAGCTTCCAAAAACAAAGAAGTTATTCTATGATGAACCTACAAGGATGAACTTTGAGTCAGTTGTCCTTGATATTTTCGATAATCATCTGGTTCTGGATAGTACATTCTTCTACCCTGAAGGAGGTGGACAGCCTGCTGATCATGGTACTATCACTGTTGAGGATGTTGTCCATAAAGTTATAGATGTTCAGGCAGTCGGGGGGGTGGTTGTTCACATTCTTGATGAAATAAAGGATGAATCCCATATCCGTAAAGGTGATATGGCATTCGGAAAGGTTAATGAGGAGCGCCGTATGGCCCATGCATGCCATCATACAGCAACTCACATTGTTAATGATGCGGCACGTAAAGTGCTCGGTGACCATGTGTGGCAGGCAGGTGCCCAGAAGTTTGTGGACAAAGCCCGTCTTGATATATCTCACTATAAGCGTATCTCCCAGGAAGAACTTAACCAGATCGAGCTTATTGCCAATCGTACGGTTATGGAGAACCAGCGCGTGACTGCTGAGTGGATGGACAGGATAGAAGCCGAGAAAAAATATGGCTTTGGACTCTATCAGGGTGGAGTTCCTCCTGGAAGTATTATCCGTGTATTGAAAGTGGCTGATGATATCGAAGCATGCGCTGGTACTCATTGTGTGAACACTGGTCTTGTAGGCCCGATCAAGATGCTGAAGACCGAACGCATCCAGGATGGTGTTGAGCGCATAGAGTATGCTGCAGGTCTTGCCGCAGTCAGGGCAATGCAGCAAATGGAATCATATCTCAGTCAGTCTGCTGACGCATTACGTGTCAGACCGGAGCATCTTCCCTCAACAATAGAACGTTTCTTTAACGAATGGAAGGAATTCAAGAAAGAAAACCAGAGGCTGAAAGAAGATCTTGCTCATGTTCATGTCATGCAGATGGCCAACGAAGCAGTAAATATTGGCGACGTGCGCCTTGTGGCTGCAGTTGTTCCTAACGCTGACATTGATGAACTTGTGAAGATTGCCGGTGAACTGGCAACTAACAAAGATATTGTTGTACTTCTGGCAAGTGATTCTGCAGGCGTTAAAATTGCAGGGGCTGCAGGAGTCGATTCATTGAAAGCCGGTGCAGACGCAGGGAAACTTGTAAGGAAAATGTCTGAAATAGTTGGCGGCGGTGGCGGCGGTAAGCCGGGCATGGCCCGCGGTGGCGGTGTAGATGTCGACAAGATCGATGAGGCCCTTGAAGTTGGGCGCAACCTCCTTGAAGAGCAGATAAGCAACTAATAAATAAGTAATATGAGGAATTGAAATGATACCTGGTGAGGTTAAAGAGTTCTTTTCATCCCAGTTTGGGAAGTCCCTTCTGGTAAAAGGGAAGCCTGGGACTGGAAAGACTACCTTTGTCTTTGGGATACTTGATGAGATATGTTCAGAGGGCAATTGTATCTATATCTCTCCACGTATCGATAAATCCTCTGAATATGGGAAATACCCCTGGATAGAAGGGGATTTCACCAATAATGAGGATTTCCTCAGGATGCTTGCATCCCGCATAAAAGTGATATGGGAATCAAGTGAGACCAAACCAATTATAGTTGTGGACTCAATTGACTCTTTAAGTATTGCTACAACAAGGTCTGCAGACTGGGAATCTAACAAATTCGAACTTGAGCGTTTGCTATTTGATTTCTCAAGAAAGGTAAATGCAGATCTTATTATGATCACTGAGCAGACAGATGTAACATCTCTTGATTACCTTGTGGATGGTGTGGTTTTCCTTGAAATATCGGATATATCTGATAGTGATATAAGAAAGATAAAACTCTTGAAGATGCGAGGTGTGGAGCTGTCTCAGTCAAGATATCCTTTTACTCTTGATGGCGGCGAATTCACCTGCTTTGAACCATTTCAAGTATCATATCCCGAACAAACACAGGTTCCGCCACCTTTACCGGATCCTATTGAAAGTAAGGTCTCAACTGGTATCATGGATTTTGATGCTATCCTGGGTGGCGGTTATCAGAAGGGAAGCTTCAATCTGTTTGAAATCACAAGTGGGGTGGGCGACTCGTTCTATAGTTTACTTTTGCCTACATTCATCAATCACCTGAATATGGGCAGGCCCCTTCTGAGTATGCCTACTGAAGGCACGAGCGTTGAAACTGAAAAGCGAATGATATTTCCTTTTACAGGTGATAATCATTTTCATGGACAGTTCATGGGTTTTGAAATACGCGACCTGAAAGGGAGGATACCTACCTACATTGAACCATTTTCAGGGAATGTTTATAAAGATATGGACGTATTCCATAAGATCAAAAATGATATGATGCATCAGTATGGTTCGCCAATTCTTGATTATATCGGTCTTGATAGTATGGAGTATAATTATGGATGGGAGAACATCGGATCCATAATCGGGCAGATGGCATCCATAACAAAGACCACAGAGAACATTGTTCTTGCAGTTTCAAAGTATGGGCAGAGGATTACAGAATCAGTTGCACATATGGCCACAACCCACTGGAAATTTGAAAATGTTGACAGGACACTTGTTATGTATGGTGTTGTTCCTAAAACTGGTGCTTTTGAAGTAAAGATGGAATTTGTTTCCGGCTATCCTCAGGTCAACCTGATTCCTATGAAATAAGGGCTATTTCGTGCCGCAAGTATATTTTCTGCCCAAAACTTAATAAGAAAATAAAACTAATAATATTTGGTAAACAAAATTAAAAGGTACTTGTCAATGAATGATCAAACACAGGAAATCCTTTCTACTCTCCGGAATGAATTGGTCCACAAGAATGCATTGTTCCTTGCTCCGGTTGACAGCTTTATTGAGCGGTTAGTATATTTTTATGTATCAAATATACTAAAAGAAGAATCAGATCGGACAATAGTATGGTTGTGCCTGAGTGCTTCTCGGGATAAGGTTCTTACTCGTTTTAAAGATTTTGGTTTTGATATCAATACTTCTGGACAGATGTATTTCATTGATATCGATGCATCAGGGAAACAACATTACGATGATACCTTTTATTGTAGTTCGGTAGCCGACTATACTAAAATGGCTTCGCATATATCTAACATCTTTCAGAATAGCCCGCACTCCCTGCTTATCGTAGATAACATGAATGTGCTGGCGAGCGATACAATGCAGGTGGTAGAGAATTTTATTAAATTCATCGAAAAGAAGGTCGCTGAAAACGAAGGGAGTATTCTTTCGGTGCTTTCTAAAAACATTCTGCCTTCTGAATCTGAAGTTCTTATAACTTCCTTTTTTGATGTTGTTATTGAGATTACCAATGTTGGAGAGATACATACAGAAATCGGTCTGAATGATTTTGATTTCAGGTACTCTGTTGAAGGTGGTTCCATTGAATTTGAACCCATGCAGAGGAAGACAAAAAGAGACCGCTTGAAAATACTGATTGTAGATGATGAGCCGGATATTCCAGAATTACTAAAACTTTCTCTTATAAGCGAGCCATATGATTTTCTGGTGGCTCATAATGGGGAACAGGCAATAGATCTTACTCTTAAGGAATTGCCTGATCTTATTCTTCTTGACATAATGATGCCGGATATGGATGGTTATGAAGTCGTAGAACATCTAAAAGAGAGTAAGTCTGCAAGTGACATTCCTGTTATAATGATCTCTGCCAAGACTGCTATAGAAGATAAAGTAAGGGGCATGGAACTTGGCATAGATGATTATATTTCCAAGCCATTTGACAAGCGTGAGGTCAAGGCAAGGATTAAGATGGTTATGAGGCGACTTGGTTGGGCCGACGATGAATAATATGTTCTGGTGGGATATATATATTTATATATTATAATGGCGTAAATCCATTTTCAGGAGCTGTTAAACAATTATGTATCCTAAAATTATGATAGTGGACGATGAACCAGATACAATTGACCTTGTGAAATTAATCCTTCAATCTGAAAATATGGAGGTTGTCGGGGCAAAAAGCGGTTTTGAGTGTCTTGAGTCCATTGACAAAGAAAAACCGGATGCTATTTTGCTTGATATAATGATGCCTGATATGAATGGCTGGGAAACATTTCATAAAATAAAGGAACTACAGCCGTGTTTGCCTGTAGCCATGCTTACTGTGAAAAGTCAGGAATTTGATAAGATGCTTGGTCTGCATGTGTTGAAGGCAGATGACTATATTACAAAACCTTTCAGCAGGAAAGAACTCATAAAAAGAACAAGGGAATTGCTGGAAATGGAATTTCAATAATCCAGCACTTCACATATTATTGCATTATTTTCCTTTACAAAAAGATGTGCCTTCCTTTCTCCTGAAAGCTCTTTTTCAAGAGTATTTCGGATATTCCAATATCTTTCAGGTTCAATTGATGCCCTGATAATTACTTTGCCAAATGAGTTCTGCTTCAGGTATGAGTTTACCATTTCGATATCAAACTCCATTACCTTCGCTACTTTGTAGCTATTCTTAAACAATTTACATTCGAGTGCTTTGTCAGAGCTTATCAACACTCTTTTTTCATCGATCTCAAATATATTGGTATTAGGTGCATCATTTTTGAAATATGCTGTAAGTTGTTCAAGAAGGCCTGCTTTAGTAATGCATTCTTCTGGCTCATAGGCATAAAGTCCGGGTTTAGCAGTTCTCTCTATATTTATGGTTGTATTTTTTTTACGAATAATTGCGTCACCTGGCAGAACAACAGCAGAGATATCAGTTTTCTTCAGGTCACCAAAATACAGATTCAGGCGGTTCAGTTTCCCTTCAAGGGACATATACTCTTTTTCACAGTCAAAAGGTATTTTTTCAGGTGATAACTGAGGTGGTGCTTCGAATGCGAAATTTGAGCTTTTATATGCATATGCCTTCATTACTTCCGGTATTGAAGGACTCAGGTTTTCAATGCTTCTTTCTTTTTCTGCCGGGGGTCTTGCAGGATCTGAAAAAACAACATCAAGGTTCGGTAATTTTGCGATTACATCGGGTGAAAGTGAATCACCGGGTATGAATTCAATATTATCGACTCCAATTATTTTTGCATTCTTCCTTGCGTATTCTATTTTTTTAGGGTCAATTTCAATTGCATAAACAAAATCACATTTTTGTGCAAAATATATAGCCTGGCCACCGATGCCACAGCTGATATCAGCAATCACTCTGCATTGTAATCTTTTTGCCCTGTATTCTGCAACAGGTTCAGGGGTTGCAAATCTGATTCCGTCCTTGTCGGATATCATTTCGGTTTTGAATATTTTCTTGCGTGCCAAATGAATCAATTATGTAAAGTCTGATAAATGATTTAAATTAATCTGATTCGCTATTCTAAAGGAAAACGCCAGCAACGATTTTATTCATAATTTATATATATTATTAAGGGTATAATGTGATGTAGTATAGATATTTCTATCTCATAATATAATCATCACCAGTGGAATCATGGCCGGATTTAGCGATAAAATAAAAAAGATGACTTCTGTTCTTTCAAAGAAGGACAAAAAAAAGGGAGCTGACTCCCCATTCGATTCAGGTACCCCTCCTTTTCTTCAGGGAATTCCTGATTTTGGTTCAGTTCCGGATCTATCCGCAGGATTCCCTCCGGCACCACCGTCAGGTCCTCCGGGGATGCAAACTGCTCCAGGTGCATCTGGAGTTCCTCAATTTCCTCCTGGCATGTCTCCTCCGGGAAATCCTTCTGGCGCTGACTCTCAGCAATCATCTGTGAACAATGAGATGATAGAGGAAACCAGAAAAAAAATAAAGGATGTTGAGACCAAGCTTTCAAAAGCAGATGTAACTCTTAGCATGGTCCAGAAGGAAAATGAAGAGGTCAGAAAAACTGTAGATAAAATAGATCAGAGTATTCTTGAATTATTATCTCTTTATGAAATTGTATCCAACCAGGTCAATCCTTTTGTAGGCGATGATGTTGCTTCACGTGCCACAATAGAGCGGTTTGACAAAACAGATAAAAGGATTACAGAAATGGGTGACATGCTGTTCCTCATGAAAAATGATTTTGATGCAGCTGCTCAGAAATTAAGCATGCCTCATGGTATCTCTGCAGAAGCAGAATCCCGAATGCAGAATCTTGAGTCAAAGATGGATGCCTTTGCAGATGCAATGATAATGATGCATGAAAGCATTGAAAAGTTATCCTCCAGTTCAGAAGCATTGTTCTCTAAAACAGGTATTCTTGACCAGAACATTGTTGATCTGGCTGAAACAACAGGTATTATTTCTTCTCGTCTTGATGACCTGGAAAAAAGACCTGTAGCTGTCAATGGCACAATAAAGGATGAAAGAACACTTTCCAATGATAAAGAATCTGAAGTAGAAGATGGTAATGATACCGCCATTATCCCTAAAAAGGCTTCAGTTCCCGTGGTGAGGCTGGAATGTATAAGGGCAGATCCTACTAGTGTGGTTGTGCTGCTCAACTGGATTGAATTCCTCATGGAACGCGTTGGAAGAAACAACCTGATGGATGCACTTGATTATTACGTTGATATTGGCTGGATAAATGAAGCCGTGATGTCTGAGATTATGGCTTATGCCCGTGGTATCGATTATTATGTGGAAAAACCTACATGGCGCCTCCTTCCCGAAGATCATACAAAATCCCTCCTTTTCATAGAAAGGCTGTCAGGACGCAAGATCGACAGGAACATGCTAAGTTCAATTGACAGGGAAATGGCAAAGGTAAAGCACGGTTTGGAGGAACTTTATGGGATTTGAGTTATCTGTAGTTGCAGTTATTTTTTTCATATCTGCAGTCCTTCTGGGTACCTTCTCTTACACAATGATGAGTGCTTCCAATGAAGTAGTCAGTGATGCCTCAGCAGAGCAGTATCAAATGCAACATATCAAGCTTCAGACAGATATTGAAGTAGATGACTCCATACCTGATATTTCCGGGAGTAATTACAATTTAACTTTAACTCTTTCTAACACAGGCAGTGAAGCGGTACGTTTTGATAAGTTAAATGTTCTTGTAGACGGAAATCTGGAACCATATTCATATAGCGATAGTGCTGTTACATGGACTCCTGTACAGACAAGGAACCTGACGATTACAGGTCTTTCAGGTCTTGGGATGCATCGTGTCAAGGTTGTCACAGAAAATGGCATTTCTGCTTATGATGCATATCTTGTTTAATCTGAATAGCATCTTTATATACTAATAAATATATAATACGATGTTAATTCAATTTATAAGGACTGGCAGAAAAACATGAAAAGCATGCTAAGAACGGACAGAAATAACCTACTGGAAAATACAAGCGCGGATACCGCTATTACGCACATGATATTTTTCATAGCCGCTATAATACTGGCTATTAGTGTTGTTGCTTTTGTATCTGCCGATGTCCAGTCACTGATATCTTCATCAGGTGCAAGCAGCAAGTTTCTTTCGGAGCAGCTAAGGACAGATATTACAATCGTAAATGATCCTGAGATCATCCCTTTTGATAGTACAAATAAAAAATATATATTCTATGCAAAAAATACCGGTAAAACAGAATTGACACCGGAATATGTGACTATTCTTGTTGATGGTATCCTTATAGAACCTGATGATGTTGATATTAGTCTTGTTGATGGTGATGTTGTATGGCGTCCCGGTGATGTTCTTACCCTAAATACTACTACAACCCCTTCACCACTTGAATCCGGTGATCATAGGATACTTGTTGCAGCTGAAAATGGTAAATCAGGTGCAATGAGTTTTAAAACGTAATTTGAGGTAAAAATGGCAAAGATAAATGCATTTGAGATTCCAAGGGATGATCTTAATTCGAAATTAGGCGGAGGTTTTCCTGCCGGTTCGTTAGTAGTAATAGAAGGTGGGGGTGGGGGTGGAAAAAGTTCCATTACCCAGCGCCTTGCATTTGGATTGAATGAAAATGCTGTGAGTGTGACTTTAGTTTCCACCCAGATGACAACAAAAGGATTTATCAATCAAATGTATTCCATGGATTACCCTATTGCCGCCTACTTGCTAAATGGCATGCTATTGTACATTCCGGTAATTCCTCTGGTACAGGCTGCCAAATCACGTTTTGATTTCATTGAAAGGTTAATGGCAGCAGAAGAACTTTTTGAAAAGAATGTAATAATTATCGATACTATTTCTTCTTTGATAAAATATAGTGCAAATACAGAAAAAAGCCTTGAATTGATATCTTTTTTTAAGAAGCTAAATGGAATGGGTAAAGTCATCATACTGACAATAGAACCCAATCAACTGAGTGAAGAGATTGCATCCATGTTCCGCTCTTCATGTGATGTTTACATCACCCTAAAGTCAAAACCACTTGGAAGTGAAGTTAAAAGGACTATTCTTGTAAACAAGTTTACAGGCGCCAAAGGTCCGGTAGGGCAGATGATAGGTTTCAGGATAGAACCAAAGGTAGGTCTGGTAGTAGAAATTGCTTCAGTATCATAAGTTAAAAGAGTGGTTAGATGGATCCGGAATTTCAGAAAGCTATACAGAGAAACCCACATCTTGGGGAATATGTAAAGAAATTCATGCAGGGGACCGGAACAGATGAACCAACTTTTATGGTAAGTCTTTCAAAGGATATCGATCGGGAAAATGTAAATATCATCTTGCCTGTGGGTGATCCTGTATTTGTTCATCTTTATGGCACTCCCGAACTTGGAGAGGTTAACTACTATGGTATAGAGCCTGAACTCAATAGCACTGAAAAATTAAAGTACCGTACAATTTTGGACATTGTTCTTGAAAAATCAGCAAATGAACCCGTTCCGGATACAGAGGCCGAACTAAAAGATCTTATTACTAAATTACTTAATTCATCGGTTGATGTCGGTGCAGGTGGTAAAGTAGATGAAGAGAGCAGCGGTAAATTTAAATTTATCCAGAAGTTTATTCCTGTGCAGAAAAAGGTTCCTTTGACTCAGGGGGAGTATAACAAGCTCCTTTACCACATAGAAAGGGATATTATTGGTTCCGGTCCTATCGAGCCTATTATCAGAGATCCCTATCTTGAAGATATCAGTAGTATCGGAGTTGACAATATCTTTATCGTCCATAAGATATTTGATACGATCAAAACTGATCTTACATTTGGGGATGAGCAGGGTCTGGATAACTGGCTTCGTAGTATGAGTGAGCGTATAGGCCGTCCTGTGAGTGATGCCAGGCCAATTGCTGACGGTGCACTGCCGGATGGTTCTCGTATAAATATTATTTATCCTATAGATGTCAGCAAGCGTGGTAGCAGTTTCACAATGCGTAAGTTTAGTGAAGTTCCTGTAAGTATTATCCAGCTTATTAATTGGGGCGCATTGAGTGCAGAAATGGCAGCTTACATGTGGATGTGTCTTGAAAATGGAATGAGTATATTCTTTAGTGGTGAAACGGCAAGTGGCAAGACTACGATGCTAAACGCATGTCTTGCTTTTGTCAATCCGAGGGCAAAGGTATTTTCTGCAGAGGACACAGCTGAAGTTCAGCCACCTCAACCTGTATGGCAGCAGTTGATCACTCGTGAGGAAGGTCCACCTGAGTCTAGGGTAGATACATTCGCCCTTCTTAAGGCTGCTCTTCGTTCAAGGCCAAACTACATCATTGTAGGTGAAATTCGAGGAGCTGAAGGTAATGTAGCTTTCCAGGGTATGCAGACAGGACACCCTGTACTTGCAACATTCCACGCATCTGCAGTTTCAAAGATGATTCAGCGTCTTACAGCTGATCCTATAAATGTGCCTGTAACTTTCATAGATAACCTGAATATTGCAATGATTCTTTCAGCTGTCTACCGTAAAGGTAAATTTCTAAGGCGTGCCCTTGCAATTGAAGAGATAGAAGGCTATTATGAAGAAATCGGTGGCGTCGCCACAAGAGCTGTTTTTCAGTGGGAACCGGATACTGATGTGCATAAGTTCCGAGGTCTAAACAACAGTTACATTCTGGAGGATAAAATAGCTACAAAGCTTGGTTATGAGGACAAGAGGGCTATATATCAGGATCTTTTCCTCAGGGCAAAAATACTGGAAGAAATGCGCTCAAGAGGGATTGAAGATTACTATGACGTTCTTGAGATCCTGGTTAATTTCTATAAACATGGCATAGAAGGCCTTCCATTTTCAATTTAGGTGAGTTTTATGAGCTATGATAAGGCCTTCAAGAATCTTGGCATGGAACCTGGTGCATATGGGAAAAAGTTTGCTTTACCCATAATAGTATTTGGTTTTATGATATGTATTATTATTTTAATCGTATTCCCCACACTTTTTACTGGTACTACCAAATACATACCAATATTAATACCTGTAATTTGTATCATTTTTGCTTTGTCATATCCCCTGACAATCCTTGCTGCCAAAGCTTCCCGCATAGATAATAATATGCACTATTATATCACCCAGATGGGTTCAATTGCCACGGCAGAAACTCCCAGAATCGATATTGTCCGCATCGTTTCTGAAAATTCGGATTACCAGGAACTTGCCGAGGAAACAAGGAAGATATTTGATCTTGTTACTGTGTGGCACCTTAGTCTTGCGGACGCATGCAGGTTCGTTTCAAAAAGAACTCCTTCTATCATATTTGAAGATTTCCTTGATCGTTTTGCCCATGCACTCCAGTCTGGAGAGGATGTAAAAGGCTTCCTTTTTGCAGAGCAGGGTGTGGTAATGAACGAGTATGAGTCCATGTATATGGGTGCACTTTATGTTGTTGAAATTATTAAGGAACTATTTGTATCTCTTGTAATGTCTCTTATATTCATGGCATCTTTTGCTGTTATCATGCCGGTGATCACAGGTATGAATGCAGAGCTTCTGATGAGTATGGTCGTGCTTGTCTTCCTTGTAACAGATATTGTTATGGTGATGTTCACAAAAAGTAAGATTCCAAAGGATCCGGCATGGAGTCAGTCCAAGAAGGTCACTGAGAACAAGTTAAAATTATATCGTTCAATACCTGTTTCCCTTCTTGGATGCGTTGTTGTTTTCATAGCAGTATCTCTTTATGGAAAGATTGAAACTTCAATTGCTGTAGCTATGGTTTTCACACCCCTTATTTATACAGGTCATGTCTCAAGGTCAATAGAGAAAAGTATCCGAAGGAAAGATGAGAACTTTCCTGCGTTTATCCGTTCTCTTGGAAGTTCCGCAGGTGCAAGAGGTGGTGTTATTGATGATGCGCTCAAAGCCCTTAGGGCACATGACTTTGGTCCTCTTACAAGAGATGTGAACAATCTCTATAAGATGCTTGTAACCAGGATAGATAAATTCGGTTCATGGGAATATTTTGGAGCTAACACCGGTAGTAATTTGATACAACGTTTCTCCGTGATGTTTGTGGAAGCGACCAACCTGGGTGGACAACCTGAGGTCATCGGTGATATAATAGCAACTAACTTCCATAAAATTGTAACTCTCAGGAAAAAGAGATCCCAGTCTGCAGGTAGTCTTGTTGGTGTCCTGTATGGTCTGACAGGCGGTATTGGTTTTACTATGTATATCTCGCTTGGTGTGGTTGGACTTATGCAGGATATGTTCTCAGCTGTGGAAATGCCTCCCGGAATGTCCATGGGAATGGTGTTATATACAAATGTAGGTAGCATTGAGACACTTTCAAACATGGTTATGTTAATAATGGTTGGTCATTCCCTGATGTCTGCTCTTCTTATCAGGATAGTGGATGGGGGGCATATGTTGAGTGCAACCACTGATTTTGTAATAATGGTATGGATATCCGGAGTAAGTGCAGTTGTCACTATGTCGGGTGTGGCCTCGTTGCTGAATCTAAGCTAAAAAAAGAATTTATGAGTATCCCATAGAATGAAAAGCCGGCAGGATTTTTATTCTATTCTTGTTTTTATGTATTTTGCAATATTATTGCCAACTTCTGATGTGGTATGTTTACCACCAAGGTCAGGGGTGCAGATTCCCATATTGAGTGCAGAGTCAATGGCTTCTTCAACAATTGCTGCTTCTGCAACATCACCATGCCATTCAAGGAGCATTTTCAGACTTAATATTGCAGCAAGTGGATTTGCTATGTTTCTGCCAGCTATATCTGGAGCGCTACCATGCACCGGCTCAAATAATGCATATTTCTCTCCAATGTTGGCACTGGGCAAAAGACCAAGTCCTCCAACCAAGGCACCTGACATATCGCTCAGAATATCCCCAAAGAGGTTGGTTGTTACTATAACATCGTAATTCCAGGGGGATGTGATCAGGTTGTAAGCGAAGGAGTCTACAAGTTCATCCTTGTGCATAACTCCTGCGTCGGTTGCAGTCTGCCGGCAAACATCCAGGAAGAGTTTATCAGACTTCATCACATTGGATTTATGGACAATAGCTAGCTTGTTCAGTCTGCTGCTTGCAAGCTTGCATGCATAATTTGCAATTCTTTTTGAACCTTTTCTTGTGACAACTCTCTGTGTAGTGGAAATGTCGTTTCCTATCTCTTCAATGCCTGAGTACAGTCCTTCTGTATTTTCCCTTACGATGATGAAATTGAAATCGTTACGTTCATGAATGCCTTTTACTGAGGGCAGAGGACGTATAGGCCGGATGTTTGCATACATGTCCAGTTCTTTGCGTATTGTGAGGAGCACACTCTTATAATTAGGATCAGGTGGCGTTGTAATTGCACCAAAGAATACACAATCGCATTCTTTTAGTGTCGCTATATCTTCGTCGGTTATAGCAGAACCGGTTCTCTCCCATTTTCCATAACCAAGTTCCAAAGGTATTTTTTCAATATCAAGGTTAAGTGAGTCCAGAATCTCTATTGCTGCAGGGATTACTTCTTTTCCAACCCCGTCACCTTCCACAACTGCAAGTTTCATAATACTACCTCTTTATTTTCCCTTAATTTCCTCAACAAGATCCCATACGGCTTTAGCAACGTCAAATTCCGATGCACCCCAGTGGACAACTGCTCCGCGAATACCATTAATAGTAACAATACCGGATTTCTCAGAGCGGCAGCATCGTGTGATGAATGGTCTTGATGGCTTGAATATGTCTGATTTAAAAGGACAGATATTTACAAATGAGTATTCTACTCCCGGAAATCTGGATTCAAAAAGGCTTTTTGATATTTCACAGCCTACAAGCAGTGCACCATCTTCTTCAATAACATCACAATCAAGACATTTTCCTTTAAGCCCTGATGATGAACATGGGAACACAGTGTTATCTCCTTCAAATCTCCTGAGATCGGTCAGATTATCTGAAAATTTAATTGTGAGATCACCGAAAATACCACTTTTTTCCAGCCTGTTTACAACACTTGAAAGCCAGGATGGTTCCGGGGGTACAACATCGACTATCTCGATATCAAGAATTGCTGTGAGGTCTGGTTTGTGTACAAATGTCAGGTGTTTATCTATGCCTGTGAATATGACAGTATTAACTTTTCCTTTGCAGATATTTGCTGCGATCTCTATGAGAAGTGCTCTGTCTTTTATGTTCAATTCTTTGTCATAGCGGACAATTTCCTCACATGAGGCTAGTTTTTCAAGAGATTCGACATTTCTTAGCAGATCATTTCCCAGATGCCTGACTTCGTAAAGTGAGTAACTATTTTCATTATCACAATGTTCAACGATCAGGTATTTTGTGAGGAAATAGATACGTCTGTCATCGCCGTCGGGAATCTCCCTGCTATGGCCCACATATTTGTACTCATCAGGAAATATCATATTCATACGCCTTAATGTGTGTTCTTTTTTGCTTTGTGCTGGGCCACAAGTCCGCCTTCAGTCAGCATTTCAAGAAGAAAATCCGGTAATTTGTTTCCCTTGAACACTTCACCGTTTGCTTTTACTGTTCCCTGAAGCAGGTCAATTTCCACTTCATCTCCTTCGTTGCACTGCACGTCTGCTTCCATAAGTGGAAGTCCTACATTGATGGCGTTCCTGAAAAAGATCCTTCCGAATGATTTTGCCACAACACATGCAACTCCTGCATACTTTAGTGCCAGTGCAGCCTGTTCCCTGGAGGAGCCACATCCAAAGTTGTCATCCGCAACGATTATGTCTCCCTTTTTCACTTTTTTAGGGAATTCAGGGTCTATTCCTTCCAGAACATGATCTGCAAAGACCTGCATATCTGTAGTGCGCAGGTATTTTCCGGGAATTATTACATCAGTATCGATATCACTACCGAAAATCCATGCTTTTCCCTTGATTATATTGTCCAATATATCACCTTAGAGCTAGCTTCTGCTTGATATTATTTGTAAGTGTCGGGAAATGTCCAAAAAAAAGTAAAGATAGAATGGGAAAGAAGTATTCATACTTCTATTGTGTTCCCATTCAAAACATCCAGTTCACTAACGCTGACTTCTTGTGTAGTATTTCCATAGCTTATCACATAAGGTCCTGAAGGCATTGTGTCGAACTGTGTCTCGCCTTTGATTGGTCCTTCAGTGGAATAAGGTACAGTGAAAGAATATGTTCCGTCAGATGTGGTGGATTGTGTATAGGTGAACGTCCTCATTTGACTTGTCATTATGGTGTTGCTGATGGTTACAGTCTCATTTTCAGGTGCTGTACCAGAAATAGTTACACCCTTGACATACTCGAATATTTTAACATATCCGGTATTATCTTCTGCCAGGTTCCCGCTGAAGAGTGCGTTGTATACATTCTTATAACCTGGTTCCTGCGTGCTTCCAATAGGTGACTCATGCACCAGACGGTATTGCTTGAGTCCGTTACCATCGAAGATGTGAAGCCTTGCTTCCATGGAATTAAAGTATCTTGGGCCGGGTACTGTCATGTATCCTGAGTCGGTTTGTACTTGTATGTAGTAGTCAGCTGTGTCCAGCGTCCAGGCGCTCATAGCATAGAATTTGCCCGTAGCCATTTCAACGTCTGAGACAATGTAGCGTGCTCCTGCTTTTTCAGGATCAGGATGTATTGCTTCAAGCACTTCTGTTGCTTCTGCTTCAGAAGGAGCTGTGAAGAAAGTTGATGCTCCGGGTCTGTTCTCTTCTTCCAGACTATTAGTGCGACCACCGATACCTTGTTGGAATGGATTTGCATTTGGTATGCGTCGACCTATAACTTCGATCCAGTGTCCGTAATCCCACCACGACATCACACCATATGCAGTTTCCGGGTACTGGTAACTTTCTCCTTCTGCAGGTATTTCATAGCTCTCGTAATAGTCAAGTCCTGGATCAGGTGTGTTATACCTGAGCCACTGTGTTGATTCAATCCAGTATCCATTAGGACCTCCGGTTCCCTGCACTTGTTGTATTGCAATGCCATAACTTGGATATATGAGGATGAGTACAATGAACGCTGCTGAAATTATATGCATAATTTTTATGTTTTGCACATTGAATTTTTTTGCCTTGATGCTGTCTATTAAATTCTGCCAGCCAGCAAGGTTAAGGATACTGATACCTACCCATGCGCTCAGGATTGCGGCATTAACTGAATAGTAGTAAGCGAAACGGTTCTGCTGGAGCATGGCCCATATAATCATCAGTGTCCATACTATCAGGAAAGTGTTTTCTGGTGTGTTCTTTCGGGTGAATGCCTTATAGATGAGTATTGCCAGTGCGATGAAGGAAATGTATCCCAGTGCGGCAAAATTGTACCACAGGGGTTGGAGGGAGAACTGTCCGCCAACCAGAAGAAGTGGGGAAGCTTCCGCAACAGTAAGGCCACCACCTGTTAGTGTGAAATAACTGAATACACTTGTTATCATGGAATATGCTGATTCTGAGAACAACTTTGCCGCAAGGATGCCACCGAAGAACAATATCAATGTTGATACTGGGAAATAATAGCTTTTAAATCCTCTACGGTTTGATTCCCTTGATATTGCAGTAAGTAATGGGAAGGCTACGATGCCTGCGATCATTCCCTTGATGTATAGTGATTTAATTCCACCTATGTATGGAGCAAAAAGCACCATCATCAATGCGATAACGAAAATAATAAGTCCGCTAATTGCAAGATAATCAGTAGTTTTTCCCTGCATGTGATTGACAATATGCTGGATTGTGATGTATACTCCTATAATGAAGCAGAAAAAGAGTGCCCCTTTCCATGCCAAAGAGTAGGCTCCAAGAGAAATACCTGTGAGTATCAGGTATGGGATAGCAGGTTTGATTGTATCAATGTTCCTGTTCTTCAGGTCAGCAAAAGTAAATTTACTTTCGTCTGCTCTTTTTATTGCCATTATCAGGAACATTGCTGTTACAGTACTCAACAATGTTTCAGCTATGTGGTGGTCATTAAATCCTATTATCGATCTTGAGAGATATTGACCACATGATATTGCGATAAGGAATGATGCAAGCACGCCAACTTCCCTGTTGAATAACCATTTTGCAGCAAAATATGTTGGAATAACTACAAGTGCACCCAGTATTGAAGGATAGTATGCACTAACAGTGTTCAGTAACCCCTGACTTGGATTTCCTGCTCCCAATACCCATATTATCGTTGCAAGAACCATATCGTAGAGTGGTGCAAATACCTGGTTCGTACCATTTGGGAATTGGGTGTAGGCATCGAACCAGAGCATATGTGGAAAATTATGTACAATCGATTCTACATTTCTGAGGTGGTACCATGGGTCATTTCCACCAAATCTAACAAAGTTCTCAGAGATGAAAACACCTGCTTTCGGGATGGTTCGGATATAAAATGACACTAATAAGGATAATATCAATCCTGCAATGTAGGGCAAATTATTTTTTAAATTATACGATCTTGTTTTCTCATCTTTCATGTATTCCCCTCATGAATGTCTAATATAGATCGAGATTATATCGAAGTTATTATACATTGGATTCACTTTGCTATCAATAAATACTATATAATAAATATAGGTATTGTTAAAATAACATCATATTGTTATACAAATAGATTTCATTCACGCAGTTGGCTAGATTTTATTAATAAATGGAGTGTACACAGATTGGAAGGAATGCCAGGTTTTTTGTTTTTGTGACTTTTTGAAATAGTCAATGGTCACAAACTCTTACATTTGCATTTTGAAATTCCGTCGGAGATTTTCATTTTAAAAGGAAGTTTTTTCATGAAAATATGTTTAATTGCTGATGCGGTATCTATTCATACTCAGAGATGGGCCCAATATTTTGTCCAACAGGGTGATGAAGTACACCTTATATCATATGAACCTTCAAAGCTGGATTATAGCGGTGTTAATGTCCATGTTATCGGTTCATGGTTCAAAAATCTTTATCTTTCATTCTTCCCACGCCATATAAAAATCTATTTTTTGATAAGGCGTTTGAAACCGGATATAGTCCATGCTCATTTCATTTCAAAATTTGGTTTCCATGTGGCTGCTTTGGGTTTTTCTCCGGTGATAATGAGTGCATGGGGCACAGATATTCTGGTCATACCTTATCATTCCCGTCTTCTGTGGCATTTTACAAAATTATCCCTTAAGAGCTCAAACATGGTATTTGGTGTATCGGATGATATTTCTAGGAAAATAATCTCTGAATTTGGAGTATCTCCTGAAATAGTAAAGACTGTACCATTTGGTGTAGATACCCGTTTATTCCACTCTTTGGACAAAAGCAATACGGATAGCGAAGGAAAGATAACTGTGCTTTCAAACAGGAACTTTCTTGAAGTCTATGATCTGGCAAACCTAATAAACGCCATTCCGTTGGTAATTGCCAGAAATAAGGATATACATTTCATCATAAAGGGATCCGGTCCCCTTGAAAAAGACTTAAAAGAGCTGGTTGGGAAACTGGGAATAGGGGAACATGTTACTTTTATAGGATGGCTTGAATATGAGCAAATGCCAGAACTGTTACACCAAAGTGATATATATGTTTCAACTGCCATTTCTGATGGTAGTCCTGTTTCAGTGCTGGAAGCAATGGCATGTGGCAAAGCTTGCATTGTAACCGATGTAGGTGGTGTAAGCGAATGGGTTAAGGATGGCGTCAGTGGATACTTGATCCCTCCCTGTGACCCACAGATACTCGCCTCGAAGATCCTTGAATTGGCAGATAATCTAGATATAAGAACAAACCTTGGAAAGAATGCTCTTTCGGTAATTGAACTCAAAGGTGATTGGTACCATATTATGGAAGATGTCAGGAAGCAATACGTTGAACTGGTGGGAAAATGAAATATGGCGATGCAATAGTTACAGGAGATAGTGGTTTCATAGGTTCTCATCTCTCAAAAAGGCTTATTCAGCAGGACGTTGACGTCCTTGGTGTATCCCGCTCAACCGCTGGCATAGATATAACAAAGTGGGAGCAGGTCCGGAAAATTCCGCCGAAAAACGTTCTCTTTCATCTTGCAGGGATAACCAGTATTCCCGAATCCTTCCAAAATCCTAGGGTAGTTTACGAGAACAATATATCAGGTATATTGAATATGCTTGAATGGTGTCGCATAAATGATGTGAGTAAAATGATATACTCAAGTACTTTTGTGTACGGACAGCCCATTTATCTTCCGGTGGATGAATCTCATCCAGTTTCCCCCAATAATCCATATTCCAGTAGTAAGTACTTAGGTGAACAATTGTGTGAGTCCTACTGCAGGGATTATGGACTGGATGTAGTCATTCTGAGATTTTTCAATATATACGGTCCCGGGCAGAAAGGTAATTTCCTGATACCAGTGATACTTGAACAGCTCTCTAAAGGCAATGTACTTCTTGCGGATTCCCGGCCAAAGAGGGACTATATCTACATTGATGATGTGGTTGACGCTTTTTTGTGCGCTTTGAATATCTCTTCTACGGGTTGCAATGTATTCAATATAGGGAGCGGTAAGAGTTTTTCAGTTGATGAGATTGCAAATATCATCATTGATTTATTCTCTGATATTACCGGTAGACAGACAGAAATCAAATACATGAATTCAAAAAGGGCGTGTGAGATTGCTGATACAGTTGCAAATATCGAAAAAGCAGAGCAATTTTTGAACTGGTGCCCAGCAACAGATATTAAAAAAGGTTTAGAAAAGACATTGAGGGTGTTTCTACTTGAACATAGCAAATAAAGAAGTTGTCGTAACAGGGGCCGGTGGTTTCATTGCAAGCCATCTTGTAGAGGAACTAGTACGAAGAGGAGCTAATGTAAAGGCTTTTGTCCATTACAATTCTAGAAATGACTATGGTCTGTTGAACCTGGTTGACAGTGATGTCCTTAAAGAAATAGAGGTGTCAATGGGAGATATAACAGATCCTTTTTTTGTCAGAAATGTCACTAAGGGTGCAGATGTGGTTTTTCATCTTGCGGCTCTAATAGGCATCCCTTACTCATATGTAGCTCCGGAGAATTATATCAATGTAAACATAAAAGGCACTATGAATGTCCTGCAGGCAGGACTTGATAATAACGTCGAAAAAATAGTCCACACGTCAACTAGTGAAACATATGGAACTGCCCAATACACCCCGATCGATGAGTCTCATCCACTACAAGGTCAGTCTCCATATTCTGCTTCTAAAATAGGGGCAGATAAAATCGCAGAAAGTTATTATCGTTCATTTGACCTGCCGGTAGCTACCATCAGACCCTTTAATACCTATGGTCCCCGTCAGTCTGCACGTGCAGTAATCCCTACAATTATTTCACAAGCCCTCACAAAGGATGAGATTCATATCGGTTCTCTTTCTCCTGTAAGGGACATGACTTTTGTGAAGGATACGGTAAAAGGTTTCATTTCTGTGGCTGAGTCTGAAAAGTCGATAGGTGAAGTAATCAACATCGGTTCAGGAAAGGGATATACTATCGGTGATATTTTGAACACTATACTTTCCATTCTTGGGAAAGAAGATATGAAGATTATTGAGAAACAGGAACGTATACGGCCTGAAAAGAGTGAGGTGATGGAACTTATCTGTGATAATTCAAGGGCAAAGGAATTGCTTGGATGGGAGCCTGACTTTCCCCTTTCACAAGGACTTCAACAGACTGTGGAATGGCTGAGTGCTTACACAAATCTATATAAAACTGACAAGTATATTATATAATTCATGCAAGCTATAATTCTGGCCGGTGGCAAAGGAAAACGTCTGGCACCTTACACAACTGTGTTACCAAAACCCCTGATGCCTATAGGGGATATGCCAATTCTGGAAATCGTTCTACTTCAGTTAAAGAAGCACGGTTTCAACAAAATAGTTCTTGCTGTAGGGCATCTTGCGGGTATCATTGAAGCATACTGTGGTGATGGTTCCAGGTGGGGACTGGAGATTACGTATTCTATGGAGGATGAACCTTTGGGTACTGCAGGTCCATTGTCTCTTGTTGATGGCTTGGAAGAGAACTTCCTTGTAATGAACGGTGATCTTCTTACCAATATTGATTATTCTGACCTTATGCGTTTTCATCTGGAAAAAGAAGTGCTTGCTACAGTTTCCATGTACAACAAGGATGTTCCCATAAGCCTGGGTGTTCTGGAGCTGGACAATGCAGGGAACATTGTTGATTATATTGAAAAACCTACTCTTGTTTATAAGGTAAGTATGGGAATCTATTTTTTCAATAAAAAGATACTGGATCATATCGAAAAGGGAAAGTATCTTGATTTTCCGGTGCTTATTAAGCAATTGATCGAAAAGGGTGAAAAGATAGCTGGTTATGACTTCGATGGTTATTGGATGGACATTGGAAGGCATGAGGACTACTCAAAGGTGCTTGAAGAGTTTGAGAGCATGAAGGATGAGTTATTGTAGAAAGGTAAAAACATGACAGTATTCCATAATAAAAAAATTCTTGTAACCGGTGGTACTGGTTCACTTGGTAAAGAATTGGTCCGATATCTGCTAGCAAATGAGCACCCGGAAATTGTTAGAATATTCGATGTAGATGAAACCGAGCAGTTTGAATTTCAGCAGGAACTCAAAGGACATGAGGATATAGTTCGTTTCCTTCTTGGCGATGTGCGCGATAAAGAAAGGCTTTCAAGGGCTGTAGAAAATATTGATATAATTTTCCACACAGCAGCCCTTAAGCATGTAATGGCCTGTGAATATAACCCCTTTGAAGCTGTTAAAACGAATGTTATTGGGATGCAAAATATTATTGATGTGTCAATTGATAATAATGTTAGTAAAGTTATTTTTACAAGCAGTGACAAGGCAGTGAATCCCTCTAACACCATGGGTGCAACAAAGCTACTTGCAGAAAAATTGATGACATCAGCCAATTATTATAAAGGAGCTAGGGAGTGTGTTTTCTCAAGTGTTCGTTTTGGTAATGTAATGGGTTCTAGGGGTTCAGTGATACCCCTTTTTAAGCAGCAAATAAAAGCAGGTGGACCAGTTACCATCACTGATCCGACGATGACTCGTTTTATGATGTCGATGTCACAGGCTGTGGAACTCGTTCTCTTATCTGTAGGGATGTCACATGGTGGTGAGGTTTTCATATTTAAAATGCCTACGGTTAATATCCAAGATTTAGCAGAAGTTCTGATAGAGGAATTGGCTCATAAATACGGTTATAGGCCGGAGGATATAGATATTGAGATCATTGGTTCTAAACCTGGTGAAAAGATGTATGAGGAACTGATGACAGAAGATGAAGCATCTCGTTCTTTAGAAAGGGAAGATATGTTTATTATAATTCCAGAGATAAAGGATGAATTGCTTTTATTCGATGAGTCTGCATACGGTGCTACATCTATCATTTCTCAGGATTATGTATCAAAGAATGCTGTACGTATTAGTAAAGATGGGATACGAACAATTCTTAAGAAAGACAAAATAATATAATAAGATGGGGGAAATAATGAAAATACTAGTGACAGGAGGTTCTGGTTTTATTGGGAGATGGGTTGTTAAGCGCTTACTTGATGATAAAAACCTAGTCTGGGTTTTGGATGACATGTCCAATGGAAATCTAAATAATCTTGATGATTTTAAAGAAAATTCCAATCTTATTGTAACGCTTGGTGACATAAAGGATAAAATAAAATTGCATGAGTTATTCAATAATAATTTTGATATATGCATTCACTTAGCAGCTAGCATTATTGTTCAGGATAGTATTAACAATCCTCGAAAGACCTTTGAAAATGACGTTGTGGGGACATTCAATGTTCTTGAGGAAGCAAAGCGGACAAATACAAAATTTCTTTTCATGAGTACATGTATGGTCTATGACACTGCATCGACACAGAGTGCTATCTCCGAAAAACATCCGGTAAAAGCAGCATCTCCATATGCAGGGGCGAAACTTGCAGGGGAAAATATGGTACAATCATATTACTATGCATATGGTTTACCTACTGTAATAGTGCGTCCCTTTAATACCTATGGACCTTACCAAAAATCAACTGGTGAAGGTGGTGTGGTTTCCATTTTCATTGACAAACAACTTAATGGGGATGTGCTCAATATTTATGGCGATGGTAAACAAACACGTGACTTGATGTATGTCGAGGATTGTGCCGAATTTGTAGTTGAGGCTGCGTATTCCGATAATACTAATGGTGAAATTTTGAATGCTGGCCTAGGAGAAGATATAACGATTAATGATCTTGCTTTGTTGATCTGTAAAAATGTGTCTTATATAAAACATGTTGAGCATATACATCCTCAAAGTGAGATTCCAAAATTGGTTTGTGATTATTCCAAGGCAAGAAAACTGTTGGGTTGGGAACCAAAGACATCTCTTGAAGAAGGCATTGAAAAATTCCGTAAATGGATGATGATGAAAGATGAGACGTAATTGCAGATACAATCGGAGTATCATCTTGTATGAAAGTTTGTAGCTAAGATTTTGGTGTGTTATGAGAGTTTTGTTAACTGGATCGACTGGCATGCTTGGACAGTCACTTATGAATGAAATAAAAACACGAGGTTTTGAGGTTACAGGAATTGCTCGCAACGGTGCTGATGTATCGTGCGATATTTCGAATGATGAAGAATTGGAAAGTATAATCTCATCAATTAATCCTCATATTTTAATTAATTGTGCTGCAATTGTTAATTTGACCAAATGTGAAGATAATCCCGGTCATGCATATTTGGTAAATTCACGTCCTTCTTCAATTATGTCGGAGATTTCCAGAAAAGCCGGAATCTATTTTGTTCAGATTTCAACAGATCATTATTACACAGGGGATTGCCATAAAAAACATTCAGAAAACCATCCTGTTCATCTAATGAATGAATATGCAAGAACTAAATATGCAGCAGAGGTATTTGCATTGACCAATCCCAATTCTTTAGTAGTACGTACCAATGTTGTAGGTTTTCGTCATGATTTGAAAGCACCAACATTTTTAGAATGGGTCATACAAAATCTTCAAAAAAAATCTGTCATGACACTTTTTGATGATTACTATACATCAAGTATTCATGTTAATCAATTTTCTACTGCACTGATGGATATCATTGAAACACGCTTCTGTGGGGTATTGAATTTAGCAAGCCGGGATGTTTTCAGCAAAAAAGAGTTCATATGTGCTCTTTCTGACAGAATGGCTTACTCATTGGATAATACTGTAATAGGTAGTGTTTTTGATATAGGAGGCACACCAAGAGCAGAGAGCATTGGTTTAGATGTGACTAAAGCAGAACAAATCCTTGGGTATGAGTTACCAACATTAGATGAAGTAATCACAAGTATTATTAAAGAATATGATGAGGGTTTAAATAAATGATGTATGATAGTCAGATACATATCAATGGAAGAGAGATTTCTATAGGTTCGCCTGCTTATTTCATTGCTGATATTGCCTCTAATCATGATGGGTATATAGAACGTGCTAAAGAGTTAATCTGGCTTGCTAAAGATGCTGGTGCAGACGCAGTCAAATTTCAACATTTCAAGGCAAACAGTATTGTAAGTGATTATGGTTTTAAACATCTTACTGCTAAAATGAGTCATCAGTCTTCATGGGAAAAGTCAGTTTTTGAGGTCTATGAGCAGTGTGAATGCAATCGTGACTGGACTCAAGAGTTGTCAAAAACTGCAAAAGACGCAAAGATTGATTTTATGACAACACCTTATGATTACGAGGCGGTTGAGTTACTTGCTCCGTTCATTCCGGCTTATAAGATTGGTTCGGGTGATATTACCTGGATTGATTTCATTGAAACGGTAGCAAAAAAAAATAAACCATTGATACTTGCAACTGGTGCATCAAATATGGATGACGTTGAACGTGCGGTAGATAGTGTTTTACGATATAATAGTCAACTTGTGCTATTACAATGCAATACTAATTATACCGGAAGCAAGGATAATTTCAAATACACCAATCTGAAAGTACTTGAGACATTTGCGATTAGATATCCTAATATGGTACTTGGTCTATCTGATCACACGCCGCTTCATGCCGCAGTTTTAGGGGCAATAGCATTAGGTGCAAGAGTTATCGAAAAGCATTTCACAGATGATAATGAGCGTGCTGGGCCTGATCATGCATTTTCGATGAATCCATGCACGTGGAGAGAAATGATCGATCGGAGCCGTGAACTGGAAATGGCTTTAGGTAATGGAATAAAGCGCATTGAGTCAAATGAAAAAGATACTTCGGTTGTTCAACGCCGTTGCTTACGTTTTATTCGTGACAAGGCGACAGGTGAAAGAATAAGTAAAGATGACCTTGTGTCTCTTCGTCCGGCACCCACAGGCTCTCTGGAGCCTTATATGGTACGTAAGGTTGTGGGTAAGACATTAGCCGTTCCAAAATCAAAGGGAGATGCAATTTTGATTGGAGATATTGTGGAGGAGATATGTTAAAGGGTAATTATGTTGGTCTTCGAGCTATTGAGTGCTCTGATTTGCCGAAGTTGATGTCTTTTCGTAATAGGCCAGAATATCGCCGTTTTTTTCGTGAGTATCGTGAGCTGAATAGTGAAACTCAAAAAAACTGGTACGAAAATGTAGTTATGAATGATTCCAGAACAATAATGTTTGCCATTATTGATCTTAAAGATGACCGACTTCTTGGAGCATGTGGTTTATGTTACATAGATTGGATTAATAGAAATGCTGATTTTTCAATTTATATAGGGGAAGATAACTTATATATCGATGATAAGTTTGCTCCAGATGCCGGCACAGTTATGATTAATTATGGTTTTGATGAACTTGGTCTACACAGATTATGGGCTGAGATATACAGTTTTGATGAACCGAAAAAAGCTTTCTTTGCAAAACTGGGTTTCAAACTTGATGGTATTCATCGTGAAACGCATTGGTCTGAAGGCAAGTGGTATGATTCATTGTTCTACAGTTTACTTGATAGTGAACTTTAAATGTGTATCATAGATTTTGCTCTGTATAATTGCTCATTTGAATAATTACGATAATCTTAATATACTTATTAAGGTTATGCAGTAATTATTTTAATTTGACTTATTTTGGTTGTTTCCAGTGCTTCTTGATCATGATTTCTAAATTTTTTAAATATAAGTATCGTTTCTATCAGATTTCTGTTATTATAAAATCCTTTGTCAAATATACATAACATTTTTCTGCGTTACTCTTTTGAGATTTTTTCTTTTTGTTTGTTTCAGATTTTTGTTCATTTCTAAATTATCGCTTTAGAATAAAATTAACAGTAGTTTCTACCACAGCCAAAAAGACATTATATTTCAACGTGGTATATAGATAGGATATATTATATATTAAATCCGAGGGCATGGAAATAGTAACTAAATCAGTACGTTGCACATAAAACAATGTAGTAGAGGAAGTATGTTAATTAGCAAAATAACATTGGGTACAGCTCAATTTGGAATGGACTATGGGATTAATAATCAAAGAGGAAAAATCCCAAAGAACGAAATATTTCAAATAATGGATACTTGTGTGAGTATAGGAATAAAATCTTTCGACACTGCTCGTAACTATGGAGATAGTGAATCCCTCCTCGGAACATATATAAAGACCTCATCTCATGATATAGACATCTTTTCAAAACTACCAGAGTGCAATCCAAACGAAGTTGATAAAATAGTTCATCAAAGTCTAAAAAACTTAAATATTGACACAATATATGGTTACTACATACACAGCTTTAAGAGTTTTATTGACAACCCCCAAATATGGGGAGAACTTGAAAAGCTCAAAGCTATTGGGAAAATTCAAAAAATTGGTTTTTCTCTTTATTACCCAGAAGAACTGGATAAACTAATTCATAATAATGTTTTATTTGATGTAGTGCAAATTCCGTTTAATGTGTTAGACCAGCGTTTCGAAAGATATTTTAGTATTCTAAAAAAAAAAGGAATAGAAATATCAGTTCGCTCTGTCTTTTTACAAGGATTATTGTTCAAAAGACCTTCTGACCTATCTCCTAGTTTTTTGAAAATACAAAGTAAATTATCGGATATTCAAAATTTAGCAAAAGAGAATGATATTCCTCTTGAAGCATTATTTTTTAATTTTGCGACCAATAATCAATATATTGATCATGTTGTCGTTGGTGTTGACAATTTACAAAACTTAAAAGATATTGTGGGTTCATTGAAATATTCACAACAAACCAGAAGTTTACAAAAATGTCTTGAGAGTTTTAGAGAAGATGATGAGAATATAATTTTACCTTTCAATTGGAAGTAAAAAATGAATAAAGTTGCGATTATCCAAGCACGTATGGGATCAACAAGGCTTCCTGGGAAAGTTATGAAGTTATTGTCAGGTAAACCTATGTTAGAGCATATTGTCAAAAGACTGCAAACAGTAGAGGCGATAGATCAGATTGTAATAGCAACTACATTAAAATCAGAGGATAATGTTATTTGTGACTTTGCAAAAAGACATAGTATTGAGTATTATAGAGGGAAATCAGTCGATGTATTAGACCGATATTATCAAGCTGCAGTGATGCATGATGCAGACGTTATAATTCGCATTACTGCTGATGATCCTTTAAAAGATTCACATATCATAAATGAAATCCTGCATGAATATATGGATAATTACGAAAAATACGATTATGTCAGCAACACCATAGTTCCAACTTATCCCATAGGAATTGATGTCGAAGTTTTTTCATTCAATGCACTTAGGAAAGCATGGATGGAAGCAGAAGGAACTTTTTACCGTGAGCATGTTACTCCATATATATGGACTAACACTCATCTATTCAATATAAAAAATGTTGAATATACAGGCCATAACCTTTCAGCTTTGAGATGGACTGTGGATACACAAAATGATTTTGAATTTGCAGAAGCCATATATAGTTATTTGTACAAAGAACATGAAATTTTTTTTATGGAAGATATTATTCAACTACTTGATAAATATCCTGAAATACAAACTATTAACAAATATGTTTCTCAGAAAAAATGGGATGTGTTATAATATGAGTGAAAAATTATGGCGTGTTGGCCAAAGAGAATTAGATTACATTAAAGAAGCATTAGATTTGGGTTTGACTGGGGTCATGAATCAAAAACTTGAATATGAGTTTGCAAAAAAAATGGGTGTGAAATATGCGGTTGGTGTTAATTCTGGAACATCTGCTCTTCATTCATGCCTTGCAGCAATGGGAATTGGACAAGGGGATGAAGTGATAGTTCCTCCTTTAACATTTGCATCGACTGCATTTTCAGTTTTGTATCTTGGTGGAGTTCCAGTTTTTGCAGACATTGATCCTGATACATTTAATATTAGCCATGAAGATATTGCACGCAAAATAACTTCAAGAACTAAAGCTATAATCCCGGTCTCTCTTTACGGATTATCTGCTGAGATGGATCCAATAATGGAAATAGCAGATACGTATGATATTTTTGTACTAGAAGATTGTGCACAATGTTTTTTAGGGAAATACAAAGGTAAAACTGCTGGAACAATTGGTCACATGGGAATTTTTAGTTTTGAGAGATCAAAACATATGACAACCGGAAACGGTGGAATGCTGATTACCAACGATGCAGAACTGGCAGAAAAAGCACGAAAATTTAGTATCCTTGGATATTCGACACTAAAGGCAGGAGCTTACGAAACGAAACCACCAAAAGATATTATTCAAGATCCAAACTTTGAAAGGCATCTGTTCGTTTCTCCAAACTACCGGCTACCTGAAGTTTGTGCAGCGATGGCTTTAGCCCAACTAGAGCAACTTGATATGTTTGTAGATCGTAGAATTAAAATTGCAAAAATATATTCCAATGTTTTAAGCGAATGTGAATGGTTGCACTCACAAAAAACACCAGAATATACAGTCAATACTTATTTCACATATGCTATGAAATTAGATTCTCAAAAAGCTAATGTATCATGGGAGCAATTCCGGAAAGAATACTTGGAAATAGGTGGCGATCCATATTATGCAGCTTGGAAATTGACATATACAGAGCCCGCTATTCAAGGTATGAAATTTGAAAATGGAATTGAGTACAAACCTGGATTATGTCCAATTGCTGAAAAAATACAACCACAGATAATTCAGTTAAAAACAAATTATGAAAGTTTGGATTATGCGAAAAAACAGGCCGAAATAATTAGCCAAACAATTGATAAAATCGAAAAATGATGACTTATAAAGTTCAACGGATCGGAACAGGTGCAACACCCAAATTCTAAATTTTTATTATCTCTAAGCCATGGAGCAAAGACTTGAAAAAAATCGTGTTGTTAGAGACTTCAGAGCAGGTAGTAGATTGGTTCTCACAAAGCCAACGTTTTATTGGCACAACAATCATAATTGCACTTTCACCTGATGCGATGTATGAGCTTGAAAAAAACGATGTTGAGTTTAAAGTTTTTGAAGACTATTACAAACCGGTGGAATTATATCGTGAGCAAATTTTGAATTATAGCAAAGTTGAAAATCTTTGCCAATACCTTGATAAGCGTATAGTGGAGTGTTGCCGTAAGGTTGGATCTTATTCTATTCAGCCTGCCATGTTTTCAATTCGATATATTTTGACAACTTATGCAGTAATATCAACAAGGATGTTTCAAATATCTAAACTAATATCTATAGAAAAACCAGAAGAGATTATCTATTATGATACTTTAAAATATCCGTTTGGATTTAACAAATCAGCGCCTTTCATTTCGTTTGACAACCGTGAATCAGTCTATTCCAATTTATTATCACATATAAATTGGGGAATTGTTACCAAAAAAATGGCAATGATAGGGGATGGACAAGTACTAATTTCTTTAAATGATGAAAAATTTAGGACTATTAATTTCCCGTCACATTTTAAAAAATGGCTTTTAAATCATCCTATGTGCTACAGTTGTTTATTAAATATTCAAAAAAATAGTTTTAATAATATGTGGGCTGTATTAAAACAAATCATACCAACTGCAAGAAAACCAGTCCTATTATATGGGGCTGGTTATAGCTGGGATGACTCAATTAGCTATCTGCTTAAAAATAACATAACTCCAATATACAGGACTTTGGAGGATTCTGATGTGTTCAATCAGATGTCCATTCAAAAATCAGAAATACTCGATGAATTGTGGTGCGATCTTGTGGAAGATCCAAAATTTAGGTTCTTCTTCACATGCAATGGTTTTGATTTTTTCCCTATTGTAGAAAGCCGATTTAAATTCTTAGTATTGAATTTGATTCCTCTTTGTTTAATAATAACAAAACAAACTATAGAAAGGATTAAAAAACAAAAAATAAAAGCAGTAATTGCATCAACACTTGCAACTCCAATTGCAAATTCAGTTGCATGTGCAGCTCATACCTGCAATATACCCGTAGTAACATGGCAACATGGGGGGTATGGTGCGATGAGAAACCATCCGTTTATAACATACTTAGATTTGCTTAATTCAGATAAACATCTTGTATTTGGAGAAGGAGTCAAGGATAGCTTGGTCACTGAAGCTATTAGGTTCCAAACAGAAGTAAGAGTAGTCGGATCAATGTCTCTTGAAATGCAAATCAAAGAACATTCATTTGATTTTTCAGTGCAAGAAAAAGTAATTCTATATGCAACTGATTTGTACCTTAATAACAGTCAATATATTTCAACCGATCCTCCATTTTCAGATGTCATGCTGTGGCAAACACAGAAGCAAATAATTAACCTTTTGTCGACTTATAAAGATTATACTATATTGCTCAAATTACATCCATCCCAAAAGCGAAATGAATCACTTATTGCAAAATATATAACAGATAATGATTTTGAAAACTTTAAAATCATAGGGCTTGAACAAAGTTTTACAGAACTACTCAAAGTTACGAATGCAATTATTCTTGATAGACCATTTACAACAATATTGCAAGCTCTTGTTACTAATAAGCCAGTATTTGCATTTACAGGTCTTGTTTATTATAGTGAAACAGCACAACAATTTCTTTCAAAACGTGCTATTTGTCAACAGGATATCAGTATCTTTTTATTTGAACTGAATGCGTATTTATCTGAGAATAAATATTCTCCCGATTTAAACAACAATGAGTTTTTGGTCCATTATGGTCATTCTTTAAAAAAGAACTCTGGAGAGAGTGCTGTAGAAAATTTGCTTGAAATAATCGCGGAATTTGAAACAAAAGATAATGAATTCAATTAAAATTCTACTGGTATATATATGAATCGTATTTATTATAAAATCAGACGCATTTTTTCTGATATAATGAAGGTAGGTGCTGTAAAAAGGCAAAGTTTAATTACTTTTATTTGGCAAATAATGTTTACAGTTGTTGGGTTTGTAAGTACTATGTACATTGCCCAGACAGTAGGACCTGCAATCCTTGGGGTGTATTTCTTATTTTTATCATATAATGGTATTTTTGAGCTTATTGCGGATGGAGGTTTTGGTAGTGCTGCTGTAAAAAGAATAAGTGAAAATGAAGAGCCTAATGCTTATTTTAGTGCCTATTTTATAATTCGATTGATATTTACAATAATTGTTCTAATTGGCTTATTGGTATTTAAGGAGTATTTTGTAGATTTAAATAATGCTGGAATGTTTAACTGGTTACTTCTTTCAGTAATTGTTTCTATTTTTGGAGGAATTGTATCAAATGGTGTTGCAGGATCTGGTAAAATAGGGGTGAGAATGACCTGTGCATCAATAGGTAACATTTCCAAAATAATACTACAGGTAATAGCTATTTTTTTGGGATATGAAGCAGCAGGATTGATTGGCGGAACCATTGCTGGAACTTTTATAGCAGCATTAATCGAATATAAATTTCTGAAATTGCATTTTGCTAAATTCACTAAGAAACACATTAAAAGTTTGTTGCAATTTTCATTTTGGATATTTTTATCGTCTGGAGGGCTGCTTGTGTTCTCACAGTCTGATGTTATTTTAATAGGTTATTTTATGGGTAATGCTGATATTGGTGTTTATCGAGTTGCTTTGCAGTTTACAACTATCGCCACATTTTCATCTTATGCTCTAAGAACAACTTTATGGCCAAAAGTCAGTAGATGGGCAAAAAACAATGAAATGAATGTTGTTGAAATATCACTTTCCAATGCATTAACTTATTCTTTAATATTAGCAATTCCTGCGTTTGTTGGTGGTGTATTGTTAGGAAAAGATTTGCTTAGTAATTTTTATGGAACTGATTTTGCAGATGGTTATTCTGTATTGATTATTTTATTAGGGGTACAGGTAATTACAATATTTCAATATTTTTTCACGATGTACCTTGATGCCCTTGATATGCCAAAAGAATCTTTCAAAGTTACGTCGATAGCAGTTTTTGTAAACATAATGTTGAATGTATTTCTAATTCCTGTTTACGGAATAAATGGTGCAGCAATTGCAACATTTGTCACCATGGCAGGTAATTCAATATTGTCATACATGATACTTTCTAAACATATCAATATAAAACTTCAATTAGAGTGTCTAATGCATATGGTAATGGCATCGTTTATTATGAGTATAGTGATTTTTATTTTTATAGCATTTGTACCAATAACTAACATCATTACATCTTTGCTAGCTGTGTTTGTCGGAGGAGTTGTATATGTCTATTCCATTTTGAAAATGGATCGTCAAATCCAAAAAGATTTTGAAAATATCGTTAGGTACTTTGGATAAATATTATCAGACCAATTCATTGTTAGAAAGATGTATAATATATTAGGATTCAATTTCATCTTTTATTTTTATTCGATAACTATATATTTATGTAACACTTCGAAACATCATTAAATAGATATCAGCTCTTTAATGGGAGAATCTAATTTGAATATTAGTAAAATTGATGATTTAATTTGTCCTTTTTGTCATAATAAATTGATATTGAATGATAATTTACTTGAGTGTTCAAAATGTAAAAAAGAGTACAAAATAATTGATGGAATTCCTTCTTTTAATCAAAAAAATGAATACTGGTGCAATGTTGAAAAAGATAAAATGGATTATTTGAATAAAAAGTCCAGAGAGACTGGGGATTGGTTATCAGTTGCTAAAGAAGTGATTCCAGAGTACCTAGGTCACATTGAACCTTTTGATAGGGCTGATGCTCAGTATATTTGGCCAATATCAGCAAATGCTCGGATACTTGATGCAGGCAGTATGTGGGGTGGGGTCACCCTTCCAGTTGCTCAACATTGTGGGGAAATCTATGCAGTTGATAAAACGATTGAAACGCTAACATTTTTGAAGATACGTGCTGAACAAATGGGTTTTAAAAATGTTCATACAGTAGTTTCCCCTCTTCAAAACCTCCCATTTCCTGATGATTTTTTTGATTTAGTTGTTTTAAATGGTGTGTTGGAATGGGTTGCTTTTGATCAACCTGTTGTTTTAGTGAATCACTGGGGAAAAAAGCGAGATGATACTTCTCCTCAATATTCTAAAAATCCAAGGCAAATGCAGGTAGATGTATTAAGTGAACTAAGGCGTATAATTAAACCAGGTGGGCATATTTTTGTGGCTATTGAGAATAGTATTGGTTATCAATATCTTGCAGGTTTACCTGATGATCACGTTAATCTGAAATATGTTTCATTTTTACCACGCTTTATGGCTAACATCATTACAAAAAAGAAATTGAATTGTGATTACAGAACATATACATATTCTCTCTCAGGATATAAATCATTATTAAAAGATGGTGGATACAATGACCTTGTATTTTATGGTGCTTTTCCACATTATATATCCCCATCTGAAATTATTCCTATAAAATTAATAAAAGACTGGAAAAAGCAGGTTTTACCTCTTGAAAGTCCTCTTGCACCGTCTTACGCAAAGATTCTAGCTCGTATTTTCCCGGCAAATCTTTTGAAAAGCTTATCTCCAAGTTTCATGATAATTGGTAAAAAGGGTGAATCAGAAGTACCAGAAGAACCTAGGATAATCAGATTAATTAAAAAAATAGGTCTAATTGATGAAGATGAGTTTAATATTGATGTAATAAAAGTAGCAGGTCGAAAAGGTAATTTTCATTCTGTAAATATGTTAATTAACATTCATAGTTCCGATACAAAATATTTTTGTAAAATTTGCAGAAATGAAAAATATGCTGATATTTTGTTGAATGAAGCAAGAAATTTGGAAAAAGCCAATTCTCTCCTTGAAGGAACAGAGATTAGTTCCAACATCCCAAATTTGCTATATTCAGGTGAAGTTGAAGGTATAACAATCGAGGTTATGACTTTCATTGAAGGCTATTATACGGATATTGGTAGCCATACAAGTTTAGATTCAAGTAACTTAAAAAAGCTTGATGTTGATATCCGAAATTCTATTGAATTCTTGGTAAAATATCAAAAATCTACTCATGTAAAAGATGTGGACATGCATACGCATCTTTCATCCCTTCTTGATGAGTATGTTGGTATCCTTGATAAAAACGGGGATTTGCCATCGGAAATTAGTCTGAAAATTGACGATTTGAGAAACGAAATTCTTTCTTTAGGTGCGGTTTTGATTCCACTTTGTGCAGTTCATGGAGATTTTGATTTTTATCACAATATTCTTTTTTCTGATGAGGGTGTAAATGCCATAGATTTTGAGCATTTTGAATTAGAAGGGTTGCCATTTTTGGATCTTGCAACTCTTATATTCAATCCAATACTTATGAACGACTCGTTCAATAACAGTGATATGGACCTTATGGATTTCATGGATAAACACAACATTAGTTCTTATGTTACTGATTGGCTACGTTTATATTCAAAGTTGTCTGGTATCGATATAGAAGTAGTTAATTTATTTGTCAGACTTGCTTCTTTAGAACAGAAAACAAAAATTTATCCTTATTTCAGGAATCCATTTTCATTTCCAATGTACAAAAACAAAAATTTTCTGCAGCTCTTATCACTAAAGTTTGACTCCAAGGAATAATGATGAATCACAAAATATCTCGCTGTCTTCTTTTTGCCCCTCCAGTAGTCACAATGAAGAACAGGATCGATGTCAATCCCCTACCTCCTATGGGTCTTGGCTACATTGCCTCAGTAATGGAAAATCTGGGGATCGATGTGAAAATAGTAGATTGTATGATGGAAGGTTGGCACACCCGTAAAGACATTGGTGGCGGTTTGATAAAGATTGGTATTTCTGATGAGGAAATACGCACTATCATTTCTGAATTCCAACCAGATATGGTATGCGTAAACAATCAATTTTCAAAACAGTATAAAAACGCTCATAAAATATATGAAATCACAAAGTCTGTTGATAACAGCATATTAACTCAGGCAGGAGGTGCGCATCCTACAGTTATGCCTGAATTCTGTTTAGAAGACCCAAATCTTGATTTTGTTGTTATTGGGGAAGGTGAAATAGTCATTGAAAAACTCATTAAAGTTCTGGAGGCATCTTCTCTGGATTTGAGTGGTATAGATGGCCTGGGCTACAAAAAAGAAGGACAGATATTTGTCAATGCAAAGACTTCCTATATCGAAAATCTTGACAGTATTTCCTATCCTGCTTATCACTTGATGAATCTTCAAAATTACTTTGGACAGGACATGTCTCATGGAAAAAGACATCATAAAAGATTCAGTCCTATTATTACTTCTCGCGGTTGTCCTGCAAAATGCACATTCTGCACAGCATACAAGGTATGGGGCAGAAAATATCGCTACCGTTCTCCGGAGAATGTTATCGGAGAAATGAAGCTATTAAAGGAAAATTATGGTATTGAGGAACTTCTTATAGAAGATGATAACTTCACTGCAAATCCCCAAAGAGCGGAAAAGATTTGTGATTTGATGGTAAAGAATAATTTCGACTTTAAGTGGGATACTCCTAATGGGGTTGCTGCATTTGCTCTTACTGATCAACTTCTCCGCAAAATGCAAAAGGCTGGGTGCTACAAAATAAATATAGCAGTGGAAAGTGGAAATCAGAACACTTTAAATAATATTATAAAGAAACCATTGAATCTATCCAAGGTCGAACATATAATTGATGTTTGCAGGGAGATCAAACTTGATTTCGGCGTATTTCTAATAATGGGAATGCCTGGCGACACATTGGATGGAATGTGGGATAACTACAGATTTGCTCGTAAAATAAAAGTATTTGATCCCTTTATCTCAGTGGCAACGCCTTATCCGGGAAGTGAACTTTATGATGTATGCAACGAAAAAGGATATCTTTCAGATAATTTTTCATTAGAAGACCTTTTTATTCGTAGTTTTCCAATTTCCACAGAAGACTGGACACCACGTGAAATTAAAAGACTGATGTTAAGAGGCTACCTCTATCTGAAATTCTATCAACTTTTGGATAATCCCATATTATTTGGAAAATTATTTGTCAACCGACTTTCCCAGATTTTGCGCCGAAAATAATTATAGACATATGGGAATGATACTTATTAATATAAATACATCTATAAAAGTGGCATATGGTGGAAATCGAAACATTGAATGACAATATTTGTTTTCTTGACACCTATCGTAACAAGAAGGTGCTAGTAACAGGAAACACAGGATTTAAAGGTTCGTGGTTATGTGTATGGCTTTCAATCCTTGGTGCGAAAATATCTGGAATTTCAAATGGAATTCCTACTTCTCCTTCTCACTTTGAAAGTCTGCAATTGAAATCAGAAATAGATTGCTACGATGAAGATGTTCGTGACCTTTGCAAAGTCAAAGAAGTAATTGATAAGTTTAAACCGGATTTCATATTTCATCTGGCAGCTCAGCCCTTGGTACGGGAATCTTATTCTGATCCCGTTACCACGATTGAAACTAATGTAATGGGAACAATGAACGTTCTTGAAGCTCTGCGCCAAGCAAATCATAAATGTACTGCTATTATGATAACCAGTGACAAATGTTATGATAATGTTGAGTGGCTATGGGGTTACAGAGAAACGGATCACCTTGGTGGTAAGGATCCATATAGTGCTTCTAAAGGCGCAGCAGAATTGATTATAAAAACATATTCTGATTCCTTTTTTGATAAAGATGAAAGTAATGTAAAAGTGGCTTCTGTACGAGCAGGCAATGTTATTGGTGGTGGTGACTGGGCGAAAGATCGTATTGTTCCTGATTGTATTAGGTCATGGTCTTCAGACAGAGTTGTTGAGATTAGAAGTCCTAATGCAACAAGGCCATGGCAGCATGTACTTGAGCCATTGAGTGGTTATCTATTATTGGGTCAGATACTAGCAAATGATCGTGATTTGAACGGTGAGCCTTTCAATTTTGGTCCGAATGCCAATCAGAATTTTACAGTTAAAGAACTGGTTAGCAGGATGCAAAGATACTGGTCAGGAACAAAAGTCAACTATGCAGAAAATTCTGATAGATCTAAAAAAGAATCCGGTCTGTTAAAACTCTGTTGCGATAAAGCATTGCATCAGTTGGGATGGCAGCCAACTCTCACATTTGATGAAACTGCACGCTTTACAGTCGAATGGTATCGGAACTTTTATTCCGAAAAAAAAGATGTATATGAGATGAGTTCTAAACAGGTAGAAGAATATATCCAAAAGGCATCTGAAAGGGGTCAGATATGGGTGAATTCATGCTAGAAGGTGTGAAACTCGCTCCTTTGAAAATCATCACTGGAGATCAAGGTAATGTAATGCATGCTATGAAGTGTACAGACCTTGAGTTCTCTGGTTTTGGAGAAGTTTATTTCTCTACTGTTAAGAAAGGTTCAGTGAAGGCATGGAAGTGCCATAAAAAAATGACGCTTAATCTTGTTGTTCCATGTGGCAGGATCAAATTTGTTCTATGGGACAATCGCAAGGATTCCTCAACATATTCTCGTTTCTACGAGATTGTTTTATCACCTGATAATTATCAAAGATTAACAATACCTCCACTAGTGTGGATGGGTTTTCAAGGCATGGATGAAGGATTGAATATACTTATGAACCTTGCTAATATTCCTCATGATCCTGATGAGGCAGAAAGGCTGGAAATTAATAATGACAAAATAAATTACAAGTGGGATGATCTGTAACAATGAAAGTAGTTATCCTTGCAGGTGGGTTTGGTACAAGACTTGCCGAATATACTGATGTAATTCCAAAACCGATGGTTGATGTAGGTGGGAGACCCATTCTGTGGCATATTATGAATATATATGCGAGTTATGGTTACAATGAATTTGTAGTGGCTCTCGGATACAAGGGAGAAGTGATCAAAGAATATTTCCTCAATTATTATTCTTTGAATTCGGACTTTACTGTTGATCTCAAGAATGGTTATATTGAACACATACATAAAAAGCCTGTAGACTGGAAAGTCACACTAATCGATACCGGACTCAGTACAATGACCGGTGGCAGACTGAAACGATTAAAGGAATACATAGGCAACGAAACTTTCATGCTTACTTATGGTGATGGAGTTGCAGATGTAGATGTCGGAGAACTGGTGAAATATCACCGGGAACATGGCAAAATAGCAACAGTCACCGCAGTTCACCCTGCTGCAAGATTTGGTGAACTTGTTGTATCCGATGAGCAGAACGTTATGTCCTTTAAAGAAAAACCACAAACAACATTGGGTTGGGTAAATGGTGGTTTTTTTGTACTGCAACCTGAGTTCCTTGATTTGATAGACTCTGATTCGACTGTACTCGAAGAAACTCCCCTTGAAAAAGTTGCTGAGATGGGTGAATTAAAATGTTATTATCATGAATCTTTCTGGCAATGTATGGATACTGTAAGGGATCGGAATCTTCTTGAGAGTATGTGGAAGAAGAATATAGCTCCATGGAAGGTTTGGTAGACTTGCAAAAGAGAAGTATCAGGCTTTCAAAGTCGGTTATTGGGGAGGAGGAAAAGAAAGCTGTTTCCAATGTTCTGGATAGTGAGTACTTGGGTATGGGGCGGGATGTCCAGCTTTTTGAAAAAAACCTTACTTCGTTCTTCAGAAGAGAGGCAGTATGTGTGAATACGGGAACTTCAGCCCTTCATCTGGCACTCCAGGCACTTGGTGTGGGTCCGGGAGATGAGGTTCTTGTTCAATCTTTGACATATGTGGCGTCGTTCCAGGCAATATCAGCAACTGGTGCTCGTCCAGTACCTTGTGAAATCGATTCCGGGTCAATTACTTTGGATGTCAATGACGCAAAAAAGAGATTGACTGAACATACTCGTGTAGTAATGCCTGTACATTACGCAGGTGGTATGGGGGATTTGGATGAGATTTATGATTTTGCATTGGAAAATGGATTGCGTGTAGTTGAAGACGCAGCTCATGCATTTGGTTGTAGTTATAAGGGTAAAAAGGTTGGCAGTTTTGGAGATATTGCATGCTTTAGTTTTGATGGCATCAAAAATATAACTTCTGGAGAAGGAGGGGCTATCGTTACCGATGACGACGAAATTCTTCAGAAGGTAAGGGATGCTCGTCTTCTAGGGGTGGAAAAGGATACTCATAAAAGGTATAGTGGTGAAAGAAGCTGGGATTTCGATGTCAAAATGCAGGGGTGGCGTTATCATATGAATAATATTATGGCGGCTATTGGAAATGAGCAATTGAAAAAGTTCCCTGTATTTGCGGAAAAAAGAAAAGAACTTATGAAACGCTATTATCATCATCTGCTAAATCTTGATTCTATTGAATTGTTGAACCATGATCCTGATTATATAGTTCCTCATATTTTTGTGATAAAATTAAAAAAGCATGATAGAGCACGTGTAAGGGAATATCTTGAGATGGTTGGCATTCAAACGGGAGTTCATTATAAGTCCAATCATCATCTAAGTTTCTATTCAAATGAAGTTCTCCTTCCTGTTACAGATGAGATTTCTTCACAGTTATTAACTCTTCCTATGCATCCTGATCTTACATTGTCAGATGTAGACTATATTTGTACCCAGCTGAAAAGCTGTCTGGTATCCTGAACCAAAAATAGATATCTTCTTTATTCATCATGAAAGGTTGTTTTATGGAAATATCAGATAATATTGAATCCCCTGTTGTTAGCATAATAATGAATTGCTATAATTGTTCCACATATCTAAAAGAGGCTATTGATAGTGTTTATACCCAAACATATGGTGACTGGGAAATCATCTTCTGGGATAATGTATCCACTGATAATAGTGCTGAGATTGCAAAAAATTATGATTCAAAATTGAGGTATTTTTGCGGTGACAAAAATGTTCCTCTTGGTAATGCAAGAAATCTTGCAATAGAAAAAGCACAAGGTCAATATATAGCATTCCTTGATTGTGATGATATCTGGTTGCCATCAAAACTGGAAAAGCAAATATCTTTATTTGAAGCAAATTCCAATATAAAACTTGTATTTTCTGATTGCAATGTCATTAACTCTCAACATGAGATTCTATACAGGCTATTTTCCGTGCAAAAGCCATCAAGGGGGTTTGCGTTCAATGAATTATTGTTATCAAACAATTTTATTTCTTTAGTAACTGTGGTTATTGAGAGATCTGTATTTTATGACATTGGCACTTTTAATGATGAGTTTAAAATAGCTGAAGAATATGACCTTTTTCTGCGTATAGCCCATAAACATCCTTTGGATTATGTCGATGAAGCCCTTGCTGAATACAGGATTCATGAAAATAATTGGAGCCATAGACAGGATATTGGTATCAAAGAGCAGCTCAAGATTATAGAATTCTGGCTTAACAAAGATATCCTTATTAAAAACAAATTGAGAACAAAAAAGATTAAGCGTAAGATTGCATTATGTCTTTATTATATTGTAAAGTATATGAAATTTCCCAAAAAATGGTCTGCGTTTTATAAGACACAATGAGCTAATATGACTATAATATTACTTATCCTTATAGCAATTACATTTATTCCTCTTTCAGTCTATGCTATTTACATAATTGCAGCTGTAACTTCACGCATTCCTCTTTCTGAATCACTAGAATCACTTCCCTATATTAGTGTTGTTGTTCCTGCTTATAACGAGGAAAAGGTAATTGAATCTCGTCTCAAAAATCTTGCAGAATCTTACCCTCATGAAAAAATAGAAATTATAATTTCAAACGATGGTTCATCTGACAATACGAAAGAGATAGCCTTGAAAGCCTTAGATAAATACTCTCTGACAGGAAAAGTTATCACTCATGATAGAAGTGGTGTCAACAAGGCTATAAATCGTGGGATTGAACAGTCATCCAGTGAAATTGTAGTCATTACAGGTTCAGATGGACTGTTTGACAAAAACACAATTCCTGATCTTATGGGTGTGCTCATGAGCAGTGATGAAATAGGTGCAGTTTCCGGTGACATGGTTACCTATGCAGAAGGAGATACGCTGTTTTCAAAATCAGAAAGTGCATATCGTTCAATATATGGGAAAATCTGCATGTGGGAAAGCAATCTTCATTCTACTTATTGTTTAAATGGAGCAGTTGTTGCCTTCAAGAAAAAAGCTTCTTCGACTCTAAATACTCGCAGGGGTGCAGATGATGCCAGCATGGCACTTTCTGTTATAAGGAATGGTTACAAGTGCAAGTATGTACCATCGGCTAAGTTCTATGAACTTGTTCCTCACGAATTCAGTGAGCAGCGGAGACAAAAGATACGCCGGGCTACAAGACTTCTAGAAGCAACTATTTTCAACAGGGATGTGTTTTCTCCAAAATACGGAAAATTCGGTATGGTAGTTTATCCTCTTAGGCTTTTGATGTTTGCTGTAGTACCATCAACCTTTTTCCTTTCACTGATTTTGTGGACTCTGGTGTTGAGTTCTTTTAGTATTTATTATGGAATTGCTTTCATTGGAATTATGTTATGTTTGGTTTTCATGGGTACTATTAAGGCTAATGTTATTTCTTCATTCATTATTTACCAGAGCTATCTTTTGCTGGGACTGTTTAATATGCTCAGAGATGTACATATATGGGAACCCAATAAAAGAACAAAAATCTAACTTTTGTTTTGTTATGTTCGTAATACACCTACAAATATGGCATATCTAAAGATTATAACAAGTTCTGAAGAGGATTGAATGCTTTCAAAGCAGCAGTATTTTTATATCTTCCTGAGAATGTTATTTCAATGTCACAAGTTGCAGTCTTGAAAACATCGCCAAATACCGTAATCGAAGATTACAGTAAGCTGATGCACAGCATTGATTATTAGCAATATTTTCCTAAAGATAAAAAAACTATAATTAAACTCAATTTATCCTGGTCACTTTATTTTCCTGCTTGTTCAACTGAACCATGGCAACTGGAAGCAGTTCTAAAAACAATGAGGGAAGATGGGTACAAAGACATCGTAGCCATGGAAAATAAGACTGTTGTAACAAAAGCCAATGAAAGGAGCCAAACAAAACAAGTGGCTTCCGATTCTTGAAAAATATGGTGTTGAATTTATTCCGCTGACTGAAGTTGAATGGGTAGACTATATACATAAATCAGAAATGCTGTCTATGAATAAGGTTTTCCCGGATGGTTTCAAAATACCAAAGCCCTTCATAGGTGCTAATATTGTTCATTTGCTACCCTGAAAACCCATGGTCATACCACTATGACCGGTGCACTGAAAAATGCTTTTGGTGGTCTTGGGGTTGCAGAGGGAAGTATTGTTGGAATACTTCAGACTGCAGGGATTTCAAAGGCGATAGCAGCTGCTTCTGCTTTGTTAATTCGATTTGGAACCTTGTGGTTTGGTGTTTTTGTTGGAGTATTTACTCTTATACTAAACAGGAAGAAGTTTGAAAATAATAGTGATGATTCAGATATATCCGGAATGGAATAGGAATAATAACCTAATAGTAATGTAATAACGTATTCAAAAAACTCTTATCGTCATATCTAAATATATTAATCATCCTGTACTTATACAGACATTTTACTCAATTTTTAAGTACTATTAACTTAATCATATCTCAAAAATTCGAATAATTCCACCTCAATTCTGTAACGTGATTACATGCCATACACAATTATCGAAAAAAAGGAAATAGCATCTTCTGTGCACATGATGAAAATACTCGCGCCTGATGTTGCCAAAGCTGCAAAGGCAGGACAGTTCATTATAGTACGTATTGATGAAACCAGCGAAAGGGTACCGTTGACAATTGCCGATTTTGATGCAACAGAAGGTACCGTGACCATAATCTTCCAGGAAATGGGCAAGACTACAAAGCAGCTTGCAAAGATGGCAGCTTCAGATGAGCTACAGGATTTTGTTGGTCCCCTGGGAACTCCTGCTGATGTAAGGGAACTGGGTACAGTTATTCTTGTAGGTGGCGGAGTAGGTATTGCCCCGGTGTATCCGCAAGCTAAGGCATATAGTGAAGCAGGGAACAAAGTAATATCTGTGATTGGAGCAAGGAACGAAAGCCTGCTTATCCTTGAGGATGAGATGAGGGCCGCAAGTGATGAACTTCACGTCGCAACAGACGATGGCTCTAAAGGTCACCACGGTTTTGTAACAGATGTTGTGAAGAATATCCTTGACAGCGGTGAAAAGATCGCAAGGGTAGTTGTAATAGGCCCTCCGATTCTTATGCGTGTGGCAGCAGGTATGCTGGAGCCTTATGGTGTGGAAACTCTTGTAAGTCTGAATCCTATCATGATCGATGGTACAGGTATGTGTGGCGGATGCAGGGTCTCTGTGGGTGGAGAGACAAAGTTTGCCTGTGTGGATGGTCCGGAATTTGATGCTCATAAAGTTGATTTTAACCTTCTCATGAGTCGTCTGGCTCTTTACAGAAACGAAGAATCAAAGTGTCTTGATAATCACAACCATAAATGTACATGTAAGGGTGATAACTAATGGTTGACAGACAGGCAATGCCACTGCAGGATCCTAAAGAGAGGGCACACAATTTCAATGAGGTGGCACTTGGTTATAGTGGTGAGCAGGCACTTGCTGAAGCTTCAAGGTGTCTTGAGTGCAAAAGCCCTAAATGTGTAGAAGGTTGTCCTGTGAATATCGATATACCTGGCTTCATCTCCTGTATAAAGAAAGAGGACTTTGACGGGGCAATCGATACAATAAAACTTACCAACACACTTCCTGCAGTATGCGGACGTGTCTGTCCTCAGGAAGTTCAGTGTGAACTACACTGTATACTTGCAAAGAAGGGTGAACCTGTTGCTATCGGAAGACTTGAGCGCTTCTGTGCAGACTATGAAAGGGAGAAGGGTGTAACTCCTCCTGTCCGCACCACATCTTCAGGTAAGAAGGTTGCAGTGATCGGTGCCGGTCCTGCAGGTCTTACGGCAGCAGCTGATCTTGCAAAAGCAGGTCATGCAGTCACAATGTTCGAATCACTTCACGATACTGGCGGTGTACTTACTTATGGAATTCCTGAATTCAGGCTTCCAAAAGCAATCGTCAGGGATGAAGTGGAATACATTAAACAACTTGGTGTTGATGTCAAGGTTGATTACGTCATCGGTAAAATAAAGACCCTCGATGAGCTCAGAGAGGATTTTGATGCGGTTTTCCTTGGAACAGGCGCTGGATTGCCTAAATTTATGGGCATAGAAGGTGAGAACCTCAATGGTGTTTACTCTGCAAACGAGTTCCTGACACGGGTTAATCTGATGAAAGCCTACCTGTTCCCTGACTACGATACTCCTATCAAGAGAGGGAAGCATGTCATTGTAGTTGGCGGCGGCAACGTTGCAATGGATGCCGCACGCAGTGCACTCCGTCTTGGTGCAGATGAGGTAAGCATAGTCTATCGTCGTAGTGAGGATGAACTCCCTGCAAGGAAAGAAGAAGTTGAGAATGCAAAGGAAGAAGGTATTGTTTTCAGGCTCCTTACTAACCCGACCCGAATACTTGAAGGTGAGAACATGACAGTAAATGGCGTTGAATGCATAAGGATGGAACTTGGAGAACCCGATGAGTCAGGACGCAGAAGCCCTGTTCCAATAGAAGGCTCTGAGCATGTAGTAGATGCTGATGTCGTTGTCATTGCCATAGGCACATCACCCAATCCTATGATATTTTCCGGATCAGAGGGTCTGGAAACAAATTCCAGGGGCACTATAATTGTCGACGATTCCGGAAAGACTTCCCTTGCAAATGTCTATGCCGGTGGGGATGCTGTGACCGGTGCTGCAACTGTTATCAGTGCAATGGGCGCAGGTAAGATTGCTGCACAGGCCATTAATGAATATCTTAGCAACTAATTTTGTTATCTGGCATCGTCCGGATCTCCTATTTTTTTCGGACATCTTTTTAAGCTGGTGCATGCTAAATGGTACCAATGAAAAAAGGCAGGTATTTTTCCACTAAATCCGGTAACTCACATGTAGTAAGTGTGAACGCTTCTTCTGCCAGACATAAAAGTTCTAAAAACAATATGTCGAGGAAAGTCCCGCCTCATAACAAACCTGTTCAGAGGTATGCGAGTAACGAAAAGGACTATATTTTCTGGTGCACTAAATGTAATGTTCCTCTTATGGAAAAAGGCTGTAATACCTGTGAGGAAGAAGGAAGGAAGCTCGATCTTTCACAACCTGCAGATGTGAGGTTTTGTTCCCCTTATGAAAGGGGTGTTCTTCATGAGCTCTTGATATCACTTTTTGAAAGTGATCCATTTGGAGAACGTGTCATTCTGCTGAATAAGATTCCTGGGGACGATAAGGTTGACGAGGTCATAGTTGACAGTCTGGTTGTTGGAATACTTCGTTTTGATATGCAAAAAATGGACTATATTTTAGAGCCATCTGTTTCCGGTGCTCAGATTCTTCTGGAACATACTAACCTGAAAACCGTAGTCTTGAAAAAGACTTCCAAACACCTTAACGGTAAAAAAGTCAATTATGATATTGTTGAATCAATTTCTTCTGATGTTCGGGAAAGTGATATTGTTCTTGTAAAGTCTGGCAACCTTGTGGGTTTTGGGATTGCATATTGTGATTCAATGAATGCGTCTTCTGTAAATGGTCCAATGCTAAGGGTCAGGAAAATAGATTCCAGGCAGATCTCATTGAATCCGAAGGTTTCCACCATGGATGATGTGATAGCTGCCAATGTATCTCATATACGTACTATTGGTAAGAATGCAATCAACACGATAAAAGGTATTGCTAACCAGAAAGACTACAAAAATCTCCCGGTGAATGTGTCTTTCAGTGGTGGTAAGGATAGTCTTGTAGTACTTGATCTGACTCTGAGTGCGCTTAAGAACAGGAAAGTTCAGGCATTTTTCCTCAATACTGGTATTGAATTCCCTGAAACCGTGGAATTTGCTCATAAGTATTGCAAAGAAAATAACGTTGAATTAATTGAAAAAAAGGCAGTGTCCGATTTCTGGGACAATGTAGATGCATTTGGTCCTCCTGCGAAGGATTTTCGCTGGTGCTGCAAGATATGTAAGCTTGCTCCGGCAAATGCTGCCATAGAAGAGTGTCTTGCAGAGGCTCCCACATGTATAACCGTGGACGGAAAAAGAAGATACGAGTCATTTTCAAGGGCAAATATCTCGACAAGTGAAAAAAATCCGTTTGTTCCGGGTCAGCTTAATATTTTCCCTGTCAAGGACTGGAAAGCGATAGAGATCTGGTTGTATATCTATTGGAGAAAACTTGAATATAACCCGCTTTATGATCTTGGTTTTGAGAGAGTTGGATGTTATTTGTGTCCTGCTGCTCTTTCAGCGGAATACCAGCGTTTGAAGGTTCTGCATCCTGAGCTGCATAGCAAGTGGGAATCGTTCCTTATGCAATGGGCAAAAAAGAATGGTCTGTCAGATGAGTTTATAGAGCATGGTTTGTGGAGGTGGAAAGAACTCCCTCCTAAGATGCTAAAACTCTGCGATGATCTTGGAATATCTTCATCTGCAATCGCCAGTGATTCATCATTCACTGTAAACATAACTTCTGGGATATCTCCATGCAAGGCAGGGGGCTATAGTATTGAAGCTTCCATACAGGGTTTTTCAATGAAAAGAACCATGGATTTCATGAATATCATTGGAGAGATGGTTTTCTCAGAAGAGCTTGGTCTTCTCATAGTCAGGACAGATTCATCCTCTATTAAAATATTTTCGACCGGTAGCATTGTTGTCAATTCTGAAAACCGGGAAACAGCTGATTCTGTTTTCGGGGAAGTTTCACGTCAGTTATTAAAGGCTCATAAATGCACGGGCTGTGGCATATGCCTCAAAGTATGTCCTGTAAATGCTATTGTGCTTGAAGATGGTCATGTCCGCATAAATGAAAGCTGTATCAGGTGTGGAAAATGCACTGATTCATGTGTGGTGCTAAAATATGCGAAGAAATTCTCTTGAAGCCAATATTTTATCTTTTATGGTGAATTATTAATAGGTTAATATATTATATCTAGGAAAAAGAATATCAGAAGGGTAAAAATGGTTACAACCGGAAGAGATGGAATTTCACGTATAATTAATGCAAAATGGGCGATAGCCTCCTTGGCTGGTATTTTTCTTCTATTCTTATTATTCGTCTACATACTTTTCCCGCTTGCAGACGGTCTGGTTCTTGGCCTTGTTTTTGCCTACATTGCCCGCCCGATTTTCATGAAGCTTAAAAGGTTCAGGAAATTAGGGGCCCTTGTAGCAACAATGTGTATAGTTGTTCCTGTTGTTTTCATAATAGGTTCTGGAATGATTGAAATACTTCGCCAGATCATCTGGGTCATTGAGAATCAGGCAGATGTCATCAATTCAGCTCTTGACCTTTTAAGGTCTATAGACGTACCTGCGAAATATAGTGATGATGTACAGCAGATGATATGGAATATTTCTACATCCTTCTTCCCTCTTCTAAGCAAGATAGGGATAGTATCATATGCCCGCAATCTTATGATGTTTGGCATAAACCTGCTTTTAGCAATTTTCCTGTGTTACTTTTTACTTGCAGACGGAGATGGTTTTTATCGAGCAACATTGAGGTTAGTTCCTGAGAAACACAAGTCCGTTTTTACGCGGTTCTTATTGCATCTTGATGTGATATTGCAAGGTGTTTTTGTAGGGAATGCCTCTGCTGCATTGATAGTCAGTGTTCTTTCTCTGATAGTTTTCTATGCATTTGGTTTCAGCCATGTTCTTGCGCTAGCAGCCCTAATATTTGTGGCATCTGTTATCCCCATGTTTGCCGGATACATGGTTCTTCTTATTATGTCTTTATACCGTTATCTGGACCAGGGACTTGAAAGTGCAGCTGTGTTCTTTGTAGTTGCCTCTATAGTCATCTATGCTCCTCCAGAACTTGTCCTTCGTCCTTATCTTGCAAGTATCAAATCTCAGATACATCCTTTCCTTATTCTCCTCGCATTTCTGGGTGGTGCATTTGTAGGTGGTCTTGCAGGTTTCTTCCTGGCTCCTATCGTATTGGGTGCTATAATTGCAGCATACAGGGTCCACACGGATGATGACAGGCTAATTTGTTCACATACGGATGCTTCTTTCTGTGACAAGGAGGTTGCAGAATGAAAATACTTTATTTCTATTCCTGAACTCTGTTTTGCTTTGGTTAATTGAAAAAACTTAATTAAGGATTGGTCTAATTAGGTAGCAGATATCTTTAAGGTGAATTTATGCAATTATTACTGATCCATTCTGATTATATTGAATATGAAGTGAAAAAAAGCACACCTGTTGCTGAAAAAATAGAAGACTCCTTCAAACAGGGAAGGCTTGAAGAAGCTCTTACTGCATTTATTGCAGTGGAAAAAATTGATGAGTCTAATGTTGAAGGTGCTATTTCCAAAGCGGTGGAAGAGATAAAAAGTGTAGCTTCACAGGTCAAGGCCGAAAATATAATGGTCTATCCGTATGCCCATTTAAGTTCAGATCTGTCTTCTCCAAAAGCCGGTGTTACTGTCCTGAAGGGAATTGAGGAAGCACTGTCCGGTGAATTTAATGTTAAAAGAGCACCATTTGGCTGGTACAAGGCTTTTAAGATCAGCTGTAAAGGGCACCCTCTTTCCGAACTCTCACGTTCCATAGTGCCTGATGAGTCCGTCTCCGGTTCAGAGCCGCCTGCATGTATTGCACCCATGAAGGAAGAAGTGGTTTCTGAAGCTCTCAAGGCTGAAAGCACTGCCAAGTCCTACTGGCATGTTCTGACTCCTGATGGTACTTTGCATGATGCAGCCAGTTTTGATTTCACAGGTCACGAAAATCTTGGAAAATTCGTGGATTACGAGATCTCTAAAAAGAGAGCTGTTGAAAAGGCACCCCCACATGTTGAGCTCATGCGCAGACTGGAAATAGCTGACTATGAACCGGGGTCTGATTCCGGTAACATGCGTTATTATCCAAAAGGTCGTCTTATGAAATCACTCCTTGAGAATTACGTACTTGAGGAATCCTCAAAGGTCGGGGCAATGGAGGTAGAGACTCCTATTATGTATGACATGAACCACCCAACCCTTAAGAAATACCTTGATAGATTCCCTGCCCGTCAGTATTCTATTGAATCTGACAAGAGGCAGCTTTTCCTGAGGTTTGCGGCATGTTTCGGCCAGTTCCTTATGAACCACGATATGACAATTTCTTATAAGAACCTGCCACTCAAGATGGTTGAAATGACCAGGTACAGCTTCAGGAAAGAGCAGCGTGGAGAGCTTGTTGGTCTGAGGCGTCTTAGGGCTTTCACAATGCCTGATATGCACAGTCTGTGTGCTGACATGGAGCAGGCAATATCACAGTTTGAAGATCAGTATAACATGTGTATTTCTGTTCTGGATAAGATAGGCATTAAATTGGATGATTTTGAAGTTGCCATCAGGTTTACCAGGGATTTCTATAATGAGAACAAGGATTTCATCACAAACCTTGCAAAGACTGTGGACAAGCCGGTACTTATTGAAATGTGGGATACTCGCTTCTTCTACTTTGTACTTAAGTTCGAGTTCAACTTCGTTGATGCTCTTGCAAAGGCAAGTGCTCTTTCAACTGTGCAGATAGATGTAGAGAATGCTGAACGGTACGACATTAACTACATTGATTCCAATGGAAATGCAAACAAGCCAGTGATTCTTCACTGCTCACCAAGTGGAGCAATTGAACGCTGTATCTACGGTCTCCTTGAGAAAGAGGCAATGAAGGCTGAAGAAGGTGGAGTTCCAATATTGCCGCTATGGCTCTCTCCTACTCAGGTAAGGGTTATACCAATAGCTGACAAGCACCTGGAATATGCCATAAAAGTATCTGAACAACTTAACTGTCGTGTTGATATTGATGACAGAGAAGATACTGTAGGTAAAAAGATACGTGAAGCTGGTCGTGAATGGGTTCCATATGTTGTGGTTGTCGGTGACAGTGAAGTTGAAAGTGGTACTGTCAATGTAACCATCCGTGCAGAGTCAGAACCTAAGAAACCATTAAAGGTGGAGATGACTCCTGAAGAACTTAATTCGAAGATATCTTCCGAAATTGAAGGAATGCCTTACAAAGGTCTCAGTCTTGCAAAAATGCTAAGTGTGAGGCCAAAATTCTTATAAGCCTGCCAGACAAATTAACCTATATGCAGAACGAGATGTCCAATGCAGAGGAGCTTTCCTCTGCAACTATTCTTGTAAGGGGAAGCGTTCAGGGTGTCTATTTCCGCAAATTCACAGTGGAAAATGCCCGTAACCTGGGTCTGACCGGATTTGCGCAGAACCTGCCTGGTGGGATGGTTAAAGTTTTCGCTGAAGGGAGAAGGGCTTCTGTTCAGCAACTCATTGATTATTTGCATATAGGTCCGACTATGGCAAACGTTCAGGAAGTGAATATTGAGTGGTCCGATCCAACGGGTAATTTTTCGGATTTCACTATCAAGCGTTGATTTAATTGAATTTTTTTAATCTTATTTTCACTGCTTCCTATTTTTAATATCTTATGTATTCTTGTTTTTATGTCGTTGAAGAGAAGAAGTCCTTTATCCAGATTCACATGTGCTGCATCGAACTGAGTGAGATGTGTCTTTGACCAAATCACGGATATTCAGGTTTCATGGTTTTCTTGTTCTTCTAAGTATTCTGGCTCACTGTAGTGGAATAATTATACTGTAGCCGTTATGTTTGTTTTGCCTCTTCCGATTAACTTTAATAGTTCTATTACTGATTTCTAATTGATGGAAAACGTAATTATTGTAAGATATGGTGAACTTGCTTTGAAGAGCACAGGTGTTCGTAACTTGTATGAAAGAACCCTGGTGAAAAATATCTCCTCCATGCTGGAACACCGTGGTGTGCCTTATTCCCGTATAAACCGTGAATGGGGGAGAATATTTATTGAAACTGATGATTTCAGGGCTGCAAAAGCAGCGGCAGACGTTTTTGGGGTTGTATCTACTTCTTTTGCACAGGTGACTGATGCTACCATCGAGGCAGCAGGATCATTGTGCGCAAAGCTTGCTGATGGGTTTATTACTGAAGGTCAGTCATTTGCTATCAGGGCCAGACGTACTGGTAACCATAGTTTTTCTTCACGTGATATTGGTATGAAGTGTGGTGATTCAGTCTGGACAATGCTTGAATCTAAAGGTATTACACCTTCTGTGGACCTGACAAATCCGGACAGGGAAATATTTGTAGAAATGCGTCAGAGCAAATCATATGTTTTCACAGAAGCGGTAGAAGGTGTAGGTGGACTTCCCCTGGGAACTCAGGGCAAGATGATCTCCCTTGTGTCAGGTGGGATTGATTCCCCAGTTGCCACATGGCTTATGATGAAGAGGGGAGTTGAGGTGATATCTGTTTATTGTAATAATTTCCCTTACAATGATGATCGTGCCCCTAAACGTACAATGGATTCTATTAAAGCCCTTCAGGAATGGTGCCCGGGTCGTCCTTTAAAGATATATGAAGTTTCGCACGGGGAGAGTCTTGGTGCCTTTATAGATAAATGTTCCAGAAACAAGACATGTCTTTTGTGTAAAAGAACTATGTACCGGGTAGCTGCTGAGGTTATGAAAAAAGAAGGTGCTTCAGGTATAATTACCGGTTCATCTCTTGGTCAGGTGGCTTCCCAGACTACTGCTAACATGTATGCTGAATTGTATGGGCTTTGTGTCCCACTGTACCATCCGGTTATAGGTTTTGATAAGAATGAGATTATCAATATTGCAAGAAAGATAGGTACTTATGATATTTCCATCCGTGAGACCGGTGGATGTGGTGCTGTACCAGTACATCCTGAAGTTAAAGCTGCTTTTGATTCCATGCTTGCAGAAGAATCAAAGATTGACATTGATGTTCTTGTTAGGAAATCTGTTGAAAGTGCCAGGATAATGTATCCTGACTTTTAACTTTCATTTTTAATTATTTATTGTGCATGGGTTTGCACATTTATAAATGTCAAAAATTATATATCACTCTATTTTTTCTTCAATACCATTAGTATTGATATCGATTTCATTATGATGGCCTGATGTGGTTGTCTTTAGACTGTTGTGCAAAAGCTTTATATGTGTTTATCAACAATGCACAATTAGCCGCACAAACTCACAGCAAATGAATTTTTAGCACAAATTTCATCCTTTATCTCTCGTCCATTCCCTCAATTATTCCCGTGCGCCTAAACTCTTTTAATTATTTCTATAATTGTGTTTATATCCTTACTACTTTTTGTTGTTGATGGTAACTCTTATATAAATCTCGAGCATATAATATTCTTGGATTTATAATAATCATTTTGGATCAATAGTTGGTTTTTATGAGCGAGCTTCCATGGGAAAATAAAAAAGTAGCAGATATTATGTCATCGGCAGGTGAAGAGGCTAAGATATCTGATGGTTCTGCCCCTGGCACAACTAAAAGTTTCCATCCTCCAATTCCTGATATATTGGCAAATGCATTTGCAGATATACCGATGGAAGAGGCTACAATAGAGCTTTCAGATTCTACGCCAGATGCAAAAGATGTTCAGATGCCTAATCTGGGTGTCCCATCATTTGGGGATTTACCTGATTTGTCCCTTATGGGTGGGAGCAGCAATAAAGAACCTGAATTAAATTCAGGTAATTCTCTTTCACAAGGTATCCTTCCACCTTTCATGAGCAATTCTAATATCCCTAACTCTTCGGTTCAAAAAGAAGAAAATGCATTTGTTCCAAAACCTCTTTTTGATCCTTTATCATCTGACAATGCTGGAGCTAATGCTATAGGTGCTTTAGATGCACCTGCTAAGAAGCGTTCTCCTCCTCCTTTATTTGAACCTTTGATCCAATTGGATGATGCGGTCAATGGTGCTGATGTTGTAGTTCCATTTCCAATTCAAGAAAGCGAATCCATGTCTTTCCCATCAAATGAATTCCTGGTTGAAGGGCGCCCGGCTCCAGAGATGCCTCCATTTGGTGAACCTTCATCTGATAGTGTAAATCCATTCGCTTCACCCAATTCCAGTGTTGCTCCTCCATTTAATGAACCTCCTTCTGGTAGTGTAAATCCATTCGCCTCCCCTAGTTCCAGTGCTGCTCCTCCATTTAATGAACCTCCTTCTGGTAGTGTAAATCCATTCGCCTCCCCTGGTTCCAGTGCTGCTTCTCCATTCTCTGAACCTTCTTATGCTAGTGTTAATCCTTTTACTCAGGCACCTGTGGGTATGGAAAGCTCCTCCGTTAAAAACGGTTCAAAATCAGAAGGTTCAAAGGTCAACATTAATTTGGATTCATTAAAAAAGAATATTGAAGGGATATCTGTTGTAGCCATAGATTTTTTAAGGAACCTAACAAAGGGAAAAAGCTTGATTGATAGAATGGAGGATATGAGTTATTCTACACGGGATGATGTAAGTTCTGCTAATACAGTATCAACAATTTCTTCACCATTTGACAGCGAGTCTACATCCCCACTTGACCAACCTTCAATCAATCCGTTCTCTCCATTACAAGAAGGTCCAAATGAAACAGAACCTCCTTTACAGTCTAATCCTTTTGAATCAATTACCGGGTCCTCAGATGCAGGCGACATAAGGAAAGTAACATCTATAGAGAATCCAATATTGGAAGCTATAAATCCGTTTGATGAAAATGAGACTGATTTTTTAGAACCGGATTCCATTTCAGATGAAAATGATGTTTTATCACTTTTTGATTCTGATATTGTAGGGATCACACCAATTGGTGGGGAAGGGGATCAGGATATTGTTGATGATGTGGACGTTGCTTTGCCGGAAATCCTGGACTCAGAGATAAACGTTATTGAAAAAACAGTATTTTCATTTGAAAAAGAAACTCATGCCAATGCTGCAGAAGGTTCTGCTGTATCACCGGTACTTTCTTTAGAGTTAAAAGCTATGAAGGAAAGTTCAGATAAAAGATTCAACATTCTTGAGAACGATATTATTAACTTTAAGGATGATCTTACAAGTATTGATATGCAGTTTAGTTTTGTTAAGGAGGAAGTTATAAGTTTCTCCGGCAAAGTTTCAGAAATGGAACAGGCATTCTCTTCTTTTGTAATATCGAATGAAGAGTCCACTTCCTTAAATAATGCTAAATTTGATGGCCTTGAAGAAAAGATAAGTTCAGTGGGAGGAAGGATTGGTAATTTTGAATCAAATCTTTCTTTTTTGCAATCAGACAATGTTTCCATTAAGTCTGACTTGTCTCGGATAGAGGACAATGTTTCAGAACTTGTGAATTCTTATACTGCACTTCTTGCACAGTTGCATGAATCCTTCCAAGAAAACGAATCTAATTTTTCACGTATCGATGTTATTTCAGCAAAACTTGATGAAATAGGATCAAAGATAAGTTCAATTGAGAAAACCCAGGAAGGTTCCAAATCAACTTCTATGGAGTTTTCAAGATCCATATCTGCTATGCTTGACAATCTTGGCAAGACCTCTTCTGCATTTTCTGACTTTAAACAGGAATCAGAGACGAAAAATGCTGCTATGATCAAAAAAATAGATTCTGTAACTGAGTACGTGGAAAGTGAATTGCAGAAAGTGGGTGCCAGAAGTTACAAAGGTTTTGGACAGAATGTACACCTTTCCAATATTGTCAAGAATTCCGGTAATATGAAACTCTGCATGGAATGGCTCGAGTTTTTGATGGAGCTTGTAGGTCGCAATAATCTTCCGGAGATACTCTCTTATTATGAGGAGCTTGGCTGGATAACTGATAAGATAAGGATGGAACTGTTGCAATATGCTGACGGTATTGATTTCTATATGGAAAAGCCAGACTGGAAACTCACACCGGATGACCACGTTAAATCTATCTGGTTCATTGAAAGTCTTGCAGGTATAAAAGTTGACAAGAACAGGCTTTCAGTTATCGAAAGGGATATTGAGAAGGTCAAAAAAGGCTCTGAGATCTACGGGATATAATGTTGACCTGAAAAAAGTAAAAATAAATGCTTGGGGCCGGGTAGGCCTGCAAACATTTCATTCTTTTCTTAAAGTGGAATAATTGTTTAGAACATTGCTTCAAGTTTGTCTGCAAAGTCTGCAAGAACTGGTAGTCTGTACATGTTACCTTTGTAGGCCATGAATATCAGGTAAAGCCAGAGTACAAATCCAATAAGGGGCAAAAACAATAATATTAACCATCCAATAATTGGTATGAACCCCATAATAATACTCAATACGAAAAGCCCACCAAACACTACAGTGGACTGTGCTGCATGGAAGCGTACAAATTTGTTTTCCTTTTCAATAACCAACAAAAGTATGCCAGTAATGAAACCCAGTGCATAGGCTATTACTCCTGCTATGTTTTCATCGACACCTAATTTTGTTTCGCTCATAATATCTCTCCTTATAATAAAACAAAAAAATATAAGAATGTTTGAGGTCAGATTACTCCGCAAACATTTTATGATTTTGTCCAGGCCAAATATTGGTCTTAGAATTTCTGCTCCAGTTGGTCAGCATACTCTGCAATTACTGGGAGCCTGTACATTTCACCTTTATAGGCTTTGTACATAAGGAAAAACCATAGTACTAATGAAACTAAGGTTATAAGCAATGATATTAACGCAAAGATAAATCCAATATAGTCTATGGAAGTAAGGAATCCTATAATAAAGTTCAAAACAAACAAACCTACATACAAAACAGTAGACTGGGCTGCATGGAAACGTACGAATTTGTTGTCTTTCTCAATGATCAATAGAATTATGCCGGAAATCCAGCCAAGTAAATAGGCTAATAATCCAGCTATATTTTCACTGACACCTAATTTTGTTTCGCTCATAATGACTCTCCTATAAATATCTATATTTATACTCTTGTCTTAGATACAAACGGTGCGATGGAAGTATGGATATAAAACCAAATATGGTTAATAAAACCAACAATGAATGCCACTTGTTTACCTTTAATGTCTTCAAGTAGTATAAAAATTCATAATCCAACACACCACATCCAGACTATAATTGTTTAATATATCTCTTTGAAATAATTAATTACAAAAGTAGTGGTCCCCTATATTATATAACAGTTTCTATAAAAAAGGTAGGGGCAGTGATATTGAAATGTTTAAATATCACGGCATTTCTGTTATTTTGGTCACTGGAATTATTCAACGTTTTCTAATTAAAAAAGAGAGCTGCAAACAAATGTTTACAGCTTTGATATTTGCTCTGTTTTATTCTGCAAGTTCGAGTGTTGCATACGCGAGAAGTACTGTGGCAATAGGTGCTGTCACTAGCATACCGATTCCCAGCAGTAATGCCCCTATCATGAAAAGGACAAGCATTATCACATATACTATTATACTTTCAACAGGCTTGGCCTTGATAATTTCAATGCTCTCTGTTATTGCCTCAATACCGCCGTATCCCTTTATTACAAGCAGGGGCAACGCAAACATGAACAATATTCCTACTATTGTTGAGAGTATGGATGCTATCTGTCCAAGTATTCCGGCGATGACCATGTAGATCAGCATATACACCCAGCTTCTGATGAAATCATCCTTGTTGAACCCTACAAAGACATCGCTGATCTCTATTTGCTCTCCTCTTGCTCCCTTTACAGTCATGGATGTAAATCCATAGGCTAGAGGTGCAATGGTAACTATAAATATTGAACCAAAAACGGTTATCAATAAACCAACAATAAATGTTACAAGATTATCTTTTACAACATTCCATGAATTCTTTAATAAAACTTCATAATCCAATATACCACACCCTGAATATAATTACTTATAAGAATGTGTGGTTCTGTATCGTATATAAGTTTATCTGAAAAGTCATGATTGGAAAAGAAAAAAAGAATGACGCCAAAAGCGTCATTTAAGTTTGAAATTAGAATCTAACGTCCATATCGCCAATCATCTGCTGGCTTGCAATATCAATTATCTTTACATTGATTGTTTCGCCAGATACGGCAATAGGTGTGTTATCTGTCTGTGTCATATTACTATTATCGACGAGTACCTGACCAGTTGCGTCTTCATAGTAAACGTACAGTGAATCTCCAGCGTCGAACTTAGCATCCTCTACAGATAAGTCTGTAAACAATGCAGATCCTTCTGTAGTTGCATTACCTGAAACTGTAACTCTTGTTGTAGTGCTGGAAAATACTATCTGATCTCCGCCCTGATGCTCAAGCTTTACGACATCAGTACTTGAGACGTCTGCTGCTGATGCTCTGATACTTGCCTGTGGTGCCTGTTCAGGCGGACCCATGCCGAATACGAATGCAGCGATAACTGCAGCAAGGATTACAGTGATTGCGACCATCAGGATTACACCGATGACCGGGGATATTACGGTGTAATAAGGCTTATTTTGCTGATTAAAGGTAGTTTAGACTCTATTTAGCTTATTAGGTACCTCTTATTTAATAGAGGTGTATATAATGGTATCGGAAGCAATGAAAAATCTCAGTACATTTGTCAGTTATGAGGACTTCCTTAAGCTGGAAAAGACTGCAAAAGAGTATGAAGTACGTGCTATTAGGAAGAAAGCAAGAAAGGGTGAATACTCTTTGTTTGTAAGGATGTTATTCTTTACAGGTGCTCGTATATCTGAGGTCGTGGGTAGTAATAGGAGAGTGTACACACAATGTCTTTTCCCCGGTTTCAAGAAAAGGAAGGGTAACTGTCCCAAGTGGGCTGCACAAAGGGACGATAAGGTCTGTATTGAAGCTGGCTGCAAATCTCTGACATCATATGTGCAAAAAGCCCATCATGGAATACGTGTCAAAGATATTGTCTTTAACGACAGGATTATCGCTGTATACGGTAAGAATGTCAAGTCTGATGAACTCAAAGCAAGGACTGTCATCATTGATTCTGAGACACTTGAGATGCTCCGGGAGCACATTGAAAGGTATTCATTGAGACCGAATGATAAAATTATTAGTCTGAATGAAAATGGTGCTAAGACACTGGTAAATAAACTCCGTGATATCACTGAACTGCACTGGTTGACTGCACATAAGTTCAGGCATGGACACGCCGTCTATTGCATTCAGCATGGTATGGATATTCGTACTTTACAACAGCAGCTTGGTCACTCTGATTTGGGTACTACTGCTGTGTATCTTCAGTTTGCTGTTAATGAGCGGAAAAAGGCGTACGATAAGGTCTTCTCTAAAAAGCCGGACCATGTCAAGGTGCAATGTCCTTCTTGTGGGTTCAACTTCCGTCTATGCAAAAATCACGAAATGGAATTAGAGGACCGGCTGAGTACAATGTTCCAATAGGATATGATTGACCATCATCCCCTCCAACCTTTCTTTTTTCCACCACCCCCCTATCACACCTGTTCTCTCATCGCAAACCTTCACCCACTCCGCCATGTGCTACGCAAACATTTAAACAGTGCTATAATAACAAGTAAACTTGTTTAGTTACAGATTGCGATTTTTGCTATATGCAATGACAGTGCCGAAAATTAAGTGGTATGTTGATATTGGTTTTTTTGTTACCTAAAGTTTAATTGTCAGACAATTTATATTGTTTTAGCGTGTAGTAGTACCAAATACGGAGTGAAAATCATGACAGTAGAAAAGAAGTCAGTATCATTTCAGGAAGATTTGTTCGAAGAAATGGAGTCAAGACGTGCTGAATTCGATATGAGTCGAAGCGGTTACATTGATTCCGTTCTCCGTGTGCACTTTGGACTTGACAGCACTGAAAAACAGACCAAAGTCACAGTGCATGAAAATGTATTCTCCGATGCAGAAATAACTTCTGCACTATGAGATGATGCGAGAACAGGCACAAGCTTCGCTCTGAGAGGCTGATACATGCCCGACAAAAACGAAATCATCCTGACACTGGACCCTGAGCTACTGCCTTATATTGACGTTCTCAGAGGCTATCAGAGCCGTTCTACGTACATCAAGAAGGTGCTCAGGGACCACATTAAGGGTTCAGACGTTCAGTTCGGAATAGTGGACGACACGCAGGAACAGAATGTATTCTCAGAGCATGATGATGATTTCTGTGTATTACAGTAATTGAAAATATTACATCAGGGCTGAGGTCCAAGTCAGCCCCAAGAAAAAGTTAACGTGATTTAAATGAACAAAGACATCAGTATTAAAATAGATTCCGGTACACCTTCCGAGGATACCGCAGAACAGAACAACGCAATCACTGATTTTGCAGAGCTTAATTCAGCCCTTGTTGAAAAGACCTATGAGACATCCAACTCTGACCTGTCATTCACCTTTAAGGAAGTGCTTAAGGGTGGAATGTACAAGATAACCGTGAAGGCTCTGTACAAACAGGTTGTAGTCACTGACAGGGACTTCGATTATGATATCATCCTGAAGGCTGACCACAGGTTCAAAAAGGAGTTCATCAACCAGATTGAACATGACACCGGCAAAGCAATCAAGAAAAACGATGTAAATAACCTGCTTAATGAAGCCGTCCTCAAGTTCAAGGATGAGCCTGACTTCAAGGCTCACCATGAAGCGTACCAGTGTCTTGAAAACTTGCGTATACAGGAACTCAAGAACAGGACATCATCATTCCTTAAGGTCGATGAGATGGGTCGTGCGTATGGGATATTCGTACACAACCTTGCAACATCATTGATGAAAGAGTACACTTTCCTGACACTTGATGACACACATGAGGTCTTATACTACGAAGATGGAAAGTACAGGCATGGTGGCGAAAATCTTATCCGACTACTTGTCCAGAGAGAGCTTCTGAATGAGAGCACTGAGAAGTATCAGAGGGAAGTACTGAACTACATCAAGCATGAGACCCTGATTGAACGTAAGCACTTCAATCTACCATGCAGGATAATCAACTTCAAAAATGGTCTCTATGAAGTTGAAACACGTACATTCCATAAACACACACCTGAGCACCTGAGCACCATGCAACTTAACGTGGACTATGACCCTGATGCTAAGTGTCCAAAGATAGAGAAGTTCATGTCAGAAATCCTACCTAAAGATGTTGACCGGGATGGTACTCTTGAGTTCACTGGATATGGTATGATTAATGAGAACAACATGCGTAAAGCCTTCATGGGTCTTGGAAATGGTAAGAACGGTAAAACCCAATTTTTCAAACTTGTCATGAAGCTCTTTGAAGGTCAGTTCAGCATGGAAGCCATACAGGACTTGGAGAAGGATAAGTTCGCTGCACATAACACATGTTGGAAGATGCTTAACATCATGCCTGACCTTCCATCAGAACCACTTGATGACAGCAAGGCTTACAAGACCATTGTTGGTAATGACGGTTTCATCAAGGGTGAAGCCAAGTACATGCCCGGATATCTTTTCAGACCAACCATCAGGATGATGTTCATGGCTAATCAGGCTCCTTGGGCGCACTTTGAGAACAATGATGCTTACTATGACCGCTGGCTCTTAGTTGAGTTCAAGCAGCGTTTCGAAGGTCAGAGCGATAACAAGAACCTGTTCAATGAGATATCCACTGATGAAGAGATGGAAGGTTTTGCACAACTGCTCATCAAACACCTTCACAACTTGCTGGAGCGTGGCGAATATGCCAATGAGAAAGATTTACAGGAGACCAAGAAGATATACTTAATACGTGCTGACCATGTAAGAGCATTCGTCATGGACCGTCTTGAAGAGGATGATGAAGGTGGTAGGTCAAGCACTGTCAAAGACGTGTACGACTGCTACAAGCAATGGTGTTCAGAAAACGACATTGCAGGTGTAAAGAGCGGTCCAGAACTCAAGAAAAGGTTTAAGAAGCTCTATGGATGGGAGTTCAAGCAGTTATGGGATAGTGTTAATAATGGCAAGGTCTGCTGGGTAGGTATCAGAATCAAGGGTGAACAGGGAAATTCTGGTTCATCATTCACACCATCATTCCCAAGAACACCTTCTCCACCTAAGATAGCATTACCACCTGTGAACTGACCCCACCCAAGATTTTACTTTTGGTGAAATTTCAAGACCCCTTGAAGGCTCACCCAAGTTTTTACTATTTTTTACCAAGAAAAAAAACTCGGCTTTTTCGTTATCCTGTTCCACTTTTGCTTGAAAACCCAAAGAAAAAACATATGTTCAAAAACCTTATTTTATATAGGGATTTTTTTTTCAGAAAAAAATTTCCCTATACTGGAGTACACTTTTTTTTTGTAAAATTTTCTTGGGGTTTTTCGTCAAACAATGATAATGCTATCGAATAAACAGAGTTTTTTTTCTTGGTGAAAACTTGGGTTTCGAGTCTCTGCATAACGAAAATTAAAATCTTGGTTCCAGTGGAAATATAGGTAATAATCTTGGGTTAAGATTGAAGTCCGTTTTAGAGCAGGTTTAAGCACTTGACGAGCTTCACAGATGGTATGACACTACTGAACCTGAGAACTCATTGTGACGGGAGTGTACACAGGCAAATTATGGATAATAAACCATGTATCAAAAGCAATACTGTATTCAGTCCTGAAACACACCTGAAACCCTGATACGAAGAAGATAATCCACCCATCTATCAATCAGCCTGTTCTTAAAACCCAGATACCTTGCAGGGACTCAAAAACACCTTCAACGTATAGCACTTTTTGAAACCGTGACAGCTTGAGCGGAAGCCCGAGCGAGTACCTGTAGCGCCATTGGAAACCACATCCCACTACCACTGAAATGCGTAACAGTGGACATGATTGTCACTCATGCCGAGTGCATGCAATGGACCTGAAATCACCGGAACGCCGTTTGATAATGGCGCCGGGAAAGAGCACCTTCTCAGAATCGCAAACACGTTCAGCCATGTTGCTTTCAATCCCTTAGTGGTATTCGTAATTTCACTATCGAGGGAATGTTTTTATGGATGAGAATCAATCTCATTTTGGCATCAACACCAACGGGCGGTCTAACCTTGCCGCCAAGGACGACATCTTCGAGCTTTTCATGTCGTCCGACCCCCACTGGCACAGGTCCATTGTCAACCTGTGCCGACCTCAATTATCGAATACCGTGAACTATAACCATATGTGATAACAATGACCCAGAAAGTGAAAACCCAAGTCTTGCAATCTCTTTTCTCTCACCAACCACAAACGGCATCAGAGTTATACCGGGAATCTAATCATCACTCATATCAAGGGTTCCACTCGGCTCTTCACCGCCTTGTGATTCTAGGACACCTTAACGTGGACCGGACACATACCCCTCGCCTTTTCACGTTGACCCTGAAGGGTGAACATGAAGCTCTTTCAATCCCGGCATGATGTGGTAAAAATGTTTTTATTATCTTATAATAACTTTCTATTATGTCAAAATTCTATGATTCTATGCTCAAGCACCTTGCAGACAATGGTCCACTAACTCTCAATCAACTCTTTCTTTTTTCGAAACGTCCAAGCATCATAGGGGTGAAAATCGCTATGAACAGCTACACTAAGTCCAAAATGGTGACTTATGATGATGGAACCTATGAAATCACTCAGAAGGGTGTCGAATACCTTGAATCACTGGAAGGTGACTGATATGGCACAGTACAAGGCAGTAGTCCTGTCACACCTTGAAGAACATGGTCCTGCATCCATAGAAGACCTTTTCACAATCACTGGGCATTATGATATTCGGATTTTCCGTAATATAATATATGCTAGTCGGAAGAGCTGCTGCATTGTGTCCGAGGGTAAACCGGCACAATATTCCATCACCGATAGTGGTATCGAATGGCTTGATGAATGGGAAGCACTGCAACAACGGAAAGCAGAAAAAGAAGCAAACCGTAGGGTGTTCTATCCCATTAAGGACGTGGTCCTTCCGGCACTACTTGAGAAATCGATGACGGTAGAAGCTCTCTTTGCAATTTCATCTCACCCGGATTTTTCGAGATTCCGAGGCGGTCTAACAAGATTAGAACAGCGTGGATTCCTGACCATCGACAGAACATCTGTACCGTGGTTGTATTCCCTTTCCGATACTGACCGTGCCAGAGCACATGCACTGGACAGTGGAAAAGGCATTCGTGAGGGTGTTGAAAAGAAACAGAAGATATTCTCAAATTATGGAAAAGGTGCTGATGGTACTAAGAAGACCGTCAAGGTCAATGTAACAGTTCGGAAAGTGCCAACACCTGTGAAAGTCGAACCTGAAAAAGTGAAAGTACCTGTGGCACTGGAAGCACAACTTAGACGGAAATTACAGAGTGGACCGTTGACCCTTGATGACATCAGACTCATGACACGAGAACACGATTATTTCACAATCCGGGACCATCTTCAGGGTTTCATCCGAGAAGGGACCGTTGTATTTGATATCGAAGCAGGTCCGGCATATCTGATGGTGACACAATGACCCGACCCATAGAAGAACGTGTATTAAGCATCATGTTGGACCGGGACGGTATGACCCTTGAGGAACTCCGTGCTGAACTTGACCATGATACAGCAATCCCCTATATCATTGAGCATTTCATCAGACTTGGATATGTGAGACGTGAAGAGGATACCTATTCCATGACCAAAACGGGACGAATCTGCATAGAATCCGTGAATCAAGCCTCCAAGGTATCTCGATAATATTATACATCGATTTTAAGCCCTTATTTTCTTTCAAGAGGTGTTATGACTCGGGGACAGTCCTGAAATGCTTGCTATGGACGAATTTGGACGGGTCCCTGAAGCCATCCATGACCTGATATCCTGACCATTCCATCAGTGACATTTCCCCATCCTGACAACGTTCACCACTTTCCACCTGTCCTATTCTGCAATACTTGATGACCGCAAAGGGATAGCAGTGGACTTGATGCAAAGCAAACATATTTATCCATTTCAAGACAATTTGAAACCACTCAACACCTATGCTGTTGATTAAGAGGGTTCAGATGAAGAAATTCAATGATTGCCAGTTGAAAGGATTGATATTGCAGTGTCTAATTGATGGTCCGAAAACATCGGAGCAGATTAATTCAGTCATCAATCTTCCAAACAATTATGACAAGCACAATCTGCACGCTGAATTATACGTCCTCAAACGCAGGGGCTACTTATCGAGAAATTCTGAAACCCGAAGCTATAGCCTCAATAAGAAAGGAGTCGTACACGCTCAGAATCCTTATCTTTCTATCATCAAACGCAGAGAATCGATAGCATCGAAGGTATCCGCAATCCTTGAGAATGAAGAGAGCTTCAAAGCAGCGGTAGATGAAGCTGTATCCCGGAAATCAGGCGGTACTATATCCAGTGGTTCAGGTGGTGTGATATCATCACCCACAAGCTCAGTGAATGACAGCAAGGTCATGGAAGAGCTTCAGAAGAAGGACCAATATATCACGAAGCTGGAAAAGTACATCCACCATCTACAAAAAACAACGCAATCGCAATCTACAGTACCACAACAACAATCACAACAGCAACCTGAACGTGTCCAACAACAGACCAAGACCACTGACCCAGAGAAAGCGAAATCAGAAGCACGACGGATTAAAAAACGCAAGCAATTGGCTCATGCATACTACTCGAAAGGCGTTTATTTAGACAGCCGCTTCTTTTCGCTATGGGGTGAAGTCGCACCCCATAAAATCAAGTTCAAGAGGTATACTTCATCTGATGGCACTGTCACTCCTGACTCAATCGAGATAATGAGCAGTAAGTCAAATTCCGAGATACGAAGGGGGCATGCACATAAAAAACCAATAAGTGAAGCCTTACTGAGGCGTTGTATGTTCCATATCGTGAAGATAGATGATACAGGAATCGACATCATAGGACATGGCTTACCTGACAATCGTGCTCGCTTGCGCTACTAGGGACATGAGTGTATGGGATAATATTCCCTTCACTATCCATCCAAGAAGCTGACAGTATTCATTCAACAATGAAAATCAATGCCTGTGTATGGAAAACTTTAATCTATCACAGCGAGCAATTTCACTGTAACAAATTTACCCTTATTCTTTTCCCACCATTTTTGGCTCTTGCTTGGTATTGTGTATGACAAGGTTATATCAGGATTTCCACCCTGCTCTGAGTGATAGAACGTTTGTTCGCCAAGTCCTTCAATGTCCACCTTAATAGCTGATTTACCTTCAATAAGAGGACGGAAGCTGCAATTATTATACCAAAATTGGTTATCTCTAATCTTATAGTTATTGTCTAATGCAATAGGTTTCTGTTCTTTGTCAGACATCTTGTATCTCCAAGGCAATGGGTTTGTAGCAGTTTTTATGAACTCTATTCATTATAAGCGTGAACTATCCATATTATTAAGTACTAAATCAAAAAAGAAAGTAAAAAATGGCTTTACGCCATTCACATCATGCTTTGGTAAGTGTAGCCCCCTGCACTTTTACTGAAAAGTCAGTGCTCTTGATTTCCACATATCCTTGATTTTGGAAAATTTCATTTGCAATTACATCATCCAGTTCCATAGATACGTCTGATTGTCTTTCTACATATCCCATATCCATAGTAGTGTCAGTAACTTCAACCTTGTAAGTTCCAGGTGCTATGTCAACCCCTACAAGGTATATGCCATCTTCAAACGTATCTCTGATATTCGTTTCTATGGTGTCTTCAGGATAAAGTGTCGCACCTTGAATCTTAACATAAGCATCACTAGCTTTTATTCTTACATAGCCCGAATTTTTTATGATACCATTTGCAATAATGGAGTCTAACTCCATACTAGCATCCCTTGACCTGTCAATATAAGCCATGTTCAGAAAAGACTTCTTTACTATAACTTTGTACAAACCCGGCTGAATGTCGGACCCGACCTTATATGTTCCTGAATGTATCGCATTAGATACTGATTCTTCAGGTTCTGGTGTAGAATCTTCAACATCAGCAGGTGTTACTGTATTTTGAACATCAGCATTATTTGTGCTAGTATCATCAGACCCTAGCCCGAACACAAAAGCAGCCAAAAACATACTTGCTATTAGTAATACACCAACAATTCCAACCAATTTTAATATTTTTTTAATAATATTACCACCTCTATCAATATACTCTAAAACAATTGATAATGTTGTCATAGGTGTGATTAAATTTAACAATATCGATTTGGTATCCCGATTTCATCAAATGATATCTTTTACAGGGATTATAATTTAAGCTGGACTTGTATCTATCTGAAGACTGGAAAACTCGAATTCATCAATACAACAAAAGGTATCTATTGTTGTATTTTTAAAACAATGATGAATTACCCACTATTTAGAAACACAGAGACCTTGAAGGGATTGAAATTTAAATTAAAGCCATTAGGAAACGTTTTTATTGAAATGGTTGCATTTTATAACTATGAAATATAGTAAAGTTTGGCTAACGCCTGATGAGGTGAAAGCACTTTTCGCAATCCCGGAATTACCGGAATCTTATGAAACATGGCTATACATGCTTTATTTTCCAGGACTTCGTGTGACAGAGGCGACATACGTGAGATTAATGGATTTGGATGAGAAAGCTGAATGCATCAACATATACAAAGGAAAGGGTCGCAATGGTGAACTCCAAAGGGTTCCGTGTGAGCCTCACGTACTCCGACGGATTAAGAGGTATTGCGAACATCACAACTTGAAACCAAAGGACTATGTTATGTTCTCGAACAAGGGCGAACGGGTCCATAGGTCTCATGTGTATCGAGTAGTGAACCAACTATGCAAGCAAGCCAAAATAGACAAGCGCATAGGAACCCACACTTTCCGTAGAAGTCGTGCTGAGCATTTGCTTGATAATGGATTGGAATTGACCTATGTCTCGAAATTCTTGCGACATAAGAACCTGAGTACCACGATGGCTTATTTAGATATCAGTGTTTCAGATATCCAACGTGAACTTGAGAAAATCGAAATGCCTGTTATTGTGTGAGGCGGTCCATGAGTGACCTTGAAGACATTGAGAAATCGTTGACCTCTTCAGAACAAGCTGCTGAAGACCTCTTATTCTATTGGTCAGAAATTTCTTGGTACGAGAGGGATTTGGTAATTTCGTCAATCATGTATCTTTTCCAACATGACCTATCTGATATCCCTGACAATATGAAAAACCGAATAGACACAATACTTGAACAGGTCATGGAATTCCAGATGCTCAATGCGCAGTCCAGACCATCCCGAATCCGATTATTATTCGATAGAAAGAATAAACTTCGCTATGATGGTCAGGAACGACCTAATCACATGGTTATGATGCAGGTCATAGAGACCCTTTCACATGCTCAACAATGTGAATTAGCGTCATATATTGGCATATCTGACCACTCGGATGTACTTGAATCACTAAGATGTGCCGGAAATGACACTCCACAGCAGGTGCGTTTCTATGCCTTACGTGGACGAGTTGGAAAGCTCTATATGTAATTCCACCGGTGAAGGTCAAATACCCGGACCCCTTGAGGCTAAATACAAACAGGGGTCATTGCCTCCGCTCCCACACCTGAAGGTGCTCTCCGTTCCAGTCATTGACGACAGTAGGTCGTCACTTCTTTCTCTTACACGTGTAGGTACAAATTTATTCTTGAATACAGCTATTCTCGAACAATATGTTATATAATCGAATAATAGTTCTAACGTTTGCTGATGGCGATTATCCGGGTTCCAGAATAGAAACCAGTATCATTATACATGAAATAAGACCACGGAACCGGACAGGACGGCAATGACACATGTCTTACTAAGTACCACACACAGAACCCCGGAAATATACGAATACCAATTAGCAGTATTAATTTATTTCTTAAGTATAAGTTTGCCGTGGTCCTGAGTATAGAACCAGATGATTATCATTCATGAAACCCGTCCATATCCTGCCTGAGACGGGAGATATTGGTCTGACCTTATACATTGGTCCAATGTCAATATATGTCCCCAGAAGCGAAATATGAAAATCAATAAGAAGTCAAAAGTCAGGTTAAAGTTTGGTGGTTGATGTAGATAATTAATTCAAGAATAAAAACGTTTATTCATTTTCCAGTTTTATTCTATCAATCAAAGTAATAGCTTCAGCTTCTGCTTTTCTAAATTCTAATTCATCCATCTCTATTTCTATATTTCTTAACTCTTCTTTTGCATAATTTCTTTTGCTTTTAATCTGGGAAATATATTTTTTTATTAGTCCAGGTGTCATATACTTAGTGTACTCCGCATATATTTCATCTTGTAGCTGCTTGATTTTTATCGTATTACTAGATTCTGCACTGATTTTTAGAATTAAACTAAGAATTAACCTTTCATTTTTTGTTAGCATATACAATCCCTACCTTTGTCATTCTTTCAATAATGGCATATAAAACTCATTCAGATATCCAAATCCAAGCTGATGGAAATTTTTTAGTTTTAAGTTCAAATATAGCAGGTTGCCTATTTGGATAATACCCTTCATCAAGTAGTTCAACAGGTTGTATCCAGTGTCCTTTTATATTAATATTCCAACCATTGTGTCCATGTTTTATTTTACCGGTTATTGAATAATCATCCGTTTTAAAAGAAAATGTGGGATTAAAATTATACTTGTAATCAATTTTTGAAATACCTATTATCATTTCAAGCCGCCAATCAAAGCTTGAAATGTCTTGTGAATCAAGGGTTATATGTTCCAATATAGAACATAAAATATCATCATCAGAAGGTGTGGGCGAGTCATTAGGATGGCTATGATAACATCCCACTACATTAAGTCCAAGCGAATTTATAACCTCTTTAGACAATTCAAATTTATCTGGATGATTGTTATAATGGACAGTATCATGTCCACGTTCAGCAGTCAATAACGGTGTTGCAAATAATTGTAATCCATTCCCTCTTAGTTCTCCACCAAGTAAACCCATGCATTCGTCATTATAACATTCCATAGAAGAAGACAGAACACTTATCAGCCATGCAAAATCAATGAAAATAGGTTTTTCATATATTAGTTTCATGATTCAATGTTGCTAGTGACTCTATATAAAAATATGAGATTTGGTTTTGTGAATATTCTTCTTCATCTTTATACGTTGGATAGGTTAAACTATGGTATGCTTGCAAAACAAACTGGGTTGAAATGGCGGCTTCTATGAAGAAATATTATCTCCGTTTATATAGTGTCCCATCCAAGAACTTCAGTTCGTTTTCGCCCAATGATAGAATTTTATAAATATTCTTCCTTTCCATGTAGCATCAACGCTCGTAGACGTTGTGAATGCTGTGGACTCAACTTCTTTGATTGCGTTGCAACAAGTCATTAGGGTGATGAATTACTTTTAAAAGCATGTGGTATTGAAAGATTATATGTGCATGAATTTATACTATAATATCAGCAAAAAATATACTAAATAGTTTAAACTCTTTTTACTGAATAAAATGGGTGAAATCAATGGTATCAAATAACAAACCAAAACTTAAGCAGATGTGGATTATCAGAGGAAGTATTGGAGAAAAAGGTCTGCAAGAAAATGCATTCTTAAATGAAGGTGTCGTTGCCATTGGATGGAACAGATATGGAGATTTATCCCGGTTTAAAGGCAATAAATTGGCTTTAAAAGAATATATGAGAGCTATTAATCCTGAATATGATGAACGTACTATCGGACAGGACGCTGGAACCATATCAAGGTTTATTGATAGTGTGGGAATAGGTGACTTTGTAGTATTACCTCAGCATGAAGAGCCGTTTGTTCATTTAGGTAGAATAACAAGTGAATACATGTTTTTAACAGATGGCATTGACTATGAAGGCAATCTTGACGAAGGGACCACACTGAAGAATATTCGTAAAGTCAAATGGATTAAGAAAATTCCAAGAGATAGGATTGAACCTTCACTTTATAAGTATCTGAATGTCAAACACACCCTATATTCAGTAAATGAAGACTTAAACAGGCACATTCAGAAGTTATCCCATGCTGAAATAAAGCAATTAATCGAAAATTAATACATTAATGAGAGTTTTGTGAATATGAAGTTCATCACTTGGAATTGTTGTAGAGCTTTCAAAAATAAACATGTTCATCTTCTATCTCATAACCCTGATTTATTGGTCATACCTGAATGCGAGAAACCCGAGAAAATTAAAAAGGAATTTTATCATCAATCTGTGTGGGTAGGGGATAATGAGAATAAAGGCTTAGGGATATTCAGTCTTAATAACATCGATATTCAAATACATGAATCATATTGTAATGAATACAGGTATGTTGTTCCTGTCGTGGTTAGCAATCCTGAGAGCAATAATAGTATAAACCTTATCGCCATCTGGTCACAAAACAACAAAGAAGACCGCAACAGGCGATATATTGGAGAGGTTTATAGTGCATTGAGCTACTATGAAAACCTGCTTAAATCCCCTGTAATAATCGCAGGGGATTTCAATTGGAACATAAGGATGGACTGTGATGCTGATGCTCCTTTAAGAGGCACATTTGCGAACGTCCGGGATTTACTTGAACAGCATAACATCCATAGCATGTATCATTCTTACAACAATCTGGACTTTGGTGCTGAAAAAAAAGACCCTACATTCTTTCTCACATTTAATGAACAGAAACCATATCACACTGATTACATGTTTGCATCAGCAGACATAATTGATAATATGAAATCCTTTTCAGTTGGCAAATATGCTTACTGGCGACCTCTCAAGAGTGACCATATGCCCCTTATAGCAGAACTTGATAATGTCATATAAGCTGCTTGTGTTTAAAGCAACCATTTCACGAATGAGTCCTTAGTGATATCGGTTACAAAGGTCCGTACATTCCTGCTCTATCAATCTACACACGTCCTTCTTATCACACTTACTGCATTTCCCGGTCTTCTGGACGGATGTGACCGGAACACTGGACCTGATTCTAGCATGTTGCTTCCTTTTCTCCCGTGTAGACTTCCTCAGCCTGTGCTTGTAGTTATCTGAGAATATCAGTTCATTTGAGTTCATGAATAGTAGTTGTACTTGGGAATATAAGGGAATCAGCCATGCAGAGTGAAAGTGATGTATAGTCCAGATGGTGGGAGTTCACTTTAGATGCAAAGAAGGTCTTCATAAATGACCTGTGTGGAACTTTCTTGACCGTAGCATTGACCCGTCTGGAAGACTTCGGCTCTCAAAACAAATATTCAGTTTTAATATATTTATCCCATTTGGACTCGTGCTACACCGGATGATGTTGTTGAATCCGGGCGAGTCAGTAGACGGCATTGCCTCAGGTCCACATGGTCCACGGGTGGTGTCTGTGTGGATGAGGTGGACTCAGGCTGATAGAGTGGAAGGATACTGAGGGTGTGGACCGTGTGGACTGAAACACAGAGGTATCAGAAAAGCGGTATCATGATTGCGAAAGTGAATTTAATATATTTTCAATATTTACAGGACCATCTATACACATATTATTAGTCACAATTCAATTGTGTATAAAAACTCGCATACCTTGAGGGGAAGATTTTTACCCATTGAAACCAGCTCTTCAATTATCACGGTTCAACTAAGATTGTCGTGATTCAGTTAGAGGTGGATAATAAGCAAATAATCTTTGAATTACCTAAAACATAGCGTCTGTCGATGCTATGGTATACGCAAAATAAGGCAAAATCCGTATTTACAAGGTTGAAGGCAGAAAAAAAGAAAAGATGACGCAAGCTGCGCCATTAAATTTGAGTTTAGAACCTGACGTCCATGTCAGCAATCATCTGCTGGCTAGCAGTGTCTACTACTTTGACGTTAATTGTTTCGCCTGCACTTGTAGCAGGGTCAATAGCAGCAGCACCAGCAGTTGTCACATTATCCATAACGCCTAATGTGAAACCGTCAGTAGTTTCGTTGAATACATAGATTGTGCTACCTGCGGTAAATTCATAATCATCAGGTAAATCACTGAATTCAACTGTTTCTCCGTCAACCACTACTTTGCTGTTTGAAGACGTAAGGTAGAAATTATCTCCGCCTTGGTGCTCAATCTTAATCATAGAGTCGCCACCGACGTCAGCAGCACTTGCCCTCAGACTTGCCTGTGGTGCCTGTTCTGGTGGTCCCATGCCGAATACGAATGCTGCGATAACTGCAGCAAGGATTACAGTGATTGCGACCATCAGGATAACGCCGATGACCGGGGATACTGCATCCTCATTAAGGAATTGGTTTGCTTTGCTCATAGTTTGTTCCTCTCTTGTCCAGAAGTTATAATTTCTTCTGTTTCTTTTTTAGGACCACTTTTTCAAGTTTTTTGGTCCACATTTTATCATCGAGGTCGGTATATTCGCACTCGAGATAATGTTGCACTGCCATACTCAGGGCTTCTTTTGTCGACGACTCATTACACTTCTTCTTCAAAGCCGCCAATTCATCTTCCGTGAGTACAGTTTGTGCGTGTACAATTTTGACCATTGTATCTCCTGATTGTTTGAATCATTTAATGAACTTAGCTGTTCAAACCATCATCATTATTATCATAATGAAAATTCTATATAAACCTTATTATAGTCTGCCTTTATGACTTGTTAGAATTCTTACTTTCAGCTAGGCTTATTATATATTTGCATTAATATTTTCTATATGAGAATATATTAGTCTACAACATCTCATTATGCTTATGTTTAGATGTATATGGCATCGTTTTGTGCAAACTGCTAAGTTCATTGGAACTATTTTGTTTCAGAATCTTCACGCTTTTGAAGAGTCTGTATCTGACAAATCTTCTATTTCATTAGCATACTTTTTATATGTACCTTTTTATCATGGTGTGTAGCAGCAAAGTCAAAATAGCATCTAATCTATTATGGTACCTGATAGCTGCCTAAAAATAATATATGAAGGAATAATTCATGTCATCCAGTCGTTTTATAATCACTGTTATTGGTATTGATAAAGTTGGTATCGTTGCGGGCATCACGCAAATCATGGCACAGTACAATGTCAACATTGTAGACATCAGTCAGACCATTATGGATGACCTGTTCACTATGATCATGCTTGCTCAGGTTAAAGAAGAAAACTTTGATCTAGCGGCTTTCCAGCAGGCAATGTTTGGAAAAGGTTCAGAGCTTGGTGTTGAAGTAAAAGTCCAGCATGAAGATGTTTTCCATTTTATGCATAGGATCTGAGGTGTCTGTCTATGATGATCCATCCGGAAGAAATCCTTGAAACTATTAAGATGGTGAGCAATGAGAACCTTGATATCAGAACTGTCACCATGGGCATCAACCTGCGCGGCTGCAGTCATCCAGATATTGATATTTTCAATAAGAATATCTATAACAGGATAATGTACTATGCAGAAGATCTCGTAAAAACAACCGATGATATTCAAAATCTCTACGGAATCCCAATTATCAATAAAAGGATATCTGTAACTCCTATTGCAATCGTGGCAGAAAGTTGCGACGCCACAGACTTCACCTCAATTGCGCAAACCCTTGACAGGGCCGCTGAAGATGCAGGTGTTGACTTTATTGGTGGGTTTAGTGCCCTGGTTCAAAAGGGTATGACCCCTGGCGATCTCAAACTGATCAACTCCATTCCCAGAGCTCTTGCGAGTACTAACAAGGTCTGTTCATCTGTAAACGTGGCAACAACCAAAGCTGGCATCAATATGGATGCTGTTGCCTTGATGGGGAAAATCATCAAAGAAACGGCAGAGATGACAAAAGAGAATTCCGGAATAGGTTGCGCCAAACTTGTTGTGTTTGCGAATGCTCCTGATGATAATCCCTTCATGGCAGGCGCTTTTCATGGAATTGGTGAACCTGATTGTGTAATAAATGTTGGCGTAAGCGGTCCCGGTGTGGTCAACTCTGCAGTGCGTGCGCTCAAAGACCCAACCCTTGGTGATATATCCGAGTGCATTAAAAAGACAGCATTCAAGATAACCAGAATGGGTGAGGTCGTGGGTAAAGAAGTCGCACGCAGGCTTCATGTACAATTTGGTGTGCTTGACCTGTCTCTTGCACCAACTCCTGCTGTAGGTGACAGCGTTGCTGCTATCCTGGAGGCAATGGGTCTGGAAAGCTGTGGTACCCATGGCACAACTGCCGCACTTGCTCTTCTTAATGATGCAGTCAAAAAAGGTGGAGCTATGGCATCTTCTTCGGTTGGTGGACTCAGTGGTGCTTTCATTCCTGTAAGTGAGGATGAAGGCATGATAAGGGCCGTACAGAGAGGTTCCCTGTCACTGGATAAACTTGAAGCTATGACGAGTGTATGTTCTGTCGGTCTTGACATGATAGCAATCCCCGGAGATACTCCGTCTTCAACGATTTCTGCGATAATTGCAGATGAGATGGCAATAGGGATGATCAATAAGAAAACAACCGCTGTAAGGGTGATACCTGCTCCGGGTACAAAAGTGGGAGATATGATAGAGTTCGGTGGCCTACTTGGAACTGCTCCTGTGATGCCGGTTCACAAATTCAGTTCGGAAAAATTCATTTCAAGAGGCGGTCGAATACCTGCTCCGATACAATCTCTTACAAACTGAACTCTTTATGGTAAATACGGAATGGTTGTATGATTATAACTTTGATTGGTATGCCGGGTGCAGGCAAGAGTTCTGCCGGGCAGAAATTAGCATTTCTGTTGGGTTATGAATTTATCGATACTGATAAGCTTGTAATAAATGGGTCAGGAACGGGCCTTCAGAACATCGTAAATGACCTGGGCGACATGGCTCTCATAAGGGCAGAGGAACAAAGCATACTCGACCTTAAATTAAAGGATAACTGCATCATCGCAACAGGTGGAAGTGTTGTATATTCTAATAACGCAATGCAATTCCTGAAAGCAAGATCAGTGGTAGTATATCTGGATGTTCCTTATGGTGTCATTGTCACAAGACTTTCGAATCTTACTACAAGAGGTGTAGTGGGATTAAAAGAGAAAGGTCTTCATGGTTTGTACAAAGAAAGAACTATCCTTTACAGGTCATTTGCCGATCATATTATTGAAGTTGGCAGAAAAGACAAATTAGTGGATGTTACAAAAAAAATAATGGTGAAGGTTCTGCCGGAACAAGATGCAGATATTGATGCAAATATCCGGTGAATATCAGATGAATATTAGTCATCCTGTGTGTTCCACCACATTTTCACCCTTGTTGAATGAGCATCATAAATATAGTTTTCATTTTCCTTTCTAAGGGTATTTTCCATATATTGTTCAAGTGTTTTCTGCTGCTTGTCTGTTGACACAGAGAAATGGTTTGAAACGTTATTTATTACTTCATCCATAGATGTGTATATTTCAGTTCTTCCCAGTGTGAAAGTTTCCATGTTGGGGTAGATTCCCATCTGGTACAGTAAGTTATAGATAATATCGCACTTTGGTGTGGGGTAGTATTCTTTTCCATGCAGTTGTGGCCAGATTTTCCGAGAATGTATGTCCCATGATGTTTCACCGGCGAACCAGTATAGGTAGATGTATCCTGAAGCTACTGCCTTCATATCTTCTACTGATTTGCGGATGTCTGGCATGCCCAGGGAGAATGATGCGATTATCACGTCATAAGGCCCATCAAGGTCATTTTCAACATCGATGTCTTCCCATCTCTTTTTGACAATGGATATATTGTTGCACCCATGATTAGCCATATTTTCTTCAAAGACTTCGATCATTCCCGTTGAAGGTTCCACAGCTGTGACATGTTTTACTTTTTCTGAAAGCGGGATTGCAAGTGTCCCTGGTCCTGCTCCAATGTCAAGTACTCTGGATTGCGGCGTAATGTTCAGAGTTCTGATTGTTTCTCTGGCTCTTTTTTGATTGTCCTTCTGTGACATTTCCCAGAATCTTTTTGCACTCTCTTTATCCTCCCATATGGACTTCTTTTTTTTATTACCACTTTGAAAATGTTTTTCCATTTGCTCAATCCATACGTTGCTCCAATCTATATTTTGATAGTCCATGATCATTACCTTATGGTTTTTTTTGTTAGTGATTTTCTATTAAACTGGTATTACTACTGAAACATCCATGTAGTTCTGTATTGTCACAGGTACTCCGTATACCTCATGGATTATCTGGGGTGTGATATCACTTATACTGCCTGCTGCAAAAATGGTTCCATTTTTCAGGAACAGGAACTTGTCAGAGTATCTGAAAGCAAGATTCAGGTCGTGCATTGTCATAATTGCAGATACATTCTCTTTACTGACCACGTCCCTTATAGTGTCCAGTATTTCAAGCTGGTTTTTAAGGTCAAGGCTGCTTGTGGGCTCATCCAGCAAGAGAAGCTTTGGGTTTTGGGCTATTGCGCGTGCGATGCCCACTTTCTGAAGTTCTCCACCGCTGAGTTCGTCTATGTATCTAAGAGCCATATCCTCAAGATGTAGTTTCTTGATGGTTGATTCCACAAGCATCACATCTTTCGTGGATATGTTCCATTTCATGTGTGGCATCCTGCCAAGAAGGATTGCATCAAAGGCTGTCAGCCTGGCAGGTTCACATCTCTGTGGCACATATCCCATACGTCTTGCAATTTCTATTTGCTCCAGTTTGAGAACGTCCTCATTTTCGATTAGCACAGCTCCTTTTTTTGGTTTGAGAATAGCGTTCATACATTTGAGCAGTGTGGTTTTTCCCACACCATTAGGTCCGAGTATTGATAATATTTCATTCCTTTTCAGCTCAAATTTTATATCCTTTAGCACTTCCTTGCTTTTGTATTGGAATTCCACTCCCTCTACTTCAAGTATCATATCCTTCTTCCTCCCAGTATAAGGTAAATGAATGTAGGCGCGCCTAAAAATGATGTGAGTACGGCAACAGGTAACTGATAAGGCTCCATCATCACTCTTGCTGCTGTATCTGCACAAAGCAGGAGCAATGCACCTATTATCAGGCTTCCTGTGATCAGGAAACGATGATCATCGCCAATCATTCGGCGTGCCATATGTGGGCATATCAGTCCGACAAAACCGATCACTCCGAGGAATGAGACAATGATGGCGGTTACAAGGGATGCGCACATCATTCCCCTGAGCCGGACCTGCTCTACGTTAACACCCAGGCCCTTTGCAGTTTCATCTCCGGCATCTATGGCATTGTATTTCCATCGGTTCAATGTGAAATAGATTATCGAAGCTACCACTATCGCAGTAATAAGTGCCAGTTCTTCCCAGCTTGCCCTTGAAGCGTCACCAAAGGTCCAGAAGACCATGGATGCGAGCTGTACATCATCAGCAAAATATTGAAGGAACATTGTTCCCGCCGTAAACAGTGAACCCATGGCAACTCCTACAAGTATCATTACTTCAGGCGTGTTTCTCCTGATCCTGGAGAATGCCAGGATGATGACTGTAACAAGGAGGGCGAACACAAATGCAACAGCAGTGGTGGTGTATGGGTTGCTGATGGTCACTGCATCACCAACCTGGCTGTGTGTGGCACCTGTTCCAAGTACCATCACTGAAAAAGCAGCACCAAAGGCTGCAGCATTTGATATTCCCAGTGTGAATGGAGATCCAAGGGGATTTCTCAGTATGGACTGCATGACCACTCCCGCGATGGACAGGCCTGCACCGGCAACAATGGCTGTGAGCACCTGTGGCAGGCGAATGTTCCATATGATGTTGTCCCATCTTACTGAAACACTGTGTCCTGTGAGTGTTTGTATAACTTCCAATGGAGGGATGTCTACGGGTCCAACCGAGATGGATATTATTGTCATCACAAGCAGAAGCACGATTCCTGACAGAATGTATGTATACTTTCGGCCAGTATGCTCTTTGTAACGCCGGGCAATTTCACCGTCTGTTCCATGCATTCATTTCACCGTTCTACTCGTTCCATGAATCTTCAGACGTCCAGTTTTGTGAATGCAGGGGTTCCAAAGGCGTTAATCATTTGATCATATACTTCTCTGCCAAGCTCTTCATTGCCCTGACATACAAGAAATGTGTATATCTCTACGGTCTTATCTTCAAGATCAACGTCCTCGAATCTGTCAGGATAAAGTAACTTTCCTGCAAAATAGGAATCTGCAAGAACTGAACCGAAGTTTTGAGTGTACCAGTTGTAAGGCAACACTCCGTATACGTTCCCTGATTGAACTGCCTGCAGTTGCTGGTAGGATTCGTCATTCTGCAACTGGTGGAGTGCGCTATTCTCATCTTCTGATTGTAGTGTTGAAAGATCTACAAATATGATATCGGGGTCCCACTCTATGAGCTTTTCTTTAGCAACTTCTGCTGTGCTGAGGTCCATGTCGGCATAGGCAGCGTTCAGTGCATTAGTGAAAAGGAATGGTGGGTATGTTGGTTCGGTAGACTGAAGTCCATGTGGTCCTGCACGTGCAATACCTCCTACATAACATGTGGTTTTCTCATCTGCCGGTACATTCGAAGTACGTTCATTGAGGTCTGCAATGGTTTCATCAAAGAATGATATGACTTCTTCAGCACGCTCTTCCTTATCCATGACCTCTCCCATTATTCTGAGGCTCTGGTACATGCTCTCTCTGTTGCTGGCCATGTCTCCATAATTAAGAACAATTACGGGAATGCCTGTTTTCTCCTGGAGTTCTGCAGGGTCGTAGCCAGAAGTAGAATAGGTCTTGAGTATGACATCAGGCTGTGGGTCAAGGGCAAGTATTTTTTCGGGGTCATCGTTTCCCCTGATTTCTCCAAATACAGTGTAATTGGTTCTGAACTGGGGGTTCGCAAGAGCATAAGGCCTTGCATCATATGGTGATTCTCTCGTTTCGATACTGTCAACAGCGATTATTTTATCCTGCTCTTCAAGGTATGTTAGAAGCCTGAGTGCTCCTGAACCAGAACAAATGACGTGTTCACGTGATTCTGGAATTTCCACATTTCTTCCAAGGGCATCTGTGACGGTGATAGTAGTTGTTTCTTCCTGTTTATGGATGCTCTGGGAAGTTGATGAACTGTCTACACATCCCGAAATTAATGTTGATATAACAATCAGTATGAGTAAAAAAGTGAGGTGATCTGTTTTCATAATTTTCATTTTGCAATCTCCATCAATCATAAGATGCTGTAAAATAGAGTTAATTAGTATTAAAAGATTACCATTTAGTAACACGAGACGATACAATAATCTACTTATATTATAACTGCAGTTAGTGCACATTACTGCGTAACACTATTGGCAATAAAATTCACACTGGAATTGGGCTTATGAGGATAATGTTGCTTCTGTTTCAGAAAAGATATTATCCGGCATTTACGCAGGGTTCAAACACGAATTTAGAGTGATTTTCTTGTCAGGGGATATTCATATGAAAAGAATGACATGGCTAATAATTGCATTTTCAGCAATCCTTATTATAACAATGATGCCCGTAAACGCATCGTATGCAACGTATAAGATCAGAAGTTCCGTATATGATAGCACAGACTCATCTACGTCTGCGGGTGATTTCTACTGGGATGCGAATAGTTTTCCGGATTCTGGTTCCAGATAAAACCAGGCTTTTCAAGTGAAGTACTTTACTTTCATAATAGTGTGAATTCCTCTTCCACTATCCAGTCAGGGGATAAGATTGTTAAAGGTGATCTCTACTATGTGAGCAAGCCTCAGATGAAAAAGACAAAGATAGGTGGTTCTGATGATGGAGCTACTTTTATTGTGGATGACGTTGACCTGAAAAAATACTATCTTATGGGTTTCTTTGGTTCTCAGTATGTTGTAATGCCTGAAGAGTCGTCTGACCTTTCAGCCGGTTGCAAACCAGATAAGATTGCAAAGATTCTGCTGGAAACAGATGATAATGTAAAAAAACAGATGTTCTCCGGGGAAGAATGGGAGCTTGCAGGTGGCTGGTCACTTGTTGTACAGCAGGTTGATGTGGAAGGTAACAAGGTATGGGTGCAGTTGAACAAGGGTGGCGAGGAAATAGACACTTCTATAGTATCCGGTGATATGCATCTGACAAAACAGGAAAGAACGTATCTCTACAAAGATGCAGATGATAATCCTGTGTTCTATTGCTATGTGGATTCTATTTTCAAGGGAATGGATATTGACTTTGTAGTTTTCAGATATGCTTTCCTCAGGGGTGATGTCACTACAATTGAGGACGGGGGTAGTTATGGCGCTTTCGATGTGGATAGCTTTAAGGTTCCTGTTGTTATGAACGGTATCGATTATGCCGGAAGTGGAAGTGGAACAGTTCTCCATACGGGTGATGACGCACTGGTAATGTCCAGTAATGCTGCTATCACACTGAACCCGAACAAGATTCTAGACCTTTATGGTGATTTTTATCTCAAGACTGAGGACACATCAGCTCCATGTCTGAAAATGACGCTATGGAAAACATGCACCATCACTGTGCCAGATGTAGTTTTAGAAGATGAAAATGAAGGTGTATATGAGGACATTATTATTGTAGACCTGGCAGAAGAGGATAATGAAGCTCAGATCTTGTCCAGCACAAAAGACGAAAGTGATGTTTCATCTGATATTAATGATGGGAATGAAGATATTGTTCAGAGTTCAGTTGTCGCACCGGGATTCGAGTTACTTGTCGGTCTGGTGGGATTATATTGTGCATCAAGATTTTGAAGAGGATTAGTGATATTCATTATTCTTTGTTGATTGGGGGTCCACATCAGTTATGGTATGGACCTTAGTTTTATGTTTTGATAATGTCATTGTGTTTTTGATGGTGTTTATCTGTTGATATATTTTAATGTCATGCTCTAGCTATAAACTGTTTTCAGAAATACTAAATAGCATTAGCTGTTTTACTATCGTGGCCTTATGGTCAAAGAAAAAGATAGGAGCTAAAAAAATATGTTATGGGGATTTTCCGTACTCAAAGATGAGCAAATGAAAGCCATTGCAGAACTCGAAGAAAAAATGGATGTGACTTTACTTTCATTTTCAGGAATCAACATCAAGAATGCTGAGCTCACAAAGGATGATCTTGAGCAGATTGAAAAGCTGGAATCTGAGCTGGGAATTTCTCTTGTTGCTGTGAAAGTGGAGCAGGATTAGATACTTTTCCTTTCATTTCAGTTTTTAGTTGTAAAAGAGCAGGTGATATTTTCATCTGCTTTTGTATCACTTCACCATCCTCTTGTGTATTCTTCATAGCATGGGATACAGACATATTCTCCGTTCTGAACTTTAGCCCGGGATTCTGCCATCATTTCTCCACATTTCACACATTGGACTGAGTTGAATATCCTCGCCTTTCCGGGAATCTTCGCATCAACAAATTTTATGTCAAACATCTCTTCAACAGGTGTGTTCCTCATGGTTACGGATATTCCGTCCATGCGTTTCCTGAATTCTTTTGTTTCTTCTTCTGTGGCTGTACCACCCATAACTTTAGGGCGTAGTTTGCCGACCTCGGGGTCTATGGCATCGATGTTGAAACTTGCTTTCAGTGCAACTCTAACTGCTTTGCCGCTGTCCCTGCAAATGAATGTGAAGACCTGCTTTGCATGATCTTTGTAGATGAGATTGCCCTTGCCTAGTGTACATCCTGTCAGGACCTGCACCGCATCCACACCACAGGCATCATTCTCGACAATTGTGACGAGTTCCTCATCTATGTCTCTCTCTGTTTCCAGTTTTTCAATTCCTGCTTTTGCAGCGATGTAGCCAATGGTAAGGCCAGGGCAGACGTGTCCGTGGAATTTTGCAGCATCTTCAAAGGTGGGGATTTGTCTGGTTGTGATTTCGTTTGAACTATCGGATGACATGATAATCATGGAGTGTAAAAGAACGTAATACTTTTAATAGCTTTCGTGTTATCTGGGTGTGGGGAGTTAACTGTGAGATGTTTGTTTATGGTAAGGATTAAGGGTGTTTGTTGATTGAAAACGCATTTCATTTATTGTATATTGTAACCTGTAGGGCAACTAACATGCAGTCTATAGTGTCTAAGTTTAGGTTGGCGCTAGAAATGATGAGATACTAAAGGACTCAGATGCGGAAGGGTAGTGACAAAAGGGTAAATTCTGTATCTTCAAACATGAATGAGAAACGATTAAATCTTTCAACGAATTCATTAGTTTGATACATTTGGATTGTTGTCATGTTCTCTGTTCTAAAAAAAAGATAGAGAAGAAATAAAAGGCAAAACGGTATTGGTATCAACTAAATGAAGTTAAACTCAAAATATTAGTGCATAACCTTGAAAGGCATGTCAAAGTCAGATTTATTATTTAAACGAGTATTTCTACCGAGCCGTTTCTTTTTGAAATTTTGAAATGGACTTACTGTATAACGAATAGATATTCTGGCAAATATTTTTATCAGGCGAATTGGAGGTACAGATGACATAGATCCAATAATATATCGCATTCTGAATTGATCTTCTATTTTTGTATTACCTATTCTTGCATAGTATTCAGCAATCCAGAACCAGGTATTCATAGACATTGCTTTTTGTTCGGTTCTTCTTTTCATAGACCATATTCCGCCTTCATGAACGCGATATACAGCTGGTTCTATGTTTGGTAGATACATGCCTGATCCGTACTGTCCCAGGATGGAAAAAAGGAAAGTATCGTCATTTCTAATGAAGGTACATTCAAGGGGATAATCTTTTAATATATCATGGTTTCTATAAAATACTGTGAGGGTGGATATATGAACTTGAGCCGTCATCATTTCATAACTGGTATATGATCTCTGAAACTCAGGCGGTATTCTGGATTCTTTAGTAAGGCCATTTTTATTTAATACATAGTCTCCGTGGTAACAACACACAACATCCGGGTTATTTTCAAGGCAATCGAATTGAATTTGTAATTTTTTAGGATCAGTCCAGTAGTCGTCTCCATCACAAATAGCAAAATATTTTCCTTTAGCTCTTTGGCAGTTATAGGAGAATACATTTTTACCTTTTGAACACTGATTCACAGTTTGATATATTGGTTTGATCAAATCGGGATATTTTTGTTCATAAGACCGGATAATATCTGCGGTTCTATCTTCTGATGCGTCATCATGCAGAAGGACCTCATATTTGAAGTTAACTTCCTGCATCAGGAATCCTTCAATTGCATCAGCTATGAATCTTTCGTGGTTGTATGCAAGGCAGCAGATGCTAACCATAATTTCTTCTTCTTTTTTCATTTATGTCCCTTTTTTAGTGCTTTTTTTATTATATTAATAGTAATATAACATGCATCTAATTTAAAGATATAGCTTGCTCCAATGTATGCAATTACTGCAAGGGCACCAAAAAGGAAAAGTTCTATGTATGCTGGCAATACTAACGTATTTATAGCAAAATAAACGGCAGTTGCAATCGTTCCAGATAACACCAAGTTTGGTATAAAGTCTGATATCTGTTCATTGGCGGGATAGTTTATCATTTTTTTAGAAAAATAACTATTCGGAATATAAGACAAAACACTATCCACTATCTGTCCAATAAGAATACCTATGATCCCATACTTTATAGTAAAGTAAAGAATGGATACAGTGCTGATTTTTTTGAAAATTCCAATATAAAGTACAAGGTCTGAACGTCCTTTAACCTGCAGCATATTCAAATTAATCGAATGTAATGGATACATTAACCCTCCTATACACAAAAGCTGAAGGTATGGAACAGCTGGAATCCACTTTTCGTTTAGAATTAAAACAAAGAACGGTTCTGCTAATACTGCTAAAAAACTCATTCCAGGGAAAACCAGATAAGTAGTAATCTTTATAATTTTTCTGTATCCTGACTTTAAAGCTACTTCGTCATTCTGCAATGTTGCCAGTGCAGGATATGTAACTACCTGTATGGTGTTGACAAATTGATTTAAAGTCATATCTCTTATTTTCCTGGCAAAGAAATACTGTCCTGCTATGGTTACAGCAAATATTTTTGCTATTACTATGACGTATATATTCTGAAAAACTATGCTCAACAGGTTGGAAAGGAAAATTTTTGATCCAAAACCATACATCTCATTGAATGATTCACGGCTGACTTCTCTTGTTGGTCTCCATAGTTTAAGTGACCAGATGGAGAATGTAGTAACTATTGAAGAAACTATCAATTGTGCTATCAATGCCCATACGCCAAAGCCTTGATATGCCATGAACACTGCGATTATTCCGGAGATAATAGTTGCAGGAATGGTTACTTGAAGCTGTGCTTTGAATTTGAGTTCACGGCTTAGGGTAGCACTCTGGACGACCTGTAGGGAACTTATAAGGATTGTGATACCTACAACCCGGATCAGAAGGGTAAGCCTTGGTTCTCCATAGAAAGTCGAAATTAAAGGGGCTGAAGCAAATAAAGCAAGATAAGCTAGAATAGCCAGTCCAATATTGGTATAGAAGGCTGTATTGAAATCGACCTGTGTGGCATCTGACTTACGGATGAGTGCCTGTCTGAATCCAGATTCCATGAGTTCACTTGCCACAGTTGTGAACACACTCATCATGGCAATAAGTCCATAGTCATCCGGTGTAAGGAAGCGTGCGAGAAGCAAAGTTATTACTATGCTGATGCCTCTTTTACTTATCGTTTCAGCAAAATTCCAGATGACTCCAACGGTTGTTCTTTTGGCAAGTGACATATTGTAATTTCCCATAGTTTTCTTTTTAGCTGACTGTTGAACCACCTTTGTAAAATGAGTTTACGGTGTGTCGGATGCAATATATTTGCGGGAGGGCTTCATATAAATTTATGTGTATAGATTTGTCATTCTTGCATACAAAAAGGATACATTTTTTTGAGTTCCTTTTAATAATATAACATTAAAGTATCCGGATTTCTTCTTGAGAAACATTTGCCAAATAATACTCTTTTTCCTATCTGATGTTTCTATATTTATCATCAGTAAACTCTTGGCTCTGTGGAAATCCTATTTTATCTATGAATGAAATAATTTGAGGGACATTCTCTTCATTACTTTTTGTCATATCAATTTCTAATATAGGCACATCTAAATCATGCATAAGTTCGATTACACGGGCTGTATCTGCACATGATTCTTTACATAATTCTATCAGTTCATCTTCATTGAAATTTAGTTCAAGAGATGTTATTTTTCCATTTGCAATTCTTTTTTTTCTTCGCAATATGTTTTCTTCTAAAGAAATATTACAATAAATTATTCCACTTGGGATAATTTGTTTTCGTTTTTCAGGACTTAAATGTAATATCTTTTCATATGCATTGGCATTTTCCATCCCAAGGCTATTATGTATGATTCCATCTTCGTATACAACAACACCGTTATAATCGAAAAAATTTAAAAGTGCTAAGTCTCTGATAAGAAGTAATTCATAAAAATGAAAAAAATGAATTATATTATAAGGTCTTAGATGGTTTGTTTTCATACACGCAGAATCTAACAGCAGCTCAAAGAGACAATTATAATCAGCAACATCATTTTTAAATGTTTTAGTATATTTGTCTATTAAATTTTTTTCCAATGCAACTCTTAAAAAACGTGGATTTCTTTTATACAAAGAATATATGTTATAGCTAATAAAACGTAAAAGATCATCTTTTATCAACGTATATTTTTGTTGCATTGCAATTTCAATTCTTGCCTCTTGTGGTGTACTCCATCCCTTATTGTCATTTCTCTCTAACAACAGTTCTTTAAATAAAGTAGTTTTACCTGCTCCTGATGCCCCAATAAACTCAATTTTTTCCATAATTATACATCCCAAGATTAGTTCCAAATGTTTATAGAGACAAACTTTAAATTTTATTGTTCTGTAGAAAAACTATCACGATAGTGATCAATCGAATGAACCGATAAATTCCATGGAGAGGAATTTCAGCTTCAGTATGGTGGCATTAAGATAATTTGTTCAAGAATACTGCATAATCAACATGTAGCTTAAGACAAGTAATATATTATTGAAGCCCTCCAATGAGGCTACTGTTCTTCTTTCATATAGTTCTGTTTTTCCAAATACTTCCTGACGGCATCAGAAGGACTCCAATCTGCAAACAAACCGGACCAGTCAAGTACCACATCCGAATCATTCATTGCAGTGTGTACACGAGTCAGAAATTCATCTCTTGGAATCATCACTGCTCCGGTACTTTCAATATGTTTTGTAGGCCAGATTCCTTCATCGAAAAACTCAAAACCTAATTCATATAATCGCAAGGCTACTGCTAAAAAGCAATACTTTGAGGCATTTGCCTCCAGTGTAAACATAGACTCTGCGTAAAAATAATACCCTCTCTGAATTCCGAAAAGTCCGCCGACAAGAGTGTCCTCTTTCCACACTTCAACAGAATGGACGTATCCTGCCTCATGCAGACGATGAATTGCACGGATTCTATCTTGATTCAGCCATTGATATCCATTGTGCATGGATCTGCATTTTTCAACAACTTCCGGAAAAGCTTGGTCCGAAGTTAATGCGAATTCGGATTTCTTGAGAAGCTTTCTCATACTGCGTTCAATATGCAAATTGCCTAGATTCAAGACGCAACGCTCTTCGGCAGTCCACCATAAATATGGCTCATCGGGCTTAAAAAAAGGTATGATTCCAAGTTGAAATGCCTGTAACATGCGAGGCACTGACAAATCTCCTCCATATGCCAGCAAGTAAGCTATGGGTCCAAATTGAAAATCTCGGTTTGCCATTTCGAAAGGCGGAAAATCTACACTATTGGTAAGCTTGACCACTTTGCCTGCATACTTGTATGATTTGGGAAGAACGGAACACATGAGTGTATTTAGTTTCCTGGTTACTTTTGACTGAACTATATTCTTCTTTATCATCTGCTCCTCTCCTTCTCTCATTTTTGAAATAAAAACACTTGACATACTTGCATATTATGCTTTTTTATTAGATCACGAAAAGAATACAGCTATAAATATTGTATTTTGATAGAGAGATATTTTTATTTGAAGCAGTCATCTCTTGTTACTTTTCGTTGATTGACGAAGCCATGACTGTTAGTACTGTGGCATTTATGTTCGTACTGTTATACTAGTATATTGTTATATTTATATTTATCGTATTTAGAAAAATTGGGGGTAAGCTTGTGTATGTTGCAAAACATGGAATGCATTGCTGAAGCAATGCCATAAAACACGCAGATCGAAAGGTTATTGATGCCAATTCCATTCTATTTGTGTTATCCAAAAACAGTAGAAAGAGCGATGATATCATAGAATTGGTTTACAGTCAGAATGGTTCCGATAGGAAAGCATATATCATCATTTGTAATATATATCCTATAATTGTTATTTTTTATTGTATGTTTGTCGACTACAACAAGATTAAGGACACATTTATTATTTTTGATGTCAAAGTGGGGTTATTAAAAAAGTTGCATTAGCTGCGAGTATTAGCTCATCAATCAAAAATATCTGAAAAGTAGAATAGTGCTCCGATGGGGATTCGAACCCCAGTCGCAGGAGTGAGAGTCCTGCATGATTGGCCGTGCTACACTATCGGAGCAAGTTGAATTACCTAACGGCACCCTTGAAGGTCACTTAAAATATATATAGCTTTCGTTTAGGATGAAAGAGGTATGTTTGTGATTTACACAAACATGTTATGTGGACTTGTAACTTCCTCTTCTTCTGAGACTACCTTGTCGTAGGCTTCCAGCATATCTTTCATTGTGATGCTTTCGTCACGTCTTCTCAGGACAAACATTCCCGCTTCCTTAACTATTACATTTATATCTGCACCGCTAAGGTCGCTGGTAATCCTTGCCAGTCTTTCAAAGTCTACGTCATCGGCAAGATTCATCTTGCGGGTGTGTATTTTGAAAATCTCTTTACGGCCTTTCTCATCAGGGAGTGGGACCTCTATAATACGGTCAAAACGTCCCGGACGAAGCAGGGCAGGGTCCAGCAGATCTATCCTGTTGGTTGCGGCAATAACCTTTACATTTCTGGTTGCGTCAAAACCATCCATTTCAGCAAGCAGCTGGAGCATGGTTCGGTTGACTTCCGCAGAACCAGTCGTGCCGTCGTGTGTGCGCATGCCTCCCACCGCATCGATCTCATCAATGAAAAGAATGGATGGTGACTTGTCGCGGGCCATCTGGAATACGTCCTTCACAAGGCGCGCACCTTCTCCTACAAACTTCTGTACAAGATCAGAACCGGACATTCGTATAAACGTTGCATTCGCCCTTGAGGCAACTGCTTTTGCAATAAGTGTCTTGCCCGTTCCTGGTGCGCCGTACATAAGTACGCCAGTTGGTGGTTCAATACCGATCTTCTCAAAAAGCTCAGGTTCAATAAGCGGCAGTTCCACAGACTCAATAACCTCTTTTAGCACATCATCCAGACCGCCGATCATATCATAATCAATTCCCGGGGAGTTGATCAGTTCCATAATCTGTGCGCGCACATCTGCAGCCCTGGATATTATAGATATAATAGAGAATGCGGCATTCACGCAAACTCTCATCCCTGCCTCAACATTAATATTAGCAGGTATCTTTGTCACAACTTCCTGGTTGTTTCCATGCTGCCTGATAAGTGCCCGTCCATTATCAACTTCCATGACCGTGGCAATAAAAAGTGGTGGAGTGGTAAGCTGCTCTATCTGTCTTTTGAGCTTATTAGTTTCTTCAAGATAATTATTTGCCAGCATGCTTGCTTCAAGAAGCTTAGCTCGCATGTTCTCATTGTTGATCTTAAGTAACTCCATCTCATGAATCATGGACTCCATATCTTTTTCAGAGTCTATCTGCGTCTTGATCTTTGAGTTATTGGTGTCAACTGGAGATTCAGCACTACTATTTGACATAAGGACTTAATATGGGTATCATCGGATATAAAACCAACTGAAAAAGGGCATTGTGTTTTTGTTTGCAGCATGGTGTTTTTTCTTATAATTTTTCAGAAATATGTTAGAATCATGCAAAAATAATAATTTTTTGCCAAATCACTAAAAACACTTAATTTCCTTTGAATATGTCTCTATTTTCAAAAAAGGGTGTAATTATCGCTTTATTTTCAAAAAAATAGATTATAATCTGTTTTTAACAGATATATACTACTAATAGTTGCTAAAAATCGACAAAAGACGAAATATTTATCTACCATAATTTCAATTCTTATATTGTAAGCATGTGCTGAAAGATGCTTATTCTGTGCTAAATGCTTTAATTGCTAAAAAAAAGTCAAATAAGGCTTTGATTTAGCATTATACATTTGCATACTAATATTAGAGGGAATATTTATATAATATTAGGCACATGTATGTAATTGTGAAGCACATAGTAACAGTGTGTTCCTGATGTGTTCACAAAACAACGGATCAAAATTAAAAAGAGCAACACCATATGTCTGAGGGGATAAATGGTTTGTGAATCCATCAATATCTGAGGGGATGAATGGATCCGCAAAGAGGCAAAAAGGATGAAGGTTCGGCTTGAGATCATCGATGACGATGGCATGGAAAGCGCAAATGTCAATTTTGCGGGAAGGCACTGGAAAAGGCGCCTTCTGGCATTCTTGGACACAGTCGAAGACGAGACTGAACATATTTCCGAACCTTCATCCAATTCATCTAATTCTAAGGTAAATGTGATTGAACAGAGTACATACCAACCGCAATTTGTTCAGCAACAGGTACCTTCTATTCAACAACCTGGTCAGCAGACTGCTTCGCCGCAACAGTTCCAGCCTGTACAGCAACAACAGGCTCACTCACAGTATCCGCAGCAGTTCCAGCAACCAATGCAACAGGCAACCGATCATCAGTACCAACAACAGCAACAGCAACCGGTTCAACAATCTCAGATGCCTGTAATGCAACAGCAATTCCAACAGGCATATTCGCAACAGCCTGCTAATCAAAATTATCAATCGCTGCAATACGTGCAGCCAAATCTACCTCCTGTGGGGCTGCAACAGTATGGATATGGGCAGCCGGTACAAGCTATGGCATCTACGGTCCACCCATCTGTAATCTCTAATTCCCATGCTCAACCGGCTGTTTCACATCTAAACCAGACTGCACGCCGCAGGACTCCGATGCTTCAGGAAAGGTTGAATGACATGTCGCTGACGATTAGCGAGCGGCTTGAACTATTCCTTAAATACGAGTATCCTCGTGTGTGGTTCTCTTCACAGGATGTGCAGAGGCACTATGAAAGAGTGTACGGTGACATTAAACAGAGTACCGTATCAACATACCTGTCCCGTATGTATCGAAAGAATCTTCTTGATCGTAGGGGCAACAGGACTCAACGTGAATATCACTACATAGCTGATGAGCCTGAATTTTCTGCCCGGATGGAAGAGATGTCTGATGTACCTGTTCATCACAGGTTTCAGTACTAAGTAGATTTAAACCTCTTAAATAATGTTTTAATTTAAATCTACTATATCTGTTTCCATACGGTCTCAGGTTTTTTAATTCAGGACTTATTCTTAGTATTCTGGTTTTTGTTCTCGTATTTGTTATGGTGGTGCTGCATTTCCAGGTACTTTGATATTTTGCTGACAATCCTGTTAATTGTGGTGACGCCGTGATTATGTGAACATGTAATTTGTATTTGTCACAAGCAGAATCCGCACGCATCTAAGTTGTGAATACGTTTATACACGTTTGGTTCAATACCTACATTGATGCGTCCTTTCAAACTAGTTTCAGAGTATAGTCCAAAGGGTGACCAGCCTAAAGCAATATCCCTGCTGACTGAGGGTCTGCTGTCTGGGAAAAAACACCAGACACTGCTTGGTGTGACCGGTTCCGGAAAGACATTCACAATAGCCAATGTTATACAGAATGTGCAGAAGCCAACTCTTGTGATAGCCCACAACAAAACACTTGCAGCACAATTGTTCTCTGAGTTCAGGGATTTCTTCCCTGATAACGCAGTGGAATATTTTGTCAGTTATTATGATTACTACCAGCCAGAAGCTTACATTCCCACAACTGATACCTATATAGAGAAGGATTCATCCGTTAATGAAGAAATTGACAGGTTGAGGCTTTCTGCAACAAAATCCTTGCTTGAACGCAAAGATGTTATTGTTGTTGCCAGTGTTTCCTGTATCTATAACCTTGGTTCTCCTGATGAGTGGAGGGCAATGTCGGTGATGATAACTCCGGGTATGGAAATTGACAGGCCGTCTTTTCTTGAATCGCTGATCAACATACAATACGAAAGGAATGATATCGCTTTCACTCAGGGGACTTTCCGTTTGAGGGGTGATACTATTGAGATATTCCCTGCTCAGGAGAAACATGGTATCCGAATCGAATTGTTCGGTGATGAGGTGGACAGGGTTGCTTACTTTGACCCGGTCAGCGGGAAGGTGCTGGAAGAGGTGCTTCCGGGCGAGTCCATTGGTATCTATCCTGCAAAGCATTTTGTTATGCCTGAGGAGTATATTGAAAGTGCGCTTAAGACTATTGAGGCAGAATCCCACGACAGGTTGACTGTGCTAAGGTCGGAGAACAAACTTCTTGAGGCTCAGAGGCTTGAGCAGAGGGTCAAGTTTGATATGGAGATGATAAGGGAACTTGGTTTTTGTAGTGGTATTGAGAATTATTCCCGTCACTTTGACGGCCGCCGTCCCGGCGAGGCTCCATCTTCATTGCTGAATTTCTTTCCGGAGGACTATCTTGTTGTTATCGATGAGTCACATGTAAGCATCCCGCAGATACGTGGGATGCATAATGGTGACAGGGCCAGGAAGCAATCTCTGGTTGAGTATGGTTTCCGTTTGCCTTCGGCTCTTGATAATCGTCCACTGCGTTATGATGAATTTGAGAATAGGCTTAATGATGTGATCTATGTTTCAGCAACGCCTGCTGAGTATGAGCTTGAAAAGAGCAGGGCAGTTGTGGAGCAGATCATCCGTCCTACTGGGCTTATTGATCCTGAGGTTACTATCAGGCCGGTTGAGACTCAGGTGGATGACCTCATTGGTGAAATTCGTAAGGTGACTGCCCAGGGTTTCAGGACTCTGGTGACAACCCTGACCAAAAGGATGTCGGAAGACCTCACAGACTATCTGCTGGAACTTGGAATTAAGGTAAGATACATGCACTCCGATATTGATACTCTCGAACGGGCGCAGATAGTCAGGGGGCTGAGGAAAGGGGATTTCGACGTGCTTGTAGGCATCAACCTCCTGCGAGAGGGACTTGATATCCCTGAGGTTGCTTTTGTTGCTATTCTGGATGCAGACAAGGAAGGTTTCCTGCGTTCGGAACGTTCTCTTATCCAGACCATGGGTCGCGCTTCCAGAAATTTGGAAGGTCGTGTTATACTCTATGCGGACAGGATAACAGGTTCTATGGAACGTGCAATCAATGAGACTGAAAGGCGTCGCAAGATCCAGACTGAATTTAACGAAAAGCATGGTATTACTCCGACAACCATTCGCAAGGCTTTGCAGAAGGAGCTTGTGGAGGGTGATAAATATCAGCCTGCTTCTGGTGTTATGGCAATTGCTGAGGATGCGTCAGTGAGGGAAATCGCTGATATTATCATTGACCTTGAGGCTGATATGCACCTTGCCGCCAAGAATCTTGAATTTGAGATGGCAGCGGAACTTCGTGACAGGATAAAAGAGCTTAAGGATCAGTATTCTCTGTGATTTTATGTTATTATCTGGCATTGCGGCTCATGCGCCGGATGCCGCGTCTTCTTTTTCGGTCATCGGGGCCGAAGTACCTGATGTTCTTGCCTGTGTGATGAAGGAATACGGCATCAAGTATTAGTTTTCTCAGGCTGACTGATTCGATGTGAAGGTCCATGTCGGTGCTGCTCTCTGTCAGGATTGCTATGTCTGCAGTTTCCTGTTCCATCCGACATTGTGAATGTCGTTCTGATTTATATACGATTCCTTGCAATATTCATTATCAGGCGAAAACGTTATATCTGAAAAAAGACTGTATTGGTTGTCCATCGTGCGCTGGTGGTTTAGTGGCTATGACTGAGGCCTTCCAAGCCTTAAACCCGGGTTCGAATCCCGGTCGGCGCACTTAACTTTTTTGTTTAACTGTCATTTTCAAGAGTTTGCACTTTTTGTAGAATATTAATTATCCCTACTTATGTTTAGTTTTCTTTGCTGTATAGTTGCAGGGATGCAGGAAGTTTACATTAAATGGCTCAGAGGAGATTCTCTGAAAAAGAAGACATGGCGAATAATTATCTGGAATTTGACCCGGAATTAGTGAGGAAAGAGTATCTTTCGTGTGTTCCTCAGTTAATTATGTAAAACAGACAACGGATACAGGAATAAGGCATTATCAAATACTTTAATCAAATTTAAAAATCAAATAATCCATCAGACATGATCTTTTTTGCCTTTGCAGAAGATTCATAAGGTTTGAATCTGCTTTTTTGTCCCGTAACTTTCTCTAAAACCTTTAAATCAAGGTGAGTGAACATTTCACCATTTTTAATACGGGGTGTAGTTATATATTTTAAATAATCCCTTGATCCAGGAGATTTTACCATATTCAAGGCCATAAATAGATAAGCTTCTTTTGAACCATTAAAATGCTTTCTTTCGACGCCAAATTTCTTAATACAACAGTTACCAATCTCCAGTTTTTTTTTATTAGAACGATTCCTTACAATCCTAATATCTCTTATTACATGGCCACATATGCATCTGGAATCAGACTCATCTTCTTCTAACAGGTGCTGCTCACCAAAATATGTCCATTCTTTTATAGCTTGTTTATAAGTATCTGCCAATGAATTTAATAATATTACTGAGGTAAAATTTGCGGTGTAACTCATATGCTACCTCTATAATTTATCGAAATATGCTCATTTTACATTTAGAGCTTTATATTGTTCTTGTGTCTACACTAACCATTTTGAAAATGATAAATAGAAATAGCTCTTACACTATTTATAAGAAATGTAAGCATGGTGAAAGTATTTTATGATTTTGAAAAACATATAAATGGATAATTTAATGGAACTTAACTACACATTTTCAGTATTTTTTTTAATAGTGAAAGTAAAAATCAGCTTTCATCAGCATTTTAGATGTAGCATTATCCTTCGGTATAAGGCGCATAGGGGAGCTCACCTATTGTTTTGCACCCTTATAAGCTTCAACGATATAGGAACTAAAAAATCAGTACCATATTATGTAGTTAGAACCATCAAAAGATAACGTTTTCTTTTTCAGTAGAACTCTTAGCTAACACTTCATCAATCCTGTTTTTTAAATTACTGAACTTAACTGGTTCACAGATTTTTTGAATTCTGGACAATGCAATGCTCTTTTGATCTTTGAACTTGCTTTCCAAATCGTTAGTTAAAACCACATAAAAGTCCCATTTGCCAGTATCAAGGACATTTGCTGAATTCTTATCCCTTTCTGTGTAAAGGCAGAAAACAAAACAGTCAGAAAAACGGGTGAAGTCTTTGCTGTATTCATTGGTAAAAGCATCCCATGCTTTCTTTTTGGATATATCGAATCTTATGTTTGAAACCTTTTTTTGTTCCCAACTTTGCAGATATGCAGCCGATTTTACTTCTATCTTAAAAGTCTTATATCGTAAATCGATTGCATCCCACTCGATACGGGAATTATCTGTAATTCCAAGTGCCAGGCCAGCAAGAAACTCTGCAAAAATAGACCTGTTCCGGTTGCTTAAAATGTCGGAATACGCCCAAGCCCAGAAGTCGCAGACAGTTACATCATTGAGTCCTTCTATTCTGTGATCAGGACTGAGTTTAGGAAGCATTAAAAACAATCTATTTTGATTGCAGATAAATGTAATGAAAACCATCTCAATTGTATCGGTATTTTAGAGGTGCTAAGTAGCCTATATTTACTATTATCGATTCTCATTAATTTCCATTTTATTCTACAAATTCCTTAACACACTTCCCACCACCACACATAACTACAACTCAATCTGAAGTTTAGCCAATTCTTTAATATGTGCAAGTCCTTCTATAACATGTAATACCGGTCATAATTGCCGGTTAAAAGCACCAAAAGTGGAGGATATGTAAATGTCACCTGAAATTAAAAGCGATAAATCATATTTGGCAATAATCGCACTATCAATTGTACTGGTAGTGATGTCGTTAACGATATACGCCATCTCTCAGAGTGGGTCCGAACAGAACGCAGTAGACACAATAACCATGAGCGGGTACGCTGAACAGAAAGTTGTACCTGACACAGCCACCGTGAGCATTGGTGTTGTGATCCAGGCCGAGACGGCAAAGGAAGCATCTGACGAGAATGCCGCCCTTATGAGTGCTGTCCTGGCAGAACTCAAAGCTCTCGGTCTGGAAGACAGGGAAATGCAGACATCCTATGTTTCCGTGTACCCAGTCTATGACTATGAAAAGGGACAGACCATCACAGGTTATTCCGCATCCAACAGCGTGCAGGTCACAACCACCAATCTCGACAAGCTGAGCGATATCGTCGACAAGTCCACAGCCGCAGGAGCCAATCAGATCGGAAGCATCTCCTTCTCTGTATCTAACGACATGCAGAAGCAGCTTCGTGAAGACATCATGGATGAAGCAGTAGCCGATGCAAAGTCGAAGGCAGATTCACTTGCCAGCAGTCTGGGTCTTAAGATCGCAGGCGTACAGACAGCATCCGTAAGTGACAGTAGTGATTCCAGAGTATACTATGCAATGGATGTGGAAGAAGCAGCAATGGATACCGGAGGAGTTTCCACACCGATTCAGCCGGGAGAGTCCACAGTCTCAATGTCCGTGCAGGTCACATACTACATTGGCTAAGAACACTGGACCAAGCAGTTTGAATACCGGGGTTTAGAAAAGATAAGAAGTTGCAGAATGACCTATGTGTCGTATGCAACTTCTCATGCTAATTTTTTACAGTTTCTTGTCTATGAGACTTTTTAAACATTCAGTTACTTATTAATTACAATGAGCAATTGGGAATTCTTAGTACCTTATCTGGAGCATTTATCGTATGCCGGAATTTTCATAACTCTTGCTTTTTTAGGACATTTTATACCATTGCCGGAAGAAGTTCTTCTTCTTACTGTAGGGTACATTGTTAGCCTGGGGTTTGGAAACCTGTGGATCGTTATTATTGTTAGCTTGATAGCTGGTTCTTTCGGCGATCTGGTATTATACTGGCTCAGTAGACATGGCAACAAATTGCTCTTGCATCTTGATCGTACTGCTGATAAAAAAAAGATTGCCAGGTATGAAAATTTAATGCAAAACCATGGTGGAAAAACCATTTTTACATTACGTTTAATCGTAGGTCTCCGTGTTCTTGGTCCGGTTGTCGCAGGATCTGCAAAAGTATCATGGCGTAAATTTGTTCTTTATGATCTATTGGCTTTATTGGTTTATTATCCCGCTCTTATAATAATTGGGTATCATTTTCACAATAATCTTAGAAATCTGGTATCTGATGTTAGTATCCTTAGTCACATTATATTTTTTGTCGTAGTAGGATTATTTGGGATAGCTATAAGCATTCACTACAAGAAGAATTACGGACGCTGATTAATTATATTATGACTGCAGGGGACGATTATCATATCATGATCTGGGATTTTCCACGAGGTTGTTTCTCTGATCATATTTATTTTGCAGTATATCGAGAACTTTCTTTTTAGCGCATGCCATTCTGCTATTCTCGATTCTTTTAAAGTTTTCAGCTTTATACTCAAAACTAACCCATTTGAACAGAACAGAAACATCGCCAATGATCTTCTTAGAGACAAGATTCACTCCAGCATTTGTCAGTTCTTTACTATCTACATTTATCAGGCTACTTGATGCAAGTATCTTGAAATGGTTTTCGTAGAGTGGAAGGGGTATATCAAGGAGTCTCAATACATCCGGTTCTATCGTATAACCGAGATAGAAACAGAAAAGAATGCGTATCTGAATATCTTCTTCCTTGTTCAGGATCCCGTAGAGTGCAATAAGAATCGAATAGTCTCGTGATCTCAGTAATATTTTAGAACCATCTGTAATAGTCATATCAAGGTCCATGGTAGAAGTGTTCTCTGGATTTTTCAATCTGATTTCCTTGATAAATGTACAACTAATAAATCTTTTAATATCTTCTATGGCCAGATCTCCGTATAATGCTGAGCCACCACATTTCCACATTGTTCTGATTGTTTCTTCATTACCTACTTTCATAGTGTCCAGACAGTTCCACATGGTGGAAACATCCTCATAATCTTCCAGAACATTTGAACCAAGATTCTTTTTTTCAATACCTTTCATCCTGTCTATCATTTCAGTTCCAAGGGAGGTAACGGTGGCATATTCGTCAACAAGTTTCTTTGTTTTTAGGGATGCGAAGGTTTTGTTTATTAGTTCCTGGTTTCCATCACAAATGGGTAACAGCATCTCCATACTATTTATTCCTGAAGCTAAAAGGAATAGCAAACGTATATCCTGTGGATTCATGTTTCCTATCAGCGGATCAGCCTTCACTCCTAAAAGACTCATCAACAGGTATTTCAAATTGAAAATATTCGATTTTTTGCCGGCAAGTATCATGGAATCAACTACTTTGCCTGTGCCAAAGGTTGCATCTTTCTTGTAATCAATGGCTATAACTGAACTATACTTGCTGGAGTTCTGGATCTTACTGAGAATAGCCTGTGGCAATATGCGGTCAACAATTAGTATATCTTCAAACTTAATAGTGAGGATGTTGCAGGATGTCTGTATTTCCAGATACTCGTCATTAAGGGTGACTTTCCACTGATTCCAGCGTGCATTATTGATACAGAACATCGTATTGATGCGTGGAATATCAATAATTCCTAGAAAATCCATTTCACCATAAATCATTGAGACCCTCTTTTTTGCATAATTTTAATCCCCGAAAATGCTATCTTTTATGCTAAATAAATTAAAGAATTAGTAAGTAAATAATTATTATATAAAACACCATATATTATATATTCCTCTCGGTATATATGCAATATTTGACTCTACAAAAGAAATGTTATTATTTTCTGCCTAATATGGGTATCAGAGACTTTGTAAACTCTAATAATGTTCTTCCACTATCATCCTTACAGCCACAGGTCCGTTCAATTTCACTGCCAGCTCCCGCATCTCAATGAGTTTGTTTCTATACCTTTCATCATCAATAAGAATCCTGATGTTTTTGAGTAGGTCTTCGGGAGATGCGGAGTAGTCCAGTTTCTTTCCCAAGCCATCTTTCTCGATAATAAAAGCATTGTTCTGCTGTTCGCTATGGTTTTTGTCGGGGATGGTGATCATGGGGACAGCGAAGCTCAGGGCTTCCATCATGGTGCTGTGGCCACCGGGGGCGATAATCACGTCAGAAGCTTTCATGTACGGGAACTGGTCCTCTATGAACTCGTGAATATGCACATTATCGGGTATGGTGTCGAAGTCTGAAGGATCAACGCTTGGTCCGGAAAGCAGGGTATAGTTGATACTGTTATCCATGCTAGCGGCTTCAATAACGTTTCTGAAAATAGGTTTTCTGTGCCCAAAACCACCGATGGTGCAGAGCACATGGGGACGTTTTAGTTCTTTGGCAGTAGTTTCTTCAAATGTCTTACTAATGAGTGGACCGCTGAAGAATACTTTTTTCTGTATATTTTCCTTAAATTCCAAATTTTTCCTGCATACTGTATGTGGGAGCGGGTAATCCGGAATGATCACGCCATCTGCCACCTTGAACATGCCTGTGCAGAACAGTTTAACGATCTCAGCCAGGATTTTGCTCGACAAACTTTTTCCTTTAAAGAATTCTTCCATATCTGACTGGTTTACTATTATGTAGCAAGGTATGGTATGTAATCTTGCGCTCAGTATTCCCATGAAATAACTATCTGATATAACAACATCCGGCTTTATTTCTTTGAGTAGTTTCCTGAGTTTGATCAGGCCCCATCTTGAAGGCATATACTCCCAGTTCTTAAAAGTTGCAAGAATGGACTTCTTTACATTCAGGAAACCTGCCTTGCCTATAAGCGTAATCTCTGGTGGTATCTTATGCGCGATGAAATCCTTGCGTTCAATAAAATCCATGGAATATCCGTAAGCAGCAAAATAAACCTCATGCCCGGAAGATATCATTTCTTTTCCTATTGAGATGCATCTGCTTGTATGGCCTAATCCCTCTCCGCAGACAAATATCATCACTTTCATTGACTACTCCAAAAAGATGCATATCCTGAAAAATCTCCATCAGCCACAGTATGAACTCTGCCTTTCCTTTCTGTATTGCTTTTTTTATTTAACTGTGTCTGGCTTTTCTTCCACCATCATCCTTACAGCCACCGGTCCATTCAGCTTCACTGCCTGCTCCCGCATCTCAGTAAGCTTGTTCCTGTACTTCTCATCATCAATAAGCAGCCTGATGTTCCTGAGTATATCTTCAGGAGATGCGGAATATTCCAGTTTCTTTCCCAAACCATCCTCTTCGATAACCAGAGCATTGTTCTGCTGTTCACTATGTTTTTTGTCGGGTACGGATATCATGGGTATTCCAAAGCTCAGGGCTTCCATCATGGTGCTGTGACCTCCCGGGGCGATGATGACATCTGAGGCTTTCATATATGGGAATTGGTCATCAATGAACTTCAGGACAGTCACATTTTCCGGCAGAGTTCCAAGGCTGGCAGGGTCAATGCTGGGGCCTGAAAGCAGGGTATAGTTGATACTGCTGTCCATGCCCGCAGCCTCGATAACCTTTCTGAATATCGGTTCCCTGTATCCAAAACCACCGATAGTGCAGAGCACATGCGGGCGGTTAAGTTCCTTTGCCGTGGTTTCCTCAAAAGTTTTTCCGATAAGGGGGCCGCTGAAAAACACCTTTTTCCATGTCTTATCCTTAAATTCCAGATTCTTTCTGCACACCGTATGTGGCAGGGGATAATCTGGGATGATCACCTTATCAGTCATTTTGAACAAGCCGGTGTAAAACTTCTTCACTACCTCAGCCAGAATTTTGCTGGACACTCCCTTTCCCTTGAAGAACTCCTCCATGTTAGACTGGTTAACTATCAGGTAGCAGGGGATGCTACGTGTTCTGGCACTTATCATTCCCATGAAATAACTGTCCGATATAACAACATCCGGTCTTGTCCTCTTGAGCAGTTTGCGTATCTTGATAATGCCAAGGAACTGGCCTCTCTTGAAAGTTGCAAGAATGGACTTCTTCATATTCAGGGAACCTGCCATTCCCACAAGCGTGATCTCAGAGGGAATCTCATGTGTCTTGAAACCCTTACGCTGGATTAGCTCCATGGAATAACCGTAAGCACCAAAATGGACATCATGTCCTGCATTCACAAGCTCCTTGCCAATTGAGATGCACCTGCTGGTATGTCCCAGTCCTTCTCCGCAGACAAATATCATAACTTTCATCTTAACACCAAAAAATAGCCACAACAAAAAAATTGACTGGTATCCATACGTTTTTATCTTTTAAAAATACTTTCATTGTACTGTGTATGTCTGCATATTCTGTTTTACAAAAAAGTAATGCTGCCTTGTAGCATACTTAACTATTCACAATACGCTCGATCATCGATCCCTGCGTCATTTTCACCTTCCATAGCAAATATCTCTCTCTCATCAATGCTTATGCCTGATTCCATAAAAGCAGTTTTCCAGGCTTTTGCGTGCAGGTGCATCGAATCTATAAGCACACCGTCCATGTCAAATATCAAGGCTTCGATCACAGGTGAGAACATGGTTGTTGCATATATCTAATTAATCTAGGTTTTTCCCATAGATTACACAAACTATATAGTACATTTTCAATCTTCAGGCTGAACCAAATACTCTTTTAACTTTCAAAGTAATCTACTTTAATGGATAAAGCAGGAGTCATTTTTGCTTTATTGACAGTGCTTGCTGTCATGGTAGTTTCATGGTTTTTTGCAGGGGTGCATGTTTTAATGGTAACTGAGCAGTTTGAATACAAGGTTCTTTATGAACTGGACAATAACGTTGAGGTCCGGCAGTATGGGGAAATGACAGTTATATCCACATCATTAAAAGATTCAGGTGCTGTTTTCTCATCACTTGCATCTTATATTTCAGGCAAGAATGGTGAAAACCTGAAAATAAGCATGACTTCTCCGGTAATCACATCTGATCAGGGTACTACTCTTAACATGTCATTTATACTACCATCTGGCTATGATGTAAACAATGCTCCTGAGCCCGATGCTCCGAATATCTCAATAAAGACTGTACCTGCCAGGAAGCTGGCTGCAATAAGATTTTCAGGATATGTCAATGACAAAGTTGTTGAACAGCAGCGTTATATTCTTAGTTCACAACTAAATGTGAATGGTGTTGCTACAAAAGGAGAGTTTTTCCTAATGCGGTACAATCCTCCGTGGGTCCCACCTGCCTTGAAGCGTAATGAAGTTGCTATCGAGGTGGACTGATTGGCAAAACCTTATACAAGATCCCTTTTCATATTCAGGCGTGATCTGCGTGTTGATGATAACACTGCCCTAAGCCTGGCAATGGAAAACTCGGATGAGGTAATTCCATGTTTTATTTTTGACCCGAGGATTGCAGATGAGCAAAGGAAGCATTTCAACTATAATTCCTTTCAGCTCCTGCTGGAATGTCTTGAAGACCTGAAACAGCAATTAAATTCAAAAAGTGGAAGTCTTTTCTTATTCTCTGAACTTCCTGAAAATGTAATAATAAACCTGAAAGATGAACTGGATATAAATGCTGTTTTTTTCAATAAGGACTATACTCCCTTCAGCAAGAAGCGTGATAGTACTATTCAGGAAATATGCAAAGATGCTGATATTGAAGTTTTCACATGTCATGATTCCCTTCTTCACGAGCCGGGTACTGTGCTCACTAATGAGGGCAAACCCTATAAGGTGTTCTCCCAGTTCTTCAAAAAAGCTTCACAAAAAGAGATACCTCTTCCTGTAATGCAGGAAGGCGGGGTTTTTTATTCCGGATCTATAAACGCAAAACAGGTTAAGCCTTCTGATTTTATAAGTGAAAGAAATCAATCTATTTTCACAAAAGGTGGCAGAAACTATGCACTGTCTGTTCTTCAGGAATTGGAACACTTCAGGAACTATGATAATGAACGTGACTATCCTTCAATACGTGGAACTACCGGACTTTCCGCTCATAACAAATTAGGCACGATATCGATACGTGAATTCTATCACTACGTGAGAAATGAACTTGATGGAGGGCATACTCTGATAAATGAACTTCACTGGCGTGATTTCTTCACTCATATTGCTGTTGCTTTTCCATATGTTTTCACTCATGCTTTCAAGGAAAAATTCGATGCTTTGTCGTGGTCTGATGATAAAATACTTTTTGATACATGGTGTAAAGAGCAAACCGGTTTTCCAATAGTTGATGCAGGCATGAGGGAACTGAACACAACTGGTTACATGCATAACCGTGTAAGGATGATTGTTGCTTCCTTCCTTGTGAAAGACTTGCATATTGACTGGAAATGGGGAGAGCGCTATTTTGCCAGCAAACTTGTGGACTATGATTCTTGTGTGAATAATGGTAACTGGCAGTGGGCAGCATCTACTGGTGCAGACTCACAACCGTACTTCCGCATTTTTAATCCCTGGACTCAGCAGAAGAGGTTTGATCCGAAATGCCTGTATATTAAAGAATGGATTCCTGAGCTTGCAGAAGTAGATCCAAAAGTCATTCATTCTCTTGAGAAAGGGCAGCAGCTTCTTGGAGTCGATTATCTTCAAGCCGTAGTTGATCATAAGCAGGAGCGTAACCGGGCTCTTTCAATGTTTAAATCAGTTTAATGTTTGGGACTATATTTTATAATTTTAACCATATATATTATATAGTTAGTTAGGCTTACTAACCAGCATGATTGAAAAAACAGAAATGGCATTTTCCTTTGAGAAAATCGATGATTATTACAATCGTCTTTTAAAAGAGTTCGAGTTTTCGGGGGAATATGGGGATTTGAGCCTCAATGCTTACATGTATCTTAAGAATGTACATACTCTGGGTACTCCCTCTCTGTCGGAACTTGCCCGCACAATGGATGTAAGCAAGCCTTCTGCAAGTGCTATGGTTCATAAACTTGCCAACAAAGGACTTTTGATTATCAATTCGTCTCCTGGTGATAAAAGAGTGACTTTGCTGAGTCTGACTGAAAAAGGGTTACAGATCATCAAGTTCCAGGACTTTGCCGATGCAAGGTTATACGCAAAAATAAAGGATATCCTTGATGATGATGATGAATTCTCTCTTTTTGTAAAACTCTGGCAGAAGATCGACGCTAATCTTGAGGGTGGTGAGGATGGTAAATGATCACCAATTGCGTAACGACAGTGTCTGGTCTCTCTTTTGCCGTTTCACATTCCCGGCTATTGCTGGCATCATAGTTGCTGGTATACAGACTATAGTGGATGGTTTTTTTATTGGAAATGTAATGGGTAGCCAGGGGCTTGCAGCAATTACACTTTCATTTCCTCTAATAATGCTGATAGTTGCTATTGGTATTATGGCTGGTGTTGGGTCTTCAACTCTTGTGGCACTTGAACTTGGAAGGTCTGATCGTGAAAGGGCTGTCAGAATAGTGTCTAATGTTTTCTCTATGTTAATTGTAATCGGTGTTCTCATTACGGTTCTGGGTATTCTCTTTACAGATTCTTTGATCCATATCCTTGGAGCACAGGGTGTTGTAAGTGTAATGATGAAAGATTATCTGCAAATTATTTTTGCGGGAGCTATCTTCATACTCTTTTCCCTTGCCCTTGACCCTCTTGTCAGGAATGATGGCAGGCCTGTGTTTGCAATGAAAGTAATGATTGTGTCAGTTCTGACAAATATACTTCTAGATTATGTTTTCATCGTGAAACTGGGAATGGGGATGACCGGTGCAGCTATTGCTACAATAATCGCTTTTGCAATGATAGCTATAATGCTGGCTTCTCATCTCTTGAGCAGTCGGGCAAATTTGCGTGTACTGCCTGGTACTATGGGGTTGGATTATGGTATAATATGTCATATACTGAGAAGTGGTGTTCCTTCATTTGCAATGCAGTTTTCCATATCTCTGTTGCTGCTGGCTCATAACTTTGTATTACTTAAGTATGGGTCTGAACTTGCAGTATCAGCTTTTGGAATTATCGATTATTCCTTCTCCATGTTCTACATGCTTTTTGAGGGTATAGCCATGGGAGTGCAGCCGATAATAGGTTTCAATTACGGTGCGGGTCTTTATGGCAGAGTCCATAAGGCATTGAAACTTGCCATGATTACAGGTTTTGTGGTAGGACTCATCGGTTTTATAATTGTTTTCCTTTTCCCGGAGCGAGTTGTCGGCATCTTTAACCCGAATGATGCGGAACTGCTTGAGATCACTGTGGAGGCCATGAGGATATTTATGGCATCGCTACTTGTGCAGGGCATTATAGTTGTTAATGCTACATACTACCAGTCAGTGAATAAGATATGGCATGCCCTTTTCATACATATTGGGAAAGTATTGGTGTTCCTACTGCCTTTATTGTTTACTCTGCCTGTTATTTTCGGGCAGACAGGGATCTGGTTTGCAACACCACTTGCAGATGGCATGATGTTTTTGGTAGTAATGGTAATGATCTTTGGTGAAATGCGAATTCTCAGGGAGAAGAAGATTTCAAAAAGTAGTGTCCGGGGAAAATAGTAAAATCATCACTCCGCAATATTAATAAGTAAAGGGTATATTTATCCAATACTTCTTTTTGCGGGGGTTGCCCAGCCTGGCCAAAGGCGCAGGGCTTAGGACCCTGTCTCGTAGGAGTTCGTGCGTTCGAATCGCACCTCCCGCACCAATTTTATGTTTGTTAATAACTTTGTTTTTGCGAAGGGATGAGCAGCAATCGCACTAATGGCAAAGTATAATATGGTTAAAATATAAGATTATAAGATGAGCAAAATAAAAATTATTGGGGTTGGTGGAAGTCCTCGAAAAAATGGGAACACCGATCTACTGCTTGACAGTTTTTTGAAAGGAGCTGAATCAGCAGGTGCTAATATAAAAAAAGTTCAGTTAAGGGACTATTCTATTGAATTCTGTATTGGTTGCGAAGCCTGCAGAAAAACCGGTGTATGCACACAGTTTCATGATGGTATGAGCTTACTCTATCCTGAGATAAATGAATCTAAGGGTATAATCCTTGGTTCTCCTACTTACAACTATAACGTTACTGCTTTGATGAAAGCATTCATCGATAGACTCTATCCGTATTACAATTTCACAAACGAACATCCTCGGAATTATTCAAGTAATCTCGCTGGTCAGGGGCGAAAAGCAATTGTATTTTCAGTTTGTGAGCAACTGGATATTAAAGAAATGGGGTTTGCGCTCGAAGCCTTAGAAATGCCTCTTGAAGCCCTGGGTTATGATGTGTTGGAAAAGTTTCCTGTAACTGGGTACTTTTCCAGAGGATCAGTTTCAAAGAATGAACTTCTTCTAAAGAAAGCGTTTGAAGCAGGTAAAAAAATGGTACTAACTCTTCGTTGATCTAATAGTACAAAAGTTAGTGTACTTTTTTTGTTCCAACCTTACAGTTTATTCAACACATAGATCAATACAAACTGAATCCACGATGCTCATACTCTCATTCTGGAGAGTTAAGACGATTCTGTAATCGTTTGCAGGGATAAATTCAAGCTGATTTGAATAATTGATGCCTTTTGAAACATCATCAAAAGGAGCAACATTCACATCTATTTTGAAATAAAAACTTTCCATTACTTCACCAGTATTTGTGTTAATCACGTTACTTTTGACAGTGTATTCTTTTTGGGTTGCCGTAGGATTTGAAACTGTAAAATGGACTGACATGTAATCCTGTGTGGAAGGTTTCCTTTCTGCAGTTACATCTTCTTTACTGACTACAGTGTATCCGTTTTCATATTTTCCGTCAAATCTCAGTAAACCTACATCATTGATGTTGTTCTTGTCTGTAAAGCTCAAGCAACTAAAACCACTGTTACTGTGGTCAGTTATGTAAAGCGATCCTTCTGTTGAGCTGTCTGGTGCATCATTTAAGGTCTCAATGGTAAAGGCCATGTTTCCTGGGTTTATCTTACTGGAAAATATCTCTTTGAACTCATCCCACGTGATGGGCACTGCAATATGTCCATCAGTGTTTTTGAAAAGACCTGCAGTGATTGCTCCGCTTGGGTCTGTCAGGTAGATATATTCGTCATCATAACCTACTGCAAGTATTGCGTGTCCTTCTTTAGTACCATCGGCTACCTTATACTGGAAAGCCATTAGGATGGGTTGTCCCCTGTCAATACTGTTTCGTATAACCTCATTGAAATTATCAGCATCGAACTGTCCCAGATTATATCCCCAGATTGTTTTTTTCATGTTGAGGTTAGCTGTTCTTTTTGCATGCTCTTGCAGTGAATTATCATATGGGATATATTGTTCTGTGAAAGTTTCACTATGTCCCGAGCCAAAAGATTCCGCTATTTCCCAGGGTTTTACAGAACAGTTATTGAGGTCATACATCATTGCAAGACAATAGTAAAGGCACCAGTTTGTATCTCCCTGATTGTAGTATGGTACGGAAAGGATGTTCTTCTCCGCCAGATCTTCTCCAGTATCGTCGGGCATATTTCCAGACGATCCTCCGCTTAGTGCAGCACTACCTGTGAGGATTATCAGAATAAAGGCAACTGCAGCTATTACGTTGGTTTTTAAAGCAAGGCTACTTCTCCGAATGGTCTTAGGATCCCCTGATCCGCTCATACTCCATTAACTCCGTTTTGCTTTTTCAGGGTGCATTTCAGTTTCATCACGGGGATGATTTGCGACCATCACACATTAATATAAATTTTATGCAATGGTATTGCACACATTACTCTATTTTTTTTAATATGTTCTTTGGTATATATAGGTTGCCGATATCGAAAAAGTGCTCATTGTCATTATGATGAGGTTTGCGTTGTTTAATGTGTTACTGTTACACATCATTTTGGGTTACTATATGGGGCATTATTTAGAATGTGCATTTTTAAACAGATGTGCCAGATGACGGCTGTATTCATTTCAGGTACTATTCATAGCATTTGAAGGATACGAGATAATTTCCTGGTTGGTGAATAGGTTAAAAATCCGGAAAATAATATACATGGGGCTCTTTCCAGAATCAATGAAAAGAGAAGAATGCCTCACTGTACTATTCTTTTCAGTTATTCTCTTCATTCTGGTAATTCCGTATTTACTATATTACGGTTTAGACGACCTGATCTTAAAAGAGCTTTTAAGGTGTGGGGTACGCAGAGAAATTCACTGCATCATCTAAATATTAAAAAAAGGTCTATTTAATGAAGCAAAGACGCAGGATTTGGTGTCCATAGGTGCCAATGCCAGGTATTTTCTTAAGAATTTCTTCAGGTGTGTCTTCCCTGAGAAGATTGTCAGCAATACTGATACTACTTTCATATGGCAAGGAAATAGGTTAAGCTGGTGGATGCTATTGAGAGGTAAAGATTATCTCTTTCTTTTGCATCTATTTGTTGGTCACCCTATTTCATTTATTACCTAGTATCTTAAACTTCTCTAGCATGTGTTCCTTATATTGGGTGATTTATCCGCAACGTTTTTATATCAAGCCTGTTATGTAAGGGTGCTCGCGAGGAGCTCACTGGTGCGGTATCCGCAGC
>NZ_JADQBY010000031.1 GCF_016278385.1 Methanolobus sp.
TTACAGGATTAGCCTGTGAGAATGAAGTATCTTCATCACGTATTCGATCTACAGAGTAATACTTTGTTGGAGCTGCAGAAGTAGTCAGTAACTTTATCAAATTGGCAGTAGCGTTTGTGTCACTAAAATTATCCATCTGCCCATATGTTTTCACGTTACCTGCATACACAAGATTATGTGCTACCGTACCATCTGTGATGGAGACAACTACCTGATTCACATCAACAGGAGAACTACCAACATTAAGTCCTACCTGAAGTTTGAGCATATCAATGGTATTAGAAGTGGTGCCACCACTTTTTGCACGTACTCCTTCAATATTCTTGATCATCAGGTTAGATGATACTTCCTGGGTCGACTGTTTACCAGTAGACTGCGCTTTCTGCTGCAGTATGCCAGATGTCTGAATAAGTACAGCAGCTGCTACCGCTGCAACGAGTACCATTGCAATGAATATGATAAGAGTACCAATACCCACCTGAGCCCTGGTATTTTTGTTTAAATTAAATGCTTTGTTTGCTTTCATGTACGATCCTCCTCTTATATCACATGAATTATGGATATATTACTAATATAGTTATAAATAATATATATACAGTTTGGTTGGAAATGTCAAACTACAAACACGCAACAATTTCACAATGAAAATATATAAATAAAAGAAATCTAATACATGATTGAGGCAGAGATGAATCCAGGACTTCTGTTGAATGGTACAATATGTTTTGCAATCACATTATCGTCCCTTGCATTTGCCTGGGTACTTTCCCAGAACAAGGAGACTTATAACGAGAATAGCAAACCTGCACTTTTTTCGCTGATCATATTCTGGATAATTGTAGGACTGACATATCTACCAACTACAGCAAGGATGTTCACTGCCTACATAGGAAACCAGGAGATAGATGCTATCCTTTATTTTATAACAGCCATTCCCTTTGCATTTATACCTGTCCCGCTTGTATTTTTCATTATTTACGTGATAACAGGCAGTGCTAAAGTAGGAGAGTACATTGCACTGGCATTCACCATAATCGGAGCTGCCTATCTTATTTTTGTATATAACAACGGAATTGTGGGACCAATGGTAACAGAATGGGGATCAATATTTATGATCAACAGCGATACAGCCATCAACCTGTACCTGATAGGGCTTTTTGTAATACCCACTTCAATGATACTTGGGCTTTTGTTACTCATATTACTACAAAAAATGCCTAAAAGAATACGTTACAGAACTACCCTGCCCCTTGTAGCCATATCATTTGTCTTTGACTTCATACTCACAGACATGATAGCAATTGTTGATGTGATGCAAATGTTTGCGAGACTATTTGTCTTAATAGGCACTGTGCTTGCTTATCTTGCATATTTCCCTCCAATTGCTTTTCAGGAAAAGTTGGGCATACAGGAACAAATGGGTGCCATCCACTTTGGTGAATCTGCTGACCCTAACATAGATTTCTTTTTGCAGGATAAGAGTGAGAACTCTTAATACGTACCTGTTCATAGGGTAAAACTGAAAAAATTGCAGATCTTTATATACATACCGATATTATTAAATATAATAACACTTATGTACAATCTTGCACATTATAGACCATAAGTGGGTATTCGATGCACTCCGTAATAACCAATATAGTAAAATCTACTGAACAGAGAATTCTGAAAATTAGAACAGAAGATTACCTGGACATAAGTGAAAAAGCAAGAGACAACAAAAGAGACATTGTTAAGATAATAAATCAAATGAAATCTCAGAAAAAAGTAGCTGTCATAGCTGAAGTTAAACCTGCATCCCCGGGTAAAAAACTTAGGAACATAACACCAGATGATGCTGCCAGCATAGCAACTGAGATGGAACAAGCTGGTGCTGTTGCGATTTCTGTCCTTACAGAACCGGAGTTTTTCCATGGCTCATTGAATAACCTTAAAGCTGTGAAAGAAAAAGTATCAATCCCGGTGCTACGCAAGGATTTTATAATCAATGAAGTCCAGTTAAACGAAGCAGAGAGTGACCTTATATTACTTATAGCAGGCATACTTGGAAACAATCTTGATAAAATGGTAGACTTAGCCATATCAAAAGGATTTGAGCCTCTTGTAGAAGTCCATAATGAAAAAGAACTCGAAGATACCCTCAAAACAAAAACACGCGTTATTGGCATTAACAACCGTGACCTGAGTACACTTGAGATTGACCTGGATACTACACTTAGACTTGCCCCGTTAATAAAAGAGTTTGATAAAAACAACAACTTACAACATATAATTATAAGTGAAAGCGGCATGCATACAACAGACGACATCAAAAAAGTGATAGAAGCAGGAGCTGATGCAGTACTCGTAGGCACCTCAATAATCAAGAGCGGAGAAATTTATGCCAAAACTAAGGAACTTGTTGATGCACTTGATTAATTAAAGAGATGGAGAATGATTATGAAAAAATCGATGTATGGTAAGTTTGGAGGTCAGTTCGTTCCCGAAGTGCTGATGCCTGCGCTTACAGAACTTGAAGAAGCTTATAAACGTTACAAGGATGATCCGGAATTCCTTGCAGAACTTGACTATTATATGAAAGACTTTGCAGGCAGGGAAACTCCACTTTATTTTGCAAAGAACCTTAGTAAGAAATACGGCATCAAGATCTACCTGAAAAGAGAGGATCTTGTCCATGGTGGAGCACACAAACTGAACAATACCTTGGGACAGGCACTTCTGGCCAAATACATGGGTAAGGAACGTATTATTGCAGAAACCGGTGCAGGACAGCATGGCACAGCTACTGCTATGGCTGCCGCGAATATGGGATTCAAGTCAGAAGTCTACATGGGCGCAAAGGATGTTGTGCGCCAGCATATGAATGTTTACAGGATGGAACTTATGGGTTGCAAGGTCCACGCAGTTGAATCCGGTTCAAAGACCCTTAAGGATGCCATTAATGAAGCACTCAGGGATTGGGTGACTAATGTAGAAAACACACACTACCTCATAGGTTCTGTTGTGGGGCCACATCCATATCCAATGATTGTACGTGATTTCCAGAGTGTGATCGGAAAGGAAGTAAAGGAACAGATAATGGAGAAGGAAGGTCGTTATCCTGATTCTATCGTTGCCTGCGCAGGCGGCGGAAGTAATGCCATGGGTATATTCCATCCATTTATCGAAGATAAAGAAGTAAAACTCTTCCCGGTGGAAGCAGGAGGAAAGGAACTAAAAACCACTGAGAAAGAGGCACTACACTCAGCTTCACTCTGTGTAGGCGAAGAAGGAATACTTCAGGGTGCACACACACTCATACTTCAGGACAAGTACGGGCAGATACTCGAATCAAGTTCTGTATCTGCAGGTCTTGATTATTCTGGTGTCGGACCTGAGCTTGCACATCTTGCAGACATTGGAAGGATAATACCATGCAACGTTAGCGATGATGAAGCACTGGAAGCATTTTATGAACTCAGCCTTCTTGAAGGAATTATTCCTGCACTTGAATCATCACATGCAGTAGCATACGTAATGAAGATGGCAAAAACAGGAGAACTTGGAGATCTTGTGGTAATCAACCTTTCAGGAAGAGGCGACAAGGACCTTGAAACAGTATTTAAGTTAAAGGAAGAAGGAGAGACAACAAAAGGAAAGGAGGATTGCCTGTGAGAATAGCAGATAAATTTGCTGAACTTGATAAAAAGAAGGAGAGGGCACTTATTGCTTATGTATGTGCAGGCGACCCTTCTACGGAAGCTACAAAAGACATTGTGCATGCATTAGTAAAGGGCGGTGCAGATATAATTGAACTTGGACTTCCATTTTCCGACCCTGTTGCAGACGGACCGACAATACAGGCAGCAGCTACACGGGCACTGGCAGCAGGCATGAACCCTGATCTGTATTTTGAAATGGCAGCATCAATTAAAGAAAATGTCCCCCTTGTCTGCATGACATATTACAACCTGATATACAAGAGAGGAACTGAGAAGTTCGCCAGGGATTGTGCTAGTTCCGGAATTACAGGAATAATCGTACCTGACCTTCCTGCAGAAGAGTCCGACGAACTGCATGATGCGTGCAAGAGGAACGGCGTTGACCTCATATTCCTCATTACTCCTGTAACAACAGAATCAAGGATGAAGAATACACTTGCCAGGACTTCCGGTTTTGTCTACATTGTTTCAAGACTCGGAGTCACTGGAGAAAGAGTAGATGTGGCAGATTCCACAAAGAAGATACTTGAACGCATTCATACAGATGTTCCAAAGGCTGTTGGTTTTGGTATTTCCAATAAGGAGCAGGCTGCAGAAGTAATAAAAGCAGGTGCAGATGCTGTAATTGTTGGTTCTGCTTTTGTCAGCATCATCGCTTCAGGCAAAGATGTAAACGAGAAGATAGAAAAGCTTGCATCTGAACTTAAAGAAAGCTGTAAGGAATAAGGCAGAGTAAAATAACCAGATAAAAAATAGAAGGGGATTATTCTGCAAATAACTGGTCCACAAACCATTGCGGATCAAATTTTTGCAGGTCATCATACCCCTGCCCCATTCCAAGGAATAATATTGGTTTTCCTGTGATGTATGCAATTGATATTGCTGCACCACCTTTTGAATCAGCATCTGTTTTTGTCAGGATGGAACCATGAATTGGAACAGCAGCATTGAACTGGGCTGCTCTTTCAACGGCATCATTGCCTGCAACTGCTTCATCAACAAAGATAATAAGGTCGGGCGGAGCTACACGGCATACTTTCTTTAACTGCTCCATCAGATTGATATTGGTATGCATTCTACCAGCTGTATCTGAAAGTACAATGTCTGCTTTGTGTGCTTTTGCATGCTGGATCGCATCATAAATAACAGCAGCAGGATCACCCTGTTCCTGATGTTTGATTATCTTTACTCCAACTTTATTGGCGTGTATGGCAAGCTGATCTATTGCACCTGCCCTGAATGTATCACCCGCAGCAACTACTACAGACAAACCCTGGTCCTTAAAACGTTTTGAAAGCTTGGCAATGGAAGTCGTTTTTCCTGTGCCGTTGATACCAATAAAAACAATGTGTACGGGCTTACTGGCATTCTTTACGTATTCATCGAGATCAAAAACATTAGCACTCATTACATCGTATATTGCTTTTTTGAGAGCTTCTTCAACAATATTGCCAGTGTTGCTGCCTATACGGCGCCTTGTACCTACAAGCTGGTTTTTGACAGACTCAACAATAGCTTCTGATACAGAGAGGGCAATATCACTTTCAAGAAGAGCCATTTCAAGATCCCACAATGGTTCTTCAAGGTCGTCTTCTTCAAGGATGAATTCCCTTTCAAAAACAAGAGCTTTTGCTTTTTGGGCAAAACCAAACTTCTTATTATTCTTAGTTTCTTGCTGGACCGGTTCCCTTTCAGAAACAGGATGAGTTTTTTCTGCCGATACCTCAGCAGGAGTTTCCTGTACAGAGGAATCAGACATTGATAATTCAACCAGAGGGACGTCGATAGTTTCCTCAGGTTCTACAGCAACTGCCTTCTCATCAATTTTGGTTCCGATTTTTTCCTTGAAGCCACTAAGTTTTGACTTAAGTTTATTGAACACTTGATACAACCCACTACATTTTTAAAAATAGAAAAAAGGTTCACTGGGAACCTGGAATTCCCTGCGCCTGTTGCATTTTGGCGAGGAAAGCTTCAATAGTCCGTATTTGCTGAGTAAGCTGAAGCAGGGTATTATTCATGTTCTCAAGAGCTGATGTAAGCCTTTCCCTACGACGCTGCAATATCTCCTTTGCAGCCGTGACGGGTCTTTCAACACTGATCCCAGCTCCAACATCAACCACTATCGTATCGATGTGGCTGACATTAGCATATACGAATGAACCGGAACCAATAGGGAACATCATTTCAGAACCCTCAGAAACATTGCTGAGTTCTTCAATAGTGTTAAGAGCCCGGTTACAATCCTCCATTGAAAGTTGGACCATACCAATCTGCTGCTGCACCATTTCTGCACGTTTCTGGAATTCACGATGCTGATTTACGAACACCCTTGGATCCTGTCCATTCATATCTGCCATGGATTATGCCTCGTTGATACTTTCGATTTTAACTAAGTTCCTTTTGAGACCATGTTTGCTGCCAAAAAGTGAGTACACTTTATCAAGTGCATTCTTTTCGTTCTGGCTCTCAATGACCTTTGTGAACTTTGCCCATACTACTCCGGCTTTAAATGTGCCTTTGACCTGAAATGTCTTCATTTGAATCACCTGTAAATTATTATAAAAAGCCCAATGCGTCTTCTATTCTTCCAAGTTCATGACCTGTTGTCTGTGAACCTGCAACGTAACCTTTAGAATTTGCGAGTAGCCCGGATCCTACCATCTGAGTACCTAAATTCGTAGTACCTACCTCCACTGGAAGTCCAAACATCTCTTCGAGCATTTCAAGCTCTGAAGCTGTTACCTTTGGGTTCACCAACAAACCTTTGTTGGTTGCAACTCCGGCCATGCCAACAGTCTTGATACCACCTATCGTGCCACGCCTGACATCGACTTTCAGAGCCTTTCCTATAAATTCAATGGAATGGTCACTAAGATCCGGATGCACAAGTGCAGCCGTGTCATTGGCAAGGACAACATTACCCATTGCATTTATCTTCCCAGGCACATCAATAACAGGAGTGTCGATCTTATCCTGCCCCTTTAGACTGGAATGCATTGGAACAAGTATTGCATTAGAATTGCCACGACAAAGTGAACCCACAATAGCACTTCCATCAACTAGAGTTTCCACTACATCAACATGTAATAATTGTCCAATAGTGTCTTTTTCGTGTTCTGGCGTGCCCAGTGGCACTAGCACTACATCTTCAGTGCACGTTGCAAAAGCCCCAATTATGGGGCTTGCCTGAATAGTTATAGTTCTTATCATTTTTTTGATCTATAGACTGGACTATTTCCAAGAGAACTTATGCAAGTTCTGCCTGCACTTCGCCATCCTCGAACTTTGCAGCCCTTACACGAATTGACGAAGGTGGTTTCTCACAACCGCGTTCCCATATCTTCTCATTGATCGTCTTGTCTATCTTGATCATATCAGGTTCAACTTTCATGTGTTTTGTAAGGTATTCCCTGATCATTTTTAAAGACTTTCTGGATCTCTGCCAGCGAGGGGTTGCCTTCACTTTGCGGAGGGGGATTGTGTAGATCTGCTCTTTTACTACGTCTTCTGCCATTGTAATCACCTACTTTATTTCACGTCGAGACTGCTTCTTCTCCAGTGTCTTCTCTTTGGATGGCTGACAACCTTGCGGTTTGTCTTAATGATGACCCAGGTAGGAACCCTGTGGTTCTGCCTGTGTGCTTTAGCCAGCCTTGTCTTCTGTCCTTTAGTATTGTGGCTCACTTGTCTCACCTATGCTATGATTGATATGTATTAAAGTATTGATTGAATTATGAACTTATAACATAATTAGTTATAAACTTTTAATCATGTTGTTCTGTTCTGTCTGCTTTCCTGCGTTCGATAACATGTGATTGCACATGTGTGGGAAATATTTCCTTGATCTTTCCCGAACCATTGCGTTGACTTATAATTTCCCGAAGTTCGGTTTCATAATCCGCTTTAAGGACGTTCTCGCTTAAACCTTCCTCAATGATCAGATGCTCTTTCACAAGTTCATTGACCGCAGCACGTCCGAACCCTTTTAGAGGGCACACATAATGGACCCCGAAACGATCCTCAATGCTTCTGATCTCAGAATGCTCCAATACAGGAACACGATCATCACGGCGAACTCCATCGGCTATGAAGTTTATGTTATCATCTGTGGCAAGATGCTCAATAAAGCTTTTATGAATGTAGTTTATGGCATTCTTTGGGAAACCATCCTGCATGATCATGTCATATGCCTTTTCAAGGATCGATGTGTCAGGTTTGATAACCCTGTGGGGAAAACCAAGCCTTTCTGCAGTTTGAGAAGCCACCTCCCCTACAGGAAGTAACGAAAAACCACATGTCACAAGTTCGACCTCAAAGAACGGCTCCAGCAATATTGCAGAAAGAGAACTATCCTTTCCACCGCTGAATAAGACTGATACCTGCATAGAGAGTACTCACATACGCTTTATAGTCGGTTCCCTCTTCTTAGGTTGCATCTGAACCAGAAGCTGTTTGAGCTTTTCATCATCGATCATTGTTTGAAGCCTGCCACTTTGTGCAAGCGTGATCAATTGTGACTCAAGCTGATCTACCAGTTCCTTGCGGGACAGGCGCAGAGTTGTCAGCCTTTCACGTGCTTCCTGAGTCAGAATCTGACGCATCAATGCCTGCTTTTTAGCATCCATTTCAGCTTGTGCCTGCTCCTGCTGCATAGCTGCCTGCATATCGCCGGCACCCATCTGCTGCTGAGCTGCCTGTTGCTGCTGCATTTGCGCAAGTCTTCTTCTTCTTATTTCTTCAAGATCATCCGTCATGAAAGTCACCTATGCTTTACAGGAATGTAAGCAATGATTCCTTATGAGTTATCGGGCAGGAAATATGCATTCAGTATTTAGCAAGACCAGGGATACTTTCCACAAGGTCCTGTTTAACCTGATATGCAGCGTTGTCAAGCAGGGACTGTCCCGGTGGTGCTACTACACGACCGCTCTTAAGAGCACGTACAAAACCTGCCTCTTCAAGCTGCTGCAGAGCTGTTCTTGCAATTGAACCGCTTCCCTTTGCTTTTACACCAGGAGCAACTCCACGGTTCTTCTTTCCACCGTAGACAGATCTTAACCTCTCAACACCTATTGGGCCCTGAGTGTACACTGTCCTGAGTACTGCGGCACATCTTGTATACCACCATTCGCTGTCAGTTGGCGGAAGCTGTTTGTGCACACCGGTCTTTACATATGCTGCCCACTCCGGAGGAGTAACTTTATCATTTTCTTTTAACTTTTCTGCGACCTTTGCTATTAATTCGGTTGCAGGAACGTCATATACAGTTGTCATAATATTCTCCTGAATTATAATATCTGTTAAGATACCCACCATCTGCAGGACTCAATTGCATCTGGTGATAGTTCAGCTGGATTGTGATGTTTAAACTATTGAGTAGTATATACGCTTTTCGGCAGTTCTTGCGTATCTGCCCTATTTGTTGAAGGTTTGCTCCCTTGCAGGACCAACTGAGATATATTCAACATGGACACCCATTTTACCTTCAAGGTAAAAAACATAGTCCTTTGCTGCCTGTGGAAGGTCATTAAATTCCTTTACCCCTGTGAGATCATTCTCCCAGCCAGCCAGGTCCTCATATACAGGCTTACATCTTGCAAGCTCTGACGTATCTTCCGGCGGATAGTCGAGGACTTTTCCATCAAGATCATATGCCACACAAACCCTGATAGGATCAAGATTGGACAAAACATCAAGTTTAGTAAGAGCAATGGAAGTATAACCGTTAAGATATATGGCTTTTTTAAGCAGCGGAAGGTCGAACCATCCACACCTTCTTGACCTACCAGTCGTTGTACCAAATTCACGCCCAACCTGCTGTATCTGGTTCCCGATATCATCGAGAAGTTCTGTTGGAAGTGGCCCTTCGCCCACACGAGTGATATAGGCTTTAACAATAGCCAGAACACTGTCAACCCTCGTGGGACCAACACCAATGTTTGCACAAGCTGAACCTGCAATAGTACAGGATGATGTCACAAATTTCTGGGTTCCGTGTATTACATCCAGATGCGTTCCCTGTGCACCTTCAGCAAGAACATTCCTGCCTTCATCAAGAGCTTTGTTTACTTCATATGATACGTCAGTGATATAAGGTGCAAAACGTTCACCCAGTTTTACATATTTATCTATGAGTGCCTCGTCCATTACCATGGAAGGGTCACCACCAAGATCTTTTATGGCTGCTTCTTTTGAAGGAGCAAGTTCTTCAAGCCTTTTCAGGAAGCGATCCTTATCTACAATATCAGCCATGCGGATCTCATCTCTGGCAACCTTATCGATGTATGCATAACCGATACCACGCTTAGTGGTGCCTATCTTCTCGGATCTCATGGATTCCCGCAGACCATCAAGTTCGATATGGTATGGCATTATAATGCTGGTTTTTGCATCCACACCAACCCTTTTAGCATCAAGCTTTATGCCGCCTTCTGCAAGCATATCTATTTCTGTTGCCAGTACTTCCGGATTCATGACAGTACCAGGACCAATTAACACCCTTGAATTAAGAAGAAATCCCGATGGAATAAGATGGAGCTTGTATACATCCTCACCTACCTTTACAGTGTGACCTGCGTTGTCCCCTCCCTGAAAACGTACAACCAGATCATAGTCACCGGACATGAGGTCAACTATCTTACCTTTGCCTTCGTCGCCAAACTGCGCACCTGTGATTATCGTAAACATGGGTGCAGGATTATCCTGTTGGCTTAATAAAGTTTTGATTGGCTTTTAAAGGTCATCTTCAAACGCAAGCATACGAGCACTTTCATCAAAATAACCTGATGAATCTGCCCTGCGGCATCTGAGAGCTTTTGTAACACCCATATCAACCAGAGTATCTATTAGTTTATCGGCAATAGTAATGCTGACATTAAATTCTGACTGGAGCATATAGATAGCATCAGGCCTTTTTATTGAATAAAAACAGGCACGTGATCTTTTATCGGAGTCACATGATTCATAGCTTTCACATTTTAATACACGTGAACTGTTCTTGAAATGAATTGCAAGACCCTGCCATGAGTGTACATTGTGCATCCCCTTGATTCCGTAAATGTTGGATTTTGTTTTTTCTTTATGCCTTAACACAACAATAAAATATATTTTTAAGTTATAATTACTTTTTGTTGAAAATTTTATTCAAAAAGGTATACATGATTTTAAACATCATCAATACTAAATAGAAATAAATCACAGAAATAATCTGATATCTTTTTTAATTCATCAATATTACTGAATATTTGAAAAGAAGTTTGAGGACAAGAACATCGCATAACATGCTAACCTTGCCTTCAAGTTTTTATTTGAATCTGTTTTTTCTGTAACCGAGAAAAATAACACCAATACAGAAAATTCCGATGATTGCACCTACAGTCCCAAGAAGAGGAAGGTCATTATTACTAGACGTTTGATTGTTCATTATATACCCTTCCTGATAGTCGGAATCAGTGATGCTCTCAAGGCTCTCAGAAACATCTGAAACATCTGAAACATCACTTTCTGTAATTTCCCCTACATCTGTTTCTTCGTCATCAACACCTAATGTATTTGCAGGTACCATTTTGAACTCAGTTCCAGTATGACTACTACTGCTACTCTTTGCTGCACTTGAAGAAGAAGATGCTGAGCTATCGGTGTATCCAAGAGTAAGCTGTCTGCTCTGACCACCCATATTCAGATTGAAGTCACCTTCTGGCATGTTCTCGGTGGTATATGTATACTCAAAATGACTGTTATCATCAGCAGTAATAGCACCATTAGCACCAAATGAAAAAGTAATTTCACCCCCGGAAGAAGTACCACTTAGAGAGATAGCATATGTACCACTATTAATTTTACTGGTTCCAAAGGAAGCTACATCACCATTTATAGCTATTAAATTATCCGAAACTGGTATAGGTACGCCAAAAATACTGACAGAAATATCAAGACTATTAACACCTTCTGCTTGTAAGCTGAAAGATTTAGAACCTGCAGGAATTGTCACTTTTCCGAGGTTATACTCATATTCCCCATTTGAAACTGCCTGTACCTTTTCAAAAGATATTGAAATATCCACTACTTCACCCGCATCTGCCTGACCAATTACAGTCACTGCCTCACCCGGTTGAGGATTTTCCGGAGATATTTTTATAGACCCTTCCTGAACATCTGCAAGTGCAGATGAGGACAATGCCATCAAAACAATGGTAATCGTAGTTAAAAAAATGAAACACCTTTTAATATGAATATTATATAGCAACCACAATATTTTTTGATTCACAATAATGCATCCCCATATCTGACCCACAAATTAAACATAAATTTTGTTGTAACTCCATGCATACAACGTCAGACATTTATTTAACATTGTCTATATATTTTAAATATTATCTGATTGAGTATAAATATATCAAAATTAAAAAACAACCTCAAAATCTATATAACTATATAAAATATGTGCCATCATTTTAGCTATGAATACATTTTGTATTTGCAAAAAAAAGTTGCAGACCATGTTAGTGAGAAGTAGCATTTTCCAGAGGGGTTAACATGCTTGAATTGTTCATACCCATACCTAAATCTTTATTCCCGGTCACATTGATCCAGAGATGCAGATCCCTGTAAGGTTCTGTCATATTGTCCTCTATGTAAAGCAAATATTGTAACTTCATATTATCGCCAGTAACCTCAGGAATAAAAGACACACCGGTCTCCCAGGTTGCATTATGATTAAGCGATATATGTTCTAAATTCTCTGAGACATCCACAGTATCATTGTCCAGCTTGACAACTACGGAATAATTTACTGCAGAATACTCATGGTTAACTATTCCCACAATAACAGCCGTACTCTCACCTTTTACGAGCTGGGTACTATAGTTATCTGCCATCCCTTCAGGACCAAGTATGTAAAATTCGGTGAATTTCTCTCCCTGTTTTGGAGTGACAACAACATATACAAGGGTCACTGCAGATACAAGTATAGATAGCACCAAAACAATCGTAAGTATGCGGTCAAGTCTTGATTCAGGCTCAGTGTTTACTTCAGTTTTAACATATTCATACATTTCCATGAAGGGGACAGAAAAAGCCCCATCAACCAGCAATTGCCTTCTATACATAGCCACTGAAGCCATAATAATTGTGAAAACAGTAAGTGATGCCAGTATAGGAATAAGCCGGATTCCCCACGAGGTGTAATTCAAAGCAAGCCCCATCAGTGGAACAACAGCAATACTAAGCCCGAAACTCAGGGCGATACGCTCTATACCATCAAGATCATCACTTCCAGGGAAAAGAGCTGCTATAAGTGCATATCCCGGAAGGAACAAAACCATTGGCAGACCCAGAACAATGCGTACAGGGCTCTCACTAAGAAAAGGAACCAGCACAAAAAGGTCAGTGAGCAGAACAAGAGCTATAACCAGTTTAATGTCGGCAGGAATTTGTTTTTTTTCTGGCATTTTTTCTGTTAGGATAACAGTATACAATATATTTAATACTTTGGAAATGTATGTGATTTCTTTACACAAACAATGACCTGAAATAAAGAAAATGTATTTTTATTCATGTTACAACAAAACAGCATGCAATAATTTTAGAATTAATTAATTATATATAATGCAATCATATATAAGGGTGCAACACATAAAATAAAGATTAATCGTAAACAAACCCATTATCCTAAAAATTGAATCATAGTCAAACAATACTCTTCCAGAGATTCTATAAAAAAGAGGGCTTATGTACATCCTTACATCAACTGTGCATGAAATTGTTAATGCCATAGAGAAGCTTGACATTCAGAAAAATGAAACGGTCTTCATTATGCTTGCTGAGCAAGAACTACCTGACATCGCATATTTGATATCCGAGCTCAACAAAAGAAAAATACATTTTATCGGTGCTATTTTTCCAGGACTTATATATGGTCCTAAAAAATGCAATAAAGGAGCAATAATATTTACCCTCCCTGCAATGCAAAAGCCAATTTTGATACAGGATATAAGTAACTCTCCTCACGAACTAGAAAAAATGATACAACCCTTCAGATCCATAAAGAAAAAGAGCTCCACGGCTTTTATAATCGTTGACTCTCAGTCTTCGAATATTTCCTCTTTCCTTTCTTCCTTCTTTAATCTCTTTGCAGATTCTATTGAGTACATTGGATGTGGTGCCGGTTTCCTTGATGTGAGTTCCAGAAAATGTATTTTCACCCCGGATGGATTTTTCCAAGATGCTGCCATTATATCTTTCGTTGACATGGAATGTAAATTAGGAGTACACCATGGATGGAAAAAGGCGATTGGCCCGATAGTCGTAACAGAAAGTGATGGAATTATCATCAAAGAACTCAACTGGAGGAATGCTTTTGAGGTCTACAGGGAAATAGTTGAATCTGACTTTGGGAAAAAATTCACTGGAAATGATTTTTACGAGACATCAAGACATTATCCATTTGGTATTTATACTGAAAATCATGAAGACCTTGTTCGGGAAGTTATTATAGCAAGCAATGAAGGCTATCTTATATGCGGAGGAGACGTACCAGAAAATGCTGTTCTCAATATCCTAAAAAGTGATAAAGCTTCACAGATAAGTTCTGCAGAGAAAATACTGAAGGATTGTTTTAGTGAAAAAGATTTGCACGTCAAATATTGTCTTGTACTGGATTGTATAGGAAGAACAATTTACCATCCGAAAGATTTTGAAGAAGAATTAGTTGCAATTTCAAACGGATTAAAAGCCCGAAATGTAGAGACAATCCCAGAAGGAGTTCTGTCACGTGGGGAAATCGCTTCAATGGGGGAAGATATGATCGAGTTTTTGAATAAAACCATTGTCGTTGGGATTTTTCATGAATAAAAAAGTACAGTACACTGATATCTTTAACCAGATTTCTTTACTCTATGAGCTATCTCTGTCTATTGGCAACTCACTGAACATTAATGAGAATTGCGACATCTTTTTAAAAAAAATTATGACTAGAGAAAGAGTAAACTATGTGTCAGTATGGATAAAAGATGAATATCTATCTTTCAGCGAAAAAGATAGTGCAAGTCTTGTATATGCACATCCTGAGTATTATAGTACCGAAAAAACAATTCCACTCTCACACCCTATATTATCAGATATTCCAAATGATGACGTACTTATCCTGAGTTCATATGACAGTAATTTTAAAGACTATATTACAGAGGAAAATTTAACAACCGGTTCATGTATGCTCTGCCCGCTTAAAGAATTCGGAGTTCTAAATCTTTTTTGGATGAAACAGCTTAAAAATCCGGAGATTGTAGCTAGCCAGTTAAACAAAGTAATATCCAAATTCTCATTTTCCCTTGAAGCCTGTCTCCTCCACAAAAGAGCTTTATGGGAAATGGAGGAAAAGAACAGAGAATTTAAAGCCAGGATACATGCAGAATCTTCGAATCGTGCCAAGAGTGAATTTCTTGCTATTATGAGCCATGAACTTCGCACACCTCTTAATTCCATTATCGGTTTTTCAGATCTGCTGGCAGAAGGAATTGCCGGAGGACTGAACGAAAAGCAAAACCACTATGCATCAAACATTTCAAGCAGTGGAAAACATTTGCTGACCATAATAAATGACATACTGGACCTCTCTAAGATAGAAGCAGGCGAAATGGAACTCATATATGAAGAAATATCTGTAAAAGATCTCGTTGATAATGTAGTAAATATACTCACTCCACTGTCCTCTAAAAATGACCAATCACTTAAAGTTTCCGACATCGAGAATATAATTTTAACTTGTAAGCCGAGAAGTCTCCTTTCGTAAGATGGGGAGATGAAAGGCGT
>NZ_JADQBY010000020.1 GCF_016278385.1 Methanolobus sp.
TCTTCGGGAACTCTGGATCGCTGCCAACTCACTCATTAAATTACTAATAACTTTTTTTTAAACTATTATTCTGATTAGTTTTACTGTTGTTGTTAATCTTTCTAACTCTTCTCAAATATAAATATTTTATTTTCTATGGGTATGCATGCTTACCGCGATTCTTTCAGCCATTATTCATGATAGTTAATTTGTAAAATAAGAAATGAATGTATCCCGCGCAAAGCGCGGCACACATTCAGATACGCAATTTAGAATATTCACTATATTGGATTTCCTCTCAGGATTGTGTGGATAAATTCACACAAGATCTTATTAAATGCTTGTTCAAATTTACTGATCAGACATTGGATAAAAATATGCATGATTTTTCGTGATATGGATTTCAAGTATCAACTTGTATTTAGCATCTAGAGAATTGATGAGATATTATTGTTGAGATTACCCACACAATGTTGAAGAGAACCATTTTATTTGATATTACTGTTCTTCTGGTGCAGTAACAATTACATCTTCATTAAGGACTCTTCTTTTTGCTTCGCGTTTTGCCACTTCAATAAATTCCTCATTAGCAGTTTTCTTGCCGCTTACCCATTTATCCATTACAACACAAGTGACAAGGTCTCCGGTTACATTGACAGCAGTACGGCTCATATCAAGTATCCTGTCAACTCCGATTATAAGTGCTATACCAGCAGTGGGTATTCCTACGCTGTTCAATATCAGCGCAAGAATAACGATACCTACTCCTGGTGTAGATGGGGTGCCTATTGAGGCTCCTACTACAGTTATCATTATCAGTACCAATTCCCCAAAGCCAAGGTCTATTCCAAATACCTGTGCCAGAAATACAGCTGCAATACTCTGGTAAAGGGCTGTGCCGTTCATGTTAATTGTAGCGCCAAGGGGAATGACAAATTGGGATATAGATGGTCTGACCCCTATATTCTCTTCAGCCGTCTGAATTGACAGTGGCATAACTGCAGCAGAGCTTGATGTTGAAAATGCAAGCAACAATACATCTCTTATTGATCTCATGAAATTGATCGGATTTTTCCCTGTTACCACCAGAATTACTATCATATAGAATATCAGCATCATTAACAGTCCCAACAATACTGTGCACACATAGACCAGCATTCCCAGTAACGCATCAATTCCAAGATTGATGGTGAATTTGCTCATAAGCCCAAAAACAGCAATTGGGGCAAGCAACATGCTCCATTTTACAACTGTCATGCTAACCTCCTGCAAAGAACCTAACAACTCTAGCATTGGCTTTGATTGTACAGGTGACATCGAAACAAGAGCCACCCCTATAATCACAGAGAAGAGTACTACCTGAAGCATCTCTCCAGTTGCAAGTGATCCCAGGGGATTGGTTGGAACAATGGTGGTTATCATGCTGGGTAGCTCTGAAACATCAGGTGCGTTCATCTCATTACCTTTTACTGTCGTCACATCTGACATCATCGTGTCCTGAACAAGCTCGCTGCTGATGTAAGTTCCAGGATTTATCGTTAATGCAAGGGTAAGTCCGATGAGTATTGCAAGTGCAGTGGTGACAAGAAAATATGCAACTGTCCTGAGTCCTATCTTTTTCAGTTGTTCCATATCTTCGCCAGATGCGATTCCCCTGATAATGGATGCAAAAACAAGTGGTACAACTATCATTTGTAGAAGTGCAAGGAAGATATATCCCGGTAATGCCAGCCATTCACCAATGGTGTATGACATTTCCTTGCTTAAAATACTAGTAGAAGGACCGAGTACAAGTCCGGTGATAATTCCCAGCATCATCCCAATGAGAATCTTTAGCCAGAGTCTGCTTTTTACAAGTTCATGCAGATTATGATTCAAATGCTTTAGTGAACGTGGATGAATAAGTGTAAGAGGATCTGGTAAGTTATACCTGCTAGACATAGCAGTTAATTAATTTTTACCTTTATATGGGTTTATGTTCTTTTCCAACAAATATCCCTGCTCATTTTCTTCGAAGTATGCTTTCATCTATTGGATAATACTCTGTTGCTGAACTGATCAGTTCTGCTGCAGTGTTTCTCTCAAAGGAATGTACTTCAACACGTATTCCACAGGCTTTAAGGTGTTCTACAAGGGCAGTGAAATCACCATCTCCACTGACAAGTACAACAGTATCTACTTTTTCAGATATGGCGATTGCATCGATGGCTATCCCCATATCCCAGTCGCCTTTAGTAGATCCATCCGGTCTGATCTTGAGTTGTTTGGATCGTACTTCCCAGCCAAAGTTTCTTAAATGATACTTGAATCCTGACTGGTCTATATCATCTGTTTCAACCAGATAGGCAATTGCCCGTATGAGCTGTCTGCCTTTCAGTACCGTATTAAGCAATTTATCATAATCCAGCCGGCTGTCTGAATAATTATTTCTTGCAGAATAGAACATATTCTGGACGTCAGCAAACACAGCAAGTCTCTGGCTTCTGAATATGTGTTGTTCATACTTATTTGAATTGACCATGTTTAGCTTCTCCACCTTAAATGATATTATAAGCAGGATATGATGTTTTCTTCCTATTTATTTGAACCTCCACAATGTTTGGGAAGGCATTTATGCAAGTTTGCACTTTATATCTTTATTTGTATGTCATCAGGAGGAATAACATGGGATTATTTAATAGAATGGGAACAGTAGTCAAGTCTAAAATGAATAAATTAATGGATCGAATGGAAGATCCCAGAGAGACACTGGACTATTCCTATGAGAAACAGCTTGAAATGCTCCAGAATGTTAAAAAAGGTGTTGCAGAGGTTACTACATCTAAAAAAAGACTTCAGTTACAGCGATCTAAACTGGTACTGAATGTCGAAAAACTTGATGGACAGGCAAAGGAAGCCATTCAGGCTGACAGGGAGGACCTGGCACGTCTGGCACTTGAGAGGAAAAGTGCTCTTGCAACTCAGGTACAAGGTCTTGATCAGCAGATAGCTGACCTTGAAAAAGAACAGGAAAAGCTCATTGCAGCTGAAAAGCGCCTGTCAACCAAAGTAGAGGTATTCAGGACAAAGAAAGAGACTATCAAAGCCCAGTATTCAGCGGCTGAGGCACAGGTAAAGATCAGTGAGTCTGTTTCCGGTATCAGTGAAGAGATGGCAGATGTAGGCATGGCTGTAGAAAGAGCTGAGAACAAAACCGAAGAGCTGAAAGCCCGTGCATCAGCACTCGATGAGCTTATAGAAGTCGGTGTACTTGATGATTTCACCAGCAGTGGAAATGATATTGACAGAGAACTTGCAAAGATAAGTGCAACCTCAAGTGTTGAGCTTGAACTTGAAAACCTCAAAAAGGAGGCAGGCAAATGATTATAAGAATAGTTGGCGAAGGTCAGTATGAAGTACCTAGTGCTCTTTTTGATGAACTAAATGCCATTGACAACAAAATCGTGGATCTTGTTTCTCAGGATAATAAAGAGGAATATAATAATGAGCTATCAAAACTCATTTCTATGATAAAATCTAGTGGAAAACAACTTGATGATGTGGATATTGTAGAATCGGATATTATTGTTCCGCCAGGTGATCTTACCTTTGAGGAAGCAAAAGACATCTTCACAGGTGTCGGAATATTTGAAGATTAAAAGCCTGAATAAAATATTAAAATTGGTTTATGTCTAAAAGGGCATACTCCAAAGGGGATACCATTTCCCCACATCTTTTTCTATAGGCAGTTCTTTTTCCATAAGAGATTTTAGTCTGAACTCCAGAGTGCTATCCCTGTTGTTCTTTCCCTGGGGCGCAAATGGGTAGTAATTTCCCTGTTTGAAATTATATATCCAATAGACAGGTCCGTTGCTCTCAAATTTATAAACAGCACACAGTATCTGTTCCCCGAATCCCTGTTCTATAAGTGTCTGGGATATCATGTGTATGTTGGTTACAAGGTCTTCGAAGTCCTTGTCTTTCAGTATAACCCACAGGAAATTATATTCATCTTTCTCAATGTTGAACTCAGTGCCTGTTTCTTTAGTGCTGAATTGCAGTAATTGCTCAATTTCTTCCCGCGTGTTCTGGTATTTAGACATGTCTATGGATTTGAAGCATATTCCTGCAACTGCAGAAGGCTTCAGATTCAGGCTAAGTTCCAGGGTTATAACAGCTGTGGAAATAGCAAATATCCTGTCCGTTTTTGCCTCAGGTACTTTGCTTCTTCCAAGCACGGAGTTGAACATATCGCGAAAACCCATCAGAGTTCGATCTCCCTCTGTATCTTCTCAAGGGCGGCAATCCTCTTCTCCATTGAAGGGTGTGTTGATATCAGGCTCATCACAGAGCCGGATATTGCAGGTATTATGAAAAATGCATTCATACCCTCTACCTTACGAAGGTCTTCAGTAGGAACGTTTGCCATGGTCCCGCTAATCTTTCGGAGTGCAGATATCAGATTTGTCGGCTCTCCTGTAATGAGAGCAGATCCTCTATCCGCTGCAAATTCTCTGTATCTGGAGAGGGCACGTATAAGCAAGAAACTGATGACCCATACCAATATGGAAACTATCCATATTGCTATCAAAGCACCACCATTTGAATCTCTGCGATTACCTCCAAACCCTCCGAAATAGAAACTATATCTCACGATATAGAACGCCAGTGTCGAGATGAAACTTGCAATTGTCAATATTGCCATATCCCTGTTCTTGACGTGGCTTAGTTCGTGTGCAAGCACTGCTTCCAGTTCACCCTGGTCAAGTTTATGCATGAGTCCGGTGGTTACAGCCACAACAGCACTTTTTGGTCCTCTCCCTGTTGCAAAGGCATTGGGTACTGAGGTATTTACGACCGCAACAGTTGGCTTTGGCAGACCTGCTATAACACAGAGTCTGGTAATAGTTTCATGAAGTTTAGGTTCTTCTGATTCAGAAACCACCTTTGCATTTGTGGTCCACAGAACAAGCTTATCAGAATAGTAATATTGTGCTCCCATGAACAATGCGATAAACAGGAGCATGAATACTGCCGGGGTTCCCATATATGACAGGAATATGAGAAAGCCAAGATAAACTGCAGCCAGCAGGAACATAGTAAAAATCATTCTTCCTTCCAGCCCAAGATCCTTTTTCCATTCTACCATTTAAGCGCCTCACGTTTGAAATTTATACAATATATTGGACTTTTGGATTTATAGTTATTCTATCCTAAGTAATCCCTTTTGCCAGTCATGGATTATTTTGACCGCGGCTCTGGTTTCATCAATTTCGCCTTTCTGTTTTAGGAAATTACTTTTCATACCTATCATCTCAAGAATGTCATAGGAATTCTCATCTCTGATACTAACATTGTAAAAGGCTTCAAGTATTTCCTTGTTTTCATCGATTAATTTCTCAATGATTTTCAGAGCGACACCAATAGTATCTTTAAGGTGAGTTGAATCTTTTATCCCCAACAGTCCCTGCATGTACTCATCATGTTCGTCTAGGGGAAACACGCCAGGACTATCCAGAAAAACAATACGTGAGCCTGCATTGATTATTTGTACACCTTTTGTATACCCGGAGATTGATGATGTTGGAGCTTTACCCCTTCCGACAACGCTGTTGATCACCGAGGATTTACCGGTATTTGGGTATCCTATACAACCAACTGTTATGTTCCGATCCTGTATATCTGCAACTTCCAGTATTTTATATCTTAACATTGTGGTCCCAAATTTCTCTTTTGAGGACACAAAAATAGTCGGTGCTATTTTTGCCATGCGGTTTTTTGCCTTTTCAAGTTTTTCTTTTGATACAAGGTCACACTTGTTTAGTACTATTATGAATGGTTTGTTGAGGCGTTCTAGTTCACGTTCGATTTCACTGTTCCTTGTTTCATCGGGAAAACGGGCATCAACTACTTCCAGAAGAACATCAGCTTTTTTGATGATGTCCTTTACTATCATTTTTTGGCTTGCCATGATTAATTCTCAGTTAAAAAAAGTGCTATTATATATCTTGATGGTCCATACTCTTTGAAAGGATATATTATCTTTGATGTAATTCTGGTGTCAGCGATAAATGTTAGATTGTTTTGAATACGTCTTAATAAATGGAGTGTGTTCTATAAAATGGCATGATATCTATAAATCCTCAACTATGTACCCATCGCGGGATATGTGTCAATGTCCTTTTGGTATTATTCTTCCGGGAGGCGAGGATGAAATGCCTTTCATGCTGGATGCTAGGGGTGATATCTGTGTGAAATGTGGTAACTGCGAAGCTTTCTATCCCGAAGGTGCCATTTCCCCACAAAGCATTCTATTTTTTTGATTCCCTTTCTCATAATATTGGTCCGGAACATCTTGGTTATTATATGCGCAAACGCCGTTCTGTCCATAACTATAAACATGAGATTGTTGAGTGGAAAGCAATAGAGAATATACTTGATATTGTTCTTTATGCTCCTTCAGGGATTAATATCCAACCGGTCAACTGGCTTATTGTCCATGATCCGGAAGAGGTACGTAAGATTACCTCCTTGGCAATTGACTGGATGCGTGAATTTACTGAATCTGGTAGGGACCATTCATTAAAGCCCATCATGTTCTCTCTGACATCTGCTTATGCTAAAGGTTCTGATCCTATCTGCCGTGGCGCTCCTCACCTTGCAATAACCTATGGAACAGGTGTTCTGGTATATACGGATTGTGTCATTGCTCTTTCATGGTTCGAGATTGTCGCACCGTCATTTGATGTCGGTTCCTGCTGGGCTGGTTTTTTGAAAGTGACAGCAACCACATATAAGCCACTGATGGAAGAACTTTCCCTTCCAGTAGGTCATGTTGTACAGCATGCTATGATGTTCGGTTATCCTGAATATAATGTACATAATATCCCTGGCAGGAATGCTCCAAAGATAAGCTGGAAGTAAATCCTGTTACTTTATTTGGGCAAGGCTATATATCGGTGCATTAAACAGGAGGGAATAAAAGTCTTTTAATGATATATGTACGCGATGCATTCTTAATTAATAGTGTTTAATTAATTTAAATTACTATTTCTCCCGTTCTTGAACTAAAATCTAAATTTTAATAAAATTTAGTAATCCTTATGTATAATATGCCCTCTTAAGAGCAATCACTAATTATAATTATTATTAGGCTAATGGATTGAAAATAACCTGTCCTTGAAAGAGTTTAAACAATTTGATTATGGCCCTATCACATAAACCCCGCATCCTGATAGTAGATGATGAGCCAATGAACGTTGAGTTGCTTCAGGCATATCTACAATTGGATTATGAAGTCCTCCCTGCATATGATGGACAAGAAGCACTGGAAATAGTTTCCAGGGAAACCCCTGATATTATACTTCTTGATGTAATGATGCCAGGTATTAGTGGCTATCAGGTCTGTAAAAGTATAAAAAGCTCGGAAAAGACCCGGTACATACCTGTTGTTCTAGTCACTGCTTTATCCGGGAGGGAAGACCGGTTAAGGGGTATAGAGGCCGAAGCTGATGATTTTCTGACCAAACCTGTTGACAGGCTTGAACTTAAAATGAGGGTGAAGTCTTTACTCCGTATAAAAGAGCTTCAGGATAATCTAGTCAAAGAACGGGATCAGGCACAGAACTATCTTGATGTGGCAGCCGTAATGATGCTGGTTCTTGATTCAAATCACAATATTTCCCTTATAAACAAGAGGGGTATTGAGATTTTGGGTTATGAGGAAAATGAAGTATTGGGAAAAAACCTGTTTCAGGAGTTTATTCCCCCGGAGTTCAGGTCGGGGATAGAACGACATATTTTCGATACGTTTGACAATCGGGAAAATAACATCAATTATTACGAATGTCCGGTAGTTACTATGCAAAATAATCAATGTGTTGTATCCTGGTATTCCAAGCCCTTTACAGATGAATCTGGAAATGTTGTGGGAATTCTTTGTTCCGGTCAGGATATAACAAAGAGAAAGAAGGCAGAAGATAAACTAAAAAAGCATACTCGTGCCATGGAAGCCTCTATAGATGGGATGGCTATTATGGATAAAGATGGCGTTTATACTTATGTCAACAATGCACATGCACGTATCTTTGGATATGATGGTCCTGATGAACTAATTGGTAAAACATGGGACACACTTTATGCTGCATCCGAGATGGAAAGATTTGCCAATGAAATATTACCTGAGTTCCGGTTAAATGGAAAATGGAAAGGTGAACTACCTGGGATAAAGAAAAATGGTGATAGTTTTTTCCAGGAAGTATCTATAACGGCTCTTGATGATGGAATAATTTCTGTCGTGAGGGATATATCCGAGCGTAAAGAAGTAGAGTCTAAAATGAATCAGTATGCTTCACAACTTAAGAGTTCAAATGAGCTGAAAGACCTTTTTACCGATATACTTCGTCATGATCTATTGAATCCGGCAGGTATTGTTAAAGGATTCACTGATATGCTGCTATATGAAGAGTCTGACGAGAATAAGAAATACAAGCTCAAGCTGATTGACAGTAATGTTTCTCGTCTTATAGATATGATCGAATCGGCCGCAAAATTTGCAAGGCTTGAAGATATTGATGAACTGGAATTCAAATCTATGGATCTCATGGGCATACTGCGCAATGTGGTGGAAGAGTTTGAACCGCAATTCAAGGCAAAAAAAATAAGGCTTGATATAAGGGCAAGTGGTCCTCATCCTGCAATTTTGAATCCTCTGATTGAAGGTGTATTTGTCAATTTCATTTCGAATGCTATAAAATATGGTCCTTATGATAGTGTTGTTGTGGTCGATGTAAAGGATATTGGGGATGAATGGAAAGTAATGATTTCAGATTCAGGCGATGGCATACCTGATAAAGATAAACAATTGATTTTTAACCGTTTTAACCGTCTTAGTTCAAAGAATAAAGCAGTTAAGGGCTCCGGTCTTGGGCTTGCAATTGCCAAGAGGATGATTGATCTGCACGGTGGCAGGATAGGTGTTGAAGATAACACTGAAGGAAAAGGAAGTGTTTTCTGGGCAGTAGTAAAAAAAGCATGACGGTCTATTTGCCGATATCCTCGTACCAGATGTCAGGTTTTTCATGAATGAACTTTTTCATTATCTCTTTACATTCATCAATGTCAAGATCGACCACTTCAACTCCATGTTCTCTCATAAAATCAGCAGCTCCGTCAAAAGTCTTAGATTCTCCTGCAATGACTTTTTTTATCCCGAATTGCACAATAGCTCCTGCACAAAGGTAACATGGCATAAGTGTTGAGTAAATAATTGTATCTTTGTATTTTCCTATTCTTCCTGCACTTCGAATACAGTCAATTTCAGCGTGTGCCAGCGGGTCATCATGTTGTACCCTTCTGTTATGTCCTCTGCCGATGATCTCTCTATTTTTAACGAGAACAGATCCGATTGGGATTCCTCCTTCTTCAAGTCCATTTTTAGCCTCTTCAATAGCTGCTTGCATAAATTTGTCCATGTTCTTCCTCTTGTATACTAACAAACAGACTATAATATATTTGTATACAGATATATGGTTTGTTACTATTACTGGATAATATCTAAGAAAAGCAGAAAAAATAGTTGTGCTTATGCATACTTTTACCAATTATAATGTCAACATAAGGTTTCCAAGAAAACAGCTGTCTTCATGTACACTAATTGCTGCAGGTTTAAGTATTGAAATACCCTTGTTCATGGTTTTTGAAGCTGTAAGTACGTCTATCATTGACATTGTTCCTTCTTGGAACCTGTTTCCTATGGTTTTCATCCCTTCTATGAAATCTTCTTCAATTATGTCTATAGAATCTATTTCTAATTGGATGGTTTCTATTGCTACGGTTGTTGCTTCAGCATCATTGAAATTGATTACGGAGTTTTTTGCTTTGCTGATAAGCTCTTTCTTCGTAGAATTGTTAAGATTCATGATTTCATCATATCCTCATACTCTATTCTTTGAAATAATCGGTTTGTTTTCAGGATGTTTTTGTCTCATCCAGTGTTCCTACCTTTTGTTTTCATAAGAATATTATCTACCTAACATATATTTATTTCGTAAAATATATAGTTAATTTATTTTTAGAAAATCTATAGAGAATATGTCAAAAGGAGGAATATATAAATAAGGATCAAAATCATTGTTCACCTTTGTTAATCCTGAAAACCCGATCATTTTTGCGGACAATATCATTCACTTCCAGACCTATTTCATTTCCTCTTTCAATTTCGGTAATTCTTTCGTCTTCGTGGAAAATAGAAGTCACTTCCTGTTCCATATAGGTTGTATTGCCTTCAATTATGATAGTGTCTCCTACTTTCAGTCCTTTTTCCAACAATTTGACTGCTGCTACCGATTTCTTTGGGTAGTAATTTGTTACCACTCCCACAGCTTCACGTTTTACTGGGGAAGCATTCATGTCAAAATCATATGCCAGGCTGTCAGGCCCAGGATAGCCAAAATAGAATCCGGTTGAAAAACCCCTGTTATACTCAAGTGACATTTTTTCTTTCAAGGGAATTATTTTACTTTTCTCGTATGCTCCCTCTCTGAAAAGGTCAAGAGCCTGACGATAACATTTTGATACGGTGGCTGTGTATCCTGGGTTTTTAAGCCTTCCTTCAACTTTAAAAGCATCAACGCCTGCTTCCACCAGTTCTGGTATGTGCTCTATCATGCAGAGATCTTTTGCACTCATAAGGTACTTACCTTCAATATCCACAATTGCTCCATTATCGGAGTGTAGAGACCATTCCCAGCGGCATGGCTGGCTACATTCTCCACAGTTGCCTGACTTTCCAAGCAGGTAGGCTGAAAGGTAACATCTGCCGGAGATTGCCTGGCATACTGCTCCGTGCACAAATACTTCGATCTCTATTTTAGTATCGTTCTTGATCTCTTTAATTTGTTCAAGACTAAGCTCTCTTGCAAGTACGACTCTGCTGGCTCCCAGTGATCTGTAGAACTCTGCACTTACCTGATTTGATACGTTTGCCTGAGTTGATATATGAATTTTAAGGTCTTTGTCTGCAGCTTTGATTATAGTTGCGGGGTCCCATGCAATTACAGCATCTACATTTGCAGATGCAGCGGATTCAAGCACTTCATCCAGTTCTCCAAGGTCATCAGGGTAAATTACGGAGTTGACTGCAAGATATCCTTTCATTCCGTTCTTGTGTATCTCTTCAACAAAACTGGCAAGTTTTTCTGTTGTAATCTCCTGCGCTCTGGATCTGAGGCTAAGTCTGTCAAGCGAGAAATAAACAGCATCTGCATGTTCCTTGCATGCTTTAAGAGCTGCCAGATTTTTTACACCCATTGCAAGTTCCGGTATTTTGCTTTCGGTTTTATTAAAGGACATTGTTGTTAGGATTCGATAAAGATTTAAATCATTTGTGTTGGGAGGGCAAGTTAAATTGTTCAAAGGACAACTTTTGTTCAAAGCCGGGAACATATATATAGAATAAAACACTATATCGTAATATCGAGCAATATTAGGGGTGCCTAATTTTGCAAGGGTTATTAAATATATTCACTTGGATGTTGCTTTCTAAAAAATGACAGAGGTAAAAATGGCTCCGATTATACCGCTCGCAATGATGCCGGAAGGTAAGGATATTAAAATTATTTCTATTAATGCAGGTAACTCCCTGATTAATCGCCTCAGGTCCATGGGTTTTATAGAGAACGGTCTTATTAAGGTCAAAAAAGGAATTAGTGGTTCTCTGATTGTATCCATAAACGGATGTGATTATGCACTTGGCAGGGGAATGGCTTCAAAGATCATGGTGCAGGAATGCTCTGCATAATTAATACTTTTAGTCTTTTTTCAGCTCCATTAAGTTACCGGTAATATTAATTTAAGGACATATAATTCATTGAACTTTGTTTTTGTTTCCCATTATTTTATTGGATACAAATTTGAAAATGAAAGAAGAACTTCAGTAGAACATCTCGATATTCAGGTGCTAATATGAATCCATATTTATTTGCAATGTACTCAGGTGTATAGATAATTTTTGCCAATTTAGCATGGATGATATAATCTACATATTTTCTCTAAAATGCTAAATAAAATATAAATAATTAATAAAAAAGTGAAAATTAAAACCGCTTTTTATTACCGCTTGGTCCTCTCATGTAATTACCGAATTCAGAATCTATAAGTTGCAGTCCATTGAAAACCGGTCCATCCTTACAGACGCGTAATCCTTCTTTGTCCATGCAGCAGGCTCCACAAACACCAATCCCGCATTTGAAATACCGGTGGAGGCTGAACTCGGTCTTTTCAAGGGCATCCTCTTTTTCAAGCATTCCAAAGATACATTTCATCATCATTTCGGGGCCACAGGTGTATATCCTGTCGTAAGCTGCAATATCGGTTTCAGCAAGAACATCAGTTACAAAACCACATCTATGTGCAGAACCATCGTCCGTTGTAAGGTGCAGTTCACCACATGATATAAAATGATCTACAAAAAGCAATTCATCCGCATTTCTGGCTCCGTGTATAGTGCTCATGCAAATACCTGCAGAAGATGCATATTCTGCCAGAGGTGCAAGTGGTGCAGCACCTACTCCGCCTGCTATGAGCAGTATCTTCTCATCCTTGCCCGGAAGTGTGAAGCCTTTTCCGAAAGGTCCTCTTATACCAAGGTTGTCTCCTTCCTCAAGCATGAATAACTTTTCAGTTGCATCTCCCACTTTTTGCACAGTGATGGAGTTCTTGCTTGACAGTCCCATTGGTATCTCATCAATACCTCTTATCCAGACCATTACGAACTGACCTGCAATTGCATCATTAAATGACCTGTCAAAGACAAAAGTTCTGGTTGATGGTGTTTCCCTGATGATCTTAGTTATTTTGACATTGATGGGGTACATTATAGCCTCCCATGTGCAATTCCGATAATATCAGATATATCTCTGTATTCTCTTTCAGAAACGAACTCTTCTATTCCTTTGGCAATTGAGCTGAAAACTTCCAGTCCTTCATAGACTGCAGAACCTATCTGGACTGCGGTGGCCCCTGCCATCATCATCTCGATAGCATCTTCCCATGTGTAAACGCCGCCAACGCCAATAATGGGTATATCGAGAGCAGTGTAAAGGTCATAGACGCATTTCAATGCAACCGGTTTCACAGCACGTCCGGATAGTCCTCCGAATCTGTTACCAAGTATGGGATAGCCACTGTTGATGTCGATTGCCATTCCCTTTACGGTATTGATGGCAACAACAGCATCAGCTCCACCTCTCTGTGCTGCTTCTCCTATTGTTACGATATCCGTGACATTGGGTGTGAGTTTTACCCATACAGGAATATTGACCGCATCTGTGACTGCTTTTGTGACGTTTTCCACAGCATCAGGATTGCTTCCAACAGAAGCTCCATATCCTAATGCATGAGGACAACTTACATTCAGCTCAAAAGCATCAGGTTTCGAGTCAATAAGGCCCAGAGCGACCTCTACAAACTCTTCTTCATTGCCTCCGAATATACTTGCGATAACCGGGGTATTTGTTTCGTTCTTTGCGATTGCGAGCTCATGCTTAAAATCAGGATATGAGGGGTTTGGCAATCCCATAGCATTTAAAAAACCATATCCAAGGTCAATCATGCTTGGATTCTTATGTCCTTCTTTTGGTTCAGGGCCGATAGACTTTGTAACAACCGCTCCTGCTCCTTCTTTAGCAACACGGACAAGAGATGCTCCTGTGGTGCCCATTATACCTGCAGCCAGGATAGTCGGATTCTCAAACTCAATTCCGGTGATATTGATCATATTGTCCTTACACCTCATCAGGCAGTGATGATGCTAGCTGGCACACAGCTCTCTGTACGAGTTCCTTCCCGCCCATCTGTACAAGTTCTCTTCCAATTATCCTTGCATATTCCTGGCACCTATCAGCCGGGATAACTTCATCGATACGCACATGCTCCGAACCATCTAGTGCCAATACTTCACAACAGATGCTGATCTCATCATCATTGATGAACTGTGCAAAGGAGCCTATTGGTGCTGTGCATCCTCCTTCTACGTCAGTAATTACTATGCGTTCGATCTCTGTTTCTATTCTGGTTCTCTGGTGATCAAGGTTAGATGTTACTTCCTCAGCCTCTGTTCCGGCAGGAGTGACCACAGCAATGGTTCCCTGGTTTGCAGAAGGGCAGAAGAATTGTGGATTAAGACGTTCAACGTCCATTTCCCAACCCATTCTCTGAAGACCTGCTTCTGCAAGCAGGATACCGTCATAAAGTCCCTCTTCGAGTTTCCTTATTCGGGTGTTGATGTTCCCTCTCAGGTCGTGAACATGAAGATCCGGTCGATATCTGAGTATCTGCGCTCTTCGGCGCATGGATGTGGTACCAAGTACAGCTCCTTCGGGAAGATCGTCCATTCTGGAGCCATCGGTAGTAAGCAGTACATCATATGGTGAATCACGTTTCAGTACTGCAGATATAGAGAGTTCTTCCGGGCGGACGGTTGGCAGGTCCTTCATAGAGTGGACCGAGATATCGATCTCACCTTCAAGCATTCTGTCATCGAGTTCCCTGACAAATGCACCGACACCAGCCACCTCATGCAGTGGCCTGTCTGTAAAAGTGTCTCCTGATGTTGTGATTATTTTCCTGGTAGTGCTTACTCCAAGTCTTGACAAGAGGCCTTCAATGGTCTCTGTCTGTGCAAGGGCCAGGGCACTTCCGCGGGTTCCTATTATCATGTGAGTTCACCGCTTATTTCAGATTTGCTTCGTAAGCAAGTAGTGTCTTCTCAATATCATCTTCGGTGTGTGCAGTTGAAATGAAATTCGTCTCGAACTGTGATGGTGGAACAAAAACACCGCTTTCAAGCATCTTAAAGAAGAATTTCAGGTATCCTTCCTTATCACATTTGAGGACATCCTGGTAATTCAATGGCTTGTCACCAAAGAATATCTTGAACATGGATGCAATACCAACGACATTGTAATCAAGTCCCATGTCTGCTACAATTTCGGATAATCTGTTCCTCATCATACTGCCTGTTGCATCGAGCTTTTTATGCACTTCTTCCTTCTTCAGTATATCAAGAACAGTGAGTCCAGCAGCAACCGATGCCGGACTTCCACTGAAGGTTCCTGCCTGGTACACACTTCCGGAAGGTGCTACCATCTCAATGATCTCTTTCATTCCTCCGAAAACACCAATAGGAAGTCCGCCACCGATAATTTTTCCAAGGGTTGTCATATCAGGTGTTACGCCGAAATATTCCTGTGCTCCACCCATTGCCAGCCTGAATCCGGTAATTACTTCGTCGAAGATAAGCACTACATCGTTCTCTTCGGTAACTTTACGTACATCTTTCAGGTAATCACCCTTAGGAAGTACGGGTCCTATGTTGCCCATTACTGGTTCCATGATGAGTGCAGCAAGGTCATCCTGATTATTTTCAATTACCTGGGTAAGAGCTTCTATATCGTTAAATGGTACTTGAAGCGTGTTTTTTGTAAAGTCCTCTGGTATTCCAAGAGAATCAGGTTTACCAAGTGTTGTTGCACCGGAACCTGCTTTTACCAGTACTGCATCGTGTGCTCCGTGGAACCCACCTTCTATCTTGATGAACTTGTTCTTACCTGTGAATCCCCTTGCTGCACGAAGCGCGCTCATGGTTGCTTCTGTCCCTGTGGATACAAACCTAAGCATGTCAATACTTGGGTATAGTCCTGCTATCTTTTCAGCAAGATTCACTTCAAGTTCAGTTGGAGTGCCGTACAACCATCCTTTTTCAAGCTGGGAGATGATTGCCTGCTTGATAGTTGGGTTTGCGTGTCCGAGTATGTTCGGACCGTATGCAAGACAGTAATCTATGTACTCATTACCGTCGATATCTTTGATCTTCGAACCACTTGCTGATTCAGTGTAGAATGGGTATGGTTTGATAGCTCGTACCGGACTGCTGACCCCACCTGGGAGGAGGGTCCTTGCTTTGTTGTATAGGTCTCTGGACTTATCTAATGACATAAAAACACCTTGTAATCATTTTAACATCTGCGCCATATCCTTGGCAAAATAGGTAATTATCATATCGGCGCCTGCACGTTTTATTGATAGGAGGGATTCATACATGACCGCTTTTTCGTCAAGCCAGCCGTTCTGGGCTGCTGCCTTGAGCATAGCATACTCTCCGCTGACATTATAGGCTGCAGTTGGAATCTCAAATTCGGTCTTGAGGCGGTATATTATATCTAAGTATGGAAGTGCTGGTTTAACCATAATTATATCGGCACCTTCTTCGATATCAAGAGCTGCTTCCATGAGTGCTTCATCTGAGTTTGCAGGGTCCATCTGGTGGGTAGACCGGTCTCCAAAGCAACATCCTGATCCCGCTGCATCCCTGAAAGGTCCATAGAATGATGAAGAGTACTTTGCAGCATAAGACATAATGGGGATATTCTGGAAATTATTCTCGTCAAGTGCACTGCGAATTGCAGTTATCATGCCATCCATCATTCCTGATGGTGCCACCATATCTGCACCAGCCTTTACATGGCTTACTGCTGTTTTTCCCAGCAGTGGCAGTGTGGGATCGTTCATTATTTCTTCTGTATCATAGTCGACCATTCCGCAGTGCCCGTGGCTTGTATATTCGCAGAGGCAGACGTCGGTGATTACAAGCATGTCCTTGCCGAGTTCATTCTTGATCTCGCGTATGGCACGCTGTACAACATCGTCATCTCCCCAGGCACTGCTACCATGTTCATCTTTTGTTTCTGGGATGCCAAAAAGTATCATTGCTGGTATGCCAAGGTCCGCAGCTTCCTTTGCATCGTCTGCAATTTTTTCCACAGGTATATTGAAGACACCAGGCATGGATGATACTTCCCGGGCAGAGTCGATTGTTTCATTCACAAATACTGGATATATCAGGTCATTGGCAGATAACGATGTTTCACGTACCAGGTCTCTAATCTTGCCGCTTCTCAGCCTTCTCATTCTGCGCTCGGGGAACATTTCACCATCTCATCATTTACTTTTGTGTTTAAGCTGGATTTATTAACGTTAAATAATTTTGCAACAGCGTTCAGCAGTTCATCATCGCCAATTTCTGCTGCATATCTCAGGACCTTTGTGGGCTCTGCAAGTATTTTATTTACTATTGAGTGAGTCAGGTCTTCAATTATTCTACTCTCAGTCTCGCCAATGGTGTGGTATGCACTCAATTTAGTTATTGCCTTATCCTTTTCATGTATTCGAAGCTTGTATGATTGTGCATACAGTTCAGATACAAGATTGTCTGCTTTTTGCCTCTTGTATTGTTTGTTGAGCAAATCGAACTCCTCGTCAATGATCGCCTGGGCTTTTTTTGCCTCTTCCATTCTCAGCTCGAGGTTCTTCTCATTGATTACCCTCAGATTGTCTATATTGTATAGTGTAACATGGGGTATATCTATGATTGAAGGGTCAATGTCCCTTGGATTTGCGATATCAATCAACAGAATTTCTTTATCTCTTAAACTCATAGCCTTTTTGACCTGTTCGTATTTCAGTACATAGTGAGGCGCACCGGTTGCACTAATGACTACATCTGCTTTTCTCAGGTTCTCGTCTATCTGGTCAAAGTGTACTGCATGTCCTCCCATCTCATCAGCAAGTTCTTTTGCTGCTTCATATGTACGGTTTGCAATGTACATTAACTCTATTTCCCGGTGAGAGAGCGCACGTGTGACAAGTGCTCCCATTTCTCCTGTGCCTATAACAAGTACCATTTTGTCCTTGAGGTCTCCGACAGTTTCTTCGGCAAGGTCCACAGAGGCAGATGCGATTGAAAGTGCTCCATGGTTGATCTCTGTTTCAGTTCTCACACGTTTGCCAACCTGGATGGCTTTACTGAATGCAGTATCTAGCATCCTTCCAGTCGTTCCAAGCTTCTGCGCAACCAGATAAAGGTCTTTTATCTGGCCAAGTATTTGATCTTCTCCGATTATCATGGACTGAAGACCACATGCTAACTTTAACAGATGCATTATAGATTCGTCATGGTCAAAAAAATCAATAATGTTTGAAGAAAGTCCCATTTTCTTTGCGAACTGGAATAAAACACTGTTTCCTTTCGGGGAAACTATGTATATTTCCACACGGTTGCAGGTTTTTAATACAACACATTCACAGACCAGATCATTGGAATACAGGTCCTTCAGCATATTTTCGATGTCCCCATCCCATGCTTCTTCGATTTCCTCTACTGTTGCTTTGGAATGGGTAATCACCATACTGGTTATTTCGGTCATGGGCACCTCATGTCTATATAGTAATTCGAATGGCAGTGGATATGGTACGTGTTCATCTGACTTTCTCGCTTATTTTCTTCCTTACAATATCCTGTGCTATCTTAAACCCTTTTTCATAGGATTCTTTCAGCGCAGCCCATACCTCTTCATTTTCGAGTATATTCCATAATATCTCTTTTCTTTCTATCTGGTCAGTAACTTCACTCTTCAGGTATGTCCTCATTTCATCCTGTATTTTGATCATGTCTGCAAATTCAGGAATGATGATTTTCTCTACTTGCTGCCGTGTAAACCTGGAAAATGCAGGGCTTGATCCGGTTGTAGATATGCTGATGGTCAGTCCTCCACGTTTAATTACCGCAGGTATTGTGACATCGCCAATGGCATCCACTTCATTAGTAAGTATTCCAACGGATTTTGATAGACTCACTATTCTTTCGTTTATAGTTCTGTCATTTGTTGCAGGTATCACAAGGAAAGCTTCCTTTATGATATCGTTGATATCTGCATCAGTGAGCTTACTGGCATCTGCTTTAATAAGTGTAATCCCATTCTTACGTTCCAGTTCAAAAAAAGTATCGTTAAAATTGCGGCTCACAACGGTCACTGGCGCATATGCTGAGAACAGGTTAACTTTCCTTTCTCCAACCGATCCACTTCCAAAAATAACGACCTTCTTATCGTTCATATCTATCAGCAGTGGCAGGAAGTGGTTCTTGTCTTTCATATCTCCATCTCCGGGAATGATTGCCTTCTGCTTTTTCTGTAAGTTAGTTAAAGATTGCGATTATAATCTAACTCCAGTTTTCTTGAATTCCCTGTCACTAAAAAGAAGTTTATAATCATTTATGTTGGTGGCTTCGGATATGTTTGCTGCAATTTCCTCACAGTCTTCTTTTGTGTAGGAGTGCACCATTGTGAAAAGGTTATAGTTCCATCCGGGAGCACGTGGTCTTTCATAGCAGTGTGTAACCTCTGAAAACCCTGTCATTATCGTTCCTACTTCTTCTGTTCTCTCATCGGGCACGTTCCAGACACACATTGCATTTGCAACAATTCCTATATCTCTGTGTCCAATGGATGCACCAAACCTGCGGATGACTTTTTTTTCCTTCATCTTTTTGAGGCGGTCGATTATTTCCTGCTCACTTATGCCGAGTTCATTGGCAATGTCTGCAAAAGGTGATTTTTGAAGGGGGATTCCGTTCTGTGTCAGTCTTATTATCTTCTCATCAATGTCATCCATATTATCACCTGATGTTGAACCTGACTCCTATCTTGAATAGTCTTTTTGTAGGCAGATCTACAAACTCAAGCCCTGTCTTTTCATGGAGTTCATCTAATATAGTATCTATTCTTTCTCTGCTGGGTGCAGATATTGTGAACCAGATGTTGAATTTCTCAGGACGATGGTAGTTGTGGGATACTTCCTGATATTCATTGATGTAGTCTGCAACCTCGTCTACTCTTTCTTCGGGAACGGTAGCTGCTACAAGGGTACTTGTGCCTCCAACTCCCTGACGGTTGATGATTGGTCCTATTTTTCGGACTGCTCCTTCATTTTGCAGTCTCTCAAGCCTTTCGATTACTTCCTCTTCACTGATACCCAATTGCTCTCCAAGTTTTTGAAACGGCTCGTTTTCAAGTGGGAAATCAAATTGAATTGTATTGAGTATCTTTTTATCTGCATCATCAAGAATTATCATTGAAATCACTGTTTTTTAGGTACATATATACAGTACGGTTCTTCTTCCAGATAATCTCCGGTGGCAGCATATGCACGTGCACGGCAGCCTCCGCATACTGTATTATATTCACATCTTCCACATTTTCCTTTAAGTTTAGAAACATCACGCAAATCGTTGAATACCTTTGAGTTTTCCCAGACATCTTTGAAACTCTGCTTTTTTATGTTTCCGGCCAGCACAGGAAGGTATCCGCATGGGAAAACATCTCCTGTACTTGATACAAAACAAAAACCAGTTCCTCCGAGGCAACCTTTTGTCATTGCTTCGTAACCGTGTGTCTTTACACTTATCTCGGTACCTTCTTTTTCTGCTCTCTGGCGCATTATCCTGAAGTAATGTGGTGCACAGGTGGCTTTGAGCTGGATTCCTGCATCCTTCTGCCTGTCGTAGAACCAGTTTAGTATCCTTTCATATTCTACTGGGGGTATCTCGTCGTTCTCAAGTTCCTTGCCCCTGCCTGTGGGGACCAGGAGGAATATATGAAGTGCATCGGCAGCAAGGCCTTTTGCCATTTCCAGTATGGCAGGAATTTCATCAATGGTGCGTTTTGTAATGGTGGGGTTGATCTGAAATCCTACTCCTGCTTCTTTCAGATTTTCTATTCCGGACAATGCACCGTCAAATGCTCCTGGCATGCATCGAAAATCATCGTGTGTCTGCGGACTTGAGCCGTCGAGACTGATGCTGACTCTCTGTATGCCGACACTTTTTATTTTCTCTGCTATCTCAGGTGTCACAAGTGTTCCGTTGGTTGCCATAGCAACACGCAGGCCTTTTTCCGTGGCATATCTTGCTATATCAAAGATGTCATCCCTGACAAGCGGTTCACCACCGCTCAGTATAAGAATGGGGTTTCCTATTTTTTTGATTTCATCTATGAAATGGAATGCTTCATCAGTTGTAAGTTCACCTTCGGGTTTTTTCTCAGTAGATGAGCCTCTGCAGTGCTTGCATGAAAGGTTACATCCTGCTGTTGTTTCCCAGGCAATGAGTCTTGGAGGTTTTACCATAATTGATCATAAGGTTTTTTGTTCGTATATCTATCTATATTACCTATTTATAGGATGGAACTATACTACTGCACACCCATATTAATACTTGATTATCAGATACAGGCCTCCAATGTATAAATTGGTTCATCCGTGTTCGTTTATTGTTGCAGGGGTTCGTCTTAATGCCCATGACGGATAAAGGTTAAACTGATATAGAGGTGATTCTTTATAGGCGCGTTAGAAGTTGCATTCGCGATTACATTGATTACATTGTCCGCATACGTTGCATATCAGTTGCGTTCTCGTAAGGGGCTACTGCAGCAATGTCGCAAAGTGGCAAAATAATGTTGTAATGAGGTACTTTTATGGATAAAAAACAGAAAACTGTTCTTGCAGTTGTTTTCATTGCCATCGTTGGTTTTGTAGGTCTCTGGAATGTGGACCTGTCTCAGGGTTATCCTATGATATCGGAGCTGTCAGATAATTCCGATAAATACGTGGGACATGATATTAACACTATGGGGACTATAAAGAACGGAACTCTGGAGATATCCACAGATGGTACTTCTTTTGTACTGCAGGATCTTGAAGATTCCTCTTTTGAACTGGATGTTGAATACGTAGGTTCTATTCCGGCTAATCTTGTGGAAGGGCAAAGTATTAGCATTAGTGGTAAAATGGTGTCAGAAAATATGGTTGAGGCTAACCAGATAGTAGTTAGTTGTCCTTCTAAATATTCGGAGTGAGCAGGCGGAAATATGATTCAAATAGAAGATCTGGCGGAATACCAGCTTATAAAAGCTTCTAAGGATGAGATGGTCTGTTCCATGGATGATCGCTCTCTGATGAAAAAGATGCTAATACATATCTGCAGTTCTGGTGGGAAAAATATCCGTCCTGTTATGCTTGTATTATGTACCGAGATGTGCGGTGGTAATTCAGAAAGTAGTATCAATGCTGCATTGGCTATTGAGTTTATTCATTCGGCTTCTCTTATACATGATGATGTGCTGGATGGAGGTCTTGTACGCAGGGGTGTGGAATCCGCACATAAGAAATATGGCATTCCTGCAGCTATTCTCTGCGGGGATTTTTTGATATCCAAGGCTATATCTCTGATATCTGGATATGGTAATAATGCTGTAAATGAATTTGGCAGGGCTGGAATGTATATGGCAGAAGGTGAAACGATTGACATTTCCAGTGTGGACGAGGAGTTCAGGGAAAGAAACTATTTTGAGTGCATCAGTAAGAAAACCGGTTCTCTTTTTGCAGCAAGTGCTGCAATCGGTGCATATGTCGCAGAAGCTGATGAAGGGACTGCCCTGAAACTAAGGGCTTTTGGGGAAAATGTTGGTAATGCATACCAGATAGTTGATGATCTGCTTGAGTATCTTAACAAACTTGAAGATAAAAGTTCTACTTATGAATCCGTCACGTTACCTCTTATTTATAGGAAGGTAATGGGGCATGATGATGCTGTTGAAAAGACTGTACAGCAGGTATGTATCTGCGTTCAGAATGCAAAAGATATCCTTGCTTATTTCCCCTCATCAGAAGCAAAGGATAAACTGGAGCTTGTAACTGATCTTATTACAGTTGATATGCTCCCTGGGGATATATTTTAATGTTATTTAATTGTCAGGTGACTTCATGAGGGTTTATGATAAATCAGTAGTTAAAGTAAATGCAAGCACTGAGGGCGGAAAAGTAGTTCTTGATGCAGAAGGTCCGTTAGCTCCTGTTGCAAAACCAATTTTGAAAAGGATCAACAAGATCTTCCTGGAAGAAAAACCGATCTATGCAGATGAGGAGAATATAATTTTCTCCACATGGGCTCCTCCTATGCCTGGTGAGGTATTCAATAGGATGATCAGTGCGCAGGTTGCTTCTATTTTAAAGAAGAGGGTGCCTGATCAGTTCTCGATAGGTATTACCACACACTGCCCCTATGATTGTATCCACTGTGGTGCGGCTGGTATTGTGGCAGATCCTATTGTTACTTATGATGAGGTCAATAGCGCCATACAGCAGGCAATCGATCTGGGTTCTTACTATATAGCCTTCGATGGTGGAGAGACTCTGCTCAGAAAGGATCTTGAGCAAATGGTGGCAAATGTGGATAAGACTCGTGCGGTAGCTGCATGTTTCACATCAGGGTTTGGTTTAACTGAGCAAAGGGCCAGGGATTTGAAGGCAGCAGGTCTTTTTGCTGCACACATGAGCCTTGACAGTCCAGATGAGAAAGAACATGATCGTGTAAGGGGACGTGAAGGTGCTTTCAAGAACACTGTGGTTGGTATAGAGCACATGGTGAATGCGGGTATTCTTGCTGATCTTTTTGTGGTAGTGTCTCCTGATAATATAGATGATCTTGATCGTTTCTACAATTTTGCAGTGGATATGGGTATGCAGGAGATGTCTATATATGAGATCATAGCTGTTGGACGTTGGATGGAGCATGAGGATGAAGTCATTACCTCTAAGGATGTTGATCGCCTTGGCAAGTTCCAGAGTTCAATGAACAAAAAAGAAGATGGTCCAAGGGTCACTTCATTCCCCAATTTCATGGGTCCTGATCAGTTCGGTTGCTTTGCAGGCAGGAGATGGATGCATGCAACAGCTGGTGGCGATATTCTTCCATGTGCATATACTCCTCTTTCATTTGGAAATATTCGCGAGGAAAAGCTTGCTGCAATATGGGCCAGGATGGGTCAGCATGAAGCATACAAATGTTCTGCTGAATACTGTATGATGCGCAACCCTGAATTCAGGAATAATTATATTCATACTATTCCAGAAGGAACCTCACTTCCGCTCAGGCTTGATAAATCTATGCATTGACTTACATTAATTGTTATTAGTTATAAATAGTCCGAAATCAATGCCTAAAGGCAACATTAATAATATTTAAAAGTGGACAATTCCTGTCATATTAATGATAAATCATTACCATTTATGGCTCGCTGGTATCTGGAAAACCGAATACTTTATATGTGAGTTAGCAATAGGAAAGGATGATTTATTCGGGATAATAAGCAATTCATCACATGAGGATTAGCATGGCCAAAGAGAAAATCTTGTCGGAAATCAAAGAGGCAGAAGACAATGCACACAAAATGGTTGACGACGGTAACAAAAGAAAAAATGACCGTATCGCCAGTGCACGTGCCGAGGCCAGAGAGATAATAAAACAGGCCGAGGTTGATGCACAGAAATCTGCACAAAGTGCAATGAAATCTGCAGAAGAGTCTATCGCTTCAGATAAAGCGAAAATCATCGAGAATGGTGCAAGTGAGGCTAAATCTATTGCCAGCTCCGCTTCATCAAATGTCGATGAAGCTGTTAATATAATTATAAACGAGTTCGAGAGGGCAATACATGCTTGAACCAAAGCAGATGAGTCGTGCCGTAATTGTTGGCCATAAAAGTATTTTTGAAGAAACGGTCGATGCTCTGCACAAAGCGAATCTGTTCCAGATCGAAGATTTTAATGAAGACGAATCTGGTCTCCTTATTGGCAGACCATTCGAAAATGTAGATGATGTTTCTAAGAAACTAATCAAGATCAGATCAATTGCCAGTTTACTGGGTGTAAAAGACGTTGGGTCAAAAAAGCAGGATACCAAATCTGTTATTTCCTCACTCGATGCCACTCTTGATAAGCTGGATGCTGAACTTGATGTAAAGGCTGAGCAGAAAAGTAAGCTTGAAGCAGAACTCAAAGAGATTGATTCTCTTAAAAAAGAACTAATTCCTTTTGCTAACATTTCTCTTGATTTTGACCTTTATCGTGGTTATGAACATCTTTCCGTATTCTCCGGATATGTAAAGGAAGATGTTGAATCTGCAGTTTCCAGAATTACTTCTTCATATGAGATATTCTATGATGCTAAAGAAAGTACTATGGTACTTTTCGTAACGAAAGACAAGGCTGCAGAGGTCGCGGATCTGCTTGCAGGATTTGCTTTCAGGGAATTCAGGATTCCAAATATAAGTGGGATGCCATCTGAATCTCTTTCTAGTATCACTTCAAAAGAATCCGGATTATTGAAACAGGTAAAAGCAATCGATGAAGAGATTGAATCTCTCAAAGATAAATACTCTGATTTCATTCTGGCTAGCAATGAAGTCCTTTCAATAGAGGCTCAAAAATCAGAAACTCCGCTCAGGGTAGCTACTTCAGACAGCACGTTCATTATAGATGGATGGGTTCCTGAAGACGAGTTCGTTGAACTGGAGCGTATTGTGAAAGCAGCTACTAACGGACGTGCGTTTGTTTCTAAACAGGAAATGATGAAGGAAGACGTTAATATCGTCCCAATAGAGTACAATAACTCTAAAATGGCAGCTCCTTTCCAGGAGATCATGGACCTTTATGCACGACCAAAGTATAAGGAACTTGATCCTACTACATTGATATTCATTTCTTTCCCGCTCTTTTACGGAATGATCCTTGGTGACATCGGCTATGCATTGATTCTGCTTGCAATGGCTGTTGGTATCAAAAAGATGATCTCTTCAGATGCTATCAAACCTCTCATGAATATTCTCATATACTGCCAGATATCAACTTTGATATTTGGTGTGATATATGGTGAGTTCCTGGGATTCCCTCTTGCAAGTCTGCATACGGAACACGGTGTGACTGAAGGGTTAATCAAAGGATTTGCAACTGTAAATCTTCTAGCATCCCCTGTTGCAGATGAAATGATTACATTTCCTGTTCACAGGACACACCTTGTGATGACCATGATCATTGCAACAGCATTGGTTGGTTTTATTCACATCAACATTGGTTATCTCCTTGGTTTCATCAATGAGAACAGGAAACACGGAATATCAGCAGCGATCTTCGAGAAAGGTAGCTGGTTTGTTATTGAAATCGGATTGTTTTTGGCAATACTTGGATACGCAGCAATGCTTCCTTCAGTCACAACGATTCTGGGTGTTGTTGTATTCTTAATAGGATTTGTAATGCTTCTTAAGGGAGAGGGTATTAAAGGACCTATCGAGTTGCCTTCACTTCTCAGTAACTCACTGTCTTACACTCGTATCATAGCTGTAGGATTATCATCCATCTATATTGCGTCAACTGTCAACCTGATTGCCTTTGAAATGATCTGGCAGCCAGGAACGCCAATTGGTGGAGCAACTATCTTTGCAATTATCGTGTTCTTGTTTGGACACGCATTGAATACTGTCCTGAGTATCATCGCCCCCGGTTTACACTCACTCAGGTTGCAGTATGTAGAATTCTTCGGAAAATTCTACGAAGGAGGGGGACGTAAATACGATCCATTTGGATATATTAGAAAATACACGGAGGAATAAGAAAATGGTAACAGAAACAATAACCGCAATGGACCCATCAGGTTTAAAAGCAATTGGTGCAGGACTCGCAGTAGGACTCACAGGTATCGCATCCGCTCTTGCAGAAAAAGACATCGGTAGTGCAGCAATTGGTGCAATGGCTGAGAACGAAAGTCTTTTCGGTAAGGGTTTGATCCTAACCGTTATTCCAGAAACAATTGTTATCTTTGGTCTGGTAGTTGCACTGTTGATTAAATAATTTAAGAGCGCATATTCGCTCTTAAATTTTCCAAAGGTGTTGAGCATGGGACTTGAAACTGTTGTAAAAGATATTATGGATGCTGCAAAGGCAGATGTTTCCAAAACGGATTCTGAAGCAGAAGCAGAGGTTTCCCTGATTCTGGATGAAGCAAAACAGAATGCTAAGAGGATTATGGGTGAACGTCTTGCAAAAGCAGAGGATGATATTAAAAAAGTCAGGAAGCAAGAAATATCCAGTGCAAACCTTGAAGTGAAGCGCACATTGCTCAATGCACGCAAGGAAGTACTCGAAAAAGTATATGTCCAGGCTGTAGAAACCATATCAGCGTTTTCTCCTGAGAAAAACGAAGAACTCCTCAAAGAGCTCATAACAAAAAATGAGTCAAATGGTAGCAGAATTTATTCAAATGCTGAATCCGAGGAGCTTGTTAAAAAGTTGTCTTCACTCGAATACGCCGGTAATATCAATTGTCTTGGTGGCGTTATCATCGAGAATGAAGATGCTACTATCAGATTGGATTATACCTACGATGTTATCCTTAAAAGCGTGAATGAGCGGTTGTTGAAACAGACATCTGATACCTTATTCGGGTGATTTCTAAATGCAGCTGTTGCAGAAATTTAAGCGTGGTAATTCTAAGAAATCCCCTTCGAAGGGGCATGCAAACTACGCATATACTACAGCACGTGTACGTGCAATGAAAAGTAAGATTCTGCCAAAGGAGACATATCCTCGGCTCATGAATATGAGCATTGATGAAATTACCAGATTCATTGGAGAGTCTGAGTACAAAGAGGATATCGATGAATTGGCAAGGAATTACGAAGGCGTAGATCTTATTGAGCATGCTCTTAACAGGAATCTTGCTGTAACCTTCACAAAACTACTCAGCATTTCAGAAGGTGACGTTAATTTCCTTGTGGGTGAGCAGCTCCAAAAGTATGATATCTGGAATATAAAGACCATTCTTCGTGGAAAATACTGTAATGCTTCCACAGATGAGATCCTTGATGCTATTGTTGCAGCAGGAAGGTTAAATTACACTTTCCTTTCAGAATTGGCTGCAAAAAATACTTACGAGGAAGTCATTTCTGAGCTTGCGAACACAGAATATCACTCCATACTGAAGAATTATGATGGTACAAATCTTTCTGATATTGAGAATCAGCTTGATAAAATTTATTATGTCGGGTTATTTGGCGCAATCGGAGAATCCAAATCCAAGGATCGCAAGCTTTTTGCGGAATTTACCCGGATGGGCATTGATCTGAAAAACCTTATGACACTTTTCCGTTTGAAGAAATCCGGAATCACAGATCCTGAAATGATGAATCTGATGATTGACGGCGGACTCAAATTGAAGCTTAAGGATATCCAGAGATTGTTATCTCTGTCATTTGCAGATTTTGTCTCTGAACTTGAGAAAAATTATTACTGGGACGTAATCTCAGATGTTGTAAGTCCGGATATGGTTTCGTTGATCGATGTCGAGAACCGACTGAAAAAACACAGGCTTAAATCTGCAGCAAGCTTTTCACATGTTTATCCGATCTCAATTGTACCAATCATGGACTACATGCTAAGCAAAAAGAATGAGATAAACAACTTGCGGATAGTAATACGTGGCAAAGCCGCCAACCTCGATGATGATATTATCAAGGAACAGTTGGTGATCTGATGGAATTAGCAGTGGTCGGAAGCGGCGAGTTTGTAACAGGTTTCAGACTGGCCGGTATCAAAAAGATATTTGAAGTTAATGATGGCGAACTTGAACTTACTGTAGAAAAAATACTTGAGGATCGAGAAGTCGGCATTCTGGTAATGCACGGTGATGATCTGATTAAACTACCGGAGATGTTGAGAAACACTATCAACGATTCTGTTGAGCCAACTGTTGTGACTCTCGGGGGTAGTGGTGAAAGTTCGAACTTAAGGGAAAAAATAAAACAATCGGTAGGTGTAGATCTGTGGAAATGAAAGGTGAAATTTATCGTGTGGCCGGACCAGTCGTTACGATTATGGGTATCAAGCCAAAGATGTACGATGTGGTACATATTGGTCACGAAGGTCTGATGGGCGAAGTTATCAGAATTCAACGTGACAAAGCTACTGTTCAGGTATATGAGGATACATCTGGTATCAAACCAGGTGAACCTGTAGTGAACACTGGAAAGTCTCTCTCTGTAGAACTCGGTCCAGGTTTATTAGAAAGTATTTATGATGGTATTCAGAGACCTCTGAAAGTACTCCAGGAAAAGATGGGAGACTTCATTGACAGAGGTGTTACTGCAAACGGTCTTGACCGTGAAAAAGTCTGGGAGTTCAAGCCAGTAGTATTAATTGGCGATTTCGTAAAGGGCGGTGCAGTAATTGGTACTGTACAGGAAACAATGAACATTGAGCACAAGATCATGGTGCCACCAACAGTTTCCGGTACAGTTGAAGAAATAAAGTCCGGAAAATTCAAGGTTGACGAAACCGTATGTGTCCTTACGGATGGCACAGAAATTTCCATGATGCAGAAGTGGCCTGTAAGAATGCCACGTCCAGTCGAGAAGAAGTTCATTCCAAACAGACCTCTCATTACAGGTCAGAGGATCCTTGACGGTCTCTTCCCAGTTGCAAAAGGTGGTACTGCAGCTATTCCTGGTCCATTCGGTTCAGGAAAGACAGTTACCCAGCAGCAGCTTGCAAAGTGGAGTGACACTGATATTGTAGTTTATATTGGATGTGGAGAACGTGGAAACGAGATGGCTGATGTACTGAACGAGTTCCCTGAACTCCAGGATCCACAGACCGGTCGTCCACTCATGGAACGTACAGTTCTTATCGCAAACACATCTAACATGCCTGTAGCTGCTCGTGAAGCATCTGTTTACACAGGTATCACAATTGCAGAATATTACCGTGACATGGGGTACGATGTATCACTCATGGCTGATTCCTCATCCAGATGGGCAGAAGCAATGAGGGAAATTTCCTCAAGACTTGAAGAGATGCCTGGTGAAGAAGGTTATCCAGCATACCTCTCTGCAAGGCTCTCTGAGTTCTATGAGCGCGCAGGTTTAGTAAAATCACTTGCAGGCGAGGAAGGTTCTATTACTGTTATTGGTGCAGTATCACCACCTGGTGGTGACTTCTCAGAGCCTGTTACACAGAACACCCTCCGTATTGTAAAAGTGTTCTGGGCACTGGATGCAAAACTCGCACAGAGGAGGCACTTCCCATCCATAGACTGGCTTACAAGTTACAGTTTGTACACTAAGGGTCTTTCTGGCTGGTTCGCAGAGAACGTTGCACCTGATTGGGTGCCACTCAGAGATCATGCAATGGAGCTTCTCCAGCAGGAATCCGAACTTCAGGAGATCGTACAGCTCGTTGGTTCCGATGCACTTCCTGAAGACCAGCAGTTGATTCTTGAGATCTGCCGTATGCTCAGGGAATATTTCCTTCAGCAGAATGCGTTCCACCCTGTTGACACATACTGTCCATTTGACAAGCAGTACAAATTATTAAAAGCAATCTCCAAGTACAGTGACATGGCACAGGCATCACTGGAAGCAGGTATTCCAATGAAGGATATCCTGTCCATTGAGTCAAAGGACGAACTTGCAAAGGTCAAGTTTGAAGAGGACTTTGAGGGTGCGCTGAATGTTGTAATGGAAAAGATGGACAAGGAATTTGCAGCACTTGGAGGCAACTAAAATGACCAAGGAATATAAGACGATCATAGAAATCTCCGGACCATTGATGTTCATCGAGAAGACCGAACCGGTAGGCTATGGTGAACTTGTTCACATCAACCTTCCAGACGGTACAACAAAGAGGGGTCAGGTCCTTGATACTTCTGCCGATGTTGTAGCAGTTCAGGTATTCGAAGGAACAGGTGGACTGAATGAGGAATCCGGCGTAGTATTCTCCGGCGAGACAATCAAACTGGCTGTATCAAAAGACATGCTTGGTCGTATCCTTTCCGGTTCAGGAGAACCATTGGACGGCGGACCACGTATCATCCCTGAAGACAGGCTTGATGTTAACGGTTCATCAATGAACCCTTATTCAAGGATGCCACCAGAGGACTTCATTCAGACAGGTATCTCAACCATTGACGGAACAAACACACTTGTCCGTGGACAGAAGCTTCCTATCTTCTCCGGATCAGGTCTTCCACACAATGAGATTGCACTTCAGATCGCACGTCAGGCAAAAGTTCCAGGTTCAGAAGAACCTTTTGCAGTAGTATTCGCTGCAATGGGTATCACAAACGAAGAAGCCCAGTATTTCATGCAGGACTTCGAGAAGACTGGTGCTCTTGAAAGAGCTGTGGTTTTCCTTAACCTTGCAGACGACCCTGCTGTAGAACGTATCATCACGCCAAGGATGGCTCTTACAGCTGCAGAGTATCTTGCATACGAGCATGATATGCACGTACTCGTAATTCTTACTGACATCACAAACTACTGTGAAGCTCTTCGTCAGATGGGTGCAGCTCGTGAAGAAGTTCCAGGAAGACGTGGTTACCCAGGTTACATGTACACTGACCTTGCATCACTCTATGAGCGTGCAGGTGTTATCAAGGGAAGGAAAGGATCTGTTACTCAGTTCTCAATCCTGACCATGCCTGGTGACGATATTACTCACCCGATTCCTGATCTGTCAGGATATATCACAGAAGGTCAGATCGTAGTTTCCAGGGAACTTCACATGAAGGGTATCTACCCGCCAATCAATGTGCTTCCATCCCTGTCACGTCTGATGAACTCAGGTATCGGTGAAGGAAAGACCAGAGATGACCATAAAGCAGTATCTGACCAGATGTATGCTGGTTATGCAGAAGGTCGTGACCTCAGAGGTCTTGTAGCCATTGTAGGTAAAGAGGCATTATCCGATAGAGACCAGAGAATTCTTGAGTTTGCTGACCTTTTCGAGAGTAGGTTTGTTCGCCAGGGAAGAGATGAAGACAGGTCAATTGAAGAAACTCTTACAATTGGCTGGGAAATTCTCTCCGAGCTTCCAGAAGCCCTGCTTACCAGGATTGATAACAAGTATATCGACAAATACCATCCTGCTCACAAGAGCAACTAATTGAAAGGTGATCCAACATGGGCGTGAAAGATGTAAAACCAACTCGTTCAGAACTTATTGAGTTCAAGAGAAAGATCAAGCTCTCTCAGAGTGGTCACAAGCTGCTCAAAATGAAAAGGGATGGTCTTATCCTTGAGTTCTTTGAGATCCTCAACAAAGCAAAGGATGTCAGAACAGAGCTGGATGCCGCCTATGAAGGTGCTTCCCGGAAGATAGGTATTGCAAATGCTGTTGACGGTACCATTACCGTCAAATCCACAGCTTTTGCACTTAAGAGCAAACCTGAGATTGAGCTGGAAAGCCGTAACATCATGGGTGTTGTCGTTCCAAAGATCGAGTCATCCAGTGTTAAGAAATCCATAACCGAACGTGGTTATGGCATTCTTGGTACAAGTTCATATACAGATGAGGCAGCAGATGCCTATGAGGATCTTGTAGAAAAGATTATCCTTGCTGCAGAGATCGAGACAACCATGAAAAAACTTCTTGATGATATCGAGAAGACCAAAAGGCGTGTCAATGCTCTTGAATTTAAGGTAATACCGGAATATCAGGAAGCAATGGCCTTCATTAGGCTCCGTCTTGAAGAGATGGAAAGGGAAAACACCTTCAGACTAAAGAGGATCAAGGGATAATCCTTTGATATTCTTTTTTTATGAATGATGATTCGGAAGATCGACCAAATATGGTCGATCGTTTTTTTCTTAAACTACTTTTACCTAAAAACCTTGGCAGGATTCTGAGGTGGGCGTGGATTATCTCATTATTGATGCTGGCACTGGGGTATATTATAATCTTTAGTACGATATCCGAATATCTTAACTTATAATCTATTTATAGTGTATATGGTACTCAGTTTTTTATTTCTCTGAGAGTGTCAAGTACTTTTTGTGCATGTTCGTTTGTCCTGATGTTGTCCCATATCTTAGCAATGTTGCCGTCAGTATCTATGAGGAAGGTTGATCTCACAGTTCCAAGATACTCCTTGCCATAGTTTTTTTTTCGTCCTCCAGACATCATACTTCTGGTGGACACTGGTATCTTCATCTGATAGCAGGTTTATTCCCAATTCTTTCTTCTCGATGAACCTTATGTGTGACTTGATGCTATCCTTGCTGACTCCCAGTATCGTTGCACCCTCTGCTTCAAAATCATGTTTGAGGGCTGTGAAATCCTGTGCTTCTTTTGTACACCCCGAAGTGTTATCTTTTGGGTAGAAGTAAAGTACGATCCATTTACCTGCAAGATATTTCAGGCATACTTCATTGTCATTCTGGTCCGGGAGGCAAAATTCGGGAGCTTTTTGTCCTTCTGTAAGTGAATTTTTACTCATGGTATATCCTATGTGTGTTTTCACTTAAAGACTTTAACTAGGTAGTATTACAAACATAAGTAAGGAAGGTATTGGGCTGGCTTCAAGAATCGGGGGCAGAGTTGTAAGCTATTTTTAGACCAACCCGTTTCTTACAAAGTAATAGTTCCATATATATTTGAGCATCATTATGTATATAGTACCCAATATTCTATATTGGTAAGTTATATTTGAGCATAGCTTGTGCCATTAAACAAATACATCAACCTGCACCTCCGGAGCAAATAAAAATGGGAATACTGGATATCCAAAATCTTTCAATTAGTTATGATGGGAGTTCGATCTTGTCAGAGTTCGATCTCTCTGTTTCAAAAGGAGAGAAGATTCTCATAAAAGGTAGGTCAGGCATTGGAAAATCAACGATATTCAGGTTGATAATGGGATTCGGTGTACGAAGCTCAGGGGAAATATCCCTGGATGGAGTTCCTGTGGATGCTGAGAATATATGGAACCTGAGGAAAAGAGTCGCTTACGTATCCCAGGATACGGATATTGCAGAGGGTAAAGTAACTGATCTTATTGAGGAGATATTTTCATTCAAAGCAAACAGGGCTGCATATGAAAGGGAAGGTCTTCAGCGAATAATATCTGACCTGTCTTTGTCCCCCGGGATACTGAACAAGGAATACACGAAGCTTTCAGGTGGGGAAAAACAGAGGATATGCCTTATGCTGGCATTGTTATCCGGGAAGGATTTCTTCCTGCTTGATGAGGTTACAGCTGAACTTGATGTTGGGTTGAAGCAGAAGGTTGTGGGTATGTTCTTTGACAACCCTCAGTGGACAGTACTTTCCATATCCCACGACAGGGAATGGGCAGAAAAGGCCACGAAGGTCATTGATCTTTCCGGTAAGGTGAACTGATGGAAAGCTATGATGTCAGTGTGGAAGGCATGTTATTTTCATTCCTTCTCCTGCTAATTCCGGTTCTTATAAGCTATTATCTGGGTCTGAACTTAATATCACCGACTATTGAAAGTGCTTTTCGTATGGTTATTCAGCTTCTTTTTGTGGGTGTTTTCCTTACCTTTGTTTTTGACCTGAACAATGCACTGCTAAACATTGCATGGGTACTTTTAATGATCTTTGTTGCATCGCACACGGTACTGAAGAACGCAGAACTAAAAACTGGTAAGCTACTTCCTATGCTTACGCTTTTCATGGCAGTTACAAACTATGCTATGCTGCTCTATTTCAACAGGTTCATAATAAACCTGAACGACCTTTTTGATGCAAGGTATTTCATACCCATTGGGGGTATGGTACTTGGCAATTCTCTGAGAGCCAATATTATAGGCATAGAGAATTTCTGCAGCGAGATTCAGAGGAACGAGAATAGGTACCTTTTTCGTTTATCAATGGGTGCCGAAAAGACAGAGGCACTTATTCCATACCTGCGTAAAAGTATGGGGGTTGCATTAAAACCAACCATTGCAAATATGGCTACCATAGGTATTGTCTTCATTCCGGGAATGATGACCGGACAGATACTTGCTGGCGCAAGCCCGTTGGTTGCCATAGAATACCAGATAACCATTATGATCGCCATTTATGTGGCAACAACTGTAAATGTACTACTGGGTGTACTTGTCCTGGTACACAGGGGATTTGATGAATATGGTATGTTCAAAAAGGATCTGCTTAGAAACGTTTGAACTCATTAGTTCACATGCTTATTGTTAAAGATATACAGGATTGACTGTTCATTTTCAGAAAAATGTGCCAGCGATTATATTTGTTGATTGCAGGGGATTTTGTACCAAATGCCTTTTGTATCACGCCTGTATCTAGAGGGGATACATATTTATCAGGAAGTCCTTCTATGAGCAGGAACATAGATATAAGAGGGGTAATGAACTCCATGGGTCTTGTCTTTGGAGATATCGGTACAAGTCCAATATACACTCTGACAGTCATATTTCTTATAACCCGTCTGACGGAGGAACACATGCTTGGTGTTCTGTCCTTGATATTCTGGACCCTTATCATACTTGTAACTGTCGAGTATTCCTGGCTTGCCATGAGCCTTGGTAAAAAAGGTGAAGGCGGAACGATTGTACTGAAGGAGATACTTGTTCCCTTGCTCAGGTCAGGCAGGAACGTAAGTATTATCACTTTTTTATCTTATGTTGGTATTTCTCTTCTTCTGGGGGATGGTGTTATCACACCCGCTATCAGTATCCTAAGTGCTGTGGAGGGATTGCGTGTCGTTCCCGGTCTTGAGACCATACACCAGAATACATTGATACTGATCGCTGGAATTATTGCGATAGCTCTTTTTTCCATACAAAGGAAAGGCACTGAAAAGATCGCATGGGTCTTTGGTCCTTTAATGGTTCTGTGGTTTGTAACACTCGCTTTTTCAGGAACAATTTCTATTTTGCAGACACCTGAAGTGGTAAAGGCCATTAATCCTTACTATGCAATTGAATTCCTTCTAAATAATGGATGGACGGGTTTTTTCGTACTATCTGAAGTGATCCTCTGTGCTACAGGTGGTGAAGCATTGTATGCCGATATGGGTCATCTGGGAAAGGAACCTATCATAAAGGCATGGCGCATAGTATTCGTTGCCCTGGTCCTGAATTACTTGGGTCAGGGAGCATTCATGCTCCGTAATCCTGAATCAACGAGTGTGCTTTTTGATATGATCTATCAGCAGGCACCTGCAATATATATTCCATTCCTTATTCTGAGTGTTATTGCCACTATTATAGCTTCACAGGCAATGATAAGCGGTATGTTCTCTATAGTATATCAGGGAATAAGCACAAGGATCGCTCCTCTCCTGAAGATCGATTACACTTCAGAGGAGATGAGATCTCAGATATATATCAGTGTGGTCAACTGGTTGCTCCTGTTATCTGTGTTGTTTGTGATGTATGGATTCAAGGAATCCCACAAATTAGCTGCAGCTTACGGGTTGACTGTGACCGGCAGTATGGCGATTACAGGGATCATGATGACCATAATCTTTTACATTAGAAAGCAGATGTTCATATCAGTTATCTCATTCCTAGTAACAGTGGTCGATATTGTGTTCCTGCTCTCCAATATGTATAAGATACCACACGGTGGTTACTGGTCAATCACAATAGCATCTATCCTTCTCAGTATGATACTAATCTATACTTCCGGGCAGAAAAAGTTATACAGGTTGTTAAGGCCAATATTGCTTGATGATTTTCTCCTAAAGTACAATGTGGCTTACACGAGGGCATCTAAAATAAAAGGAACAGCTCTTTTCTTTGCAAGGGATATTTCCTTTGTTCCGCAGTATATCACGCACACGATGTTCGAGAACGGGATAATCTATGAGAACAATGTTGTGATTTCTATCTTTGTAGGTGATGAGCCGTTTGGTATCAAGAGTGTCTTTAAAGAGGAAATTGCCAGGGGTATGAGAGTGTTCGAGCTCAAAGTGGGATACATGGAGGTCATCGATCTGGTGGGGATGCTCAAGGCCGAAGGAATAGACGAAAGAACAATATTCTATGGTGAAGAAGAGATTATTACTGATAATATCGTCTGGAAGATATTCGCTCTTATGAAGAAATTGTCCCCTTCATTTGTTAAGTTCTATGAGCTCCCATCAGACAAGCTCCATGGCGTTGTCACCAGATTTGAGATGTAAGTTCATCCTCTTATCATTTACGATAAAGTTCTTCATTCTTTTTCATATGGTTAAATTCTAATAACATGTGGTCTCACATAAACCAATATCTTTTTGTCGGAGTGTGGATCGGTGCCAGTAATAACCTTCATTGCCTGCCGGATGTTTGAGGATGAGATTGTACATATCGCTGAAATAGATGATTCAATAAAGAGCCTGCTAGTGGTGGATAGTGCTGATAGTGGAGGGCTCGCTGATAAATTGGATGATGCGGGTTGTGCTTATACGCTGGTATCGGGAAACAGGCTTTCAGATCACCTGCAGGAAGATGGCCTTATCCTTGTGGTGGAAATGCTTGAGCTTGCTCTGCATGCCAAACCTGAGCATCTCAAAGAGGTTGTTTACGACAAGGCACGTGAGATGTCAGAGTTTTCAGATGGCATCCTGCTTTTCTATGGTCTCTGTGGTAATGTCCTCGGTAAGGTAGACACAGAACTTGCGGAACTTCCCTGTCCTGTGCGTATACTGAAAGAGGACAATGGTGATGTCATCGACGACTGTATAGGTGCGGTGCTAGGTGGCAGGGCTGCATATCTTGAGAAACTGAAGAGTTTTCATGGGGTGGGTACCTTCTTCATGACACCTATGTGGGCAGCCCACTGGCGTGAGATGTTGGTATCGGCGGGAATGACACCCAACCCTGACGACATCAAGTTGTCAAAGTTCGTTTTTGACTACGCAGGATACAAAAATGTAGCTAAAATGGACACCGGACTGCATTATGAGAAGAATTTCGAGCCCATGGTAGAGGAGTTTGCAAGTCTCTTCGATTTTGATATTATTGATATGAAAGCAAGTCCTGATCTGATGCTGTGCTGCTACAAACAGATGAAAGATGAAATTGTGGGTTGTGAATAGTTTCTTTTTTGAAACCTTTGTCTAAAAAATAAGTGGATAATGAAGCATTATCCATTATTCTATTATCCAGGGAGATTATTCCCCTTTGTGTAAGTTCTTACAGATTCGACTTTCTCCCAGTCATAGTAGGTATTGACCTTCTGACCGGCTTCTTCCTCTGTGATACGTACGAACTGTTCTCCCAGGAAAAGTCAGGCAATCATTTTGTCTGCATTTTTCTTTCATACTTTCTTGATAATTATATCCATTTAATCTTTGCAGGATTCCTTCCAGGAACACTCTTTGCTTTGTACTTGGGATATCCGAACATCATGGCATACTGTACTGCATGACCCTCGGGCAGACCGAGTTCTTCTCTTATAGGCTCATATGAGTCTGCAGCTATTTTCAGGAAACCTGCCCAGCAGGCTCCAAGACCAAAACCGGGGGCTGCAAGTTCGAACCATGTTAGGGCGATAATGGAATCCGTAAAAGCCATAGGGTTTTCAGCAGGAGCATGAGCTATTGCAATATGAGGAGCACCACGGCAGATCGGGTCATTGCCTGCTTCAAAGCTGCCAATGAGTGCTGGCATGAATGGTTTTACCGGATGATCAACATCGCTTTCCAGTACGTTACGCATCCATTCGATCGAATGGGCTGTGAGTTTTTTCACCCTTTCAGTATCATGGACAATTGTCCAGTTCACAGGCTGGCTATTCATTCCTGACGGGGAATAGCGGACTATGTCCAGCATACTCTTTATTGTAGCCTTATCAACGGGCTTGCCCAGATAGTTGCGAATGGAACGGCGGTTGACCATGTAAGTGCCAAGTTGTTCCGAAGTGATGCCCGCAGTTCCAATTTCTGTTGTATCATAGTGTTCTGTCTCAAAAATGGGTGAGATACATTCAGTGGGACAATATGCCTCGCAAGCACCGCACTCTGAGCAGAAAGTTTCAGCCTCTGCAGGAATGAATGGTACATTGTCTTCTGCTCCAGGGATGATTATTCCAACCGGGCAGATCTTCATACATATTCCACAGTGTGTACAGGATTCAGGATCAATTGATATTTTAGTCATAGTAATACTTTCCCCGTTTTTGAATAAGCCGTTCTCTTTTTCATTGGGTAATTCAACTATATAGGTCATACGATTTGTCAGTGTGTGTCCTGTGCAGGTATAAAGTATCCATAAACGTAAGTTTAAAAAAAGGGGTTATTCATGAAAATTATAAATACCCTATTTTTACTTAACTATCTCAGATATTGAGATAATTAGTGGATAAAAGTATGAGGATGATAATTTCCTTACCTTTTGCAGGTAAGGAATGATTTTCACCTCTTCTTTCTCTGATTAGTAAACGCTGAAGGAAGGTTTTAAAAACCCAACAGCAGGCGGGGCTTTTTTTGATGCAAGATGCATATGGTTTTCATGGCTTTTTGCTGCCTGTTCCAATTCTTTCCAAACTCTGAAATGTCTGAAACGCTGTTGCGTCTTTCTTGACAATTTCCATTCCATTTTTTTCTCTCCAAATTTTCAGACTTAAAGCATTATTTTTAGTGGACCCACCACGAAGTTTCCCTATCGTTCCTGTGGTTCTATCTTTTCCCATATAAGGTAAATCTATGTAATTTATATAGACTATTAATATTTCCTTCTATTTACATATATTTTAATGTTTCGCACATGACATCCTCTGCTATGACCAGAAATGCAGTAAATATGGTCATACATTTGAAAATGGTGCAGGTTCTAAGAGAAATATGCATCTGGAAAACATTTTAGTGATCTTTATTGATGTGAAGGATTATTACAAAAAATCCCTGCTGAAAAATCCCTTATATTTTTTGAGAATGATCTTTGAAGATACATAGTCTAAAAAGTAATGAGGGAATATATCTTCTCTCACCTATGTTCAACAGTTCCTTCACTGTGCTTCAACAGGTATCTGTACCTCGGTCATAAGTTTTTCCTCGGGAACCTCATTCGGATCGTTAAAGTAAAGTGACCTTGAAGGGCCTGCTATCCGAAATCCGCTCTCCTCCATGCATTCAAATAAGCGGGTATAGACAACACTCTCTTCCTGATAAGGTCCTTGTAGATCGTTGAAACAACCTTTGCAGCCGGGAGTGTTGTCAGGTAAAACCCCATCCACGAAAGAGTACGTATTTTGCTACCTCTTTCTATCTGGTCATAAGTATAGCAACGATAATTTGTGAATGCATCCTTTTCCTCGGGCACAAGAAGACCTTTCCTGTCATAGAGGCGAAGAACTTTAGGGGTCAATTGTGTCATCAGTAGAAATCTTCACATTGTTAGTAGGTAATAAGCGACAACTTACCACAAATTGCACTTTAATAACAGTAGCAAAAGACATAATATAAGATATCTGCAAAATTAAGAGTTTAAATCATTCTGTCCAATAAGTTACAGGTTTATAAATAGAAAAGAAAAAAGATATAGGTATTCAATAACCTAATGAATATCCATTACTTTCGGTCACATAAGCAAAGGTTGGAATTGCAATATCAATTTGGTCTGCTATTACTCCGTTAACCTGCTCTATTCGAGCGATTTCCAGTACTTTCTCTTTGTTCCTTACGTCAACTTCACATATCTTATCTGCAACCTTAAAACCCGGATAGTCACCTGGGATACTGGCAACTATTGTTTTAAATCCACTATTTTTTGCTAAATTAATAATTGGAACCTGGCCTTTACCTGCTCCAAGGATCATTACCTTTTTCATACGAATGTCCCCCTAGTTGATAGTGTCCAACGCTTTTATGTTTATACTACTATAATCTCAATATATCATGGTGCTTTTGTTCATTTTAAGTTCGAACATATCGTATTGTAGAATTATTACCTGAATGAAATCACTGATATCAGGCATAAAAAAATCACGTTCACTTATACTATCAAACTCCAGAAGTACAACTCCAATCGTAGTATTTGATCCCACATATTCATGTACAGCATCTCCCTGATTCTGAAATATTTTGTGGAAAAATATATGATCCTTGATTTTATCGCTTATTCTGACATCCTGAAAGATGCCTTCCTTTTCAGAATGCAGTATATAGTAAGCACCTACTTTTGTGTTATACAATCGATCAGTGATTTGCAGGTTCAATCCAAGTGAGGAATATATTATTTTACTCATAAAATCGAACCCTGTAAGACGTTCCTGGATAATAGGGACATAGTTACCCCCATTTCTGGGGCTTACTTCTATAATATATACTTCTCCTAAATCAGTCACCCTTGCTTCAATATTTACAGGCCCGTCCATGTATCCGATGGCATTGCAGATGCCTTCAACCTGGTTTATAATTACATCTAATGTTCTAGTACCATAGTATTTACAGGGCCACCTTGTTGAAATTGGAATGAAATTCCTTGTTTTTGTATAAAAAAAGTGGTCACCTAAATATTTATAAATAAGTTTTCCATTCTGCACATATCCATCACCATGAATCTGGTCCCCGTCAATGTATTCTTCGATGATGCATCTCTTTGCTCTGGAATTCTCCAAGGCATATTCTATCGCATGATTCAATTCAGACGTATTTGCAGATGAATATGTAATTCCTTTACTACCACTGGAATCAACAGGTTTTACAACAAATTTTGAATTGCTGTTCATTAGTTCTTCAGGAATGACTGCCGAATTGACGACGTAGCTTTTTGGCACATTAAAACCGAGCTTTGAAAGTAAAGCCCGGAATTTGTCTTTTTCAGACAGGATGGTTACTGCATCCAGCGAAGGACCGCTCAGACCCAACGCATTGGCAACATAAGCAACCGTCGATATGGCAGGATCAGAAGAAAATGTTACTATTGCATCAATGTTAAGTTTCGTTGCTAATGCAAGTACTCCTTCTTTATCAGTTGTGCTCACATTATAGTACTCGTCTGATAATCGATGACCCGGATTGTCTGGCAAATAATCGCAAGTTATTACGTATAATCCCATCTCTTTAGCACGCGCTATTATGGGTAATTGAAAATTAGATCCACCAAGGATCATTATTTTTTTGCATGTAAACATGATTTAACCACATCAATACATTATGTACTTCTAATTCTTTCATTCCAGGGTAAGTAGGCAAGCACAGTATTCTTCTTGAAATGTCCTGGGAGATTTCTTTTTTTATCTGTCACTTTCAAATATGCCAGTGTGTTCGGGGGGTAAAAGTACCCTCTTGGGTTTATGTTGTTTTCCTTCAGCGTTTCCTGAACGATATTCTATCGATACATTGCCTTTCAAGTTCGGCATCAGAAAGATTATGCCATTGTTGCAAAACAAGTATTTTGAACATAACGATAACATCAGCTTCAGGCTTTCCGGCTGAAGCTGTTCTATTGTTATATATGGGTTCGAGAATCAGACGGAAAAGTTCCCAATTGATCAGTGATTCTATTTCGGCAAGCCTGTCTCCAACAGATTGAAGGCGTTTATATTCTTTATTGAGATCAAAATCAGTAAGTTTCTCCCTAAATATCAATTTCATTTGATTATATTTATATTTAATTAGGCAGTACTCTTTTATTGAAGGGGTTTATCGGAATTCTCTCTAATCATTCCAGATGGACCTCCTACAAGCCTCCCCACTATAACCAGTAAACCGGTCAAAGATGCCAATAACAAAGTTGTTTTTAGCGTGTTTCCCATTTTATATTTCCTCAATATCCCTCATTATCTGGGATCATGAGTTCTCATAAATGATCATATCTTATTGGAGTATTCATCTATAAAAGGCTAGTGGATACCTAGTAGAATCCTCGATGTTTAAGCTATAAACCCAGTTAGCAATTGTTTTAAATGCGCTTCACAGTATTGATAGTAACTGCAGATTTTAGCCCAATGATGTTGATTTAGATAGTTTTTCTACAGAACCCTTTTTTCTTTTTTATTTATAAACCTGTAACTTATTGGGCAGAATGATTTAAACTCTTAATTTTGCAGATATCTTATATTATGTCTTTTGCTACTGTTATTAAAGTGCAATTTGTGGTAAGTTGTCATTTATTACCTATTAACAATTGGTATTCAATCGAGTTTCATCTTGCTCAACACACAATTGGACTGTATCTATAGAATATAATTTTTTTACATTGGGGTATAGTTCGTTAACTTATGTGTCATCGGATGACTCTTTGAACAATTCTCTGATGCTGTGCAGTTTTTCCGGTTTCCCAAGTACGATACAGACATCTCCTGAATATATAGGAACATCACCGTCCGGATTTGTGATTGTAGCGTCATCTCTGCGTATGGCCAGAATTGTTGCCTTATGTTTTGTCCTTATATTGAGTTCTTTGAGTGTTCTTCCGTCCACAGGGCAGTTTTCTCCAACTTTAAAAGTACTTACTTCCATACCTGGAAGCTCATCTTTTAAGTTAAAGCTCATTTCCTGTTCTTCTGAATAGGATTTCCTCAACATGCTGTATCCATTTGCCCGAATTTCCTTGGTAAAATTATCAATATCATCCTCAGGAACGAGGTACTTTTTCAGTAGGCGTACAAATATCTCAACAGATGTTTCGTATTCCTCTGGAATCACTTCATCAGCACCAAGGTCATTGAGTCTTTTCATTTCATTTATATAACGGGTTCTGGCGATGATGTATATATCTGGATTCAGCCTTTTTGCCGTATCGATTATTTTTCTTGTGCCAACAAGATCTGATATACCTACGATTAGTATTCTTGCAGAATCAATGTTTGCAGAATTAAGTACTGCTTCGTGGCTAGCATCACCATAGTGTATCTTTTCACCTTTCTTCTTTTCCTGACGTACCGTTTCAGGGTTTGTTTCTATTATCACATATGGTATTCCTGCATTCCTTGCTGCATGTGATAAAGTCTTGCCATTAAATCCATACCCGATTATGATCAAGTGGTCTTTTATTTTTTCATCTTCATTCTTTGCAGTGAGACCGTTCGCGTAGAATCCATTGATGAGTTTCTGGAATGGGACTGTCTTGATTACCTTGTCTGAAACTCCATGTGAAGATGCTGTTATGAAGGGAGTTAGTGCCATTGTGATGATGGAAACTGCCAGGAATTGCTGGTACATGTTCTGGTCAAGAAGGGAATATTCAAGACCGACGGTAGAGAGTACGAATGAGAACTCTCCTACCTGTGCAAGTGCCAGTCCTGTGATGATTATTGTACGCAGGGGATATCCCAGGATGAATGTTGCAAGACCAGCAGTGGCAGATTTTATAATTATCACAGCAATTGCCAGAACCAGCAGGTAAACTAAATTACTGGTAAAGAAACTGATATCAAGCAACATGCCAATGGAAACAAAGAAAAAGCTCATGAAGATGTCCCTGAATGGCATTATGTTACCCATGGCCTGATGGCTGTACTCTGATTCTGAAATTATAAGACCTGCCATGAAAGCTCCAAGGGCAAGTGATAGTCCTATACTGGAAGTGAGCCAGGCAGTAGCCAGACAAATAAACACGATACTTAAAAGGAATAATTCCCTGTTTCTTGTTTTTACTATCTGGAACAGCAGGGCCGGAATTATCCACTTTGCACTTGCAAGGACCAGTACTATTGTCCCGACGGCTTTGAGCAGGAATAGGGTCAATGTGTCAGTAGATTCTGTAGGAGCACCTGCTATAATTGGTGTTATGAGTATCATCGGGACGATGATTACGTCCTGAAATATCAGTATTCCAAGCGATGTTTTTCCGTGTGGTGTATCAATCTCCGCTTTTTCCTGAAGTAGTTTGAGAACAATAGCAGTACTGCTCAATGATATAAGAAAACCTATGAATAGGGCTGTTCCTGAACTTAGTCCGAAAAAGATGCAAATGTAGTAGACAAGCAGAATAGTTATTGCTATCTGCAGAGTTCCACCAAGCAGGACAGACCTTTTGATATCCCAGAGTTCCTTGATGGACATTTCTACGCCAATGGTGAAGAGGAGGAGAATAATGCCTATCTCTGCAAGTGCTTCTACTTCATGCACACTGCTGATTATTCCTAACCAGTGTGGCCCTGCCAGCATACCGGTGACAAGGAATCCCAATACAGAAGGCAATTTCATCTTGTTGAATAAAAGCAATATGATTATAGAGAGTCCGAATATTATCCCGATGTCTGTGAATAAGGTTAGTTCCATGGTTTTTCACAACTTCCAGTATATATCATTGTATTTTTTATTTATTAACAGTGGTTGTTAGAATTTAAAATAGATTGTGTATGATGGGTTAGCAGTATTTATTCAGCTCTGAATCCTTCAAAGGCTGATGAAAAAGATAATGTACACCTTTTAGTTTTCCTTTATTTATTTTCCCTTCTTTTCTCAACGTTAATGATATCACAGCGATTACCGTGAGCGATATACTTGTTGCAAAGCCGGATGTTCAATTATGTTCTTCACTGCTACCACCTGTTCCTTCTGCTATTAAAGAATTGAACAGTTTTTCCGCCATTTCCGGCATATTATCTTCACTTCGGTCATACAGGCTAACATCCTCAATGTTCAGTATGGTACCTTCTGTGTTTTTACAGGACATACAGGTACTGAAGTTAAGCACAATGCTATCTTCAATATATGAGGGTTCTGAATGACTCATCATTGATTATGGGTCAAAGTCATTACTGCTATATTCGTTCCACTCATTGTAGATATCTTCATGTTGCCCTGTATGGCAGTTTCCGCAAAGTTCTGCAGATATGTATGATTGTGGTATTGCTTCAGAAGGGGTTGTGATATGTGAGTCAAAACCCTCCATCGGAGGCTGGTGACATATTTTACACTCTGGTGCTTCCAGCACCACCTCTCCATACTATCTGCTGTAAAGGTGTGATGTACTGGCGCCATGACATCGAAAACATGATTCTACACTCGGTTTATTACTTATAACTGTTTTAGTGAAGTGAGGAGATGTATCCCATGCATCATATTCTCCCGAATGGCAGGTTTTACAATCTCCTGTAAATGCCGCATTTACAGTAGTTACTGATGTAACTGTCAATATAAGAGCAATGAAAATCCTCAGCGCCAACATCATACATATCACTCACAAAGCTATAAAAAACATGGAAATGCCTTGTATATAGTTGTTTGTACGTGGATGATCTATGAACAATGGTCTATCTGTAATGAAATATAATATTGGAAAAAGAGTATTGGGCAAAGCATGCGAATACTTTGCCTCGGTTTTTAAAATTAGTTGAATATCAGATCAAGTGGGTCTAATATCTCTTTGGTGGCCTGTGGTTCTGGAAACATTCCCTGCAGTACACAGGTCTGCCTTCAGTTGGCTTAAATGGTACTTCAGTTTCCTGATTACAGTCTGCGCAGGTTGCCTTGTGCATCTCTCTTGGGCCGGTTGACCTGAAGTTTCCGCCTCCGTTTCCGCCTCTGAAACCTCCGCTTCCACCTCTGGAGCCTCCGTTTCCGCCTCTGAAACCGCCTTCGCTTCTGTCGCTTCCGCCTCTTGATCCACTGCTTCTATTATCTCTCATTTATTTGATTTCCTTTGTTGTTTATTTGACATATTAACATCGAGTTAAGATAATTCGCATGATTCGTTCTATGATTCTTACTAAGTCTACAATTTTGCAGCCGGAACAAACCCACTAATCATAGGACACAAGTAATTGTATAATTTACCTTGTTATTTCTTTGATCGTGACAATGTAGCAGTTTCTATTGAGACGGGAATCTTTATCCCGTAATCCATACGATGTACCCTTTGCTTTAGCAATAAGCTAAAAGGAGTAGCCCAATGGAATTTACCTTTGCTTAACCCGACAGTAAGTTAACTGTCAATAACTTCAAGGATTCTTTGATATAAAAAACTATGTTCCGGTTTTGGAGTAGGACTTCAGAAAAAGGAATTCTTTTTTGGTTGGTATATGCAATAGATAATAGTAAAATAGAAGACTCTCCGGAATCTATTGCTCTTAACCGGCGGTATTTGAACCCTCCACCTTAACGTTGCGAACGTACTGACCTTTTTCTACATAACAGGTTCAAAAAATACAAAAGTTACAAAAAAGAATGAAAAAAGAAATTATGGAGAGGTTTAGACAGGTCTTCCGACTTCTGTTACAGTTACGCTCTCAACACCTTCAACTGCTGCAAAAGCCTGCTCTACGGATTCAGTGCCGCCTTCAAGGTCACCTACGATTACAACCATTTTGATGGCCTTAAGTCCGAATGCTATAGGCTCTTCCATGTGGGTACCGTATTCTGCGCCCTCAGGAAGTGATGCGATAAGTTTGTCTTTAAGTTCCTCGAGGTTTGTATCGACATCCACAGGCATAATTTTAATAGTTGCTGCTACTTCGCCCATTCAATCTACCTCATGCACCTGTGAAGCCACATTTAGGGCATTTATATGGGTTGCTCTGCTGTCTGCAGCTTATACATCTTCCAAGCTCTCCGCCACAAACAGGGCATGGGAAACGTACATAACCTGCTTCCACAAGCCTCTTGTTGCATGTGGTACAATTATCAACTTTATTTGCCATTTAGAATCTCCTTACTGTAATAATATGTGATAAATATAAATACTGAAAAATCAACATGTCAGTGATTTCAGTACATACGCAGTATATAATTTAAATATTCCCCTTGATATGCGTCCCGATTACATTCTTTCCGATAACAGCATCAATAACTCTTTCGGGGTACATTCCGTTGACAACGACACAGTCCATCATGTTTTCCATCAAAAATCCTGGTAGTGAGCTATCTATGCATGTAATTCCCATTCTTGAAAGTTCCTTTGCAGTCATCCACTTCTGGACAATGTCATCTGCCATTACTCCATCCACATCTGTGACCTTTACAAAACGCGCTCCTGTCTCTTTGGCTATCCATGCTCCTATCGTGTCAGAGGTAACATTCCATGAATGCGGCAATCCATCGCTTTCTTTGAGTACCCTGTAAGGCAAGAGTACAGAAACCCCAGGGGGGACATTTGTAATGCTTTCGATTGAGTTCACTCCTGTCTTATCTACAATATAATGAGCATATTGTTCCATTGAAAGGATAGCCATCCAGTGAGCTGCATCATCACCGATCTCGAACTTTTCGCAAATCATTCGGATAGAATCAGCAAACATTCCACCGCCAGGAACGATCAGTATGGAATAATCGTTGCCATTGTTCCCCTCCAAATGTTTCTGAAGGGAGTCAATAATGGAAGGCGAATACCTTATAATACTTCCTCCAAGTTTTAAGACAACCCTCATAACATTTGCACCTTTTTCCCTTAGAATCCCTATTAACTATATTATTTCAATCAGACTTATTCTTTTCTTGAAATATTCACTTCCTCTTCCATTATCTTCGCTGCAGCATATGCAGGGAATACCTTTGAAATATCAGGTCCCCATCTAGCGGCAACAGAAATGCACTCGAATCCGAGTCTTTCTGCTGCTTCCTTTATGAGAAATTCCCCAAGCCCTGCCGAAGCTATTCTGTCAAGACCGTTTCGTTCAGAAACCACTGATATTGCCTGAGTCAGAAGGTTTACCTGTCTTTCCTTGACTTGTTGGGCGATATGATATATTTCATCTGCAGAGATCTCTGTCAGATCTGCGCACACAACACGTGCCAGTCGTCTCATGGCAGCTGTCTTATTTTTGCCTGCACCATCGGCTGTTTCGCACGTATACAACTCTTCTGATATATCTCCCAGCAGCAAGTATGCATCTGCAGTAGTCGAAAATAGTTCCGATGCGATGTGGCACTCTCCATTTGCAACGTTTACTTTTTCAAGCAGGTATACGAGATTTGTTCTGAGTGTTCCTGCATAGAACAGTTCACTGCGAACAAGCCTTGAGAAATCTGTAAGTCCTGCTACATGTTTTCCATCTTTGATTGGTATTATGTCACTGGTAGTACTTCCTACGTCTACAAAGATGCAATCTCCTATTTCAGAACCTATTAGTCTGGAAGATGCCGCCCAGTTTGCTGCTGCAAGGTCACGCAGGTTACTTGAACTTTCGGTGAAGTACCCACTACTATCAATATACTTCACTTCGCAATCAAAAGCATCATTAACAGAGCGCATAATAAAATCTATGCCCTGCAGCTTGTCTTCAAAACAATCTGCAAGTTCGCCTGTCATGACCACACTAACTTTATCAGGTTGCAATTCTTCTGCGATATCTTCCAGTGAAGTGGGTAATGTTGTATCCTTCCACAGCGGTATATAATGCAATTCTATTATTTCTCCGTCGGATGATGCAATTTTTGTATTGGCACCACCAATATCGATTCCGATTATTTTCATATGATGTCCTCAATGTCATCTTTTGTGAAAGAACATTCCCCTTCAAGGATTACTGAGTCGGGAAGTTTTCCAAATATGTTCATTAGCAAAAGTTCTCCAATTTCGCCTTTAAGGGTCTTCACCAGGCCAAAGATTGCAGTTGTGGGGCGGGGATTAACATCAATAACATAGGGTCTGTCTCCATAGACGACGTCAATTCCTACGTAACCATTACATCCAAGCGTTTCAACAGTTCTTTTTGCAATCTGGAATACTTCATCTTCATAGTCTGTTTTGTATGGTACCTGATTTCCTTTGTAATCGAAGATTGTATCTCCATTATCTTCTTTTATTTCGATAAATTGTTTATTAAGGCTTAGCAGAAGTACACTCTGACCGCACACCAGACTTACACTGAGGTGTTCCCCTTCTATGTATTCGGTTGCAATGTATCCCTTTTTCTCAGCTTCCATCTTTTCCGGGAATGTCATTCTTACTCCTTCAGATGCACATCCAAACCTTGGTTTAATGACATACCTTCCTTGGTATCCTTCACTGACTATTTTTGGTGTACTTATGGAATTAGAGTCAAGGATCTGTGTACACATCAGTTTATCTGCGCATAGTCGCACAGACTCTGCCGAACATCCAAGGTTAACTGTGCATGATTCCACAATCTCTGTCAGGTTTCCGAGAAGTTCATCAGGCCCGATAACAAGACCTGCATCATTATTCTTTGCCGCGTTTTCAAGTGTTGATTCAAACGTATTCTTATCAGATATGATAGCAGTTCCGTTTTTGAGCTTGCTTCCTGCAGTGAGGTATGTAACTTCATGTCCAAGTTGGGTGAAACTGTCAGCAAGAGTGCTAAGCATAGCTCTCCCTTCCAGTAACAGTGTGCCTCCCAGTCCTATTCCCATTGCATATTCAGCAAGCAGTATTTTCATGTTGGATGCAACTGCATTATTCGATATATCCTTTGCTATTATATGTATGGTTGTAGATGGGTATTTATGTATGATGGGAATTAATTCCAGATGAAATCCTTTATATATGAGTTTTGTATCGTATATAATACCTACAGTTCTTCAAATTACTTATCTAATGGTTTCTTGATAATGCTTTTTGAAATTATAACGGCTTTATAATTTGATACAACATCGTAATTTTTACTGGATTTATGTTATATATCACTATTACTAATTTGACTAATGTCGATTGAACACAGTCAGTTTCAATCGAAAACATCTGCGGGTTGGGGACTGGGAGTTTCTCAACAGTGAGTGGGGTTAAAGAAAATGGTATCATCCATGAGGAGATACCATCTAAACAAATGCAAGGCCATTGGGGTGGAATTGCATAAAAGGGCAAACAATGGTGGGAAATCTACATTTTTTGTAGGTGGTACGAAAGGGTAGACTACAAAGAGGCAGGATGGTTCTGATTCGTCCTGCCGTTTTCCATCCGGTTTGTGGTAAAAAAGCTCAATATGATTTTGAGTCTTAATAACGGGGTATAAAAAATGGGGTCATTAAATAAGTGTCCGGAATGTCATGGTGAATTCCATGCTGATGTAATGAGTGTACAGATTTGCAAAATATGTGGGTACTGGACAAAGCTAAACACCGTAAGGATGGAATCCCTGATGTTGTATGAGGAATCAGTAATGCTTTATGAGTGAGGGTTAAAAAATGGAAAACAAAACACAAAGATTATGTGTACGTTGCAGAAAATCGTTGAAAAGACTAACATTAGGCATGAACCTCTTTTATTATTGTCCGCAATGTGGTTGTATGACCAGTATGCAGGCAATTCAAACTTAAGCGATATAATATCATTTATCGCTGTTTCTCTATTTTTTAACAATTCTATGTTTTAATATGTTCGATGATATTCTTCATTTCATCCGGTTTTTTCTTCATTTTTCATGTGTTCTGCGAAAAGTGAGGATTGATGATTCTATTTATTTGAGTACTGATGCATTTCACTGGGATGTTTGGGTTTGGAAGCGAGATAATTAGTTTAGTAATATATAGTTCATATCTATATATTAACAATAACTATATACTATGATTACTGATAGAGGACTGGGATGAATATGGATGTAAATACTGAAAACCCATTTGTGCAGGCACTGGTAGTTTCTACTACAATGGCAGTCTTTATGGTAGGTGTAGCTTTTGGTTTAATGAACATGGTAACAAGTGGTCTGGACGTTCCAATGCCCGCAATGCTTCTTATTTTTGCGGTGATTTTTATAGCAGGTTCAGTCTATTTTGAATCGCGAGGTGCAGATTATATGGGTTCTCTTGCGGGCGGTGCAATAGTTTCTTTAGTGGCAACTTTCTCAACAACAGCATTTTTCAGCGGTGTAAAATATGCGGTTGAAGGCGGTATCTCAGTTCTTGGATGGGAGCAAGTCATTTCTGCACTTGCGGTGTGTATGATTGCAAGTATGTTTTTGATTCGTGTTTTACAGCATAAGTTAAAGGGTGCTTTTTGAAAAGCCATGTTTGTGATGTAGATGGATTCGATTTCTTTTTTGTTAACTTATTTCTTGTAAAACAAGGTCAAGGTGCAAAAGCTTTTTATAGAACATCAAACAATCACTAAACTGAATGCACATTACCGCGCATAGAAAATGCGGAGATATCTATAATGGCTGATGGACCAGAGATTTGTGAAGATTTAGATTCAAAACCAGTTGACGAAGAGGTAGTCACAGAATCTCCTGTGAAGGACGAGGCTGTAGAGCTTCGGGACAAACTTTTACGTCTTACTGCAGAATTTGATAATTTCCGGAAACGAAGTTCTCGGGAAAAAGAAGAGTATCGTAAATTTGCAGTTGAGCAGATTATTATAGAACTTCTAGAGGTCTATGATAATTTCGAACGTGCACTGGAATCTGCAAGACAGACCGATGATATATCGTCTGTGATCACAGGCGTTGAAATGGTCTTCAAACAGTTTACAGGGATACTTGAAAAGGAAGGCCTGCAAAAAATCGAGTGTGAAGGCACTGAATTTGATCCATTCCTTCACGAAGCGATGATGCATGTGGAACATCCTGAACACGACGAAAACACAGTTGTGGATGTCTGCAAGCCAGGGTATTACCTGCATACAAAGGTCATAAGACCTGCAATGGTAACCGTTTCAAAGAAACCTGAGAACTAGCACGCAAGAATTACAATGCTTTTTGCGCTTGTAGAAGGATATCTTCAATATAAATGACGTATAATAACTAATTACATACTACACTAATTCATATAAGAGGTAATAAAGATGGGAAAAATATTGGGAATTGATCTGGGAACTACAAACTCCTGTATGGCTGTGATCGAAGGTGGGGAACCTACAATTATTCCTAACGCAGAAGGAGGGAGAACAACACCTTCTGTTGTAGGTTTCTCAAAGAAGGGTGAGAAACTTGTAGGTCAGGTTGCAAAGAGGCAGCTTATCACCAACTCCGAGAACAGTGTAAGCTCTATCAAAAGGCACATCGGCGAGTCTAATTATAATGTAACTCTCAATGGCAAGGAATATTCTCCTCAGGAGATATCTGCAATGATCTTGCGCAAGTTGAAGGAAGATGCAGAATCATACCTTGGAGAAACCATCACACAGGCGGTAATCACTGTTCCTGCATACTTTAATGACTCACAGAGACAAGCTACAAAGGATGCCGGTACAATTGCCGGTCTTGACGTAATGAGGATTATCAATGAGCCTACCGCGGCCTCTCTTGCATATGGTCTTGACAGGGATGATGAAGACCATAAAATACTCATCTATGATCTCGGAGGCGGTACCTTTGATGTATCTATCCTTGAGCTTGGAGGGGGTGTTTTTGAGGTACTCTCAACTGCCGGTGACACACATCTGGGTGGCGATGACTTTGACCAGAGAATTGTAGATTATCTTTTCGAGGAATTCAGAAAGAACGAAGGTATTGATCTTTCCAAGGATAAGGCAGCTCTTCAGCGTCTAAAGGATGCTGCTGAGAAGGCAAAGGTCGAACTTTCAGGTGTAACTTCCACTAACATCAACCTTCCGTTCATCACAGCAGATGCTAACGGCCAGCCAAAGCATATTGACATTGATCTTACAAGGGCGCAGTTTGAAAAGATGACTGCTGACCTGCTTGATAAGACAATGGTGGCTGTTAACCAGGCAATGAAAGATGCAAAGGTAAGTTCAAATGATCTTGACAGGGTTCTTCTTGTAGGGGGTTCCACAAGGATGCCTGCTGTGGGAGAACTAGTAAAGAAAGCAACAGGAAAGGATCCATATAAGAACATAAATCCTGATGAAGCTGTAGCAGTTGGTGCAGCGATACAGGCAGGTGTCCTTGGAGGTGAGGTCCATGATGTGCTTCTGCTTGACGTTACACCACTTACACTCGGTATCGAAACCCTTGGAGGCGTATCAACACCTCTTATTGAAAGGAACACAACCATTCCAACAAAGAAAAGTCAGATATTCTCTACTGCAGCTGACAGCCAGCCATCTGTGGAGATACATGTACTTCAGGGTGAAAGAGGTATTGCATCTGGTAACAAGACTCTCGGAAGATTCACTCTTGACGGTATTCCACCAGCACCAAGAGGACTCCCACAAATAGAGGTTACATTTGACATTGATGCAAATGGAATCTTGCATGTCACTGCAACTGATAAAGGAACAGGTAAGGAGCAGTCCATCTCTATCCAGAAACCAGGTGGTCTTTCCGATGAGGAAATTGACCAGATGGTGAAGGATGCGGAAATGCATGCTGAAGAGGACAAGAAGCGTAAGGAAGAGGTTGAGGTCAAGAACACGGCTGAATCTCTTGTAAATGCAGCTGAAAAGACCATCAAGGAAGCAGATGAAATAGCAACCGATGAGCAGAAGTCAAAGGTTGAAGCTGCAGTCTCTGATCTGAAGGCTGCTCTTGAAGGTGATGATCTCGAAGATATTAAGGCAAAGGCCGAAGTTCTTCAGACAGCTATCTATGATGTATCCGCTGCAATGTACCAGAAGGCCCAGGAAGAAGCTGCAGCTGCAGCATCTACTGGTGAAGAACCAGCTTCATCAGATGATTCGGGCGACGAAACCATTGTGGATGCAGACTACGAAGTAGTTGATGACGACAAGTAAGTAGAACATGGATAAATGCGGTAAGATACTTTAATATTGAAGTATCTTACTAGCTTTAGTTTTAATCCGATAAACATCATACATTACAACAGGAATCATCCATGTCCACAACACGTGATTATTACGAAATATTAGGCTTATCCAAGGATGCCACTGAGTCCGAGATAAAGAAAGCTTACAGAAAGCTTGCAATGCAATATCATCCTGACAAGAATAAGGAAGAGGATGCTGAAGCGAAGTTCAAGGAAATATCAGAGGCGTATGCTGTTCTTTCTGACACTGAGAAGAGGGAGCAGTACGATAGATTTGGTCATGCAGGTATTGATGGTCGTTACAGCCAGGAGGATATCTTCAGAGGAGCTGATTTCGGTGGCTTTGATGACCTTGGGGACATACTTGGAAACATATTCGGTGGTGGCTTTGGTGGTTTTGGTGGCGGGCAAAGAAGACAGGGTCCGGCAAGAGGTTCTGACCTCCGCTATGACCTTGGAATAACTCTTGAACAGGCAGCTGAAGGAGTGGAAACCACTCTTAATATTCCGCGTGCTGAGAATTGTGAGGCATGTGGTGGAACCGGTGCAAAAGCAGGAACAAGCCCAAAAACCTGTTCAACATGTCATGGTTCGGGACAGGTTACCCAGGCACGCAATACTCCATTTGGAAGATTCATGTCAACCAGTACATGTAATGCATGTCATGGACGTGGTAATGTTATCGAGGAACCATGTCCTGCCTGTAAGGGTACAGGCAAGATGAAGAAGGTTCGCAAGATATCTGTTAAAGTGCCAAAAGGTACTGATAATGGACTTCGTCTGAAAGTACGTGGTGAAGGCGAAGAAGGAAGTCCAGGTGCACCATCAGGTGATCTCTATGTGGTCATCCATGTAGAGCCTCATGACAAGTTCCAGCGTGTTGGTGACGATATTCTTTACGAACAGCCTATATCTTTCTCAATGGCTGCACTTGGAGGAGATGTAATGGTTCCTACACTCCATGGTAAAGTTAAAATGAGCATTAAACCCGGAACTCAAACACATTCCATCCTACGTCTGAAGGGAAAGGGTATGCCTCACCTTCATGGGAATTCACATGGGGACCAACTTGTCAAAATTATTATCAGAACGCCTACAAAGCTTACCGGGGAGCAAAAAGATCTTCTCAATAAGTTTCAGGAGCTCGAAAGTGGTTCTGATGCTAAAAATCCAAAAGGTGGCAAAGGCATCTTTGGGAAGATGAAAGGCGCTTTTGAGGCCGGGATATAGTTGCTTTTCTAACTTACCCGGCTTCAATCTTATCCTTTTCACCTCTTTTTTGGACAGTTATTTATATAGTTGCTTCACTCATATGGTAAGATTTAAAAACCAATAAGGACATTATGCGGTTTTGCTTTCAGTTTCATTAAAATATCCTGTTCATGATGTTTTGTAGGTATATTATGAAAATCGTAATAATTGGTGCTGGTGAAGTTGGTTATCATATTGCTAAAGCTCTTTACAAGACAAATGATGTTGTTGTTGTAGACAAGAGTGAAAGTGCATGTGCACGTGCCGATGAACTCGATGTTCATGTTATGCAGGGCAATGGTGCAAATGTGTCAATTCTCCATGATCTTTTGGAGCGAGCCGACCTGTTGGTAGCTGTGACCGGGTCTGATGAGGTGAATATAGTTGCCTGCATGGCTTCCAAACTCATTGTCAAAGATAAAGATAAGTTGAAGACCGTAGCAAGGGTTAGTAATCCTGATTATATTGATAAACCTGTAGCCAAGAGACCCCAGATAGGCATAGATATCATGGTATGCCCTGAACTGTCTCTTGCTTCTGAGGTTGCAAAGATACTTGCAATTCCTTCTGCTATTGATGCTGAGTACTTTGCTGATGGCAAAGTTGAGATGATGGAATTCGTAGTTCCAGATGACCATTCTCTTGTAGGTAAACAGATGCAGGAACTCCATCTTGCAAACTGTTGTATCGTCAGTGCTCTTTTCAGGAATGCAGAGGTCATAATTCCACATGGTGAGGATATGATAGAAGGCAATGACCACATAGTTGTCATTGGAAAACCTGCTTCTATGAAAGAAGTGCGTGATCTCTTCGGTGAAAAAGAAGGAAAAAGAAGCAAAGTCATGATAATTGGTGGCGGAGTTGTAGGCTTCTATCTTGCAAAAATGGTTGCAAAGAGTGATTTTGACCTGAAGATAATCGAGTCTGATAAAGAAAGATCTGCTATCATTGCCCAAGAGCTTCCTGAGGTTCTTGTTCTTCATGGTGATGGTACTGATCTTAGCCTCTTAAAGGAAGAAGGGGTTTCTGAAATGGACGTGGTCATATCAGTGACCAATAGTGATGAAAAGAATCTCTTGTGTGCTTTGCTCGCCAAACAGCTCGGTGTGAAAAAAGTCATAGCAAGATCAGACCGAGCAGAATATGTCTCCCTTTTTGAGATGGTTGGTGTTGACAGTGCTGTAAGTCCAAGACAGGCGACTATTAATGAAGTCCTGAAACTTACTTTCGGACAGGGGATAGAATCCATCACTACTATTGAAGGCGAGCAGGCAGAGATCATTGAGTACACCACTTCTAAGAAATCAAAAATAGTAGGAAATCCTCTGAAAAATGTGAAGTTCCCTGCCGGTGCTATTGTCAGTATGGTGGTTCACAAAGGCAATACTGTAGTTCCTCGGGGCGAGTATGTTATCGAGGAGGGTGACAGGGTAGTTGTGTTCGCCTTGCAATCCGCAAATGCAGAGGTTGAAAGACTGTTTAAATAACAGTCATTTTAGGGGGTATACATTTGAATTATGGTGTTATTTTAAATGTTCTTGGCGGTCTTTTAAGGTTTCTGGGACTTATAATGATAGTTCCTTTACTTGTAGCTTTTTACTATGGTGATTCTTTATATCCGTTTTTAGTAGCAGTCCTTGTCACCGGTGGTATCGGTACTCTTTTTTTAAAACGCTATGGAGCTTCGGATGAATGGAAGATAAGGGAAGGATTTGCCATCGTTGCTTTTGGATGGCTTGCTGCTGCCGTCTTTGGCTCAATTCCTTTTATGCTGGATGGGATCTCTCCTATAAATGCTGTTTTTGAGTCAATGTCCGGTTTTACAACAACCGGAGCTACTGTTCTGCTGGATATAGAAGCCCATTCAAGGAGCATATTATTCTGGCGCAGTATGACTCAGTGGATAGGTGGAATGGGTATCATCATGCTTTTTATTGCTATTCTTCCAAAACTCGGGGTTGCCGGTCGACAGTTGTTCAGGGCAGAGGCTCCAGGTCCTACCGAAGATAAGCTTAAACCCAGGATAAGGGAAACGGCAAAGATTTTGTGGTTGGTCTATTTCTTTATTTCTCTTGCAGAGGTTGTGGCTCTGTTGCTGGCTAAAATGTCTTTGTATGATGCTGTCACTCATACTTTTACAACAATGGCGTGTGGTGGCTTTTCTCCATATGCTCAAAGCATAGCTGCATTTAACAGTCCTCTGATTGAGGGAATTATCACTCTCTTTATGTTTATTGCAGGGGCCAATTTCGCGCTTCACTATAGGACCTTGTACACTGACCGTTCCAGTCTTCTAAAGGATGATGAATTCAAATTCTATTCACTTGTTGTTATTATTGCAACACTTATACTGACACTAAGCCTCTGGACTTATATGGGCGAAACAATTTTAACTTCTTTCAGGTACGCAGTTTTCCAGGTAGTTTCCATAACTACTACCACCGGCTTTGCAACAGTGGACTTTAACCTGTGGACAGATTCTGCAAAAGTGGTGTTGCTGGCTGTAATGTTTATAGGCGGATGTGCTGGCTCAACTTCAGGTGGTATTAAAGTAGTAAGAGTACTTTTACTCTTCAAATATGCTAAGCGTGCTTTATTCAAATCCATACACCCAAAGGCTGTAAAGCCAATAAAATTCAACAACAAGGCAGTTCCTGATGATGTAATGCAGGCAATTGTTTCTTTTGTTGTCATTTACATTATGATATTCGCCATATCTGCTGGCCTTCTTTCACTTATGGGCATGGATCTTATAAGTTCTATTACATCTTCCATAGCTACACTTGGCAACATTGGCCCTGGGTTTGGTGTTGTCGGTCCAATGGCAAGTTTTGATGGAGTGCCATTTCTGGGAAAACTGTTACTTATAGCAAATATGTGGATTGGTAGGCTTGAAGTATTTACGGTTATAGTGCTTTTTACTCCTGAATTCTGGAAACGCTGATATCCATTTAGTTTATGTTTTTCTTGCCGTTCCAAGACATAAACTACATGTTTTCTTGTTTTCCTGCTGTTAAACAATATTCGTTTTCCTTTATCGAGCCTCAAAAATCGTATTCTTATTTTTTTACTCATGATTATGTATTTCAGCATTTTCCTATTAGGCCTGTAGTATCCAGAGCACCGCCTATGGCTTTAAAGCTGGCAAATATGTCTTTGAAACCTTGAAACGGGCGGTGCTCATGGAGTCTTATATCTGTAAACTCGGCATTCTAAAAATAATGTTGCCATTCTTCCGGTGTGTTCATCTGGAAAGTCAATCCAGTCACTTCTGTGGAGATGTTTCAGCTTCATCTATCTTTGATTTAAGATGAGGTTCTATCTTTTTATCTCTGTACATTTCATTTATGCCTGTATATCCTCCTGTGTTTAGCAAACATCTGAACTCATTGAAAGCCCGGCTCTTATCAAGGAATAGTGATACAAATTCGGTAATTACAACATCAAATGAAGATTCTCTGAAAGGAAGATTTTAAGCATCACCTGTTATGAATTCTGTCAGTTCCTATATATTTTTTTCAACGGTTTCTGTCGTGCATTCTCCACAGATGTGCTTGCAATATCTATTCCTACCACATGACCTCCTTTTCTTTTTGCCAGGTAGCAGGCACTGAATCCGCTTCCACATCCAACCATCAGTATCTTGCTGTTTTTGTCTATGTGGCATAATTCTGCAAGTTTCTCTGTTGCTAGGGGTCCTCCTATATGAAAATAAGGTACTCCTAAATAGCTCATTAAAGTGTAGTATTCCATTTCCTCAATTTCATTAATCATAGGTTTTCTTTTACCCATATCATATTCCATAGATTCCGCCATGCTAATCTCTGTGACAGAAGTTAAAAAATCGCATGCAGAAAATCAGGCATAAAAAAAGAAGTGGAAAAAGAGAATAAAGTGATAAATCAAATCACTTTATCAACGTTCAAAGTCAAGTTCGTACTTAACAACATTCTTGAAAAGTACTCTCAGGTCCCACAGGAGTTTCTTGTTTGCTCTAAAAAGTGCATACAAAAGGTCAAGAAGACTCATACTGGTAAAGTTTACTCCTTCCAGTGAGTGTGCTAGGGAATTTATTTCGTTATCTGTGAAATCGGTAAATGTCTCTTTGACTATCAGACTATTATTTATCTCATATCCTATTGATCCACGCCATCTGTCTTCGTATTCCTGAAGAGCTTTTGTTGAAACATCACCTTTGGTGATTGCATTATATGCAACTTCTCCTGCTATCTTTCCGGCTTCCATTGCGTTAATAATACCTCCACCGGTTATTGGGTCTGATTGTCTGGCTGCATCTCCTACAAGCATAAGTCCATTGACAATTGTCTTTTTAATAGAACCACTGACTGGTACGCCTCCAACGTCAATTTCCAGAATGCTGGCATCAGGATAATGTTTTTGCACGAAATCATTAAGGTAATCAATGGCATGTTTTTCACCTGATTTACTTCCCAGAATTCCAATTCCCACATTTGCAATATCCCTGCCCTTTGGGAATACCCAAATGTAACCTGCTGGTGCTATTTCATTTCCAAGGTAGAAATGACAATAGTTCTGATCGACTCCTGTTCCACTCATAAGGTACTGGGCACAGGTTTCAAGGTCTGCCGGTTTAAGGGATGTATTAATTCCTGCCCATCTGCCAATTTTTGATTCTACACCGTCTGCACCTATAACAATTTTTGCACGGATGTCATATGCTTCTCCAAGGTGCATAACCTTAACACCTTTTACAAAACCATTTTCAATAATGAGGTCAGTAGCTCTGGTTTTAACCATTACTTCTGCACCGGCCTTTGCACTTTCATATGCCAGCGCCCTGTCAAAGAGCTTGCGTTCAAGGACGTATCCTACTTCTCCTCCGGCAATCTCTTCAGCCATTTCTATCATTGTGCCGTCTGGTGCGAATATGCGGGATCCTTTTAGATCTGCACATATCCATCGGTAGTCAGGCTCTATGTGCTTTCTTAGCCATATCTTACTGACTCCTTCTGCACATCTGACAGGATCGCCTATCTCCTGCCTTTTTTCTATCATGAGGACGTTAAGACCTTTCTCAGCAGCAGTTTTTGCTGCAATCGAACCAGCAGGACCGGCACCTATAACCACGACATCGTACTCGCTCTTCACTTTTTCACCTCAATAGCTCCAACCGGACATATCTTTGCGCAAATGCCACAAGAAGTACATTTTTCATCGACTTCTATCCAGGTTTCGACCAATTCAAGTGCGCTAGTTGGACATACACTTACGCATGCGCCGCAATATCCGCATTTAAACTTGTTTACGTTGATGGTCACAATTATCACCTATATAATTTGTATATTTTGTCCATAATAGTTTAAGAGGAAATATATCTTTCTGATGCTTAAATTAGAATAACATTACTAAGGGAGCCATTATGGCATAAGCACTATATGTGATTTATGCATCTGAATAAGCAATTTTCGCTCTTGCCATGCCCGTTTCCATGTCAAATCTTTCTGTTACGTATTCCCGGGAATTCCCATGTCCATGAAGTATTATTTCTACAAGGTCATGAGGCTCATCTATATCCGTACTTAATAGAAAAGAATCATAAACATATACTGAACATTTCCGATCATTTGCTATATTGCAGTGGTTAAGGAAACTGGAGCCATAATATTTTACGTGGAAATTGGAAGGATCTTTTACAAAAATAATGTTGGTACCTCCTCCTTTCCCCGGGACAATCACGACATCTTCTGTTTTGGATATTATTTCCTTTATGTGTTCTGCTCTAACAAGTGGGAGATCTGCCATAATTATCAATATGGGTTTCTGTTCATGGCTAAGGTATTCATTAATAGCTTCATTAAGATCATGTTCGTTAAGCACGACCGTTGCTTGAAGATCCTTTGGTACGCCGTTGTCTGGAGTTGTAAGTATGTCAATCTCCTTAACTCCTGCTTCCTGGAGACTACTGACAACGTCTCTTAGCATGAGTTCTACAAATTCTTCCCGTTCTTCAAGCGTAAGTGCGGGTGAAAGCCTTGACTTGGCGTTTTTCTTTTTATAAGGGATCAATGCCTTCATTATACTGCCTCGTAAAGTGCATTTCTCTGTTTTGGTGTTCTGCTTGATTGGTTTATTATCCATTCAATCTCGCTTGCAGGAGTATGTTCTCCATTTGTTCCTCCAGAAGCAACTGTTATTTTGTCTTCCATAAGAGTTCCACCAAGGTCATTAGCTCCGCAGAACAATGCAACCTGTGCCAGCTTCTTTCCAAGCTTCACCCAGGGTGCCTGTATATTATCTATGTGTTTATGTAATATTATTCTTGATAAGGCCTGCAACTGGAGATCATCAATACCTGTGGTCATGAATTTTCCACCTTGCATCATTTCTTCTCCGATCCTGTTATTATACGGCATAAAAGGCATTGGTATGAGTTCGGTGAATCCGCCTGTTCGCTGCTGTATGTCGCGAATAGTAAAGATGTGTTCCAGTCTTTCCTCAACCGTTTCAACATGACCGTACATTATAGTTGAGTTTGTCCTAAGGCCTGTATTATGTGAAGCTTCAATTGTGTCTATCCACTGTTGCCTTGTCAGTTTTCCGGGGCATATTATTTCTCGGACACGGTCCACAAGTATCTCTGCAGATGTTCCGGTTAAAGTGCCTACACCACATTCCTTCAATGTGCTGAAAGCTTCATCCAGTGGAATATTATCCATGCCAGCAGCATAAAATACTTCCATGGGGGAAAGTGCATGTATGTTCATTGCAGGATAATTGGAGCTTATGGCATCAAATATCTCAGTATAGTAATCCATGTTGAGCTGGGGGATGTAGCCTCCCTGGACACATACCTCTATGGCTCCTGCATTTTGCGCTTTGTCAACTTCTTTAATTACATCCTCTGTAGAAAGAATGTAACCTTTATTATCTTTGAAGGCACAAAATCCACAGTTTCCTGCACACATGTTTGTGAGGTAGATGTTACGGTTAACAACATATGTGACATCATCTCCTACTGCATCATAACGCAGATCATTTGCAAGAGTGAAAAGTTCAAAGGGATTTGCATTCATTAAGAAAATTGCTTCATCTTTGCAGATTTCTCCCTTGTATGCACTTTCAATAATATCGTCAGTAATAGTAGAACCCATTCTTTCCTCAGGCAATTTTGAGTTTCATTTGTTCATGGATGCCGCTGAGGATTGGTTTATACGTGGTGTTCCTCTGAAGTGGTTTCCTTCCTGATGAATTGATGAACCATTCAAGTTCCTGTGCGGACATGAACTGGCCATTTGTTGAACCGGCTGAACTGGATATCTTTTCTTCCATAAGTGTCCCGCCAAGGTCATTGACACCGCAGAATAGTGCAACTTGTGCGAGTTTCTTTCCAAGTTTAACCCAGCTTGCCTGAATGTTCTCTATGTGTGTGTTAAGTATTATGCGTGCAAGTGCATACAATTGCAGATCCTGTATGCCAGGTGTGGCATATTTTCCGACCTTTATCATTTCGTCACCAATTTTGTTATTGTATGGCATAAAGGTCAATGGTACAAATTCAAGGAACCCGCCTGTCTTTTTCTGAATGTCCCTGATGAGCATTATGTGGTCGATACGTTCCTCGATGGTTTCAATATGCCCATACATGATTGTTGCTGTGGTGTTAATTCCTGCCTGGTGTGCCTGGCTAATAACATCTATCCATTCGCTAGTTTTGAGCTTGTTGGGGCAGATTATATCTCTGACCCTGTCGGAGAGGATCTCAGCAGCCGTTCCTGGCATTGTGTCAAGGCCTGCTTCCTTTAGGCACATAAGGGCTTCACCAACAGTTATTCCGCTTTTCTTTGCAGCATGGTATACTTCCATGGGTGAAAATGCATGTGTGTGGATGTGTGGAAACTCAGTTTTTACTGCTTTTATTATGCCTGTGTAAAAGTCGATGTTTACATCCGGGAGTAATCCTCCCTGAATACAGACTTCTGTGGCTCCAAGGCTTTCCGCTTCTTTCACTTTTTCAAGTATCTGCGGGATATCTAATATGTAGCCTGTATTATCCTTGAATGCACAGAAACCACAGGTTCCAATGCAGCGATTTGTAAAATTAATGTTACGATTAACCACGTAGGTTACAGTATCTCCTACTGTTTCATAGCGCAACCTGTCGGCAAGTTCAAAAAGCTTGAACGGAGGTATTTCCAGCAGAAAGAGAGCGTCTTCCTTTGTGATCTTACCTTCGTAGGCACGTTCTATGATCTCCTCTGGGATATTAGTAGGGTCCATATTTTCCTCCGATACATGTCATTCCTATTTAAAACGTGTGCCCATCGTAAATTATTTACGATACCCGTCTTCATCTGCTAAGCTATCTATCAGATTTTTTAGAGTATCGCTGTACCAACCTTTCTTTATATATTGCGGATATATTGGCAACCTTTCCTTCAGCGTCATTTCGCGTACCATTTCTTTCAGTCCTGAAACGCTGGGCCATTCTTTTTCCGGATTTATCCAGTCTATTGTTGTGGGCGAAACTCCTCCAAGGTCATTGGCACCACACTGTATCAAAAGATACGGATCAATAAGATTAGGTGCAACCTGGATTGCAATGTCATCGGGGAGTATTTCCCTTGCTATCAGGATTGTCTGCATCATTTCTTCTTCGGTAGGTGAAGGCATATCTGCCATGAGAGTATCCGGCTTTGGCGTGAAGTTCTGTATGATCACTTCCTGGATGTGTCCGTATTCTTCATGTAAATCTGCAATAGAGAGCAGGGAATTTATCCTATCGTCCAGATTTTCACCGATGCCAATAAGCAGTCCTGTTGTAAAAGGTATTTGCAAGTCCCCTGCATAACGTATTGTCTTTATCCTTGTAGATGGCACCTTTCCCGGTGATCCTTCATGTGCGGCAAGATTTGCAGTTGTTTCCAGCATAAGGCCCATGCTGGCATTCAAAGGTTTTAGTTCTTCCATTTCAGTGTAGTTTAGTACACCTGCATTAGTATGTGGCAGAAGTCCGATATCGATAGCAATTTTGCAGAGTTCGCAAATATAGTCTATAGTATTGGAATAGCCAATTTCTGTGAGCCACTCCTTATATTGCGGCACTTCTTCGGCATATTCTCCAAAAGTAAAAAGGACTTCTGTACATCCTGCTTTTTTTCCTTGCTCCAGGATGGGGGTAATCTCCTCTCTCTTCATGAGCTTTGCCTGCGAATCTTCAGGGTCTCGTCTGAATGTGCAATATCCGCAGTTATTCCGGCAGACGTTTGTTACTGGCACAAAAACATTTCTACAGAATGTGACAAAATTATCCATTATTAATTCCTTGATAAATCAGCAATTACATAAGTTTATTCACTTATGTTTATTATATAGTCTACTTTATCAAAAGATCTTGCATAGAGTTCTTAACTCCAAGTGCAATTCCTTCCACTTCTATACCACCCTTACCTTTTGCTCCATCTCCTACTACATATAGGTTTGGTATTGGTGTTTTATTTTTAAGGTCTGCACCGGAGGGTGATCTGTTGACAGGCCAATCGTTTGAATATGACTGTATCAGAAGTACTTCATATTCTTTTCCTGCAAAAATATCCATAAGGTCCTCAAGTCCGAGTTGTATCTCTTTTTCAAGATTGTCCATGTCGTTCCAGTGAACACATTGATGAGCCATTGTAAGGTGTTTTCCTTCCGGAGCCAGGCTTGGGTCAACATTTGTAACCTCATTGATTCCGTTCACTCTTTTTGCATAAGGTGTGAGCAGCACTCCTCCATGCCCAATAAGCGTTTTATCTGAAGACAGGCATATTTTTATTCCTGCAGAAGGTTTAAGTTCGGCTGCGTTATGTGCGTATTTATCCATTCCTAGAATGCCTGTTTCCTCACCGATCATTTTAGATGTGGCAGGATGTCCAATGTCGCTGAGGACAATATCTGTGTTGTATTCTTTCCCTTCAGCAATAACACCTGTAACTTTCCCATCTTCTGTAATAAGGCTGCTGACCTCGGATGAAGTATGAATTATTCCCCCGTTGGATCTTATCACATTTACCAGAGCATTTGTGATGCCTTTGCAGCCGCCCATGGGGACGCCGGGTCCTCCATAGTGGTAGAGGTTTTCTATAATTGCAAAACCTTCTTCTACAGGTACATCTGCAGCCTTCAGGCTGAGTGCCCATCCGAAGAATGCATCAGAGAGGCGATATGTCCAGTCCTGATCCAGATGTTTTCTGCACCACTGTTCAAAGGACTGTCCAGTTGGCGGATTTTTACGAGTGCTTACTATGTAGTAAATAAGCTTGATACGATTAAGTAGTGAGAACTGAGTCCTGAAATCCTCAAAGAGAATATCCTTGTGACCATATTTGTAATCGGTATCTCCTCTTTTTCTGGGAATTCTTATAACTACATTGGGTTTTCTACGAACTATTTCCACATTTACTCCGATTTCTTCGAGAAGCTGTGCAAGGGGTCCGGTGGGTCCATGTGGAAGCATATGTAATGCGCCGGTGCTCAGCTGAAAGCCTTTGTATGGGATATTTGTAAATCTTCCACCTACTATAGGCAGGCGTTCAAATACATCTACTTCATATCCTGATTGTGAAAGTTTAGCTGCGCTCAACAACCCTCCCAGTCCTGATCCGATAATTATTGCTTTCATCCTATGCCTCTATTGCTTTAACCGGGCAGTATGCGCTACATGTTTTGCAGTCTATGCAGGCAGCTGTCATATTTGCCTTCCCTCTTACTTCGATAGCATCAAGTTTACAAAAAGCAGTACATTGGCCGCATCCTACACAGTTATCGTTTACTTTCATAGTATATTCACCGGATTTCATTGTATAAGGTTTTCAATAATAAAAAGCCTTATTGCTCCCAAATTTCATGATTTTTTGATTCAAATATGTTTTTCTATGTGTTATTATTTGAGATTATATTCTCATATTATTCATATCCTCAAATATACGGAAATATTTATTATTATGAACGCATAATTATATTAACATGGATAAAGTTGACCTTGCGATACTAGAACACCTTTGCGCAAATTCAAGGATGCACAGCACAGAAATTGCAACATATCTTGATCTGGCAACATCTACGGTGCATAAAAGAATAGAAAAGATGCGTGAAACAGGTATTATCCGTGAATTTACAGTTAAAGTAGATACTTCTGAAGTTGGTCTGAACGTTACAACATTTATTGGAGTTAATATCGAACAAAGTAAAAGGATCAATATAATAAATCGCCTGAAGAATATTGAAGATGTGCTCGAGATATACGAATTGCTTGAGCCTTATGATATGCTCTTGAAGGTAAGGACCTTTGACATTCATTCCCTAAAGGAAAATGTTCTGCAGGTAATTGGAAATATGGACGGTATTAAAGACTCCCAGAGTATCCTTACTACTAAATGCCATAAAGAGAAAAGCTGTACAATTCTTAAAAAATAAAATTCATAATGGATATATGTATATAATGATTATTCGTGAAAGATGTGCAGTACTTATTTATAGTTAAAGGCCTATCTTATTTTTAGGTGGACTTATGAAGAAAGAAATAATTCAGGTCGTCTCCAGGGACAATGGGGAATTGACATCTAAGCAAGTCAAGGCTGCTCCATACGAGTTTACCATGGCCACACGTGCAAAGTGGGAGATGGTGATATCTGCTGAGGATACGGAAATACGTGCAGGTGAATTCAAAAAAGTCAACGTAAAAGAGATATATCTGGACCCTGACATGGTTGCTCTTCCATGTACTTTCTCTCACCATGCTGTTGTTTCATTGATTAAGGTTGGCGCAAAGGGAGGTGCTAAACCTGTTGACAATGAACGTATTATAAATTCCGCCTTTCTGCTGGGTCAGGAAAGTGGAAGGATAAGGGAAGGCGATCTGCTTGCAGTGCTCAACATCTTCCCTATTATGTTCACTCGTGAGGCAATGATTCCACGCTCCGTCAGGTAACCAGGGTGTGTTCAAATGGAAACCTGCGATATTTGTGGAGAGCTTCAGGACTTCAAAATTTTTGAAGAATATAGTATTTGCACTACTTGTGCAGACATTATGGAGGATGTCATGGGGGAGTATTTCCTCAGAACTATATGGAAAAGTGAGCCAAAGGCGCATGGTGCCTACCTGAAGTATCTTAATAACACCACAAAGTATATTTCCGACTATAAAAAACTCTCACAGAAATCTGATAAACATACAAAGGACGTCAGTGCCCGCGTTTCAGGCGTGCTTGAAAATGGCAGTGATCATCCTTCTAAAAAGAGATATTTCGAGCATATGCAGAAAGTGCTTGAATGGCTGGGGGCAACACCATATTTCTATCACTATTATTTTAAGGATTACTATGTGTGTCCTACGTGTCACGCTTCAATTTTTGAGAAATACACACGCAGGGATGTTGGTGACTGGATGGTTATATCGTGCTCAGAGTGTGATACTGTTATTAAAAAATATTTCTCGCCAAAAAGCGTCTAAAGGTGCTTTTCTATCAATTTTTTGTTTTGTTTACTTTTCAATACGTTTCATTTATTTCCCTGCTTCTTTCTTATTACTTTTTTTGGTTTGCTCTGAGGGCTTTCAACATCATAATTAAGACAATTTAAATATAATGAATTATTATCAATTACTAGCCAACACTATCTATTGAAAAATATATCAACAGATATTGTTTATCTATCTGCATATATTTGAGATGTATTTGTACTAGTACCTTACACGAAGGTGTTTTATACAAATAGTCTATCTACCTTTATAACTTTCAGGAGAATAGTTTATGTCAGGAATAATCGATATTAGTAACATAGCCAATAGTTACATACCGGTTGCAATCATTCTTATAGTGGCACTATTGATGCCTCCTATGACTATGTTCCTTGTGAAATCATTAAGTCCGAGGAGTAAATCATCAGCGAAGTACACGACATATGAAGCTGGTTCCCTTCCAATTGGAAGTGCCAGAATACAATTCAATGTTGGATACTATCTTTATGCCATTGCTTTTGTTCTCTTTGATATTGAAGTCCTTTTCCTTTATCCATGGGCTACGATCTTCAAAGGACATGGTATTACTGAAATAGCAACCGTCGAAATGTTAGTTTTTATTTTTGTTGTATTGTTTGGCTACGTGTACCTAGTCAAGAAGGAGGCTCTTAAATGGATGAAATAGAGCAGAAGAACGTCGAACACACAGAACTCAAGGACGTCGGATATGATGACGTTCCCGGTATGGTGCTTACCGACACAAATTTCATAAGCGACTTTATTAAGAAAACAAAGGTTCAGGATGTTCTTAACTGGGGTCGTAAGAATTCATTGTGGTTCATGGTAAACGCAATGGGTTGCTGTGGTGTGGAACTTCTTTCTACCGGTATGGCTCACTATGATACAGACCGTTTTGGTATCATTCCACGTAACTCTCCAAGACATGCTGATGTCATGATCGTCAGTGGGTATGTGACAAAGAAGTACCTGCCTGCACTAAAAAGGATCTGGGATCAGATGCCTGCACCAAAGTGGGTTATATGCTTTGGAGACTGCGCAATTAGTGGCGGTCCTTTCTATGAATCATACAGTACTCATCAGAACATTGATGAAATATTCCCTGTAGATGTTTTCGTACCGGGATGTCCTCCAAGATGTGAAGCTCTTATTCAGGGATTCGTTGAACTTCAGAAGAAGATTGACGCAAAGAAAGACAAAGGTACAGATTATTGAGGTGAATCAATGGACGCTAATTCTATAATGGCTTCGCTCACCGGCAAGTTCCCTGAAGATATCTATGACTCAAACATCGAGTCTGGCATAAGGATCGTTGCCAAGGTGAAGCCTCAAAATGTAGTGGAAGTATGCCGCTACCTCAAGGATGAACTGTCTTTCGGACATCTCTGCTGCGAATTTGGAGCAGACTATCCGGACAGGAATGAGATCGAAGTAATATACATAATAGGCTCCTACGACCATCCGGTCATTCTTACCATGAAGGCTCTCCTCCCAAGGGAAAACCCTGTGGTAGAATCCGTAGTGCCTGTTTACTGGAATGCTAATTGGTACGAAAGAGAAACGTACGAACTGTTTGGTGTGAAGTATCTTAACCACCCCAACCTTAAACCTCTTGTACTTCCACAGGAGATGCTTGGTGAGTGGCCGCTGCGTAAAGATTACGAAGGCTTCCCCAATAAGACTGCTAAAAATTTAGTGTGAGGGTTAAATTATGGAAGAAACAGTTGGACCTTCTGAAATGATAGTACACCTTGGCCCACAACATCCTATGATGCCAGGTCCTTTTAGGCTTAATGCAAAATTAAGGGGTGAGACCATTGTGGACTCTGAGGTTGAAATGGGTTATATCCACAAGGGTATTGAAAAGATCCTTGAAAATAAGACCTATCTTCAGGGTATTACCATTGTAGACAGGATATGTTACCTTGCTGCACTCACCAATGAAGAGGCATATGTTGGTTGTGTCGAAAAACTTGCAGGTATAGAGGTACCTGAAAGAGCTCAGTATATCCGTGTGATAATGGAAGAGTTTTCCAGATTACAGAGTCACATACTTGGTATGGGTGAATATGCAGGTTTTGTTGGATTTGTGAGTATGTTTATGTATACCATCAGGGACAGGGAAGATATTATGTCTCTTATGGATTCTGTTACCGGCGCACGTATCACGCATAGTTTCCTGCGTTTTGGCGGTGTGAAGGACGATCTGCCTGATGGGTTCAAAGATGACGTTAAATATGTCTTTGGGAATCTGAGAAAAGCAATTGATCAGTATGAGGAATTGTTCAGTTCTGATTCTATTTACAAAGCAAGAACAGTAGGTATAGGAGTACTTACAGCAGACGTCGCAAAGGATCTGGGAGTTTCCGGACCACCACTCAGGGCAACTGGTGTTGCTTTCGATATCCGTAGAGATGAACCTTACCTTGTTTATGACAAACTGGATTTCAAGGTATGTACTCAGAAAGCAGGCGATGTCTACGCCAGAATACAGGTACGTCTTGATGAAATGCGCGAAAGCATGTACATTATTGAGCAGTGTCTTGACCAGATTCCATCCGGCCCTCTCTTCCCAGAAGGTACGGCCTATGGTAAGAGGTCGCCTGTGATGAGAGTTCCTGCCGGAGAGGTTTTTCACCGTGTTGAAGACCCAAGAGGAGAAATGGGATTCTATATGGTTTCCGATGGTTCAGACAAGCCATACCGTGTGAAGATAAGAGGGCCTGTGTATCCTACTCTGCAGACACTACCACCACTTCTGAAAGGTGTGACTGTTGCTGATATTGTAGCAATTGCCGGAAGTATGGACACATGTACCAGTGAGGTTGACAGGTGATTATGATGATTCAGATAGAAGATATAATCTACAACCCGCTTTTAAGAGGTATTTTTGGCCTGTGCTTAATGGGTGGCGTCTTCCTCGGTGCAATGGCTGTTGTATGGTTTGAGCGTAAACTTTCTGCAGATATCCAGCAGAGATACGGTCCGATGAGGACAGGTTTCCATGGATTGCTTCAGCTTGTTGCAGATGCCATCAAGCTATTCACCAAAGAAGATATTATACCAAAGAATGCTGACAGATTACTGTTCGTTTCAGCACCTATCCTTCTGATGGGGTCTGTTTTCCTTATGCTTGTAGCAATTCCTTTCGGTGCGATTATCATCAACGGCGAAACTTACCCAATAGTAGCAACTGATATGGATATCAGTATTCTTTATATTGAAGCTGTTTCCGCTATTTCTGTTATCGGTATTTTCATGATCGCATACAGTTCAAACAACAAGTATTCTCTTCTTGGTGCTTTCAGGAACTTTGCACGTATGATAGGATATGAGGTTCCTCTTGGTATCTGTATTGTAAGTGTAGCCATCATGGCCGGTTCACTGAATATTATAGAAATAGCCCAGGCACAGAGTCCACTCTGGTTTATAATCAAGCAACCAATCGGATTCTTTGTATTTTTCATTGCTCTTATGGCAGACATGGGTCGTCTTCCTTTTGACCAGAACGAATCTGAGGAAGAACTCATTGCCGGATGGATCACTGAATATACAGGTATGAGATTCGGTCTTGGTTTCTTCGCAGAATATATCCACCTTATCCTTGGTTCAATGCTTATTGTTCTGTTGTTCCTCGGAGGATGGAACCTGCCTGCAGCACTGACTTCCAACGTTATTCTTGGTATTATCCTTCCAACTGCTTTCTACTTAGGAAAGGTAGCATTGGTAATTCTTACAATTATCATGATAAGATGGGCAGTTCCAAGATACAGGATCGATCAGGTAGTGGACCTGAGCTGGAAAAGACTTTTGCCATTAGCCCTACTTAATCTTGGATGGGTAATTGCACTTGGCTTGCTGGGGGTGTGAATGAATGGTTATTAAAAATATCATAACAGCAGTTAAAAATATTTATTTCGGCCCCACAGTAACAAGAATGTGCCCGGAAGTAGCTACTAAACTTTCAGACAGGTTCAGAGGCTTACAAAAACTGGATAAAGATAAATGTATAGGTTGTGGAATATGTGCCAATACATGTCCCAACAATGCTATCAAGATCATAAGGGCACGAATCAATCCAGAGAGTGATAAGCAGAGATGGTTCCCTGCAATAGATGTTGGTCACTGTCTGTTCTGTGGTCTTTGTATTGACCAGTGTCCAAAGGAAGCATTGTCGAGCACAAAGGTGTATCTGACAGGTGTTATTCGCTGGAACCATGAGGATCTTCTCTTTACGCCAGATATGCTGGCAAGGGAAGTTGACATTAATGCTGAAGCTGAAGCTGAGGAAGGGGTGAGCAGATGGACACCACAATAGGCTCAATAATTGAAATGATCATTTTTGCGATTCTGGCTCTTGCATCGATAGTGTTCGCACTGTTTGTGGTAACGGCTAAGGATGTAGTAAGGGCAGCCATTGCGCTTGTCGTTACAATGTTTATTGTTGCAGCTCTTTACATACTGCTCAATGCACAGTTCCTTGGTGTTATTCAGGTACTCGTATACATCGGTGCAATAGGAGTCTTGATCCTGTTCGCTGTAATGTTAACAAAGAAGGAGTTTGGTACAGATGCTGAATAAAAATATCTCATTCACAGCAATGGATGTTATCACATCTGTGTATAACTACTTCAGACCACGTATTCTGGGAATGGTTGTAGCACTTCTGTTCCTGTCAGTAATGGTTGTAGCAATTGCTTTTACAGGCTGGCCATCACTTGATCAGATTCCTCAGAATCTGGAAGACCAGAGTAATATTGAGGGTATAGGAATGCTTATCTTTACAGATTTCGTGGTTCCGTTCGAAATATTATCAATCGTATTGTTGTCCGCACTGATGGGCGCCATTTACATGGCAAAAGGAGATGATAATCAATGATACCTATCGCCTTTTACCTTGCTCTTGCAGCAATTATCTTTACCATAGGTCTCTATGGATTGATGACACAGCGCAGTGGTATTCGCGTTCTTATGTGTGTAGAACTGATGCTAAATGCAGCCAACCTCAACCTTGTAGTATTCTCTAGCTACAACGGTGACCTTACAGGACAGGTATTTGCACTGTTCTCAATCGCACTGGCAGCTTGTGAGGCAGCAATCGGCTTTGCTATATTGATGTCCATTTACAGAATGAAGGACACAATCAGTCTCGAAACTATTAATATACTGAGGTGGTAAAAATGGCAGTAGAAAATCTAGCATTCTTAATACCACTCCTGCCTGCACTGGCCTTTGTGCTGACCTTCTTCCTCGGGAAGAAACTGCCCACCGGCGGTGCCATAATTCCAATAGCAGCTATTGCGACATCATTTATCATATCACTATTAATTACATTGAACCTGCTTGCAAACCCTGAAGAAGTTGTACACTATTCATACAGCTGGTTCGCCATGCTCAACATAGGTATACTTATTGACCCTCTTGCAGCTGTTATGCTTACAATGGTCACATTAGTAAGTCTGCTTATCCACATCTATTCAACAGGTTACATGTCACACGACAAGGCACCTTCCAGGTACTTTGCCGAAACAGCATTGTTCACAGCTTCAATGCTTGGTCTGATCCTTTCAGACAACATCCTCCAGCTCTTTATTTGCTGGGAACTTGTGGGTGTTTGTTCATATCTGCTTATCGGATTCTGGTTCCATAAGCCATCCGCAGCATCTGCTGCAAAGAAGGCTTTCCTGACAACCAGAATTGGTGACGTGATGTTCCTTACAGGAATAGTTGTCCTATTCGCAGACCTTTACAAAATGTTCAATGGTGTCATTCCTGATGGTGTTTACATACTCAGGTTCGATGAGATATTTGCTCATATTCCGGAACTTGCAGCACTGAATTCAAATATTTTAGGAATGGAAATCAGCCACATCACACTGATAACACTCCTGTTCTTCGGTGGTGCTGTTGGTAAGTCAGGTCAGTTCCCACTTCATGTGTGGCTTCCTGATGCAATGGAAGGTCCAACAACCGTTTCAGCTCTCATACACGCAGCAACAATGGTTACAGCCGGTGTCTATCTGGTTGCAAGAACATTCCCAATGTTCATCGCAGCTCCTAGTTCACTCATGGTAGTAGCATATCTTGGTGCATTCACTGCATTATTTGCAGGAACAATGGGTATCGTTATGAACGACCTTAAACGTGTACTCGCATACTCCACAATCAGCCAGCTCGGTTACATGATGCTTGGTCTTGGTGTAGGTGCAGCTGTTGGTGCTGAAGCAGTTGGTTTTTCAATATTCCACCTGATCAACCACGCATTCTTCAAGGCTCTTCTTTTCCTGTGTGCAGGCAGCGTAATCCATGCAGTAGGTACACATGATATGAGACAGCTTGGAGGCGTTGCAAAGGTAATGCCAATAACGGCAGCAACAATGATCATTGCGTCCCTGGCACTCACTGGAATGGGTATTCCTGGAACAGTGATCGGAACCAGTGGTTTCTTCAGTAAGGATGCGATCATCGCGAGCGCATACCTTTTCGGGGAAACAACCGGATCATGGATACCATACGCATTCTCAATTGCTGCAGCTCTGCTGACTTCCTTGTACATTTTTAGGCTTATCTTCATGACATTCTACGGAAAGCCACGTACAGATTATGGCGGTCATGAGTCCCCTGCATCAATGACAATCCCACTATCAATACTTGCATTGTTCGCACTGCTCTTCGGTGGACTTACATCAAAGACATTCAACACTTTTGTAAGTGAAACATTTGTGAACAATTTCGTGAACATGGATATTTCAAGCCTTGCAACACTTGGTGGCTATCACCTTGCAGAACATGCAGGACATGAGCCAATGCTCATACTCTGGATGCCACTTATCGTAGCACTTGCAGGTCTTGTCATTGCTTACCTTGTATACGGACTGAAGATTGTCAACATGGACAGCCTTGTTTCAAGAAACAACCCAATTTACAAACTCCTGTACAACAGGTACTACCAGAACTCTCTGTTCACCAACTTTTTCTCAGTCAAGGTCATCTACGAAGGATTTGCCTTTGCAGGACGCGCCGTTGACAGAGGATTTGATTGGATGGTTAACTGGTTTAGCAACCTTACACTGGAAGCCGGTGAATCACTGCGCCAGTTCCAGACAGGAAAAGTACAGAACTATGCCACTGCAGTAATAACCGGAGTAAGTCTGCTGGTTATTCTTGTTAAAGTGGTAATGGAGGTACTCTGATGATGCCGATATTATCTATGGTCGTGCTGATACCTCTGATATTTGCAGCACTTGCGTTATTTACAAAAACAAAAGAACAGGCAAGAGCAATTGCCCTTGCGGGTACTGTTATCGTACTGTTACTTACAGTATACATGTACTTTAACTTCGATAGCACTATAGCAGACAACCAGTTCGAGGAACTTGCACAGTGGGTGCCTTCCCTTGGGATTAACTACCACCTCGGTGTTGACGGAATCTCAATGCCATTGATACTTCTCAATGCTATTGTCCTTCCACTGCTCGTTATGTTCACCTGGAACGACGAGAGAAAATCACCTAACAAGTTCTACGCACTTATACTCGCAACAGAAGGTGCAGTCATTGGTGTATTCACATCACTGGACTTCTTCCTGTTCTACATATTCTGGGAACTTACACTCATACCGCTCTTCTTTATGGTGAGCATATGGGGTGGACCCAACAAACACCACGCAGCAATTAAGTTCTTCATATACACCCACGTAGCTTCTCTTGTGATGCTGCTCGGTATATTCGGACTTTATTTCGCAGCATGGGATATGACAGGAACTCCTACATTGGACATACCAACACTTATTGGCCAGTTCCAGTACATTGAATCCGGAATTGCAAAGGATATGATATTCCTTGCACTGCTCTTTGGTTTCATTGTCAAGATACCAAGTTTCCCGTTTCATTCATGGCTTCCGGATGCATATACTGAGGCACCAACTGCCGGCAGTGTACTCTTTGTCATGCTCAAGATCGGTGGATATGGTCTCTTTAAGGTCATGCTTCCAATGTTGCCATTCACAGCGTCACCAAACCTGATGATTACGATCATGGCAGTTCTTGGTTCTGTAAGTATACTCTACGGTGCCTTCCTTGCACTCTCACAGAAGGACCTCAAGAGAATGGTTGCATACTCCAGTATTAGCCACATGGGATACGTAACGCTCGGAGCAGCCGGTCTGGTATCACTCTCCGTTTCCGGAGCAATGTTCCAGCAGTTCTCACACGGACTTATCATGAGTATTATGTTCATGTCATGTGGAGTAATCAACAGTACAACCGGCACAAGGATCATCAATGATCTCGGAGGCCTTGCAAAGAAGATGCCAAAACTGGCAGTCATAATGGTATTTACCTTCATGGCATCCCTCGGTCTTCCGGGACTCACCGGTTTCATTGCGGAAGTCTCAGTGCTTGCAGGAAGTTTCATAAACCTCCCTGCATACGTAATAGTTGCACTGTCAGCTATCGTAATAACAGCAGCATATCACCTGTGGGCTCTCCAGAGGGCAATGTTTGGTGTTTTCAATGAGAAACTCGGTACAGTCGTTGATATTAATGGTTACCAGACATTTTCAATGGGGATCATTGCGATACTTATACTGTACTTCGGACTTAATCCAAGCCCGGTGTTTGATATGATGTTGACGAATTCAGAACATATAATCAGCCTTATGGCTGTCATGGGGGTATAAGGAATGGATATGATGTTATTTGCACCTGAACTTACCCTTGTGCTCACAGGGCTGGCAGTAATACTAATCGGATTGTTCATACCGACAGACTCAAAGAAGATCCTTGGTTATCTGGCATCTCTCGGTGTCATAGTTGCCCTGTTCTTAACAGTCGCAAGTCTGGGGACCGAAGCAACAGCATTCAATGACACGGTATCAATAGATGCCCTGTCACAGTTCTTCAAGATAGTGTTCCTCGTGGTCGCATTACTCTTTACGATTTCAGGTATCAAGTACACTGAAGGCAACAGTCACACAGAGGAGTTCTTCGCACTCGGATTATTCGCAACAATTGGTATGATGTTCGTTGCATCTGCAAACGATCTCATGGTACTCTTTGTTGCATTCGAACTTGCAAGTATTGCAACTTATGCGCTCGCAGGTTTTGAGAAGAAGAACCCCAAGTCACTGGAAGCTGCCATGAAGTACTTCATCATAGGCTCACTTTCAGCAGCTCTTATGCTCCTCGGTATATCTTACCTGTACGGGGCAACAGGTACAACCAGCATTCCGGGAATCGCAGCCAACTCAGCTGTACTTGCATCAAGCCCAATGGGAATTGTTGCAGTGGTTCTCCTGATTGCAGGATTTGGTTTCAAGATCGCTCTTGTACCATTCCACATGTGGGCACCTGACACATACCAGGGTGCACCTTCAGTAGTATCCGCACTACTTGCAGCCGGTTCAAAGAAGATGGGTATCGTAGCAGCACTCAAGGTATTCGTGGTTGCACTCATTGCCCTTAAGGCAGACTGGCAGATTGCTTTTGCAATACTTGCAGTTGTCACAATGACATACGGTAACGTTGTAGCTCTTAACCAGACAAGTGTAAAGAGAATGCTTGCATACTCCTCACTTGCACAGGCAGGTTACATCACAATGGCATTTGTGGTACTCACTCCTCTGGCTCTTGGTGGAGGTATATTCTATGCACTGTCACATGGTTTCATGAAGGCAGGAGCTTTCATTGCAACTGCAGCTGTTACATACATGGTACTTTCAGAGAACAAGGATTCAACTGACCCTGACCACATTGATAACTTCAGAGGATTGGGTAAGAGAATGCCAATAACTGCTCTTTGTCTGACAGTGTTCGTATTTGCACTGGCAGGTATCCCGCTTACAGCAGGTTACATGAGCAAGTTCATTTTGTTCTCATCAACCATCCAGGCAGGATTTGTGTGGCTTGCAGTGATTGCAATACTTAACAGTGCAATCTCACTATACTACTATGCAAAAATCGTCAAATACATGTACTTCCTTCCAACTGACGGTGAAAAGATATCTGAACCGTTCCCATACACTGTTGCAATGATAATTGCAGTAATTGGTGTACTTGTGATTGGTTTCTGGTCTGAACCATTTGTCTACTGGGCAATGGAAGCAGCAAAAGTACTGATTCCTGGAGGTATGTAAAATGACAGATTGTGATCTTTGTGGAGTTGGAATCCCAACAGTTGTTCCTGTAAGGGTATTAAAACCAAAGTACGCACATTCCTATCCACATGGAATGTGGCAGGGACTTTGTGAAGGATGCCTTAATGCCGGAAAGAAAACCCATGACGCACAGGCCGAATCCCCAAGCTGCGGAGCAGCTGGTAAATGTGAATTATGTGGTGCTATCGCACAGTTATATGATGTCACAATCAGCAGACCTTCATTTTCAAAGGGTGCTGAGGAAGACACAGTACAGCTCTGCAAGAAGTGCCTTGTTTCAATAAGCGAGTCACATGAATCATGGGAACAGCAAAAGGCTGAAGACGAACACGCACATCATTAAGTATTAAAATAGAAGACCGGTCTGTCCGGTCCTTTTATTTCTTTTTTGGATTAATTCGCTTTTTTTCTGGATATCAGTAAAATAGCAGATCTGCTATACCTGTCAGCATTAAACAGGTAATCCCCATTACAACTCCACCCATTGTATAACTTCTCAGAACCTCGGAAGTTTCCAGTTCAGCCAGATCCTTGTATATCCAGAAGAACGGGTCATTGAAATGTGAAATAAGGAACGTTCCCGATGCCATGGAAAAGAGCACAATGACCGGTGGTAATCCAAGGACAGGTATAAGAGGTATCACAATTGATGGTGCCACCAGCATGGTAACCACACGGGAACCCTGAACGCTCTGTATGGCAACGGCAATGAGGAATGGAACAAGGATTGAAGGCAAAGGTAGTCCTGAAAGAAGGCTTCCAATTTCCTGTCCTGCTCCTGTCATGGCAAGGGTGGCACCAAGTGCACCTCCTCCACACATATCCAGAATGACAACACCACTTCTTTTGATAGCTTTTTCAATCCATTCTTTAACAACATCAGGACTGTATTGTCTGTATGCAAACAAAATAGCCATAATAACTCCGATGAGCAGGGCCATGTTTGGCTCTCCCAGAACATCAAATAATGCTATATTTGTGAATACGTCAGCAAGAACAAATGCAACAGAAAATCCGATTGGTGTGTAGGCTGCAAGTCTTCCGGAATTAACCGGGTCATTGGAAGCCGTTTCATCAATTCTGTATTCTAATATGTTTTCATCCCTGTTTCCAAAACGGCAGAACTTTGTAGCGTAAAAGTAGCCCGCCATAGAAACAATGAATGCAAGCAAAATCCCTGGCATTAATATGTCGCTTTTACTGATTCCAAGTTCTGTCACTGCTGAATAGACCACCGGCGATGGATAAACAAGGTTGTATGATGCCAGTGTTCCGAAAACAAGGGTTGATGCAGTGAGTACTTTTGGAAAATCCTGCTTGATCCTTATTTCTTTTGCCACAGGAATAAATATTACATAAGCAAGGATGCAGCACATGAGTGGTACTGCAAAGATAAATCCCAGGATATTAAGTCCGAACAATGGCTTTCTGGATATCGTAATGACATCAGCTGCAATGAGTTTTGCCCCACCTGTCCTGTGCAGTATAATCCCGATTGTGCTACCTGCAGCGATGATTATAGCAAAATGAGAAAATACCCTACCCATTCCAGTTGTAATTGCATCGATGGTCGTTGATGCTTCACCTGCAAGAATGCCTGTGAAAACAGATGTTAAAATAAGACCTAAAAAAGGATGTATCCTCAACCTTGCGGTAAAGAACAGAATGATTAGCAGTGAAAATACAAAAATAATTATAGGGTGCATCAATATAAATCGGTTTTAGAGTGGTATAAACCTTACTCTACCTACTCCAAACCAATTAGATTATTTTTACTCTTCAACGTAAAGCAGGTAAAGGCAGCTGTTCTCTCTCATCTCCATGAATCCCTGGGTTTCGGAAATTCCTGCTTTTTCCAGTAATACCTTCTTCCATGATTCAGGAGGAAGTGCTATCTTTCCGGTATATGCTTTAGCTGCTATCTGAGCATACTGCAAAGGCTTTCCACCAATCTTGATTCTCTTTGCCACTTCTTTACGGTAGGTCTGGTGCATCATACATGCACTGTGTGCAGCAGAAGGCTGTATAGTGTGGTTGTAGTGGTCAGTTGCTTCCATGTGTACTGGATTGAAGTTTCCAATACGTTTGATGTATTCCCTAATTGCCTTGGAAAAAGGACATACATTGGTGACAAATCCAAATTTGCTGATCTGTCCGATGCTTTCAAATGATGATAATACGGATTCACCATTTACAACTGCATTTGTGAAGTCATCCCATGTCTTGTATTCCTCTTCAGGAACTGATTTTGCAAGTGACTCTGCCTGCCCGACCATATAATTTGTAAAACCTTCTACACCCTGTTTATCAGAAATATCCTCAAAGAAGAGGAATACTGATACATCAACAAAAGGATTAGACTCAATGTTTTCAGCCATGTGTGTTCACCCTCAATCAATTATCTCTTCACCTGCGCTCTTACCTTTCACAATGAGGGCAAAGACACAGGATGCATTACGCAGTATGCTTTTAATGTGTCTTTCATCAACATTGATTCTGGAAAGGTTATCAGGTACCATTTTTACTTCACCGGTCATTCCTTTGTTTGCCAGTTGCAGGCATTCAAGTGCCTGTTTTGCAACAGTGATATTGTTTGCTGCAACTTCTCTGAATTTCTGGTGGGTTATGCAGTAATTTGAAACAGCAGAATCTCTGATACGGTTGTTGTAACTATCTGCTACATCAGTGTCAGAGTCTGGAATAGGTCCTATTCTGGAAATGTATCTTCCCATAGATGGTGCCATGGGGCATACTTTCAAGGCATATACATAGCCGATGACATCCCCGTCTTTATCAGTGATTGCAAGATCTGTCTGAACATTGACATCTCCTTCAACTGTAAGGGATGTTCTTCCATCTTTCATTGCCACATTAAAAGCAGGCCATCCTACATATGCTTCTTTTCCCATCCTCTCAGCGTAGCTTTCACCTACGCGAAGCCAGTATTCAACGACACCTTCTGTCCCTGCCTTGCTGACCATGTCATCAACAAGCGAGTATATTGCAATGTCCATCATGATTATAGGTCTCCTTTATCATCTCAAGCTTAATTTGTATTTCTACAACATTTATATATTAATTATCGTGATAGTTTTTATTCTTTACCATTGAATACATTAAAATATATTAAAGTGTGCTTATTTTAATCCATTTCAACTCAGAATTATCAGGATACAACTGTTCTGTGGTTGTGTTGTCCTCATCAATTATCTGCATAGCTTCTTCTTCGGATTTCACATTCATTTCAAAGGGACTTTCTCCTGCAACGTCATACCTGAGAATAAGTTGTCCACTTTCCGCCATCATAAGTCTCACGTGATCATTGTCAAAAGAATTAATTCCAAGTTCGTGTCCTTTCTGGCTTTTTGCGGCCCATACAGTAATCTCAGTTTCTGCTGCATATGGAGCATTAATATATTCATTATTTAGCAACATTCTGTCTTCATTCGTTGAATCAACATTCAGTTTCTCTTCAACAGAGTAAGATAAATCATCTGATGTGATGTCTCCTGATATGAATAGTCTAGTTCCTTCCGAATCATCGGTTGCTGTTTTTACAAGGGAATGCAACATCTTTGTGAATGTAGTTTCTTTGTTACGATCTTCTGTATTTGATCGTTCAAGATGCTGTGTCCATATATTTTTCATAGAGTTCAACCGTCAAAGTTAATTATGTTATGAGGCAAAGTTATTCCAGCATATTGCAGATTGAACTTTGCATTTTATCAAGTGATTCTTCGTCTAATAAAAGAAACATATCTCCATAGATAGTTCCGGCACCAACGTCTTTTTCAGATGAGTAGACCATGAACATCGTTTCAATATTCAATATTTTACTGGTTTTATTTCCCATCTTGGCTGTTCCTCTGTCGAGTATATCTTTTATGTATCCAATGCTGATGTCAGGTACAGAATGCAGTATTTTCATACTCAAAAACGATGATAATGAATTAAGGTACGATCCTGCGATTATGTTCCCGGTTTCAAGAAGTGCTGATTCATAGAGATTTGGATTGTCATTATGTTCAAAACCCTGTAGCAACATGTTGCTGAGATAAACAGCGTTACCAAATTCAAACATCAGCATCACAAGACCATTAAGATCTCCATGAATAGGAACCATTATGCCTGTCATAGTTATCGATTCAGGTATCATGTCAATGATTGCAGATGGTTCAAATAGCCGGGCATCAGATAAATTCAACTGGACTCTTTTTTCGATTAATTTAGACAGGGAAGTAGTTGCATTCCCCATTCCAATACTTCCAATTTCCTTGAAAGCGTCAATTATAAAATTATCCAGTTCCTTTTCCATCAAATCTCTCCTACATCATTCAAGTTTGACTTCAACATCCTGTTCCATGTAGAATTTCTCTCCAACGTAGAATCGGATGTATTCTTCTTTTCCACCTTTCAAAAGGCGAATCTTTGCTCCTTCTTCTTCTGCAATGTTGAGGAAAAGTCCTTCAAAACGAGAGGTAGTCTGTTCATTGTGTGCACTCTTGTTGATCATGCCCACAAGCAGGAGTTCATTTGCTGTGAACCTTTCAGCCATTTCTGATATGAACTTGTATGTCTTCTTCTCTCCTTCTGTAATAAGCAACTGGCTTATTGGCTCAAATATTACTGCACAACCTTTTGGAAGCTTGCTTGTAAGTTCAAAGAATTTATCAAGTTCATATGTTGGCAACTTAATTATTCCATCTTCATTGCTGACCTGTTCACTTGTGGATGATATTTCGATGAATTTCATTGCACCGATATCCATCAGATCTCCAATCTTTTCTTTGTACATAGCCGTACGTGGTTGGGTGGAAACAAGTACAATATTCACCATTTCTCCATAAAGGCGCAGGCAAATTTCGATGACGGAATCTTCATATCTGGTCTTTGGTGTGTATTCTATCAGTGTGGATCTGCTAAGCAGGCTGGAAATCTGATCAATTTCCAGAATGCTGTCGATATCTTCTTCTGATTTTGAAAATACCATTCCTTCTATTAGAAAATCTCCAAGTTTTTCCCTTGGTATTGTCTTAAAGGCCTGGTACATCAAAATTCCAGCTGAGGCAAAAATACTAGTATAAACCGCACCCCAGAAACCCATAAACAGTAATATTGCCTCAGTGATATCTGCATCCTGTGAAGTGATCGCAATTGATGGGAATATGGCTGTTGTGATAAGGAATATAGCTGTAAGCGCAAGGAGTAACCAGGCAACAGATCCTTTTTTTGTCTCAAAGTATACTTTGACCCAGAAATATATCGCTGCTAATCCACATGCCATTGATATGGAAACGAAAATGATGTGTATTATTGTTATATCCGGAGTTAACATCTTGCTGTCACCTATATTTCATTATCATATTATATTATTGTATTAATATATATTAGTATGTTTTTATGCCTTTACGTGCACTCTTGACAGTAAGTTCTCCATTTTCTGTGTCAAGTATTATTGTACGTCCGTAATTCTCTCCTGTATCCTGTGCAATAATGGGAATTTTAAGCTCTTTTAGCACTTGCTTTGTAGCGGCTACATTTCGTTCTCCTATATTGAGCTGGGTATTGGAATTAAAAGAAAACATACTGGCACCACCTGCTATTTTGGCCGTGGTCCTGTGTTTGTAAGCACCTATATCAACCATGCCATCAAGGAGTGCCGGTATGCCGGTATCTGCAAATTTTGCAGTATTTTCTTTTGATCTTGCCTGTTCAATACTCGGGAGCATAATATGTACCATCCCGCCAACGCCAGTGCTTTTGTCATAAAGTGAAATACCTACGCATGACCCCAGTCCAAGGGTCGTGAGTTTTCCAGGCTTTTTCACCACTGCACTATCGGCCATTCCCACTATTATCATGTTTATCTCGTACGCATTTCTTCTATCCTTTCAAGTATGGTTTGCAATGAAGCTGAATCAAGCATCATATACATGTCACCACTCAGGCTATGGTATTCGTCTTCACCTGCAACCTCAAACAGTGTTGTCAGGCCGAAAACATGTTCCATTTTCCCGTTTATGTGTTGTTTTGCTTTTGTGAATATTTCGTCAGAGCTACCTTCTGATATTTTCGGTATAGAAGGCACTATTGCAAGGTTCAGGAATTTTGAAAGAGCATTATAGTAGCTTCCTGCAAGGATGTTAGCAACTTCAACAAAGGCTGACCTTTTCAGGTATTCATCATCTTCAGAACTACTGTCTTTTAGAAGCATTTCAGCCAGTGCCTCTGAGTGAGTTTTCCTGATTATAAGTATGAATCCTCCATTCATATCTCCCATTACTCTCACAATTGCACCGATTCTGTCTTTATTTGTATTGTTGCTGATATCATGTGCATCCAGTAATGTAAGGGCTGAACTGCTGACATTGATTGATTTGTCTACAAGTTGTGACAAGGCAGTTGTTGCATTCCCCATCCCTATATTTCCTACTTCATTTAATGCATCATAATAAAACTTATCAAGTACTATGTTCATCATTTCACTCCTGTTAAATCATCGTGTCAATCCGCTCAAGTATAACGTCCATCGAATCAGGATCGAACAATGTCAGGAATATTCCATCCATTTCATGTCCCTCGATCGTGAACAATGTATCAAAAAGCAGTGCATTCTCTGCTTTCGTACTCATTTCTATGAGTATATGATCAATTATAGCACCAAGCATGTCAAAAGTTTGCATTGGTGGTGATATTTTTATATTAAGTCTCAGAAAATCTGATAGAGAACTGACATAGGATCCTGCAAGAATGTGAGCAACCTCTTCTATGATCGATTGGTTTAAAGGAGTCATAATGTCAGTATCTTCTTCATTGGTAATTGTTGTACAAATGGTTTTGGCAGATTCTTCAGAAAGCATCATCATTATATATCCATCGATGTCTCCTGAAACCTCCATAATTACACATGATACAATGGTATCTGCTCCACCGGCAACTTCCGGTACTTTTTCAATCAATTCTACTTTAAGTCCGGGGACTTCAATTCTGACCTCTTTTGAGATCATTTTAGAAAGGGAAGTGACAGCATTACCAACGCCGATGTTAACAACTTCTCTTAATGCACTGATTTGTAATTCAGTCAAGTTTGATATTTTGTATTTCATATGTTAACTCCTGGGTCATTTTGACACTATACTTCCTACAAAAAAGCAGCATGTCATTTTTGGTATATCCTCTCCTTCGAATTATATGGCTTGAAAGTATCTTTTGAAGGTCCAAGTAAAGTTTCAGTTTTGCCCATTATAAAGAACCCGTCTTTGGAAAGTGCATTATAGAAGTCCATGTAGAGTACTTCCTGCAGTTCTTTCTGGAAATAGATAGTGACATTCCTGCAGAAAATGGCATCAAAACCACTCATTTTAGGACCTGTTATAAGATCTTGCTTTTTAAATTGTGCAATTTTTTTAAGTTCGTCTGAAATAACGTAATCCTTTCCCTGTTTTGTGAAGTACTTGTTTAAGAAAGCAGGTCTTACATCTTTCATTTCAATCTCTGAGTAAATTCCTTTTTGTGCTTTCAAAAGACTCTCTTTATCAATGTCAGTGCCTGTTATTTTGATATTGTATTTATTGAAATCGTTACCCAACAGGTGGTGTAACAGCATTGCAATTGAATATGCTTCAACACCAATAGAACATCCTGCACTCCATATACGTATGGTTCGAAGTCCACTGTTTTTTGCCTTGATCAGGGCGGGCAATACTTCTTTTTCAATAATATCATAGACTTCTGCATTTCTAAAGAAATTGGTAACATTGACAGTCAGTGTTTCCATAAGTTCTGGATACTCATTCCTGTTGTTTTGTAGTAAATTTACATATTCTTTATATGTTTTTGAGTTAGTTGCACGTAATCTGACATCAATCCTTCTTTTAAAATGTGAATCCTTATATTGTTCACAATTAAATCCAAGCTTTTGTTGTATTAGTTTTTTAAGAAGTTCGTAATCTTCATCCTTTTTTTCCATCGTTTTAAGCATATTTTATCCCTCTACAAATTCTATTGTTACATTGTTCCCCTCTCTCAGCGGGGTTGTAAACCTGGCCGGAACATTGTTCACAAGAAGACGCATACTTTTGCCAACAAGTTCTTCCTTTTTAATATCCATAAATTCAAACAGATCTGAAAGAATAGGGTCTGCTTCATCACCATTTTTATACGTGACAGTGTCTCCATCATTGATTTTTGCAGAAATATCCGTCTTTTTCCCATTCAGGGTTATTTGTGGCAGTGACCCGTTGAATACCACTTCTTTACCATTGAGAAGTACTGTTATTTTTTGATCTTCTTCTGGTATTCCAAGAATATCTTTAAGCCTGTATTCGAACTCGGTCTTTTTAATGTCGATTGTATCGCCATCATCAACAAAAAGTGTAGAAAGCTCAGATGGGTCTGCAACATTGTTATTAAGCTTAATGACATACTTAGTACTGTCAAAATGTTGTATACGATTATTTATGATGATACTGATTTTCTCCGCTTCTGCAGAGTTGAATTCCTTGTCCAGGATATCCTGCAAACTGGGCATTCTGAGAATTACCTGTGCTCTGTCAGGGACATTATCATTAATTGATGCTTCCTTACCATTTATTGTAGCAAAAAGACCATTTTCTTCTTTTTTCCCGTTAACAGTTATTTTGAAGTTGTTTTTCATTTCCAATTTATCAATGAGGTCTTTAATCATCACCCGTGCATCTTTTCCATCAACTGGGGCTGTGAATTCAATAATTGTACCTTTATGAATCGGATCTCCAAGACTGGCTTTTTTCCCGTCAATCAATATACTGGCATGTTCTCCCAATTTCCCTTCAACGATGATAAATTCTGAATTGACATTAAAACTAAGTGCCATTCCCGGACGAGGATAAAGACGGTTCACTTTCGCAGCAACAAGTGCGTCCATAACTGCCAGTCCGTTAACGTCCATAAGGTGTATTTCAGAACCGTTTACTGTGACGTCAATGAATTCAATACCTTCATTTAGTACACCCATCCTGGCAATTCCAAGGGGTGTAATCATGTCAGCACCAGTTACCTTTCCGGTGCTATCTGAAAAATCTTCAATTTGCTTTGGAAGCCGGGAACCAATTCTTTGTGTTGGAAGTTCCAGATGCTTAGAAAGATGTTCTTTTAGTCCTGCGGTAAGTGACCCACCACCTACCAGGACAACAGCTCTCGGCGTTTTGCTGTTAAGTGATTTGATCTCTTCGGCAATATGGAGTGCCAGTTTATTTACCTCATTTTCAATATCAGAGATAATCTGGCTTACAGGAACCTCAGATATTATTCCAAAAATATCTTCCATCTCAATAGTTTCATTGCTTGTCAGAGCCTGTTTGATCATTTCACCTTTTTTAAAATCTACAAGGTAATGATCACATATAAAATCAGTAATTTCATCTCCTGCTTCAGGTACCATTCCATATCCGATAACAGTTCCATTATCAGTAATGGCTATATCAGATGTACCTGCTCCAACATCCACAAGTGCAATGTTAAGTTTGCGCATGTCTGCTGGTATTGCAACATTCAATGCAGCAATGGGTTCCAGTGTGACACTGGATGCTTCTAGTCCGCATCTGTCAAGGACTGCAAACATACTATTGATAACTGCTTCAGGAAGAAATGTTGCAAGCACTTCAACGGAAATAGTACTTCCTTTCTGTCCTACTATATTTGCGATTCTCTGACCATCAAGCTCATAGTTAACAACTGAATATCCTACACAATTAAATCCTTTATCTATTCCAAGTTCATTACCTGCCCTTGCAACAGCTTCAAACTCAAGTTCCAAAATATCTCTTTTTGTTATTTCTCTGTAGGGTATTTCCAGTGAAAGTTTTGCTTTAGATGTCTTCAGTGCTCTTCCTGCAACAGCAACTGATACTTTAGATAATTTGCTCCCAATTTGCTTTTCCAGATCATTTTTGACTGCTTCTACTACCTTTGCAACCTTTTCGACATCATGGATTTGTCCGTCTTGCATGCTACGTTCGCCATGTTCATGTATGCAGGCAGCCTTGATGTTGAGTTGCTCATTTTCTGTAATGAGCCCAACAACAGTCCTTGTTCCGATATCCAGCGCAAAATGGGCACTATTCATCTTATCCCATCATTTTTTTCATGATAGCTGCCATAATTATATCGGTGGCCCCGGGTTCGAAAAGCATATTAAATTCATGCTTTGAATTTGTGGACGGTATCATACATTCGCCTTTTACAACAATAAACTGATCAGCAAGAGTTCCGATTTCCTTTTGTATGAAATCACCTACTCCTTCCATGTTTACTTCAATGCTTGGGTCGCCTATACTAAGACTGATTCCAAGGAAATCATTTACAACACGCATATAGGAGCTACAGAGATTAAGCCCCATCTCACGAAGTTTCCTTATTTGTGGCTCTTCTATTTTTGTGGTCGTACCTATGGATTTCTTCATAAGCAAGTCGGAAAATGATAATGCTGAGAATTTAGGGAATAATATAAGAGTCCCACCAGTCACATCCCCAGTAATGTGCAGATGTATTCCTACGACACTTTTGTTTTTCCCTTCTTGATTGCTCCTTGCAATAATTTCATCCAGGCTAATCATTTCAACGATGGGTATGTCTATTTTAACGTCCCTGTTCACCATTTTTGAAAGCGAGGTAGCCAGATGGCCCATTCCAATATTTCCTGCTTCTTGAAATGCTCCTTTTGCCATTTCGTCTATTTCTGCCATGTTATTCCCTCTTATTTAGATTAATGTAGCAATATCAAGGATTAGCGCGACATTTCCATTCCCTAGAATTGTTGCACCTGCAAATCCTCTCATGTTCCTCAATATTTTATTATCAAGTGTTTTGATTATTACTTCTTGTTGTCCAAGAAGATCATCAACTACCAGTCCAATGTTGTTTCCCATTTTCTCAACAACAACAACAATCAGGTTCTTTTTATCTTCTTTTTCTTTAGGACAGTCAAGTATATCGTGCAGCCTTAGAAGTGGAAGTACTTCGCCTCTCAGCATGATTACTTCTTTTCCCTCTATTGACTTTATATCACTGGCTTTTATTCCCACGTCACGGATAACATTGCCAAGTGGTATGGCATAGGTCTCATCGGCTACGGTTACCATAAGTGATTGAATAATGGCTACTGTTAGTGGTAATTGCAGCTTCATAATACTGCCCTGACCAGACACGGAAGTTATTTTTACACTTCCTCCCAGGGATTCTATTTTGGTCTTAACAGCATCCATTCCGACACCCCTTCCGGAAATGTCGGTGACAACTTTAGCCCCGCTAAAGCCAGACATGAAAATGAGATTTAGAGCATCGGTATCAGAAAGTTTATCGGCTTCTTCCTTGCTCATTATTCCTTTTTTGACGGCCACTTCTCTTAAGTGTGCAGGATCCATTCCTTTTCCATCATCTTCAACTTCAATGAGAACACTGTTTCTCTGACGTGATGCAGCCAGTCTTACCATACCTGCAACAGGTTTTCCAAGCTGTTTACGGTCTTCTTCCGGTTCTATCCCATGGTCTACTGCATTGCGCAGCAAATGTACCAGTGGATCGCCGATCTCATCAAGGACGGTCCTGTCAAGTTCAATTTCTTTTCCTTCAATGATGAGGTTTATCTGTTTACCTTCGGATTTAGCCAGATCTCTTATCATTCTTGGGAATCTGCTGAATATCTGGTCTATAGGGACCATTCTTGATTCCATAACTTCCGTCTGTATCTCGTTAGTGAGGCGGTCAAGATTTGCAAGAGATTCATCAAGATCTTTCGCATTGAGATCAGAAGCAAGCTGGTTTAGTCTGATCTTGTTAATGATTAGTTCTCCGACAAGGTTCATCAGGTTATCAAGTCTTTCAATATTGACCCTGACACTCTGTATGCTTTTGACAGCATCTGACCTCTTGACTCCGGTGCTATTTTGTTGTTGTACCTCGCTTTCAGCTTCGTTAGTGTCCTGCATCTCTTTATCAGCAGGGAATGAGGTATCAGAAATTGTAGTTGGTATCACATCTTTGATCTCGGATATCTTCTTCAAAGTTCCACTAATTTCTTCATCAGCGTTCTTTGTCGCAAAGATAACAGTAAATTCGAGATCAAATTTTTCATCTTCAAGTTCTGCTTCACTTGGTTCACACTTTATTATCTCACCCATTTTGGTGACATTGATCAGTACTAGTGTCGATCGTGCTGACTTAAGTACGCATGATTCATCGAGGAGCACTTTTAAGGATACAATTCTGTTCCCGTCATTTGTAGCACTCTGAATTGCATGTTTCTCATTATCCGACAGCTCGATACCAATTTCAGATATTATATCTTCAACTGGTTCTGGATCAGCACTGAGTTCATGTTCAATAGTACTACTGCTCTGAGTCACAGAACATGTGTTCTCTTTTACAGGCAATGTACCTTCCATAGCTTTTAAAAGAGTAGTTTGCAGAGAGCAAATATCTACCTGTTCTCCACTATCCACAGTTTCTACAAGTGCTTCAAGTGTGTCAAGACATTCAAAGAGAATGTCTATAAGACCATTACTTACAGCAATCTGTGACTTCCGGACCATATCCATCAGGTTTTCCATTTCATGTGTCAGTTCGGCAATGGTGCTAAAACCCATTGTTGCTGACATTCCTTTCAATGTATGAGCTGAACGGAACATGGTAGTGATGTATTCTAGATCATTGGGGTTTTGTTCAAGTCCCAGCAATGAATCATTAAGTTGCTGCAGATGCTCTTCTGACTCTGCTTTAAATATTTCTTTATATTCTGACATATCCATGGTCACACCAACCCTGAGATCATTCGATCTTCTCCTTTTCCAAAAACATTTTAATCACCGGATGAATTCAACATTCGTACAATTTCAACTGAAACTTTATCAAGGGGTACAATACTGTCCGCAAGACCTCGTTGCACAACTGCTTTTGGCATACCATAAACTACACAGGTTTTTTCATCCTCTGCAATTGCTTTTCCTCCCGCACTTTTAATCTCCTCAACACCATCTGCTCCATCTGCTCCCATTCCAGTAAGAACAGCAGCTACAATGTTTTGTCCGTAGATTGGTATCAATGATTTGAAAAGTATGTTTGCACAGGGTCTTACTCCCTGTTCGCGAGGTTTCTGGTTAAGCGATACAGTTTGATGGTGAATGCCTCTTTTTTCTACGGTCACTATCTCCATGTGATAGTTTCCAGGGGCAAGGTATGCATGTCCGGGGTGAAGTACGTCTCCTTCCTTTGCCTCAGTGACTGTCAACTGGGATTGTCCGTCCAGTCGTTGTGCAAGTGATGCTGTAAATCCGGCAGGCATATGCTGGACAATTACCACAGGAACTTTCAAGTCACCAGGTAATTTAGGAATTACCTGTTCAAGGGCTCGAGGCCCTCCTGTTGAAGAAGCAATAGCAATGATTTTGCCATTTGTACGGTGTGTGTTCTTTTTGATTATCGTCTTCCTTTGTGCGGTAGGCAAGGTTTTTCCTTCATTTTCGCGTGCTTTTTTCACGTGTTCTTCCATGAACCCGAGTTTTTTCAGATCCACTTTAGATGCCATTTTTACTTTAGTGCGGATCTCTTGAGCAATATCCGCGATGTTTAAACTGATATTTCCTGATGGTTTCTGTATGAAATCCACCGCTCCATACTCAAATGCGTTTAGTGTGCTCTCTGCGGACTTGGAGTCAATTGCCGTTAACATCACTACTGGGGTTGGACACTCACTCATGATGTATCCTAAAGCATGCAGTCCATCAAGTACTGGCATCTCAACATCAAGTGTTACAACATCCGGCCTGAACTTTTCGACTTTTTCTACGGCGTCAAGTCCATTCCTGGCAGTGGCTATTACTTTAATTTCAGGATCTTCTGTCAGGATATCCGAGACAACTTTACGCATAAGCGCGGAGTCATCGACTACAAGTGCATTAATAGTCATATTAAACGACTTTTCCAATTACTTCAAGCACTTTAGCTGCATCAAATGGCTTAACTATAAAGTCAAGAGCACCTGTTTTGAGTGCATCGGTTACAACCGATTGCTGTCCAATGGATGAGCACATCACAACTTTTGCAGCCGGATCCATTTCCATTATCTTTTTGAGAGCATCGATTCCTTCCATATTTGGCATAACAATATCCATGAACACAAGTTCTGGTTTTATCTGCGGATATTTGTTTACAGCATCAAGCCCATCAACACATTCGCCAACTACTTCATGGCCATTTTTTGTTAGAATATCCTTGATCACCATGCGCATAAATGCAGCATCGTCTACAATCATTACTTTTACCATTTTATTCATTTCTCCCATATTTGGTACGATATAATGTGTGCAAATTTTGCACGGTACATTGGTATAACGTGGATTGTATCTCCACGTTATTATATAGAGGATAATATAATATATTAATTTATTGTTCATCTTTTTTTTTAAACAATAGGTCTGGATTTTCATTTATTTCTAAGAAATACAAAATAATATTATGTGTAAGTTATAATTCTAACACATGCACTATAAAAAGATAAAAATATCATCTATACTATTAATATTCAGAATAGTTCTTCATAAAAACGAATGCTGACTTATTCAGCCCCTAAAAAAGAATCCACATATTAGTTTGCTATTGAAAGTAATACGACGAGCACACAAAACCTGACAAGTATACTAATTCCTGTAGAGAATGCTACAATTCTTATTCCAATACGCGGACCAAATATGGATATGTATCTGGGCAAAAGTGATCTGATACTAAACACAGGAAGCATAAACATGCTTCCGAGCATAAGTACTATCATGGCTTGTATATTGGATATTCCATTATTACTTATCATGGGTCCCAACAGTGATATACCTAGAATAGGGCTTGCAACGTAGCTGGTAAGTGGTACAATACTTTCAGATGGTATTCCAAAAAGATCTGCTAGTGGCAACACATTGAATACCTCGAATGCTCCACGTTCCTTTAATATGAATACCAGTGTTGTCATAGATAGATAGATTACTGCTATCTTTGTGAACAGCTTACGGTTACGCTTCAAGGATTTTTTGACAGCACTTTTAAGGGTTACTTTCTTCGATGAGATATTTTCATCGTACATGCATCTGTTCTTTTTAAGAAATATCCTGCTAAGTAATATTACTGTACTGACTTTTACAATTGCGGTCAGTATAAAAACCATCACGTAGAACCCTCCAACAACAGGTCCAAGGGCAGGGAGTACAATAGGTATTTGGTAGGTTATTATTTCCCTTACGTATGCAGGTGTACTGTTTAGAAGTGCACAGAGCATGGTTTCCTTCTCATCGATACAACCTCCTTCCTTGAAGTTGACCACCATTCCGTTTGCGGCTACAGTAGAACCCAAAGATACCATAAACGCAGATGCACATGTGTCCGGAAGGTTTGTATATTTAAAAAGAGGCCTGACCAGTCCTGAAAATTTCTGCATGAATCCAAGTTCTATGAGGATACCTGTTCCAAAAAGACCTAGAAAAATCATTATTAATATTGGAATTGCAAAGTCCAGAACCTCAAAGAATATGGAAAACATGAAATATTGTACGGGTCAGGAAGTAAATTAAACTATTGTTCATCGAAGATATTTTTTGGAACATCAATGACAGTCGATGAAAACAAAAAACGATATCGAAGACTACGGAAACACAAAACCGGTCTGTGTCACAAAGACGTTTGATCCCGGGAGGATAAATGAAGCCATCGGGGCCGGGCCGCCATTATAAGAGAGAACAGGGTTCAGGAATTACTGAATGCCCAAATGTGTGGATATACCATATACCATATACCATTGATCATTTTCATTAAAATAGTGGTTACGGCCTGATGAGGCCGTAATCAATTCCTGCACTCGCATCCGTTCAGATATTCTGTGCAGTTGTCAAACGGTTTCCTGTATACGAGACTATCGGTCTGGGCAAATCAATCCCCAGAGCCTCTATCAAAACCTCCTCAATGTTCTCTACCGGAACAAACTTAAGCTCATTCCTGACATCTTCGGGTACATCTTCCAGATCCCTTTCGTTCTCTTTTGGAAGGATGACCTTTTTTATGCCTGCTCTGTGTGCTGCCAACACTTTCTCTTTAATACCTCCTACAGGCAGTACTGCACCACTCAGAGTGATCTCACCTGTCATGGCAAGTTTTGAGTCAACTGCCTTGCCGGTGATAAGGGATGTTAGTGCGGTGAAGAGGGTCACACCTGCAGAGGGACCATCCTTCGGGGTTGCACCTGATGGCACATGGATATGGATATCACTTGCAGTAAAGTCAAAGCTGCTTGCAGTGTTTGCAAGTCGTGACCTGACAAGACTCAATGAGATCTGTGCTGATTCTTTCATCACATCCCCAAGCTGGCCGGTAAGCGTAAGCTTTCCGTTTCCTGGCATGAATGTCCCCTCGATGAAGAGAATTTCTCCTCCCACAGGAGTCCATGCAAGTCCTGTAACCACACCGGGTACATTCTCATTTCTGGCTTCATCCTGACGGATCAATTCCTTTCCGAGGATCTCTTTGAGCATATCCGCCTTTACAATGTAAGGGAGTTCAGCTTTTCTTGATACGATCCTTTCGGACACAAACCTTGCAGTTCTAGCAAGCTGTTTCTTCAATCCACGAACACCTGCTTCACGGGTATACTTCTCGATGATCATCTTTAGAGCATCATCTTCAACTCTGAGTTTATCCGAATCAAGGCCGTGGTCCTCAAGTATAGTAGGGACCAGGTGATCCTTTGCAATTGCAAGTTTTTCGTTTTTCGTGTAGCCGGATATCTCAATTATCTCCATCCTGTCAAGCAGTGGCCCCGGGATAGTTGCCAGGGAGTTGGCAGTTGCCATAAACAGTACTTCTGACAGATCATATGGGACTTCCAGATAATGATCAGAGAACGTATTGTTCTGTTCGGGGTCAAGAACTTCCAGAAGGGCACTTGCCGGGTCTCCTGAATAGGAAGCTGAAAGCTTGTCTATCTCATCGAGAATGAATACAGGATTCTTTGTTCCTGCTTTCTTTATGCCCTGCACGATCCTCCCGGGCATAGCTCCGATGTATGTCCTTCGGTGTCCTCTGATCTCTGCTTCATCTCTGACACCTCCAAGGCTGACACGAACATATTCCCTGCCAAGGGCATCTGCAATACTCTTTCCAAGACTTGTTTTCCCGGTTCCGGGAGGGCCTGTAAAGAGTATAATGGAGCCTTGTTTCTCATGCTTTAGTTTCATTACCGCAAGATGCTGGATTATTCTCTCTTTGACCTTTTCAAGTCCGTTATGATTGTTTTCCAGCACATCACGGGCTTCGGTGATATCAATGCTCTTTTTCTCTTCTACAGTCCACGAAAGTTCAAGTAAGAGGTCCAGGTAGTTCCTGATAACATGGCTTTCAGGATTATGATTGCCTCCGATCTCCAGTTTCTTTAACTCTGAAAGTGCTTTCTTTTTTATTTCATCAGGCATCCTTGAATTCTCAATTCTTTCTCTGTATCCACCTTCACCAGAAACAGGATTATCGCTCTCATTGAGCTCTTCCTGGATTACTTTCAGTTGCTCACGTAGCATAGCTTCTCTGTGTGATTTGTTCACATTATCGGCAACTTTTTTTGCCACCTCGATTCGAACATTGATGTTCTCTTTCTGGTTTGTCAGAACATAGAGGAATGTAAGATAACGTTCACGAACAGAAGCAGTTTCCAGAAGATTCTGTTTGTCTTCCAGTTCAATCGGCATGAATGGCACTACGTGTCCCATAATCTGGTCAATGGTGTCCATCCTGTCAATAGGCCTGACGAACTGTTCCGAACTATGGAAACGATCACTTATCTCATGTATGGTCTTTTTTACATCTGCCACTATCTCTTTCTGGAGTTCTTCATTAAGATCATTGATATCAGGAACCGGTTCATATGTAGTATAGAATATTCCCTCTTTCTGATACAAGGAACTAGCCTCTACTCTCTGGATTGACTTTGCAGAAACCAGGTAGCCTTTATCAGTAGGTAGTACAGATATGATCTCAAGGAGATTTCCTATTTTGTACAAAGAATTTTCTGACATCTCTGAAAGCTTCGCTCCGCTTTTCATTGTCAGACCTACTGCATATGCAGATTCTTCATTTCCCATCTCAGACAGAAGTATTTCCCCGGTTGTTTTATCGGTCAGGAATTTTGTCTGACTTTTGGGGTAGACAACTATTTCAGAGAGTCTGATTACGATGTTCTCCCTGTTACTGTTACTTTGTTGTGGGGTCATTTTTTATCTTTTTATTCCTATTAAGTTATTTAGTTCAATTTAACCTAACTACATGTGAACAAAAAAATCATTTCACCTTTTGTAGAATCCGTACAAGAGTATCCATATCCTTTTCGTCCAAAGACCCTGTCATTCTTTCAATAAGTCTTAACAGAGAATTACGTTCTAAGCGAGCTATTGTCTGTCCTTTTTCGGTTAAACGGATGTAAAATATCCTGCCGTCAAGGGTGGATCTTTCCCTGTATACGCATTCCATTTTTACAAATTTGTTGACCATCTCCGTGATTGTGGGTTTTGAATTTCGAGTAATCTCAGCAAGCCTGCTGAATGTTACTTCCTCACATTCATCAATAGCTTTCAGATATCCCATTTGTTTTATGGTGATATCCGATAGCCCACATTCAGAGAAGATACTGGAAGAGCATTCACTTTTGACCCTGAGCAGTTTTTCAAAAGTTATAAATAAATGCTCTTTTTTGTTCATTATTTAAACCTAAGCAGTTAGTTAGTCATTGCCTAATTATAAAACTATTGGTCTAAATCCTCTAGTCCTCTTATGAAGAATATGCTGGCACAGACCAAAATGAAAGATCAATCTAACTTGGTTATTAGAACCGAATCTTTCAGATAATAATCAAAAAGCTCTTTTGTCCAGTCAACTGCACTCTGACCTCTACATAAGATAAACTTGTTATCGAACTCTCCATTACTTTTTAATATAGTTATCAGAGAATGAACATTATCAAATGTAAAATATAAAAACTTCATCTCTTTATTGTAGACATACATATTTAAGGATTTATTCTTCATGAAATTTGCAAATTCTGCTCGATATTCTGTTCTGATCTTGTTAAGTAGTTCCTGGGAAACGATATAGTATATAGTAACATTTCTTTCAAGCATTTCTGTGAATATCGAATTAAAGCCTGGGTAAAGTATAGTAGTAACTATATACACTGTGGAGGATACTTTATATTCAGGATTAAGCGATTGATGAATGGAAAATAGTTCTGTAATAGGTGGATTTATTATTTCACAATTCTTAAGTTCACCTATTTTTTCTAAGAGGTAAGATGGAATGAAATCAAGATTACGGGTTCCCCAGTAACTAATACCTTCATCAAAAACATCAGTGGTGCCTAATAAAGGAACCATCTTATCAACAACCAGTTTCCCAATGGTTGTCAATTCGTAAGTATCACCATGATGAGAAACAAGGTAATGATCTTCCAGAATCCTCATCTGTGGAAGTAATGCCGTTCTTGTTGTATCCAAAGCATTAAGGAGATCTTTCATTTTCTTTGCTCCATCCCTTAGCAATAAGAGACTTCCCTTTCTCTTACCAGAAGCAAATAACACATCAAGCAACGTTTTTTTCATGTACAGAACACCTAGTACGAATAATATATATATATAAGTTTTACACTAACACAATTATAGTATGTTAGTATCAATTGTTGCACATAAAGTTTACCCTCTTCTTCTGCATCATTCCAACCTTTTTTCTGCCTCTCAATGGCTTTTAATGATGAAGTTTAAAAAGCTCTTCTTGCAGGTACTGGCCTTAAAAGGGGTTATCTAATTAGCTCCTAATCCCTTCCATTCTAATTAGAAGGCCTCTAAAATCATGTACGTTTATTGCAAAAAAGTAATATTTCTAAACCCAAGGACATTCATGCCAATTTCTCCAACCTCTCTGTGAACTAGAAAGTAAAAGCAGAATGATAAAAAAAATGAACGAATAAACTTTCGATTAATTTACTAATTCATCCCTATTCTTATACAAATAACACATACCCAACATGCCGTAAATTCCAATTAAAGGAAAGACTATTTAATATGAAACATATTTATCTGGATTTAGGTTAAGAGCACTTTTGCCAATAAAGATAGTGATCAGACTGACGATTGGCCAATAAGTAGTAATTGCCATCGCTCCAAACATGAGTACACGCCCATGCTTTTCTTTTTAATAATCTGATTATTCCAATTAACAGCAGAGGAATGTATAATATAGTATCTGCAACTGCAAATGCTTTATCCCAGGATACGCCAACTTCACTTACTTCTTCTTCAGATTCCTGTAATCTAAGTGACACGGTCAAATCGTAATCTATCAATGAAAATGTCTGGCCTGACAGAAGCAGTATAGTCAGCATTACGCCAATAATGATAAGGATTTAAAAACCAATATTTTTTGTTCTACCATCATAGTTACTATTGTTTTGGCTCATTTGAGATTCAATCACTTGTTACTTTTTATATAGCGATATATGAAATGTCAATTCTAATATTGAACATTGAGAATTGATTTTTTTGCTGTATAAGTATAAGGTGAAAATGCCGTTCAGGAAGCAGTTTCACCATTACTATTACTACAATATAGGGAGATAGGAAGTATTGAAATTTGAATATTCAAATATCCCTTATCCTCCACTTAAGCTCATTGTGCTGTAGCATACCCCTATTACTTTTAAATCAGTCAAATCATTGCGAATTTACCTCCTCCAGAGTGAGAGACAGCTGGTTGAGAATTTCTTCCATCTTGTCAATCTCCTCTCCATATCCAGCCCAGTTGCCTTCTGCAAGATACTCCTGTGCTTTGTTATAATGGTCAAGTGCCTGCTGTGCAAGTTCTCGTGCTGTTCCTGGTATATCCGTCTGGCCAGTTTCGTCCTGCACATCGATTCTGCCTTCAACAAGCATTTGCAATGATTCTTGCAAATCCTCACCCATGACAACCTTCTGTCCTGATGAAACCACAACTCTCCTGAGTTCAGGTATCTCAGATTCCTCGGCACTTATGAATATAGGCTCAGTGTACAATATCGAATTACCAATTGGTACCACCAGCAAATTTCCTCTTGTTACTCTGGAACCTGTCTGGCCCCAGAGTGTCAGTTGCTCGGAAATATCCGGGTCCTGGTCTATCCTAGATTCGATCTGGGTAGGTCCGTAGATTAGTACTCCCTTTGGCAGTTCATAATGTTTGATCTCTCCGTAATTAGGTTCATCACATCTGGCTGCGATCCAGGCGATCATATTCTCCCTGTTTCGGGGTGTGAAGGGTTGCAGTAATACATATTCCAGTCCGCCACCGTTAGGGAGTTTTGTGATCATGTAATAGGGTTCCATTTCAATACTGCTTCCCCGGTAGACCTCATTTGGAATTTGCCACGCATCCTCTTTATTGTAAAATGTCTCAGCATCTGTCATGTGATAATTCTCGTAGAGGTCCATCTGGACCTTAAAGAAATCCTTAGGATAGCGGATATGCTCCTGTAGGCCTTCCGGCATTTCAGTGAAAGGTTTGAACAGTTCAGGGAATATCTTTGAATAGGTATTCACCACGGGTTCGTCTTCCATAATATAGAAGTCAACAGTTCCATCATAAGCATCCACAACAACCTTTACGGAATTTCGGATATAATTGATGTCATAGAATTTTGTCCCGTAGTAGCTTTCAGAATACGGATACTTATCAGCCGTAGTATAGGCATCTATTATCCAGTATACCTTTCCGCCAGAAATAACAGGGTAAGGGTCACTATCATATTCAAGGAACGGAGCGATTATCTGTGCTCTTTCTTCGATCTGTTGATGATACATCAAACGTGAATTATCATCCACATATTCACTCAGGATGAAGTTTGATTCACCAAAAGTGAATGCGAAGATCAGTCTTTTAACAAATGAATCAAGCACTATTCCACTTTTACCTTCATATTGCGTGAATACATTCTGTCCACCTTTTGGATAATCGAATTCTTCTTTTCCTGTATCTGCTATTTTATAGTCATTTGTGACCTCTCCATAGTAGATTCGTGGATTATCAACATCAAATTCACCTGTCGGCGGGATATCCTGCAAAACAAATTCGGGTCTGCCATCACTTGTCTTGGTACTTACCGGATTCATCACAACTCCAAAACCATGAGTATAGACCAGACGCTCGTTTACCCATGTTTTAGCTTCGGGTGCCAGCTGCATGGTATCCAGTTCCCTGGCTGATATCATATACTGTTTATAACCGTCGTCCATGTGGTACCGGTCCGTATCAACATCATTGAACGTATAATATGTTCTGATCTGCTGGAGCTGCTTGTAGGTTTGTTCAAGAGCTCGCCGGTCCCATATTCTTATGTTTTCAGTTAACTGGGTATTATTCTCCAGTTCCGACAGGGTCAGATCAGTATTGGCCTCAAAAGGTCTTTCTTCAATATCCGATAGACCAAAGGCCATTCTCGTATAATTTATATTATATTCCAGATACGGTTTTTCCAGCTGGATCTCAGTGGGTTCCACTTTGAATTGCTGATAAACATTAGGTACAAAAGAACTGGCCATGATGAACAATATTAGCAGAACTACACTGACAATTGGTATCTTAATATTCTTCAGTTTTACATTCGCCATTAAAGCGATAGCAGTCAGGAAAGATAATATTGTAAGTATGTTGAATATTGGAAGCCTTATGTGCACATCAGTATAGCCTGCACCTGATACTACTCCCTGCTGTGAGAACAATATATCATATCTATTAAGGTAAAATCCAAAAGCAATTAATGCAAACAGGAATGCAAGCAGTGCTGATATATGAATAAGGACTTTAACAGGCAGTTTATCCAGCATATCCTTTACACTATTTGTCGGATACAGGAAGTAGGATGATTCAGTATTATTCGTTTCAATTGTTTCGGACTTGAATACCGTTTCAAGTCTGATTACATAGAGAATCAGGACCATCATGAGTGAAATAACGGTCAGTATCAGGAATATCCCCCTTATCATGTGAATAAAAGGGAGCTGGAATACATAGAACCCTATATCGTTCATAAGAATAGGATCATTTATTCCAAACGATGTGCTATTCAGATAGAGGAGAATTGTTTTCCAGTTGCTGCTGAATGCCAGTCCGAAAATAAATGAAAATGCTGTAATTACTATAAATATAACCTGAGAATCGATCTCATCATGGGTGATGTTTCTCTCAGCAAGTATCTTTCGTATAGAATTCACTGCAAATTTTGCATTTATGTAAAGGAAGGCAAAAGCAAGTATAAATCCAGGTATGATCGTAATTATTTTCCATTGTAATATTGTTGTGAACACGGATGTATATCCGATCATATCAAACCATAGATAATCAGTATAGATTCCCACAAGGGGTCCTATCCCTAAGAAAAGTGCTAGAATTAAAAAAAAGAAAATTGTTCTTATATCTCTCATAACATACCCCTTATTTTAGTGTTCTATCGAAGAATGTAACCATCTGCCAGTAGGCATCCTCTGCTTCAAAACTCTGTGACAACTGACCATCTTCAAGCATGAATCCATGTGGCTGTTCCTGATATACTTTCAATTCAAAGTATTTCCCTGCAGCATCCAGTTCAGTACTATATCTGTAGATATCAGATATATTGCTAGCCTGGTCATTTGTTCCGTGTATCATTAACATGGGAACCTCTAGTTCTTCTATCACATCAACAGGTCTATCAGGTTGGGCTTCGGAGTCTCCTGAATAAGGAAAACCATACCATGCAACTCCAGACTTAAATTCCTTGATCTCAGGAAGTAAGAGCATTGTGTAGCGACCGCCTGCACAAAAACCTGTAAGACCAAGAAGTTCAGTATCAACATCGGACCTTGTTCCTAGATAATCAATTGAATCTCTTATCAATCGTTCTACAACTGCGTCATGTGGAGATGTCTCAAAGGTCTGCCATTCAGGAGCTACTACCACATATCCTTCTGAAGCCAGTTTGTCAATAAGTTCTATGTATCCAGGTTCCATTCCCCTGAATGAATGTAATAGGACAATTGCCGGTTTTTTGTATTCGGTTTCAGGGGCAGCTACGTAAGCAGGATATGTCAGATCACCGCTAACAATTTCCACTTCTGCCCCTTTTACCTGGAATTCTTTTGACTCGGTTGAGCTTGTTATACTTTCATTGCTCCCTATTTTATCATCAGCTATTTCATTTGTGTCGCTGAAACAACCCGATAAGCCAACGAAAACTATCATTAACAGACAAAGAAGCGAATATCTCATTTAAACCCCCAATTAAAATATAAGTACTATCTTATTTCTATAATGCGCCTAGCTACAGGTAAAAGCAGAGCTAATCTTGACAACTGCTACTTGGATAATACATTAAAATACGGAAAACAGAAAAAATCTATATTTCAATTATTGGTACGGTATCTTTCAGATAATAATCAAAAAGATTTTTACCCCACAGAAGTGCTTTTGAGTCTAAAAAAGATAACTGTTTGTTATCGTATTCGTTATTTTTAGACAACAATCGCAATATCAGGCAATAATCACTTAATGCAAAGGATACCATGTTGATATCTTTGTCATATAAGTAAAATTTAATGTTTTCAAATGCAAAATAAGATATAAATTCACCATCTTTCTCAGATTTTATTTTTCTTAGCAGTTCCTTTGTAATTATGATTGAGACATTTGTATTGTTTTCAACAAGTTTTGAAATTATTGGAGGGAAGCTGGGATGCACAAAAGTGAATATTAAATATACTGACTCAGACTTATCTATGGTTTCAATAAAATCTTTGTTTATCTCATACATATTAATTAAATTAGGACTTATAATCTCACAATTATGAGGATTTCGATAAACTGCTATCAATCCCCCATACAATTTAATAAAAATTAAA
>NZ_JADQBY010000005.1 GCF_016278385.1 Methanolobus sp.
CTTTTGCGCATCATAGTTTGCTTCAGGCCAGAAGGCGCCACAGGCTTCCATCTGAGCCACTGTTCCGGTCTGAGTTACAGATACTGCAGGCATCCTGTCAACAGGCTGACCGGTTAATGCACGTGCTAATCTTTCTTTAGGGGTATATTCTGTCATATATTCAAACTCCAATTGAAATTAAATTATAATTCAGGGCCCCACTCACACTTTTTCCCAGGCTTTGAAGTCGCGGAAGTTATTTCAATTCCCTTTGAACCCTCCCATATACCATGTACATTGCAACCTTCAAGTGCTCTTAGAATCACAATGGCTGACCTGGTACCGCAAGTACCACATACACCAAATCCATGAATTCTGCAGTTCATTATCTCACGTGCAGAGATCATTTCCTCGGTTCCTACCACTGTAAAAGTAGCTTCGGCTTTTCCGTCTGCTGCTTTTAATTCCTTTTTCCCGACAAAATCACCATTTATATGCAATTCTATCCATTGGATGTAATGGTCTTCTTCCATCACATGAGGAACACTACCAATCGTAACTTTCACCTCAAAAGGCTCACCTGCTATTACTGCTGCGGGAGCTTCAATGACTGGAATATGCTTTTTTTCCACGTCAGTAAGATTTTCATTATCTTTTGCTCGTTGAACATTGATATCCGATTTCATAAATTTCACCTGATACGTTATCTATTTTGTAAATAGGCTTCTCCGTTTAAAAAAAAGTAAATGCCAGTGCTTCCACTGACATACTCCTCTAAAACTTATAGTGGCTTACCGAATGGTACAGCATAACTGCGAAGAACAGTATTATGCCTCCTAGCAAGCTGAAATAGCCTATCGGATCCCATAGGAATTGGATAGCACCTGTCTCTGTCCATCCAACAAGCACTGAACCCTGAATTTGTGTTGGTACCACAAGACAGACGAAGGCAAGTACGAATATAAATACAATATCAAATGCCTCCCTCAGTGCACTTTGTTTCTGTGTGTTTTCATCCATATTACCCACCTCAGTCGTAGTATTTGAAATCGAACATGTGTTGCTTAATTGAGTGACGTACCTGCCAGTAACCAAGTGTTTCAATTCCCACTACCAGTACAAAGAACACAACGTAGATCCCTCTGATTGCAGGAGAGACTGCTGAACCTGCTGCGGATAGTATAGTAAAGACTACATAACCCTGCACAACTATCAACAATGCTATTGCACCTACTATCAAATATGTGTCCTTTGCGAATGCTCCTTTATATTTTGCTTCGTTGACTCCATCCATTCATATCACTCCTTTTCAACATGATGACTTGGGTTTGGCCAACCCATTTCCTCGCCCCAATCCAAAGGTTTCAGGAACTTCTTGTTCCTGTTGTGGAAGTAGAAGTATGCTATCAGATAGAAAGCCAGAGCAAAGATGAGGTTGTATCTATATCCCCAGAACAATGTGGACATGATAACGATGGCTATTGCCATTGCAAAGTAAGATATCCACGGTTGCAAAGGACTTACGAATGGGCGTACCTTGTTAATGTGTGTTGGGAACATCTTTCTGAAACGCAGCAGAGCAAATGGTATCAAGACATAGCAAAGCAATCCGGATACAATGGAGAAGGTAATGACCTGGTCCAGATAACCACTGAATGCAAAGGCTATTGCGATAGGCATTGTGAAAATTACTGCTTTGTAGGGTGTCTGATATTTTGGATGCACGGAAGAGAACCAATTTGACACAAAATGATCCCTTGAAAGAGCAAACCATGATCTTGAGGAATCACAAACGCATCCGTTTGCACTGGAAACACATGTAAGCAAAGTTCCAAGTGCCAACAGAGCTATCAGTGCATACACACCAGTTGACTGCGCAGCCTCAAATAGTGGATAAACCGAAACTCCAAGACCTTCTGCAGGTATACCGGAAGGAAGCAGACTTGCACATATAAAGAGCGTCATCGCAGCTCCGACAAGTAGTGTGATCATTCCTGCCTGTTGTCCAAGAGGTACTGCTCTTGAAGGATGTTTACATTCTTCTGCACACATCGCTGCTCCTTCTATACCCAAGAAGAACCATGGACCAAACTGCAAAGCTGCAAACAGACCTATCAGGCCATTTGGCATAGCTCCCTGGAAAAGGTACTCCGGATGAAGCTCAAATACACCGAATGTTCCTGAGAAGAAGAATACTATGATAGCAAAGAAAGCTATAGCTGTCATGAAGAAATTAAGAGTCAGTGCAGCTACAACACCTCTATAATTGATGAACGTAAGTGTCGCTATTACCAATAATGTCACAGGGAATACCTGCAATTCAGGGAATACCTCCTGCGCTATAAATGCAACAACAATAGCATCCGCGGCTTCCAGTGCTATATATTCCATGTATACAGCAAGACCTACACTCGCTGCTGCACCGGGTCCGATGAACAATCGTGCCCAATCATAAGGACCTCCTGCCAATTTCGTAGCGGATCCCAGTTCACTTGCACACAAAGCAATTATCACGTACATTGTTCCTGCAACAAGCATCGCAAGCAATGAACCTAGGATACCTCCCTTTGCCACAGTGAAGTTCCACCCCATAAATTCACCCACAAGGACTATTCCTACTCCCAATGCCCAAACATGATAGGGTTTGAGAGTCTTGACAAGTCCGGGTGATTCTGCCACTTCATCAGTCAAATCATCACCTCTTTAATTTTTTGGATGTTTTACTCGCATCCAACAATACCCATGCGATCAATGCAAAGGCTACTAAGTATATTATCCCGTTAATGATCGTCCAATATCCATCCATTGGAAAAACTCCTTTTTAGTGTATTCTACATGATTATTCATTACTTGCGTAGATAAAAAAAATGCCAGCGATAGCCTTCGCTGGCACGTTATTCAAATGGACTTAGAATACAAGTCCAAGGTCTTCGAGCTTTTTGCGTGCGCCGTCGTAGACTTTCACATACTCATCGGTTGGTGTTACGGTAGCAACATCGTAACATTCCTGGAATGTCTTACCTGCTGGTGCTTTTGCATAGTCCTTCTCATAGAGTTTGACAAGGTTGTCAAGGATAACGTTTACCTCTCCAATATCCATGCCTGAAGTTGCTCTTGCGACTTCTCCCATCATCCTTGCTTCCATACCTGTGGTCTTGTCCTGAACAACTCCTTTTGCAGCTGCAACACCGGAGAGGATCTCACGACCGGATGCTGTGTCGGTCATAGATTGTGCAGATGTTTCAAGCAGACACATCTCGGTACATGGACCTGCACATGGGTAATACTGGTTACCTGAAAGCATGTCTGTGAACTCTGAAATGGTTGCACATGCCCAGCCAGCGATCATCAGGGTTTCCCTGGTGTTTGTGGATCCCCAACGGATGTGAACAGGACCGTCGAGGTGCCAGCTTGCATTGCTCATCACAAATGCATTGATGTGGGTTGCAATGTCAACAATTGTGGTTTCTTCTATGCCACCGGCATATCCACCAAAGATAGGCATCTGTTCGTCCATGATGATGTCACTGTTACCCTGATAGTGTGCAATGACACTGATAGCATCAAGGTCGATCTTAAGCTCATTGAGTTGTGATACTTCGTGACTGTCAGTGCTAGCCATGCCACCGGCACAGTCAGCAGAGATATTTCCCTGAGCGGACAGGGAAGTCTCTGGTCCCTATATGCCCATGCCAGGCCTGCCGGCCATCGCACATGCCTGTTTGATCAGCCTTGTTTCTGTTTTGGCTGCAAGGACTTCGTATGGGCTCTTTGGAATTGTTGGCCTTCCACGAACAGACATAATGACACCATCAACAATAGTGTCAACTTCTTTCTCAAGAGCGTAACTCATGTGAACAGGCATGAAAACGTCTTCAGAAATAGGGGAACCGGTTGGACCTCCCTGAATTATTGGCTTTCTCTTGTCACCAACACTTCTCTTTTGGACCCTTACAGCATCTCTACCGGTTCCGAGTGTGAATTCTTTCTGGACATTGTTGATAGCATCCCATATCTCATCCTCAGTATATTTTACTACACGGCTTGTGTCAGTACAGAATATACCACACTCGAGCAGCATCTCAAAACCTGCTTTGAACAGGTTTTCCATCATGTCCTTGTCTGTTGGAATGAATTCTCCCTTGAAATCAAGGTTATATTTCTGCTTGAGCTCCATTGACTTCATAGGGATGGTCATGAGATCCCAGTCATCCTGGGTCATCTTTTGACCTTTCTTTGCACGCTCGTAGAATTCATAACAATCTAATGATCTTGAAAATGTCATATTATATGCCCCCTTATTTCATAAGTTCCAATGCTACACGAGCTGCATCTGCTGCATTTTCTGCTGTTGCATCTGCGCCTATCTCTGCGATCCATCCATCTGAAACTGGTGCACCACCGAACATGATCTTTACAGAATCTCTGAGGTTTTCTTCCACAAGAGCTTCCACTGTGTCTTTCTGACCCAGCATAGAAGTTGTCATGAGTGCAGAACCTACAAGAAGGATTTTGCTGCCCTTGAGCTTTTTGATCTCATCCATGATGTCATCATTTGGTACGTCCACACCAAGGTCAACTATCTTGAAACCGTTTGCACCGAGCATTGTTGATACAAGGCGGTGACCGATATCATGAATGTCCCCTTCCTGTACAAAAGTGATGGCTGTTCCAACACCTTCTCCAGGCTTCTCTTTTGCAAGTAAAGGAGTGAGAATTTCCATTGCAGCATTCATTGCCTTTGCAGACATCATTATCTGCGGAAGGTAAATTTCGGCTGCTTCGAACTTGTCACCGATTATTTTCATTCCTACGGAAAGACCTCCATCGATGGCATCAAAAGCACTGATGCCTGCGTCAAGGGCTTCCTGTGTAATTGCCGCACAACCATTTACGTCTTGATTCACAATTGCGTCTCTAAGTTTGTCTAACATTTCCTGATTTCCCATTAAATCCACCTTTTGTATTTTTCACGTTCTTTTTTTAAAGTTGTTCTTACAGAATTGCATCTACCAGTACAACTGTTTCTGAAAACAACTACTTTAAGAGAAGTTATCCAATTGATAACAACTGCACATAGGAGATTTAACTGACAGCATATAGCATAATTCATGCCAATTTTTCAACATTAACAGTACATAACTCCTCAATTATTACTTTTAAAAAGGTATGAACATTTCAGTTTCTGATTGATTATTAAAAGGGAGCCGTACTTATCATAGCCCTTGTAAATTATCACATGTCTTGTGAATTGTAAACATCAATGTGAATTTACCTCTAAATTAGATTAATATAAGGTTAGGTTAAAGCGTTATTAGATGAAAGTAAAAAGGTTTTTGTAACACTAAATAAGGATTTTGACCAATGGATTTAAGGAAACTAACAATCAAATGTCCTGAAAATAGGACATTACAACTGAAAAGGGAAGATGAGGGGTATGAAAACGTCACTAATAAATACTGTTTGGTTTTCTGAAAAGAGAAAGAATCTGTTGCTACTATTATATGAAGGGGAAAGAGATCTCGAACAAATAAAAAAATCACTTAATGTAACGACCAGGTCCATAATGCCCCAGATAAAAACACTGAAGAATAACAACCTTATAATGCAGGAACAAGATCAATTCAGTTTGACCACTATAGGAAAAACAATTATTAAGAACATGCTACCATTTCTTTGTACATCGAGAATTATTGAAGAAAACAAAGACTTCTGGGCCAGCAGGAATTTTGATGCAATACCCCCACATCTTTTCAGTAAAATAAGGTACCTTGGGCATTATTTTCTCATAGAACCCGATATAAACCATATGTTTGAGCTTCCCAGAGAATTTGTTGATAACATTCCTAAATCAAAATCAATTATGACTTTTGTTTCATACCTTCATCCAATGTTCCTTTCCCTTTATTTGAAAGCAGCCCAATCGGGAGCAAAGATATCACTTTTTGTTTCAGAGGTAGCTTTGGAAAAAATGAAGAATGAATACTTTGAACAATTCAATGAATTGATGAAAATGACAAATGCAACTCTTTTCCTTTGCAAAGAAAACCCAAAAATACCAATGGTAACAGTGACTGATTGGTTTAGTTATATTTGCCTTTTCAATGATGAGGGGAGATATGACCACAGAGATATAATCAGTTTTGACGAGAGTTCATTAAAGTGGTGTAATGAACTGTTCGACTATTATAGGACAAATTCAGAAAAGCTCTGTCAAATAACAGAGGTTGAATAGGAAAAATATTATTTGGGGAAGGGGGGACAGATACAATGGAATCATCATTAATTGAAACCATTTGGTTTTCTGAAAAAAGAAGAAAAATATTATTACTACTACTGGAAGGACCAAAAAGTCCCGAGGAAATGAAGACGGAATTTGGTGTTGATTGGCGTGCATTAATACTTCCTCTTAAAGAGTTAAAGGAAGAAGAACTGGTCTGCAACCCGGAAGAGGACTATGAACTATCCAATATTGGAAAACTGATAGCAGAAAACGTAAGAACAATTGAAGGTGTTTTAAAGCTTTTTGAAAAAGATACTGACTACTGGGTTAAAAGGGACCTAAACACAATCCCGGGTTATCTGCTGGACAGAATCGGAGAAATAGAAGACTCTATAATTGCAGAACCAGAATTGAACGATATGTTCGAACCCTCCAAAGAATTTATTGCACCCCTCCTGAATTCAAAATATGTAAATTCTGTGTTTTCTATATATCATCCATTTTATCCACCATTTTACAGCAAACTTGCAGAAAACGGAACTGAAATATCAATTATTTTTACTGGATCTGTGTTTAAAAGAATGCAGGAAGACAGGCAAGAAGAACTGAAGAATCTGCAGGATTCAGAAAATATAAAATTGTTCTTATACGAAAAAGATTTGGTTCCTCCTTCCATTATAATTACCGATAACTTGTTTTCTGCCAGTTTTTTCAATGACAAGGGAATGTATGACCATAAAGACATCATGAGTTTTTCCCAAAAATCCCTTAAATGGGGAGAGGAACTGTTCGGATATTATCAAAAAATGGCAAATGAGATTTATAAAGAATGAAGAACTGAAGAATCTGCAACAATATCAAATAGGTACTGATAGGAAGGTGTATATGAATGGAACAGAATGAGATATCAATAAAAATCAAGTTGATCATATACATAGTAGTTAGTGTTTTTTTGGTACTTATTGTTTCAACTGCCGTCAGCATCACAACCGTGACAGCACAACAAAAAGAACTGGCACATCTTCAATCCGTGGAAATGGCAAAGGATTATGCGAATCAGTTCGATGGAGATATGAAGGCAAATATGGCTATTGCACAAACCATTGCCAAAACAATGGAAATGTACACGGCTGCCGACAGGGAAGAAGTAAACAATATTCTCAGAAATGTTCTTGAAACATATCCTTCTCTTACGGGAGTTTATGTAGGATACGAACCAAATGCCTTTGATGGAAAGGACAATGAATATATCGATACCCCAGACCATGATTCCACCGGGAGGTTCGTACCTTACTGGAATACTATTGAGGGAAAAATAGGAATTGAACCCCTGGTAAACTATGACACCCAGGATTACTATCAGCTTCCGAAAATAACACACGAAGATATTGTTACAGAACCTTATTTTTACCAGGGTATCTTCATGGTAAGTTACGATGTACCTATCTTTAAAGATGATAAATTCATAGGTGTTGCAGGTGTTGATGTATCTCTTGATTATATCGATGATGTGGTAAGTGACATAAAAGCCTTTGACACAGGATATGCATTTGTGACAGGAAATACCGGTATTCTGGTATCTCATCCTGAATACAAAGAGGGAATGGGCACCCATACTCTTTACGATTTTGACATACCTGAAATATCAGCTGCAGCAGATGACATCAAAATTGGAAAGAGCGGAAGTGTTGAAACTATCGATCCTGCAACAGGCAAAGATGTAATAATGTTCTACGAACCTGTGAGGACAGGCAACTACTCTTTTGTGCTTGTAGTCCCAAAGGAAGAAATGTTTGCCGGAGTCACTAAGCTCAGGAAAACTCTAATTATCATATCTATGATTTCAATATGTTTCATGGGCTTGGTCTCTTATTTGATAGCAACATCGATAACTTCTCCTATAGATGAAATAGTTAAGAACTTTAGAAATATTGCTCAGGATGCCGTTGACGGTAAATTGGATACAAGAGCAAAAACAAATGTAGAGAGAGACTTCAAAGAAATTCCAATCGGGCTTAATATGATATTGGATGCTGTGATAGCACCGATACGGGAATCTATCAGAGTTACAAATGCCCTTGCAAAAGGAGAACTTGGAGCACGTACCGAACTGGAACTAAAAGGGGAATTCAAGCAGCTGGGAGATACATTGGATAATTTTGCAGATTCACTGAACAATATTATTGCAGATTCCAACAATGTACTTAATGCTATACAAAAAAATGATTTTTCTCGCAATGTTCAGATTCATGGTGAAGGTGATTTCAATATCCTCACTGACGGAATTGAAAAAACAAGAAACTCGTTAGATTTAGCTATTCACGAGCAAAAAAAAGCTGAGAAGGCTCTGAAAGATTCTGAAAGAAAATTCAGAACTTTGTTTGAAAGTCCAAATGATGCAATATATCTTACTGATATGCAAGGAAATATCCTGGAAGTAAATGAAGTCACATGTTCAAGAATGGGATATTCTCGCGATGAATTCCTTTCTCTGAAACACATGGATATTGATGCTTCCAACCGCGGAAAGGATTTTCTTAGAATTATAAAAGAGCTATCCAAGATCAAAAGCAACCTATTGGAAACAATCCACATGCGAAAAGATGGTACTATCTTTCCAGTAGAATTGAGTAGCCGGATGATAAAGTTTGATGGGCATAAAGCAGTTATTACCATTGCAAGAGATATCAGTAAAAGAAAACAGACGGAAAAAGAACTCAAAAAATATGCTGACGAACTTAAGCATTCCAATGAGCTTAAAGAAGAAATGGAGAGCATAATCAATAACAGCCCCGTTATAGTCTTCAAATGGAAGACAGAAACTGACTGGCCAGTGGAATTCGTTTCAGATAATATCACAAAACTTGGCTATACTGTAGAAGATTTTACATCGAATACTATCAAGTATGCCGATATCATACACCCGGATGATAGTAAAAGAACACATTTGCATATATCCAATTATTATATGAAAAAGGATGCTCGACTGAACTACGAATATAGAATATACACCAAATCAGGCGATGTAAGATGGGTAGATGAAAGGACGTTCACAAGACGTGATAATTACGGCAGGATCACATTGCAGGGAATCATTCTGGATATAACTGAACGTAAAAAAGTAGAAGAAGCACTTATTCAGACAGAGAACATACGCAAGAAAGAAATACATCACCGTGTAAAGAACAATTTACAGGTAATTTCAAGTCTGCTCTATCTTGCATCTGACAATTTCGAGGAGCAGGACGTAATAGACGCTTTTTTGGATAGTCGCAACCGTGTGCGTTCAATGGCTCTGATACATGAAGAATTGTACCAATCCAAGGATATGACAAGTATTGACTTTTCTGATTACACGGAGAAATTGATGAATTATCTATCCAGATCATGCGGAACTGAAAAAAAGGATATTAAGCTTGTTTCAAAAATAGAGGATGTTTATCTGAATGTTGATACAGCTGTTCCACTTGGTATGATAATCAATGAACTTGTTTCAAACTCACTAAAACATGCTTTCCCTGAAATGAAAAAAGGGGAAATAAGTGTGGAACTCAAAGTTCTGAAAAATGCTTTTTTATTGATAATAAAAGATAATGGAATTGGTATCTCCCCGGATATAGATTACAGAAATACAGAATCTCTAGGTTTACAGCTTGTGACCACGCTGGTTGACCAGATTGATGGCACCATTGAACTGAATTCAATTCATGGAACTGAGTTTATCATAAATTTTGCAGAGAGGAACTAAAATGGATGAAATAGAAGTCAATAATGCAAAGATACTTGTTGTTGAGGACGAAAATATTGTGGCTTTGGAGCTAAAGAAAAGACTGAAAAAACTTGGGTATCAGGTTTCCAGTGTTGCATCAACCGGAAAAGAAGCAATTAACAAAGCTGAAGGGTTCCTTCCAGATCTTGTGATAATGGACATCAGACTAAAAGGAGATATGGACGGAATTCAAGCAGCTCAGACGATTCGTGAAAGGTTCAATATACCAATAATATATCTTACTGCTCATTCGGACAATGAAACACTTAAAAGAGCTAAACAGACAGAACCTTATGGATATATTTTAAAGCCTTTTGAAGAAGACGATCTTCGAACTGCAATCGAAATAGCACTTTATAAGCATCAGATGGAGAATTCTCCAATAAAATGAGCAATATTTGAATTCATCTGGAAGTTTTGAAAGCTTATTCGAGAAGAACATTGAATTATTAGAGAGAATTTGAACTTTTTGTTTCACATTAAATTTTTTAAAACATTCATTCAGATGTTACAAATTACCATACCCTATGACAATTCACATATCACGCAAATAATAGCACCAAATTATGCTATATATTATTCTGTTCTAGAATAAAGTATCCCTTTTATAAAGGGGTCTATATCCATAGGCAGGAATACGGGTCAGTATTCCTGCACTTCCCAAAAATTAGCACTTTTGTTGGAAGGCATACAATTATTATAGTTGAAATTAATAATCTTTATCAATTTATTGGATATTGCAAATTATCAAACCACATGACAATTCACATGTCATGCAAATAATAACACCGAATTATACTATATATCATTCTGTTCTAAAACAAAATATCCCTTAATAAGGGTCTATATTCATATACAGAGGTACGAATCAGTATTCCTGCGCTTCCCAATAAATCATCGATTTTGCCGGAAGGTATATATAAGAACCACAGTCAGTTATAAACACAAACTATAAATACTGCAGATTATGGACAATATATATATATATCGATAACCAAGATTAACATGTTTCTTTAGTCGATACAAAATATCGACATAATTAGATCAATAAACTAAAACCAAGGAAGCAAAAAATGACATTCAACAACAAGAACCACAATTGGATACTAACCTACCTGGGATTCTAGGAATTAGTACGAAAAAGGGTCACAATCCAGGAGCTGTTAGCATGGAAAAGAAGCCACTTGATACACTTATTAGCAAAAACGGTTTATGGGTGTCACGTAACGGACACCTTCATGGGATACAAAAGTGTGAAACATCCCAGAAATACATACGAATTGAAATGGATTGCGGGGAAGTAATCACCGTACGTAATTCAAAATCAAGCCGATCTGCGAGGTCACTCAGGAATCACAAATTCCAGAAATCATGTAAACGCTGTCGTCTGTCAGAAGACAGAATACGGGAATTTTCAAAGAAGATATCCAGAAAGGATGAATCTGAAATAAAAATTGTTCGCTCTTTCCGTTTAGAGCCTGAAAAGCCGGTAAAAAAAGAAATACCAGCAACAATAAACACACCGGAAATAAAAACAACCACTCCTTCTCAAATTCATAATGAACAAAGGGCTGAGACAACTGCCAATAGTTCCACCAACCACAGTTCAGCTCCGAAGCAAAGTAAGAGCAGTTCCAGCCCCTCTAAATCTAATAAGATTTTCCAGCCGCAGACAAAGTCGAAGAAAACGGAGCTCACATCCTCGCAAAAGACCAGGATACTCTCACTACTAGGACCCGGCGAGATGATATCATTCTCAAAGGAAAAGCGTTCCTTTGGTGAACTGGAATCCATACTTCAGACTGAAAGGAAGAAAGATATCAGGGAAGTATACGAAAACAGCCGTGAGAACCTGCTTGGGAAGCTTGAGAGGACGATAACCGAATTCTTTGTGGACATGGGTTTCCTTGAGGTAAAATCACCCATACTCATTCCCTTCGAATATATGGAAAGAATGGGAGTCGGCGAGGACAAGAAACTATCCGAGCAGATATTCAGGGTCGATGACAACATGTGCCTGCGTCCAATGCTTGCACCCGGTTTGTACAACCACCTGCGAAAGTTCGATAACGTACTGCCTGATCCTGTAAGGATATTTGAGATAGGTCCTTGCTACCGCAAGGAATCAGACGGGAACAGCCATCTTGAAGAGTTCACCATGCTCAATTTCTGTCAGATGGGTTCTAAGTGCACAAGGGATAATCTTGAGTATATTATCGATGAGTTCCTAGAATTTCTTGGTATCGATTATGAGATAATGGAGGATAGCTGCATGGTCTATGGCGAGACTATCGATATCATGCACAAGAGCATGGAACTATCATCTGCTGTTGTAGGTCCTATTCCAATGGATATGGACTGGGGAATAAATAAACCATGGATAGGAGCCGGTTTTGGCCTTGAAAGACTTCTAAAGGCAAAGCACGATTTCAAGAATATCAAGCGTGCAGCAAGGTCCGAATCCTACTACAACGGTATCAGCATAAACCTGTGAGGCAGTACCATGATAAAGAATATCGATTACTGCGACCTTGAAAGATTTGCACAGGATATAGTAAATGGAAAGCATCTCACAGATTATAATCTCAGAGAACTGCTGTCCCTGACGGAAGAAGAAGATATACAGAAATTGCACTATGTGGCAAGAAAAGTGAGAGATCATTTCTTTGGAAACAAGGTATTTCTCTACAGTTTCGTTTACTTTTCAACTTACTGCAAGAACAACTGTGCTTTCTGTTTCTACAACAAATGCAACGATATACAGCGATACCGCCTTGATATGGAAGAGATACGTAATGTCTGCAGGGCACTGAAGAATGAAAGTATCCACATGGTTGACCTGACCATGGGAGAAGACCCCTATTTCCACAACGACCCGGAAAAGTTCGTTGATATTGTGAGAACAGTAAAAGACGAAACAGGATTACCCATTATGATCTCACCCGGCGTCATGAATGACAGAGCTCTCAGCAAGCTTCGTGAAAATGGAGCTGACTTCCTTGCTCTCTACCAAGAAACTCATGACCGTGAACTCTACCAGAAACTGAGGGTAGGACAATCATTTGAAGAAAGAATGCATGCAAGGCAGTTCGCCAAAAAAATAGGATACTGCGTGGAAGACGGAATACTCACAGGTGTGGGAAATGATATAGAATCCACCATTAAGTCCCTGCGAGGCATGCAGAAAAATAAACCGGACATGGTGCGTGTTATGACTTTCGTTCCGCAGGAAGGAACCCCTCTTGAGAAAGTAAGCCAGGAATCCAGTCTCTCAGAACTGAAGATAATATCAATACTAAGACTGATGTTCCCGGACAGGCTCATACCAGCATCTCTTGACCTTGAAGGAATTGACGGCATGGTCCACCGCCTTAATGCAGGTGCAAACGTTGTTACATCGATAATACCAGCCAATTCTTCACTGGAAGGTGTGGTCAATTATGACAGGGAACTTGAAGAAAGGGACAGGGACCCAAAAAGCGTGGTCAAGCGTCTCAAGACCATGGGTATGGAACCTGCAAGCCAGACTGAATTCAACAGCATAATAGGAAAGTCTACTGGGAAGCCAGTCGAAATGCCGGTGGTGGCAATATGAAGACCATCTGTATCATCGGAGGTAAGTTACAGGGTTTTGAGGTTACCTATCTGGCGCACAAGGCAAGCATGAATGTTGTGCTTGTAGACCGCAGGGCAAAACCCCTCATACGTAATGTTGTAGACAGTTTTCACTGTTTTGACATAACCGAGAAACCCGAAAAACTGAGAGAACTCTCAGAAAATGTGGATGCCATCATTCCGGTAAATGAAAACCTGAGAACCATAGAGTTTCTCAGGAGTATAAAGAATGAACTTGCATGCCCCATACTCTTCGATTTTGACGCTTATTATGTAAGCATGGATAAGAAGCGTTCAAAGGATTATTTCAAGTCCATTGGCATACCTACTCCTGCAGATAAGCCTGTGAAACCACCTTATTTTGTAAAACCTCCATGTGAAAGCAGCAGCATTGGAACCTCTATAATATACGATGACAAGGAACTGGAAGGACTTGACCAATCCATGCTCATCGAGGAATATGTAGAGGGTGATGTTGTTTCCCTTGAGGTCATAGGGGATGGAAAGAACTTTGCAGTTGTCAAGGAAACGAAGATACACATTGACGAAACATACGACTGCCATATGGTGACTCCCATTGAGAACTATCCTGAATTCAGGAAGATAAGTCATGAACTGGCAAAGAACCTCAGCCTTCGGGGAATAATGGATGTAGAGGCAATAGACAGCCCCCAGGGTCTGAAGGTGCTTGAGATAGATGCAAGATTCCCGAGCCAGACGCCCACGGCTGTTTACCATTCCACAGGAATCAACTTGGTAGAATTACTCATGCAGGCGTTTTCAGAAGGAGTCCAGGAGATGGATATAGCTGCGCAGAAGAACTACTGCATCTATGAACATATGCTGCTTGAGAATGGGAACCTGAAACCTGTTGGCGAACATGTGCTCTCTCAGGGTGACGAATACGTGCAATTCCATTCTTCCGAAGGACTTGAAATATTCGAGTCTAGGGGTAAGAACATGAACAGTGTTTTTACCCTGATAAGCCGGGGAACCGGCAGGGAAGAGACTGAAAAAGTGAGAGACAACGGAATGGAAATGATAACGCAACATTTCCAGAAGAACCCACAGGAGGTATAAAATGGCACTTTTGACACCGGAAGACCTGGAAAACCTTTCCATGCAGCTTGAAGAAAATGATGAGATTGCAAGAAGGGTCACAGGTCTTGACATCAGAGGAATATGTGAATCACTTTATGGAACAAAGCCCGGTTCTGAAAAAGTAGGTATCATACCCATCACCGCAGGAAACGGGGTCATCGGCAATTTTACGTCATCTCTTCTGTTCATCGCCCAATACTTCGGTTTTGAAGGATTCATAACAGAGCATCCGGATGTAACAGGTTACTATGAAGCCGTCTCCCAGGGAGCTGACATAATTATGATGGCAGATGACCATATTTTCACTGCGCACAACCTGAGGAACGAGAAGATAGTCAGCAACCATGTAGCTACAGGTGTAATCTATGCAGATATAGCTTCAAGATTCAAGGAAGCCAGTTCAAAGGATATACTTGTCATCGGACTTGGCAGGGTCGGTTATGCAGGGGCGTGCCACCTTGTGAACAAGGGTTTCAATGTCTATGCCTGCGACCCCAACAAAGAATTTCTTCAAAAGGCAGTGGATGAACTGAATATAAAGCCTTACTGTAGCGACGACAGGAAGAAGTTTTCCATGGTATTCGAGGCCACACCCAATGCAGACACAATATCAGAAGGCATGATAGAAGAGAGATGTCTTATCTCAACTCCTGGAATACCATGCGGGCTACCTCCTGAAGTTGGAAAGAAGTATCGTGTTGACCTTGTGATGGAGCCTCTTGTAATAGGAGTTGCTTCAATGCTGTATTCTGTGATCCAGAACCAATGAGTGAGAACTAACGGAGTGTAGAGAAAATGTATGTTATATCCCTTGACCTTGGAACAAGTGGTTTCAGGTCACAACTTATCGACCTTGATAAAAAAGAGACTATAAAGACTGTGATAACAATGGGTCATCCACTTCCCGGTGGGAATGTCATGGATCACCTTGATTTTGCAATGGCTACCGGAGAAGATGTAGCTCACAGGCTGATGATTGAAACTGTGAAAAAGATTCTGGAAAAGTTCGATGTGGAACCTGAAAAGATAGAGCGTATAGCAGTCTGCGGAAATCCCATACAACTCTCACTTTTTCAGAATATGGAGATAAGGGACCTTGCATACGCAGGTGAGAACAAACAGAAATCTCTTGGAGTGAAAGATGTCAAAAGAGAGGCCAGGATATTCCCTGCAAATGAGATATTCAAAGGCATCTTTGAAATGGATAACTGTGAGATCATCGTTCCTCCTGCCATCAAACACGAGATCGGTGCCGATGCTCTTGCCATGATGCTTGAGACTGATTTTATTCACCAAACAGAGCCATGTCTTGTAACTGATTACGGCACCAACGCCGAAATGGCACTGAAAATAGGTGACAGGATAATGACTGCAAGTGCAGCCGCTGGCCCTGCTATCGAGGGACAGGGAATCGCATGTGGAATGCTGGCTGGTCCAGGAGCAATAAGTGATTTAACTGTTGAGAACGGTCTCTGGAGACTTACTGTTCTTGACAGGACAATGAGCCCTGGTGAAGGACCCCTTGTAGATCCTGTTACAGGGGAGATCGCTGAGGAGGGTGGATTAATCCCAAAGGGTATCACTGGAACCGGTGTTATCTCTACAATCGCACTGGCCATCAGGGAAGGACTCATGACGAAGATACCCGAACTGCCCAATGGAAAACTGATACTCAGTGAAAATATAATGATCAGCAACAAGGATGTGGAGGAAGTAGGCAAGGCTATAGGCGCTATCCGTGCAGCTCATCTGACACTCATGGTTGAATCTGGTATGAAATTCGAGGATCTCACCTACTCATATATGTCAGGGGCAACCGGGACATATGTGAATGCTGAAAATGCAAGATACATAGGATCTGTACCTGGATTTTCCAAAAATATCATTCAGTTTGGGAACACATCCCTGGGGCTTGCAAGGAAGATCGCTATTGACAGGTCAAAACTTGATGAGGTCATAGGGATCGCAAAGAAGATACAGGCCGACCACCTGATGATGGCCACCAGCGAGACCTTCAAAGACATATATATATGCGAGCTATCGAAATGGCAACAGGGGATGCCTGAAGATGTGTATAAACAGATGCTTGAGATGTACAAGATCCCTGTGTTCCCTGAGAACATTAAAGAAGTTGAAATAGAAAAAAGGGTTGTCAGGGACATTGATGATGTGGGCAAACTTGGCCTTGAGATCGTAAAGGACATAGGCATCATTCTTGAAGCACCGGTAGTTGATTGCATACTCTGCCATAAATGTGAGCAGGAATGCCCTGAAGATGCAGTTATAATAATTCAGAAGGATGGAGAAAAAGAAAGATATGCCAATGTCGACAGCCAGCACTGTCTTGGTACAAGCTGCAGGCGTTGTGTTGCCATATGTCCTGTGCAGACCATGAACCATAAGATACTGAAAATAAGGAAAAGCAGTAAAAAATGAGAGATCACTCATTTATTTTTAAAATTGATTCTTGAGTGATCCTTATTTCTTTTTTATTTTCATCATTTTCATTCGTCTTTGCTCAGCTCGATCTAAACTCGTAGATAATAAACAACCAGAATTTAACAATTTTTTAGATTAAGACTTGAAAAAGAGGTTATAGGCCAAAACAAAAGCTTACTCATCAAATTTCAAAATTGTTGTTTTAAGAGTTGCCAGATCCACAACCGGAACCTGTGCAGGAGTTGGAACAACATTTACCCTTTTCTGGAACTCTGTCTGATCCTGCCACGTACCTGAATTTATCAGCAGGACGTTTTTGTACCACTCAACACCCACCGTATGTACATGGCCACAATGAAGTATGTCAGGTACATTACCAATAACAAAATAGTCTTTCTTTTCAGGTGCAATGGAAACGCGACTGCCATAGATCGGGGAAAGATGCCTGAACTTCATCATTTCCACCATTGCCTTTGTGGGGTCAGCATATGAGACACCTGGAACTGATGCTACCAGATCATCAATGGAACGTCCGTGATAGAGCATTACTTTTACACCATCCAGATCCACTACCGAAGGATTGCCTACAAACGTTACATTGTCAGGGAAATCCGCCCTTATTATTTCAGGTAACTTTGGCTGGGGTTCAGCCTGCCGGACAGCATCGTGGTTTCCAGGAGAAATGATTATCTGGATATGGCTGGGTATCCTTGAAAAATATTCGGCTGCTTTTTTGTACTGGTCATATACATCCAGAATTGAAAGTTCATGTTCCTGTCCAGGATATATGCCAACCCCGTCAACAAGGTCACCGGCAACAAGAAGATAGCGCACTTCTTTTGCAATAGCTGCCAATGCATCATTATCAGTGTCCCCGTTCAGAAAGTCAAGAAATCTCTCCCACGGTTCTTCAAGGAAAGTCGAGCTCCCAATATGTATGTCAGATGTAAGAATTGCCTTACCGAAACTTCCACTCCTTTTTATAGTTACATTTGGCAGATCAGGCAGAGTTATCTTCTGAGCAATCATGAGCTTAGCATCGTTTGTAAGAGTTCCCGTAAAACCTACTACTTCATCAAGCACAAAATGACTAGCCTGCTCGAAAAGCTCTTTATCAGCCATGCGTATCAGAATCGAGAATGATCCTGTAGGATCCTCCACTTCCACTATTTTATGTCCGTTAGTTGTGCTCTTGATTTCAGATATCATGCCTATTATGGAAATCTCTCCGGCTTCCCGGCTTCCCCTGAAATTAGTTCCTTTACCCTTTTTCAGACTCTCTATAGGGCGAGCAGTTATTCTACTGCGGATGATATCGCTGAGCCTGCTATAACGGTTCCTGAAGAACTGGACAAATTCCATATATTCACCGACACATGTTGAATTGTCAGTTATATCCGATATTATGGAAACCGGGCTTTCACAATGACAAATACTGCCGGTATCACCTGATAAATTACCTGGTGTCTGGTAGAAAGAATATGAATTACTGTTATAGCTACTATTAGTGTCAGTGTCATATTTTGTAGTTTTGGGATTTAACTCAACAGAAACTTTTAAATTTTCTTCATTGACGTGGCTAACAGCGCTGAATGCTTTAAGATCAATATGTTCTAGGTCAATTACAAGCACAGAAAGATCGATATTTTCAAGTATGTATGTTACAAGTTCCGCTGGGGAACAATGAGAACATATAAGATCTACTGCTTTGGGACTTATCTGGTAACCTTCTTCAATAAAAGCGGTTATAATATCAATATCATTCATAACAATAGCAGACTAAAATGGAAATTATCTAATATTACAATACTTACAAAACGATTTAATGCCGTTAACATTTTATTTTGTCAAATATATTCCTTAACTCATAAATACATTCTTTCATTCAGATATAACACAGGTAAGAACAATGAACTTAAAAGAGTCTTTCCATGCTTTTAAAGAAAGCGATGATTTTTTTGTTTCACTCGCACGTGATATTTTAACTGTTCTGGGAGCAGTATTGATATTTGCAACTTTTTCCCAGATAGTCTTTGGAATGTGGACTCCTATGGTAGCCGTGGAATCAGGAAGTATGGAACCACATATGAATATAGGAGACATCGTTTTCATCCAGAGTATCGATAGGACACAGGTTATTACCTACGAAGAAGGCACAGATGATTATACCTCGTTCAAAAGCTATGGTAATGTGATTTTGTACAAACCTTATGGGCAGGAAGGAGTTACTCCAATTATCCATCGTGCAATGTATTATGTTGAAGAGGGTGAAAGCATGTGGGAAGGCGGACCTCCTGCCCCGCATTCAGGGTATATTACAAAAGGCGACAATATTGTAACAAACAAATACTATGACCAGCAAGGGCAGGTAAGCTACCTAATGCCAGTTAAAGAAGAATGGATTATTGGCATCGCACGATATAAGATACCTTACATCGGATACCTCAGATTGATGCTCCCAAGCTTCTGATTTGGTATCTTTTTGGTTTAAAGATGTAATTGCGTTGTGAGCACTGGTTTAAACGCTTCAAGCGGTTTAAGTCGGTAATCCTCAAACAATACTTTTTTTGTACTGTGAATAGGAACACTCAATACTATCTCTTTTGTTCGGCCGTACCTTCCTTTGCTTACAACAACAGCATTTACAATTCCAAGCATGTCAAGTTCAGACATTAGATCAGTAACCCTGCGTTGAGTAAGAATATCCATATCAACTTGAAGGCATAACTGACGATATACATTGTAGACTTCACCTGTTGTAACATTCTTGTAGCCATTGTTTCTTAACAGCATTACACTGTAAAGCGCAAGTTTTGACTGGGTTGGGAGAGTACGTACAACTTCAACTACACGGTCAACCTCGATTTTTTCCTGAGCACTTTTTACATGTTGCTCTTCAACACGAGATAGGTTCTCTCTTTCTGCAATTTCTCCTGCAACTCTTAGAAGGTCAAGAGCACGTCTTGCATCACCATGTTCCTGAGCTGCAAAGGCAGCGCAGAGAGGAATGACCATTTCATCCAGAGCATCCGGTTTGTAAGCAATCAAGGCTCTTTCATGAAGGATATCACTAATTTGGGTAGCATCATAGGGCGGGAAAATAATTTCTTCTTCTCCAAGAGAACTCTTAACTCTTGGATCAAGGAATTCAGTAAATTTAAGATCGTTTGAAACGCCTATCATACTAACTTTTGAATTTTTGAGATCGGTATTAATTCTTGAAAGGTTATAGAGAACATCATCACCTTTCTTGATCAACTTGTCAATTTCATCAAGAATGATAATGACAACCTGTTTTTCAGTGTCTATTGTTTCTTTGAATTTGAAAAAAACCTGATCTGTCGGCCAGCCAGTCATTGGAACATCTTCTCCAAACTGACGAGTTAGATTTGCAAGAAGTCTGTATTGTGTATCGATTACTTCACAGTTCAGGTAGACAACTTTACAGGAGATTCCAAGTGATTCACCTTTTCTTTCAAGTTCAATTCCAACATTTCTGGTTACAGCAGTTTTTCCTGTACCGGTTTTTCCATAAATCAGAATGTTAGAAGGGGTATCTCCCCTTAGAGCTGAAACAAGAATTGATGCAAGACTGTTAATCTGGTCATCACGATGAACAAGAGAATCAGGAGTGTATGAATGTCTTAAAACCTCTTTATTTTTAAAAATAGGTTCATTTTCCAGTAGTTCCTGGAACAAGCCATCTAATGATTTACTTCGCATTTACTTATTCACCCTATCCATTTAAAATAATAATGATATTAGTAATGTCACACTTTTTGTGCCGTTCAGAATAACCAATCAAAAAGAGATGAGATTGGTTTTTGTCTCTCTTCCAGATGATACATTGGAAGTGGAGCTTATTAATGGTTGTGGTTTAGACCCCTTTGTTTCAACTGGAAAGAAAGACAAAATAGGATTAAACAATAAAAAACGTCAGCAGTTTCCATTTTCTATAATAAAAAAAACAAACATTAATTAAGCAAATATAAGCAATTTGGTTTCTCATGGAAGTAGACCCCTTTGTTTCAACTGGAAACTTTATATAAGACAGTGACCCCATGGTTTCAATTGGAAACTAGAAAAAAGATATGAATACCTTTTTTATATTATTTGAAAAAAGATGGCAGTGTATATATCAATGTGATAGTATATAAAAATATCTCACGCTTAAGTTACTTTATTTAAAAAATACTAAAAATATAAAAAAAGTAAACTGCTTAAACGTTTAATTATTTGCTGTAACAACATTTCCAGTTGAAACCATGGGGTTGCTCATACTAATAAAAATATATCAAATGTTCTATTAACTCATAATCAAAATGCTCTTTTAAGCTAACTCAAATAAAAAAAAGTTAATCCAGCAAAAAAGAAACAAAATTGATTTAAGTATCCTGCATTATTCATGTGTTCAAATGAATGAACAAGCCTTTGAAAGAGAACAAATTATCTCTAATCTAAATAAATCAAAATCTCATGATCTAACCTATGACAGAGTTTTAAGTTCTATGTGTACTTATCCTCATGAAATAGCAGTTCATGCTCATATCCAGTTCATAGAATCTAATATGGGTGATTTTGGACTTTTCCAAGGCACTTATAATCTTGAAAAAAAAGTCATACAATCTATTGGTAATCTCCTTCATCATTCAGAAGCATCAGGTTATATGACAACAGGAGGAACTGAATCAAATATTCAGGCGATTCGTTCCATGAGAAACAATCTCAGCAGCAAAAAAAAGTGCGGTAAACCAAATATTGTTGTACCTGATTCAGCTCATTTCTCATTTGATAAAGTATCTGATATTCTTGATATTGAGCTCAGAAAAGCCAGCCTTGATGAAGAACTTAAAGTTTCTATTCAATCCGTTCAATCTCTGATTGACGAAAACACAATAGGTCTTGTGGCTATAGCCGGTTCAACTGAATTTGGTCAGGTTGATGAAATCGAAAAGCTTTCTGAAATTGCTCTTCAAAATAATATTTTTCTTCATGTTGATGCTGCTTTTGGAGGATTTGTACTTCCATTCCTTGAAAAAACACATGAGTTTGATTTTAAATTACCAGGTGTAACATCTATAGCTATCGATCCACATAAAATGGGTCTTAGCACAATTCCATCTGGGGTTCTTCTTTTTAAAAGTGCGGATTATCTGGAAAGTCTCAGGGCGGATACTCCTTATCTCACAGTTTCGACTCAATATACACTTACTGGAACAAGAAGTGGAGCTGCTGTAGCGGCTACTTATGCAGTAATGAATTTGCTTGGTAAAGAAGGTTATAGAAAAGTTGTATCAAAATGTATGGAAGCAACATATTATCTTCTGGACAGGCTTGCAGAAATTGATGTTTATCCTCTCATTAAACCGCTAATGAATGTAGTTGCACTGGAAGTTCCGGAAGCTGATCTTGTCAGAAAAAAACTGGCAAAGGATTTTAATTGGCAGGTTTCAATCACACAGAAGCCCCATGGTTTACGTCTTGTTATTATGCCTCATGTTACTCTTGAAATGATTGATTATTTTGTTCAGGATCTAAAAAAGGTCTTGGACACAATTAATTAGCTCTAAACCAAGATTATAACCAAAAATAAAAATGAAAAAATAAGGCTCGATGGCACCTAGCCTTGAAGCGTGTGTTCATCTTGCCTGTCGTAATCATAAATTAACTTTTTATCTATATATTAATAAGCCAAGCAGAGTGAAAGTATTCAACTCATATGGTTCTACAGTTGAATTTCTAAAAAGAAAATAACGATATAAAAAAAGATAATAATATATATGAACCCATCTAACATCCATTCATGAATGGTTCACTAAAAATTGGAAGCATAATGGGAATTCCTATCAAACTACACATAACTTTTTTACTGATTCTTCCTGTTTTTGCTCTTGTTTTTGCTACGAATCCACAGCCTTATGGCTTTGCTGACATTGGGTCAATCACAAAAAGTTATGCTCTGTCACTTCTGACAACAATTCTATTATTTGGATGCATTCTTCTTCATGAGCTAGGTCATTCTTATATTGCCAAGGGTTATGGTGTTGAAATAAAAGACATTACGTTATTGCTATTTGGTGGAGTCTCATCCATGGAAGAAATTCCAAGAGAACCTTCTAAGGAATTCAAAATGGCATTTGCAGGTCCTTTGGTAAGTCTTATCATCGGTTTTGGTCTTGTTGGACTTAACATAGCTGCAGTTGCAATTATGCCTGTATACGAAGCTACATATGTCTACCTGATGGTAGGCATTCTGGCATCTATCAACATAATACTGGGATTATTTAACCTGATCCCGGCTTTCCCAATGGATGGTGGAAGACTTCTTCGTGCCTGGTTAGCAAAGAGGATGAGCTATGTAAAGGCAACTCATCTTGCTGCCTCTTTTGGTAAGATGTTTGCTTTTATCATGGGTGTTATTGGATGGTTTTCTAATCCATGGCTTATATTGATAGCTGTCTTCGTTTTCTTTAGTGCATCTGAAGAAGACAAGTCGACAACGGTAACCGTTAGCCTTGAAAAATACAGGGTTGCCGATGTAATGACAAAGGATGTAATTTCAGTAGAGCCTGAAATGATAGTAGAAGACTTCTCACATTTCATGTTTGAGAATAAGCATCTGGGCTATCCTGTGATGAAGGGCAATTCTTTAAAAGGGATTGTGACCTTTACAGACATACGTAATGTTCTTCCGCATGAGCGCTATGCAACCCTTGTATCTGATGTAATGACAAGGGAGGTAATTTCATTACCTTCAGATGCAAGTGCTGCAGAAGCATTCAAAATAATGACTGTCAATAATATAGGGCGTGTTCTGGTAACAGATAATGACACTGTAAAAGGTATCCTTTCCAGGACAGACCTCATGCGATTATTGATGTTAGCGAATGAGTAGTTCTAGTACCCTTAAAAGAGGATCTCCATTGAAACATGATAATTTAAGTGATTCACAGGAAAATGTTTCCGGCTATGATTACAGCACAACAGGCGGTAATTTATATTCGGAAGATGATTCTGGGAATTCATCTTTTTCAAGCTCAGGCCCAACTGAGATTCAGGTTATAAAAGAGTTTATAGCTCCTGAAAAAGCAATTTTGGGTGAAGGTAATGAAGAAACGAACAAACCTACCGAGATAATACTTGTAGGTACAGCGCACGTATCTGAAAAGAGTGTCAAGGAAGTAAATGAGGCTATTGAAAGAGAAAAGCCGGATATAGTTGCCGTGGAACTTTGCAGGCCCAGATTTGAGGCCATCAAAGGCAACGTCAAGAACAGTGAGATACCGGTAAAAGAGCTTCTTAAGGAAGGGAAGGTCTATTTCTATCTTGTACACATGCTACTGGCCCATATTCAAAAGAAATTCGCTGATGAAATGGGTGTACAGCCTGGTGCTGAAATGATAAGCGCTATCAAGGCTGCAGAAGCAAGTGGTGCACAGATCCTTCTTATTGACAGGGATATCCAGGTCACTTTGCAGCGTTTCTGGAGCAAGATGGGTTTCATTGAAAAAATGAAAATGCTTGCAGGTCTCATAGCTGCAGTGCTCGGTCTCGGTGGTACTAAGGACATCGATATGGAAACTATCACCAATCAGGACATGGTTTCCATGCTTGTGGAAGAGTTCCGTGATTCGTCACCGAATGCTGTTAAGGTCCTTATTGACGAAAGGGACGCATACATGGCCAATAATCTTGTAAGAGCTGCTGCCGGCGGTAATAAAAAGATTGTTGCCGTAATAGGTGCAGGCCACAGGGCAGGTATCCAGCGTTATCTTGAAAATCCAAAAACTATCCCACAAGTGAGTTATGCAGCAGAAGCCCCTAAAAAGCGTTTCAGTATAATGAAATTATTTGGTGTCCTGGTTGTTGCAATTGCCCTTGGGACATTTGCACTGCTTATACTTTCAGGAGTTCCACTTGAAACACTTGCTCTTGCTTTTGCCTGGTGGTTCATCATAAACGGAGTTCTCAGCGCTGCCGGAGCTATTATTGCAAGAGGCCACCCATATTCAGTGCTCACTGCATTCTCAGTCGCATGGCTGACCTCCCTGAATCCAATGATGGCAGCAGGATGGTTTGCAGGTCTTACAGAAGCTAAATATAGACCTCCTACAACCGATAATTTCAAGGAACTCATTGAGATCGAGACAACCGAGGATATGATGAAGAATAATCTCTTCCGCGTTATAATGGTTGCCGCCCTTGCAAATCTCGGAAGTATGATCGGGACATTCCTGGGAGTGTATGTAATGATCCAGGTCACAGGGATCGATCCTCAGGAACTGATAAAAAATGGTATCAGTGCCGGACTTGCCGTTCTGGGATTGGGATGATTCCAGACCCAAACCCATTTATTATTTACTCTTTTTAGCTTCAATTTCCCCAAACTTATCCGCAAGCCTATAGGAGATATCGGAGAGATATGCAGTTCCCCAGGTAGCTGCAAGGATAGCTCCGAACAGGTCGAACACAAGATCCATCATAGTGTCACCGATCCCATGTTGTGCTAATATGGCTTGATAACCAAGCCATGAGGTCAGTTCATCGCTGGCAAACTCAATAATTTCCCAGACAACACCCATTGCAAGTATGAATAGCAGGATGAAAAGGAATAGTTCTTTAGGTGGTATATAGATCTCATCGACATAGATATCGATAGCTCTTATAAGTGTATATCCTGCTGCTGCCACAACACAGGCTGATAAGGCGTGGGTGACATGGTCCCATCTCAGGATATTATCATAGAACGCAAAGGTTCCAATTGAATGAAGGAAAATAGCAAGGGTTATCCACAGGGTTAATCCAGTGTCGTAGGGTATGTTGAATTTGCGTGTGATAAAATAAGGTATCAATGTGATGGCAAGACCGGTTGTTGCATTCACGGTAGTAGATAGGTCCTTTAGAATTATTCCAACTATTATGAATATGAAGAGACATATCTGCATTATCCTTGTTACAAGCTTCTGCTTCTCATCAGTGATTCCAAGTATCTTGCGTATAGGTGCAGGAGGTCTTGATGTAATGTAATTGGTTTCCTCTTGAGATCTCTGAATAGGAACTTCGACATTGCTGGCATGTTTGTCTGATCTGAAATACCAGCCGAATATGAGTCCGGCAACGATACCCGCTATCATGGCATAGATAAACTCATACATCACAGCATCATTTATGGCATCGGGTGTTCTTCCGTTTAGAAGATAAGCGGTTCCTAGATTCATATCCAGTAACCATTGTATCAGGTGCATGAGACCAGATATTGCCAGTGTTACGATAACAACCAGGAGTATGGCAAATTTGTAATTCATCTTTACGGCAGTGAACCAGTTGATTTCAGCTGCCAGCAGTAATGCAATGGTAGCTATTGAAAAGTAAACTTGTATGCTGGTGGAAAAGAAATAGTAAGCTGTTGCACTTCCTACAATGGGTATGATTGCCAATAGTACGAAATACCAGGAAGGCATAACCGAGAGCTTACGCATTATAATTGCGGGAGCTATTATAATACAGATCACAAAAGCAATAAGTATGGTCCACATGAACCTGCCGTAGATAAAATTCCCAACACACAGCAGGGATAGTAATAATACCATTGTCCATCCTGCAATTGCATTGAGGGTAGTGTTCTTCAAGAGATTACTGAGCTTGTCTATTTGTACCATATTGCATCTTGTGATAGAATTCAGCTATTCATCTGGAATGGGGAGTCCATGTTTTTAAAAGCTTCACTCCATCTTTCTATAAGTTCTCTTGGACGAATGGTAACTCCTGTACCCCTCACTTTTTTGTTATCAATGGAACATCCGCCAGGTTCTCGTAGACGTCATTATAGCTCTTGTACTTTGTCAGAGTTTCAACAACTATCAGTATTGTATCTGTCCATATCTCAGGAAGGTCAGCTTTCCCTTCAATTTTAATCTCATATGCCAGTTGTTCATAGGGTGGGTTGAATTGGGCATTCACTCTCTCTTTATTTCCCCTTGCATCCATCCGGTACTATCCAATATCTTCCAGATATACTGCGTTGAGGGTATGCAGGCAAAATGGTGCTCCTTTATAGTCCCTGCTCAGGCGCTGATAACAGATACCTGCCGGAATTGAGTTAGCCCTGAGAAGGGCTGCAAGGAGATGGCTCTGAGCATAGCAATAAACTGTGTCATGTTCCAGAACCTCCGAGGCTTTCAGGATAACAGGGTTCATCTGATAGTCGAAAATATGTATTATCTCATCCCTGAAGAACTTGAAATAGAGTCTAACAATCTCTATCTGAACCTGACTATTCCCTGTGAGTTCCTTTGCTTTTTTCATGACGGCAGGATGGTAAAAGTCGATAATGGATGTTGGTTTGAGGTAATTCTGCATTTCTATCATAACTTCTTCTCAAAATGAACCTGTTTTAAAATCTCCTGCACGTTTGTAGGAAGCTACAATCACTCCGTTTGGTGAGCTTTCCAGATTGTTCAAAGCAAAAGTAGCAGGAATACTGCCTTCGGCAAACAGGCGCTTGCCTGTTCCAAGTGTAAGAGGGAATATCTTGAGCCAGAACTCATCAACAAGGCTGTGCTTCAATAGTGTCTGAATGAAGTTACCGCTACCATGAACCTGTAAATCTGGACCTTTCTGTTCCTTTAATTTTCTTATTTCCTCTACAACATCGTCTTTCAATAGAATTGAATTACTCCACTCAAGTTGCAACGTAGAACGAGAGGCTACATATTTCGTTGCTTTATTCAGCGATTCTCCCTCTTCATTGTGATTTGGCCAATATGCTGCAAATATCTCATACGTTTTTCTTCCAAGCAAAAGGTCAAATGGCCTGCTCATTTGCTCAGCCATCAGCTTTCCAAGAAATTCATCAAAGTAAGGGACTGTCCAGCCACCATAAGTGAAACCGCCCGAGGTATCTTCTTCGGGTCCACCGGGAGCTTGCATAACACCGTCGAGGGTTATAAAAGATAGAACAATAATTTTCCTCATGTTTACCACTATAAATTTTGGAGTGCTTGATATATTTATGTGTTCATTAAGTTTTTAAAATTAACCTTAAAAAAGTAAAAAACGATCAATCGAGCACATACAAACCAATGAGTGAAAAATGGAATTAGAATTTGGTTAAAAACAAAAAATATGAAAAAAGAAAGAACCTCAAACGAGGTCTTTCAAGTGGAACTGGTACTTACCGAGCTTTCCGCCGTAGTTTCCTGCGGTGATCTTTGATACACCAGGAACTGCGACAGCTGCTTCGATACCTGCCTTCATTGCTCCCTGAATAGCATCCTCGTCAAGACCATTGATGACAAGCTCGTAAACTGCCTTTACACCTTCTGGAATTTCGGTACCTTCTACCTTGTCCCTGATGGATGGGCAGAACTTCTCGTTTGCAGTTGCCTTCATGAACTTGTAGTTGTTAAAACCAGCCTTTGAGCCACTAGCCACGATTCCGCCTGGGAATGGAGTGATTGTACCTTCCATGTCCTTTATTGCATCCACTGCAACTTCAGCTGCTGTGAGTGCGGTCATCTGGCTGTCACCGAAGATAAAGAAGTTACCGCCTGCAATACCTGCAACAGCGCCGATGTTCTCTTCTACAAGGAAGTCACCCTCCATGATTGGAACACTGTGCATCTTGCGGCCATCGATCTCAGTTTCGGATTCCATTCCGTCACCGAAGAACTTCAATTTGAAGCCTACGTTGAACTGCTTCTCAGCATCTGGAAGTCCGTTGAAAACAGCTGTTGTTGGAGCTGTAAGTATGCACTGTCCAATGCGCTCAAGTAACTGGTGTTCAAGTGCCTCGTATCCGAAGGTGCAGATCTGGATGTAAACACCAGGTCTTCCGTCAGGTGTCTCGTCAGGACCTACGAACTTTTCAATACCTGCTTCTGCAGGGCACATAATAACAGATGTTCCAAATCCCGTTGCTTCAAGTGCAGCTACTTCAGCCCAGTGTTTTGTTGCTGCTGTAATGAGCACTCTTGCTATTTTGATTGGAAACGCTTCTGCAAAAGTATCTTCGATTTCTACGCCATTGATATCCATAATAATCCCTTGTTTAAGTTGAAAGTATAGTTGTGGACATATTACATGCCATCCTAACTATAGCAGTAATACAACACAATTACAATACATATACTCTTCGAAGAGAAGTCTATCTTCCGCCGGATTTGCGGTATGTTTTATCAAAAAGTGCAAACATTTCCCGGTCTACTTCCTTGTACTTTCCTATCTCAAAGACAGCTTCATTAACAAAAATGGAAATAGATTCGATATTTGAAAGGTTTGCAAAGCTTTTTGAAGAACTTGCAGTTGATTCAACCATTTGTTCCCTGATTGATATCTCGCAGACCTCAAGCATTGCATTTACAGCGCTTGATGCCTGATCCTCATATTTGTTCTCTGCCGCAACGGTACAGAAATGTTCTATTACAGGTATCACTCTTGAAACCTTCTCATCAGAATGCTTCCTTGCGGCAGCAACTCCTATATCCTTTAGGGCTGCGGTGGCATCAAGGATTGAGTCTTCTCCAAATATTTCCCCTACTTCTTTTAAGGTCTCTATCACTTTATCGAGGCAGTCATGTTTTTTGAGGTCAGGAGACTCATGAACAGTTTTTATTCCTATATCCCTGAGCGCATATATGATCAGTTTTTTCAGGTGGTCTTGTTTCTTACTATCTACAGTCCGTGCAAACTCAAGAAGAACAATCCTCACATTTTCCATTGTAGAAGCATCTGCGTTTGATGCAGCATCAAGAGCTATTTTCTTCAGCAATATTACTGATTTTTCTGTTGGCTCCAGCATATCTTTTTTTGCAGTTGCGATTCCAATATGTCCCGTTGCTATTGCAAGTTCATGAAGGGGAGTAGTCACCATTTTGTTAGTAACAATATGATTTATGTCTTTCAGGTTTTTTGAATGTCGTATAAGTGAGAGTTTATCCAGTGGAGTGAAATGTTCTTTCTCCTTGTAGATCTCAAAAAAGCTGGTCATACTGTCGATCGTATTCAATGTGAAGTTTTCTATATCAGCTTCTGCACATTGTTTTCCAACGGAACCAAAAGCATCTATAACTTCCATCAATGTAAATCTATCTTTTTCATCCTCTGCCAGGATTGCCAGATGATAAAGATGAGTATTCAGATGTTTGATGATGAGAGCCTTATTTCCACTGGAAACTAAAACATTTGCGCATAGTTCAGGAATCCTCTTTATACCAACAGTTGCAACGAAAAGATTCTTGTTCCTGATAGCACCACGTATAATGTCGACCATAGGCTGGAGAGGATCGAGATTTCCTTTTCCTGATTCCAATTTTCGGTAGTTTTCATTAACATCATAGATTTGAAGATTTTTTGTGAATTTATCGTAACCTGATATTGCAGTTTCTTTTCTAAGATATTCAGCCAGGAAGAAGGACAGTACTGAGAGAATAAAAGAATAAGAAAGAAGGAGGATCATACCGGCTGACCTGAATGTGCCCAGAAAATGCATAATCGAAGATGCAAGTGCAAAAGTTCCAATGGTATAGGAGAACATATCCGTCAAGGAGTCTCTTTTTCCGGCAAGCCAGAGAGAGGTATACCAGAATATTGCAAAACAAATTACCAGAACAAGATTATTCCAGAAGAAGTCCATTTGTTGTCCTTTAAGCAAAGTTGCAACAAACGCAAGCTGAATTACCAGTGCACCAATAGCAAGATCAGCACCAACATCCCTCAAATTGATTTTCAGGTAGTTCTTTACCAGGATGTCTGCAATAAGGAAGAGCGATATTACACCACTTATAAGGGCTGTGTCAACGATGTCTGGTATCAGGATTTCCATGGGAATATATTGTACATGTTTATTTATATAGAAATGGGTCAATGTTGCTACTAAAAAGAAATTTGAGAATTGATAAAGAACTAAGAAATATATAATTTGCTTTTCTTCGTCAAAGTAAAAATAGGTTGAAGGTAGCTTAAAATGCAGCATGGGATTAGAAGACATGATTATGATGACATTGAATCGATCTTCCTTTACAGAAAAGACATTATCTCCAAAAAGCATGCATCTAAACTGAGAGTATTCCAGGAGACAATTGGGTTATTGTTTTATATGACTGCGATTTTGAATGCCAGTTTCCTTGATGATTTCTCGATAACAGGTAAACTCCTGAAAGGTCCAAAATCCATAATACCAATACTGTTTGAAAGAAATAATCATTATTTGATCGCAGCCTACAAATTGGCATGTATAGGCTTGAACAGTCCATCGTACCTGAATCTGAGGGCTGTTTTTGAGGGGATTACTTATATGTACTTGCTTTACCTGACTGATGAGGAAGCGAACCTGTTATACAAAAAACAGTTAGGTAGTTTAACTGCAGATGAGGAAAAAGCTCTTATAAGCAAGTATCAATGGCTTAGGCCATCAAGGATACGAGAGATATTATACTTCGGGGCCAAGAAAAAACAGATCGATGAATTCTACATCCTCATTTCCAATTCAGCTCATCCTAGCGTGAAAAGTGCCATGGGGGATTTTGATTATCGTGAAGAAATAACAGTGGATGTGCTCTCTATTGCCCTGGCCTTATCTGCTGCCAGTCTCATAACTATCAATGATATCTACTTCGATAATTTCCGCAAGGAAGAAATAGAAGAGATCGAGAACATGATAAACAGAGTGACACAGGAATTGAATGGTCATGTGGTAGATATTATCCCGAATCATCCTAGTCTGGAAAAAGCCAGGTCTTGATTTATATCAAAAGAGCAGTACAATAAATTAGTACAAGAATGTATAAATTGGTCTGCTGTGAAAGAGATATGTTTATCGAAATTCTCTTTGTTTTAGTTATTATTTTTTGTTCAAATTATCCAAACACAAGAAAATGTATAAATGGTTTTTAATTATTTTTGTGATATTAATTTTGGATCTCCTCAGGATTGTGGATAATTTACAGCAGAGTTCATTAAATGCTTGTTCAAATTTACTGATCATATCTTGGATATAAATATGCATGATGTTGCATGATATGTGTTTCAAGTACCAACTTGTATTTAGCATCTAGAGAATTGATGAGATGTTTTGTTGAGATTACCCACACGATGTTGAAGAGAACCTTAATTTTGTATTCAATTCCTATTGGATGGTTTGCTGGAGCTAGTAATATTACATTTCCCGCAAATATTGATGAAACTGAACCTGTACTTTATGTTGATTTACCTTTAAATGAAACTGCAGTTGTGGGTTGGGGAGGTGTTACAACTGAAGAACATAATCATGTTCAAGTTTCATTGTTGTCAATGTTGGAGATTATGTAGAAGTCGGAGATTATTTAGGAAGTTTGGTAATTCGGGTTTGACAAGTGAACCTTATTTACACATATATCATCAAAGACAAAATCCTGCAGAATTAAGTGTTTTTCTTTCATTTCTCTATGGATAACATTTTTGCATTCACAGCTACTATTATCGTGCTCAGTGACATGAGGACAGCACCAGCAGCCGGTGAAAGCAATATTCCCTGCTGATATAGCACTCCTGCTGCAAGGGGTATTGCAAGGGCGTTGTAACCCGTTGCCCAGAAGAGGTTCTGCACCATCTTGCTGTAGGTTGCCTTTGAGAGCTTCACAATGGACAGGGCATCTAGAGGATTGCTCTTAACCAGAATAATGTCTGCTGTTTCCACTGCAACATCAGTTCCCGCACCAATGGCGATACCAACATCTGCCTGTGCAAGTGCCGGAGCATCGTTCACCCCGTCCCCTGTCATGGCGACCATATAACCTCTTGATTGCACTTCTTTTATCTTTGCAGCCTTGTCCTGGGGCAAAACCTCTGCAAAGTACTCGTCAAGTCCGAGCTCCCTGGAGACCCAGTCGGCAACCCTATGGTTGTCCCCGGTGAGCATGAGGCATTTGATACCCATTTCCCTGAGTTTCTCAATGGCTTCCTTCGATTCAGGACGAATGACATCTGCAAGTGCCATGAAACCGACAAGTTCTCCGTCCATAACTACGAAGACCGTTGTCTTGCCCTGCCCCGTAAGTTCGGCTACCTTGTCTTCAGGCCAGTTAATATCATTCTCACTGAGATATCCGGAACTGACCACTTTCACTTCCTTTCCATTGACCTTCCCCTGTGCTCCTTTTCCGGGAAGGGACATAAAATCCTCCACGACATAACCGGTATCTGCGGATGTGACTATTCCCTGCGCGATGGGATGTTCCGAGTTGGATTCCACAGCAGCTGCATATTCCATCAGCTCTTTTTCCTCCAGTCCTTCCTTCAGGACCATAGTATCGGTCACACCGAACTTTCCGGTTGTAAGAGTTCCAGTCTTGTCAAAGACAATGGCGTTCAGGTTCCTTGCACTTTCAAAGGCTGTCCTGTTTCTGATAAGCAGGCCATTCTTTGCGCCGATGGCCGAGGAGATGGCAACGACCAGCGGGATGGCCAGTCCCAGAGCATGAGGACAGGTTATCACCATGACAGTCACCGCCCGCTCCAGGGAGAATGCAAAATCGGAATTCAGGTACCTGAACCACACCAGCAGTGTGATGCTGCCTGCCGTAAGGGCAATAATGGTGAGCCAGAAGGCTGCACGGTCAGCAAGGTTTTGGGTACGGGACTTACTCTGCTGTGCCTCGCTTACTAGTTTGAGGACCTGTGAAAGGAAGGAGTCGTCCCCGGTCTTCTGGACTTCAATTGTCAGGGAACCTTCTCCATTGATGGCTCCCCCGATAACCTGCATGCCCTTACCTTTGCTGACAGGAGTGGATTCCCCTGTGAGCATGGATTCGTTCACGGAACTCTCCCCTTCGATCACACTGCCATCGGCAGGCATCTTTTCTCCGGGTTTTACAAGCACCCTGTCGCCGACCTTTATATCTTCCAGGGGGACCTCCATTGTCTTCCCGTTTGGCATCAACATGTGAGCCTCCGATGGCATGAGTTTCACAAGGGCTTCCAGTGCCATGGAAGCACCCATTACTGACTTCATCTCCATCCAGTGTCCGAGCAGCATGATATCTATAAGGGTTGCCAGTTCCCAGAAAAAGAGTTTACCTTCAAGCCCGAACACCACAAGACTGCTGTAACTGTATGCAACGGTGATGGCAACTGCGATAAGTGTCATCATACCAGGGTTTTTCGCTGCGAGTTCGTTCTTTATCCCTTTAAGGAAAGGCCATCCTCCGTAGAAGAAAACCAAAGTGGAAAAAGCAAAGAGGAGATATATTTGTCCTGCAAAGGAGGGGACAACGATACCAAAGCTTGAATTAAGGAATTGGCGGATGATAGGAGACAGAAGAAGGATTGGTATGGTTAATGTAAGTGATATCCAGAACCTCTTCCTGAAATCCTGAACCATCATATCATGGTGATTGGAATGCACTTGATGATTCTTGTGCTCTTCATGCTCTTCCTCATTTACATGCATTCCATGCTCATCGTTATGTTGTCCGATATTCTCATGGTCCATTTTTGTTCCCATCTCCACTTTCCGGTTCAGATACCAAGTTTACTATTGCTTTTATATGTGGGATAGCGGAAGATAAAAACTCTTTGGAAGGTGGTGAAAAATAACAAACACCAACAACCATTAATAAAACAAGAATTAAAAATATACCAAAGGTGAAATTATGTTAAAGATAACACCATACATGGGACCGTTAGTGGTAATCGTTTCAATTGCAGGATTATGGTTCCCGATACTTGGTTATTTCATGTTACTGGTTTTTGCCGCTATCTTTCTGATAGCACCATTCAGAGGTCGCTGGTTCTGTGGAAATCTATGTCCCAGAGGAAGTTTCATGGATTTTTGGGTCGGTCGGATATCTGGGAAGAGAAAGATACCAAAGGTACTCAAAAGTTACTGGATAAGAATTCCTCTTTTCATGCTGATGATGGTTTTCATGGGTTACAGGCTCATGAACACTCAGGGGCTTGTGAACCAGATAGGCATGATCTTAGTTATCATGTGTCTGACAACATCATCCATTGCATTGATACTGGGAGTGACAATTGCTCCGAGAACCTGGTGTACTTTCTGTCCAATGGGAACCCTGCAGAGCATCATCGGAGTGAACAAATACCCGCTTCTGGTTGATATTGATAAATGCATAAAATGCTACAAATGCGAAAAAGTGTGTCCTATGCATTTGAATATTGTTGAGATAACGCACAACCCGGACTGCATCAAATGCGGGAGATGTATCGATATATGTCCGAAGGATGCACTGAGCTTCGGGAAGTCCACCAAAAACTCATAAATCTTTTTTTGGCCTTTCACCTAAAGATACAAAAGTAATGACCCACTTTCAAACATAACATGGATACGATGAACTTTGATGGCTCCTGCGATCCCAATCCGGGAGGAATAATGGGATTTGGATGGATCATTAACTGGAGAAGTGGGAAAGTTCCCACAGAAGGAAGCAAAGAAAAAAAGCCCAGTCCATCGAATACCAATAATGTTGCCGAATATACCGCATTGAAAGAGGGCATATCCAATTACCTTAAACTTGGTGGCAAAGGTCCTCTTCAGGTCTATGGTGACAGTAAGCTTGTGATCAACCAGATGTCAGGTACATGGAAGATCAAGAACCAGAATCTTGGAGAGATAAACAAACAGATCGCATCTGAAATAAAAAAGCATGATCTTAAGGTTAAATTCGGCTGGGTGCCAAGGGAACAGAACACAACTGCAGATCGTCTGGCAATGCCAGAGTCCAGGCTGAAAGGTCCATCAAAAAGTCCATCTAATGCATCATTTGTGGCTCCAGTCGAGAGAAAGTTCGTTGCTGATGTGAACTCTGTATCTGTCTCGTCAAACATGAGACTGAAGATAAACGAATTGAATACAGACCCTTCACCAGGTTTCAAATCATTTGTTAATCTCAAGGTCGGTGGTTTTGACTCATTTTCTAGGAAGAAGCTCGATACATTGAAAGAAGAGGCGGGGAAAAAAGCATCTTCAGTAGCCGAAAAAGAATTTTCCGGTAACAGCAGTCAGCAGGCTTCTGCATTGAGATGGATGCTTCGGGGACTATCAACAGACCTTGCAGTCAGAAAGGTCAAAGTTGATATCGAGCTCAGCAAAAAGAAAAAGAAATAACAGTTTTGCACTCATAATTTTTTGTTTAGAATGCCTTTTTTAAAGTAAACCAAAAAATACTTCCTTTACCATCTGTGTTGTTGTCCACGCCTACTTCTCCACCGTGAAGTTCGACAATTCTCTTAACTATGGCAAGCCCAAGTCCACTTCCCTTTATACTACCCTTGTCGACCTGTTTGAATCTTTCGAATATCATCGTTTTGTCTTCATTGCTAATACCCGGACCCATATCAGCTATATGGATCTTCCATTTATCGCCAATGTCAAGGATATTGATAACTATTTTTCCTTCTTGAGGGCTGTATTTTATAGCATTGGACAGCAGATTCAGGAATACTTCCTCTATAAGCGGATTAATGAGGGAAGGATAGTTTTTGGTTGGGTTAAAGTACAGTTTAATGTATTTTTTACCCATTTCATGCCCAGTGTTGATGATGACTTTCTCCAGAATAGGCACAAAGTCTTGCTTTTCAAACCTGATATCGTTAATTGATTCGAGTTTGATGAACTTGGATGCCGATTCTATCATATAAATCATTTTTTCGTTGTTTTTGTGTATTTTGTTAAGCAATTTTTTCTTGTTTTCTTCTTCTTCAATTGTAGTGAGTTCTTCGGTAAAACCCCTGATAATATTTGCAGGGTTGAGCAGATCATGTGTCAATACATCAGTGAATAAAACTTTGAGATAGTTTGCATCTTCAAGTTCTTTTGTATATTTTTGGAGTTTCTCTTCAGCCTGCTTTCGTCCAAGGGCTTCAGCAATCACATTAGCCATAGACTGCACAAAATGCATATCATCGTTTGTGAATACTCTTTTTTGTGTTGTGTGAACGTTCATAACCCCAAACGGCTTGTCTTTGTTTCCGATAATTACGTCCATGCCGCTGATAATCCCATGATCGTTCAGGAGGGATAAACCACTGAATCTCTCATTTGTGTTTTTCTCATGGACCATTGCCGATTCATGTGAATACAGAGTGTAGCAGACAATTTCATTTTTCTTATTTTCAGGCTTATTGTCTGATTTTTCTTCCCAGCCCACACCTGCAACCATGACAGGCTCAGAATCCTCGTATTTCATTATCCTGCAATATTCAACGTCAAGTGTGCTGGCTACAAGTTTGACAGATTCCTGTATAAGAGTCTCAAGCTCCACTCCGGCAAGTCCGTCCTGTCCCAATTTTGCAACGGCAGCGTGTTGCTTCTCCCTCATCTGCAAGACTTTTTCAACAGCTTTACGTTCACTGATGTCTTTTGCATGTCTCACAACCATTACGACATTGGAATTATCGTCAAAAACAGGTGATAGCTCAATAAGTTTTGTTTTGTTATCAAGAGGGTCTTCAATCTCAAATTTCCTGCATGTACCGGTTGCAAATACTTCAAGTAACTGGCATGTTTCGCAGGGCTTGCTTTGCTTCATCAGGCAGCTGTAGCAGAAGGGGTGCCCCTGTTTTTCGTTTGTAGGTATGGACTCACAATTCTTCCAGTTACTTGTCACAATTTTCAGGTCACGGTCTATTACGACTATGAGATCCTGTACTGACGACAGGGTCTTTTTTAGCAGGTTGAGCTGTTGATCTTTTAGCTCATCGTTTTTTTCTTCACAAATCGGAATATCGACCACCCCATAATCGAAGGCAGAAGGCCTTTTTAAATAGGTTATAAGGATTAACCAAATTATATCAATGGTATAATTGTATAATATTGATATTCTGGTGAAGAACTGTCTCAGATTCTAATATTTATATGTATCTTGTATAAACAAATCTCATTATGAGTATGATGTCAATTTATGGGTGTTTACTTTCCTTCTCCCCTGTAAAAAAAGTCTAAAACCTATATGGGGAGGTCCGATTAAATGATAAGAAGTTTGTATATCAAATATCAAATAATTAGCAAAAAGCAATATTTGATATAATCCCTATAATTCTGTGCCGCAGTGTTTGCAAAATCGGGCATCTGCATCATTATTAAGATTGCCGCAGTGCTCACAGGTGATTATTGGTCTTGCCCTTTCCCTTGCATCTATAGAGGCCAAGCTCATTTCGGCTGTCACGATACCTGTTGGAACAGCAATCATGCCAAAACCCAGAATCATAACAAAAGAAGCAAGGCCAATTCCAAGTGGTGTCTTCGGTACAAGGTCCCCATATCCAACAGTTGTCAGGGTCACAATGGCCCAGAATATACTGAGAGGTATGCTTGTGAATCCATTCTCCTCACCTTCTATCAGATACATGAGCGACCCGATAATGACCACTAGTGCAAGTACCGTGAAAAGGAAAACAGTTATTTTCCTTCTGCTGGCTTTCAGTGCTCTAATTAACAGTTCGGCTTCATTCATGTACTTGACCAATTTGAGAATACGAAATATCCTCAGGACCCTGAGTATTCTTATAACCAGCAGGAATTGGCTCCCTGGCAGGAAAAGACTCAGGTAGGTTGGGACTGTTGCCAGCAGATCAACTATTCCAAAAAGACTTGTTGAATATCGGATCTTGCTTTTGACACATATAAGACGGAGGATGTATTCAATCGTAAAAAGTATTGTGAAAAACCATTCTATATTATAGAGCAATTCTCCGTGTCCAATTCTAAAGGATTTGACACTATCCAGCATAACTACAAAAACACTTAGCAAGATGCTTATTATAAGTAAGATATCAAAATATTTTCCGACAGGCGTGTCTGCCTCAAATATAACATCATAGAGCCAGCCTCTCCAGTTACTGGAATCGGGCCTGTTATCATAATATCTATCTTCGTATACGACCATCCGCTTTCCCTCAAAAATCAAACAAGCTTTTTTGCCCTGTATTTTCCTGCAGGTTATCTACCCTGACACCTATACGCCTGAAGTTCATCTCACTTTCCTCAAGGAACTGGTTCATCAGTTCCTTTGCATTCTCACTGAGAATATCCCTGCAACTTACAACGTGATTTAATGTTCTACTTTTTGTTGAAGTTTTGAAGTTCGAGAATATAACAGTTACTGTTACCGAACGGAAAGACACTTTTCTGGTTTTGACTTTGCTTATGACATCATCCATGAGTTCATCAAGTAATGAAAATATCATATTCTCATTTCTGCTGTCATGTTTAAGGGATGCCATCCTGCCTATCTGGTCAGTTGCTGTCCTTTCTTTCACGGGAGTTTCATCAACACCTGATGCAGCCTGCTTGAGCCATGTACCTTTGTTCTTCCCAAAAACAGAGATAAGTTCCATGGCATCATAAGCAGCAAGTTCTTCAATGGTTCTTATCCCCAGTTCAGATAATTTATCTTCCGTGACCTTTCCAATTCCCCACAACTTCTTCACAGGCATGGGTTTGAGAAAACCCTGTGTATCTTCCGGCTTGATGACAGTTATACCATCCGGTTTCCGGAAAGATGATGCCATTTTGGCAATTAGCTTGTTAGGACCTATACCTACTGAACATGTTATCCTTTCACGGGCCTTTACTTCCTTTTTTATTCTCAGGCCTATTTCCTCTGCAAGTTCATAGTCGCCTTTGCAGGATTCTGTAATGTCCAGGAACGCCTCATCAATACTTATTTTCTCAAAGGCTTCATCCATATCAGAATTAGATTTCAATATCTCCATCACTTTTGCAGAAACTTCCTCGTAGAAAGGCTTGCGAACAGGCAGGAATACAGCATCAGGGTTTTTGGATTTTGCCAGTTTGCATGGCATTGCGGAATGAATACCTGCTTCTCTGGCAACATAATTGGATGTGCTTACGGCTCCGCCAGATTCGTTCCTGTTAGAATACATGCAGACTACAACGGCCTTTCCTTTAAGAGAAGGGTCCTCTCTTTCTTCTATAGCTGCGTAGAAGTAGTCCATGTCCACATGGATTATCACACGTTCCATTAGTAAGTAAGAAGGTTCAAGTGCTTTTTATTGTTAACTGCTACTTTACTCTCAGAGTATCGGGTCTCTGCAATCTACATAGATACTGCTGAAATCAGGTAGTCTTCCTGAAATTGGTTTTGCGTAAAGGTACATTGTTTCAGAGAGTGGTTTGAATTTCTTTGCTATCCCAAGTATCGGGTCATCAGGGTCTATATATGCCCCGAAGAATTCACATTTAGTGTCGAACATGAGATTATTACAGTAGTTCATTGTCTCTTCCATTGCCAGAGCATGTTCAGGTTCAAATGCGTGGTCTACAATGGAATGGAATCTGAAGAACTTGCCTTCAGGTGGAATTCTTGGCATACTGATAAAATGCCTGAGTATTCCGTAGGCATTTGCCATGAGCTTCCACATCATTGGTTCTTTTGTATATGCCATTTCCATGAGAACCGAAGAGTCCCAGAAACCTCCACAGGCGACAATTTTACCTTTCCATTTTGCCACAAGGAAGTTCTCAATTCCGTATCCAAGTACACGATTTGCGTATGTCCTGAAACTAGGAGCAGTAAATGGAGAAAACTGAGCCTTTCCATTGTAATAATTGTTAATGAGCCTTACAGCTTCAGGCAGGTCCTTCTCGTCTATTCTTGCAAGTTCATACTCCCTTTCTGCATGCTCTTTCTTATATGCGGATATTGCAATTATCCTGACATCCCTTTCCTGAATGTATCCAAGCTTTTCAAAAAGCTTCATGGAAGGTTCATTTGGTTCGTATATATAACTGTAGATATGTGAAGCTTTAACTTCATGCGCAGCTTTCTCTGCTTCTCTCAGGAGTTTGACCGCTAGCCCCTGTCTCCGGTAATCAGGATGAACCATCACTTCAGCCACATAGACATATTTTTGTTCGGGACCCTGTTTTATAGTCCATCCTATCCATCCTGCAGTTGTCTCATTTTCTTCTGCAACACGAATTTCCCAGTTATCGTAAAGTTCATACCTTGCAGTTATATCCGGTCCCTTATCAACTGCCACTGCGCATTCTTCATTTCCTTCGGGACATAGTCTCTCAATACTCAGCAGGGCTTCGTTATCTTCTTCTTTAAAAGATCTGATATTTACCATTCAATTACCCCAAACCTTTTTCTTTATCTGTTCTATCTACCGGCAAACAAAAAAACCGGAAAGCAAAGTTACAACTACATGTTGCAAATTTTCTGTGCTAAAATACTCCCAAATAAATCTTGAAGTTGATTGGATATATAAGTATGGGATAATAACAACTCAGAATAAATAAAAATAAGTAAAGGTGGATGACAGGTTATTTGTAATATAGCTGTCACCTGTTTGTAGTCATGATGCTATCGTTTACTCTTCAAAATCGGCAAGTGCGGTACTGAGATATCTCTCGCCGGTGTCAGGCAATATTACAACTATGAGTTTTCCGGCATTCTCTTTTCTTCTTGCTACCTGCAGAGCTGAATGAAGAGCCGCTCCACATGAGATTCCTGCAAGTATCCCTTCCTTTTTTGCAAGCTGTCTTGCAGTTTCAAAAGCGTCGTCATTGCTGACCCTGACAACTTCGTCAATGATCTCCGTATTCAGCACATCAGGAATGAAACCGGCACCAATTCCCTGTATCTTGTGTGGACCGGGATTACCGCCGGAAAGAACTGGAGAATCCTCAGGTTCAACTGCTATTGCTTTAAAAGATGGTTTTCGGGATTTGATGACTTCTGAAATTCCGGTAATGGTTCCGCCTGTACCCACACCGGCCACGACAAAGTCTACTTTGCCATCGGTATCCTTCCATATCTCCTCAGCCGTTGTGCGGCGGTGGATATCAGGATTAGCAGGGTTCATGAACTGTTGAGGGACAAAGGCATTGGGAATCTCTTTTGACATTCTTTCGGCCTCATCTATGGCTCCGTTCATGCCTTTACTTTCTGGTGTCAGGACAATCTCAGCGCCAAGCAACCTGAGTATTTTTCTTCTTTCGATACTCATTGTGTCAGGCATGGTCAGAATGAGACGATACTCTTTTGCAGCACAGACAAATGCCAGTCCAATACCGGTATTTCCTGAAGTTGGCTCTATAATGACCGTATCTTTATTGAGGTATCCATCCTTTTCAGCTGTCTCTATCATGTTCAGAGCGATACGGTCCTTGACAGAACTTAACGGGTTGAAAGATTCTACTTTTGCAAGCACAATTGCATGGCATCCTTCAGTTATCCTGTTCAGGCGTATAAGTGGTGTATTACCAACTGTTTTAGTAATGTCTTCATAGATTCGGATTTTCCCAACTCCTCTTTATAATAGTTCTATCCTGATGTTTCAAAATAATATGAAAATACCTTCAAATATATCCTCACTTTTTTTCCTTGAAGATAAGCCTTGGTTCCTCGATCATAACTTTCGTGTCCGGTGGAACGGACTTGGTTATCCACACGTTTCCTCCGATAACCGAGCGGGCTCCTATTCTTGTTTCTCCTCCAAGGATGGTTGCATTTGAATAGATTATAACGTCATCTTCGATAGTAGGATGCCTTTTTTCCCCACGAATAAGCTCTCCCTTTTCATCTTTTGGAAAGCTCAGGGAACCAAGGGTAACACCCTGATAGATACGTATATTGTTCCCTATCTCACAGGTCTCCCCGATAACAACACCAGTACCGTGGTCGATAAAGAATCCTTTTCCTATTCGTGCTCCAGGGTGAATATCAATTCCAACGATGCTGTGGGCATATTCAGTCATTATTCGGGGAAGTATGGATATTCCCTGCCTGTGCAACTGGTGTGCTGACCTGTAAACTGTCATGACAAATATTCCCGGGTAACTGAAAATGATTTCATCATAACTTTTAGCCGCAGGGTCTCCTTCGAAAGTGGCTACAATATCCGATGCCAGCATGGACCTTAATTCAGGGATCTTCTTCAGGAACTTCAATGTCTCCTCCTGGCCACGGTCTATGCAATCGGTACAGTCTTCTTCATAGCGGTTGCATTCCTGTATGATGCTGTTTGTTATCTGTTTTGAGAGTTTGCCAAAGAGATCGGTAATTTCGTTGCCGATGTGATATGAAAGCGTATTCCTGTCAACGGTCTGATCCCCAAAGTATCCGGGAAAGAGAATATCTTTTATCAGGTCTATTATTTCTATAAGCGATTCTTTTGATGGTATTACAGCAGCTTCCAGATGATCAAAACATCCTTTTTCAGAACAACTGTTTATGACCATATTCACTATTGCAGGAATCTCTGACCGGTACTTGTTATCGACCATAGAATCCAGTATTGTGCATCTTTTCTGCTCTGCCGGTGATTTGCTACCCATAGTTATCCCATCTTCATCTATTTTGACCCAGTGTTTTTAACTGTTAACACTGTGAACGCATCCTGTGTTTTAAAGAACCGGGGCAGTATATATAGGTTCTTTTTCCGGCAAAATGCCGTATCAACCCCAATTGACCATCCACTTTCAGCAGTCCCATATAATGATTGCAGACAATAACATTTAAAAGCTTTGAGACTTCTCGGGCAGGATTCTTATTTATTTTTTTGTGCCTGAAAGAGTGTGAATTAAACAACTTTAAATACCAGACAATGTTAAACCTTTTATGAAACCTCAGCAGGATTTACTGGAGGTCATCAGTGAAGACCTGATGCCTGTAACTGAAATTGATATTAAGGCTCTGGCTGAAATTTATGATGAGAAGGATATTTACCTTTCAGTATATCTCCCGGTGTCCGGCAGGGAAAATGAACATTTGAATCGTATATTTGTGGATTCAAGAGTAAAATCGATCAAAAAAGCTTTATCATCCAAGCTCAGGTCTGAATTTGAAAAGACCTTTGAAATGGCTGAACCCTCAATTATTGAAGCAGCATTTTCCGGTGAAAGAGGCAGAATCATATTTGCCTGCTCATCAGAATCTTTCCTTCACGTTTACAGACTGGCAGTGGAGCCTGAGCAGTCACTGGTTCTTGACACATCACCATTTTTGCTTCCATTGGCAAGGCTGAGAGCTGACTATGATGATTATGGTATCCTTCTTGTAGATTCACAAGAAGCCAGGTTTGTTTGCATACGCTCTGATCTTGCAGAGGAGAAAAAGCATCTTTCTACAGACCTGATGAACAAGCATAAAAAAGGAGGCTGGAGCCAGATGCGTTTCAATCATCTGAGAAAAGGAGCGATAAAATCCTTCCTGTCCGAAGTTGCTGATAACGTAAGGGGCACATGTGACCAGCTACAGACAAGAGGTCTCATCATTGCCGGACCCGGAGATGCAAAACAGCAACTTATGGACTTGCTCCCACAGGATATCCGGCAGAGTGTAATAGGTGTTATTGACGTATCAATGACTATTTCCCGTGATGAGCTTGTAGAGGAAGGCGACTCTGTATTGCATGAGAATGAACTTTCCAGATCGGGAAAAAGGGCAGCAGAGTTTAAAAACTCACTTCTGCGGGGTGGGCTGGTTGCGCATGGAGTGGAGGATGTAAGGGCTGCACTGGAACAGGCAAGAGTGAACACTCTTTTAATATTGAAAGGTTCCTCGGTTCCGGGGTGGATATGTGAAAAATGTCAGAATCTGCAGGCAAATACTCAAGCTCCAAAAGAGTGCGACAGATGTGGGGGAATGACATCAGTGGTTGATGTAGTGGAAGAACTCTATGAGCTTGCCCAGCGCACAGGTGCTGAAGTTGAATTCGTGGAAAAAGAGGATTTCCTTGATTCCGATGATGTGGCGGGTGCTCTGCTGAGATACTAGATATTTTCACTTATCCCTGGACATATCCGAATCCGGTTATCATTGCTATCTCGGCTCTTGCAAGCTCCTGACCGAGGTATGCAGCATGGTTGAGTGTACTTACCCATTCGTATTTGACAATTATGTGGTATATTGATCTTGCGTCCGGACCTTCAATGATCCTGAGCAATTCCTTATCGTAAGAATAGTGTTTTGCCAGGATTAACATCCTTTCCGTATCCGGTGCGATTATGAAGTATCCGGCCTCATCCAGTTCAAGTTTTTCCGGGTCATCAGCCACGATAACAGAAACATTGGGAATATCAGAAAGCACAGTTTCTTCATCAGCCATAATTGTTTCCTCCTCAGTTACAACATATAACAGGAGGGTTCCTGCGTTAACAGTACCACTCAAAACGACCCATGTATCTGGAAAAAGAACTATGATTGCTTATTTTCTCCAAAGGGAAGATATTTGATGTCTTTTTCCCGCTCCCATTGAAATTTATGTTGCATGGGATTTAAGGTTACTGGAACCCGAAGATTGTAACTGTTTTGTCTTTTTATGTGAAGGCAGCTTCTTAGCCGATCCCCACATTTCTTCGAACTCACCCTGCAATCTGGCTGCAAGCTGCTGGTCCCATACCTTTGTCATTGCAATCACATTATTCTGCTCAACGGGATCGATTATACTGAATACCACTTTGTCGTTGTCAATTATCGTAAAATAGGCTGAGAACGGCTCATCCTGATACCTGAGCTCAATATTATCGGTAATAGTGTTATATCTTGATTTTTGTTATCCTCTGTATGCATCATTCCCATATCTTTTGAAGCATGACAAGATCATGAAAGCTCTAAAGATTGAATGAATTTGATAGGCTCTATTTGATGCAGTAAAAACCAGCCTGCATATAGGAGTACCAGAAGAGTTCCACGGTCCTAAAACCTGTTTCCCTTAGAAGTCCAAGGTGCTCTTCGACTGTGATCGGGAAGTATTCGGTGCCAAAGCGCTCAAGATGGGCTGCTACCTCTTCCTCACTCCTTCCGTGGCTGGACTGAAACTTGCCCCAGTATCGCTTTCCAACAGCGATACCTTCTTCGGTAAGGGGGCTGATGTTCTCGAAGGTGATGAACATACCTCCCTCTTTCAGTAGTTCGTGGCATTTCTTTACTGCCTTTACCCTGTTCTCACGGTCAAGATAATGGTGGCACTGGATGGCAGTGATGACATCCGGATTTTCCTCCAGTTCCTGTGCAAACTCCTGCGTCGGTGAAGCTTTCAGGAATTCGAGTCTGCAGGGAGTGTATGATGAGAGCTTTTCCCTTGCCTGTTGCAACATTCCCTCAGATGGGTCCAGCATGAGGAACCTTGTGTCAGGGAACAGGTCGATGGCTTTGCTTACCAGTGAACCCGTGCCGCATCCGGTGTCCATCCAGACCTTCGGTGTATCCGGCAGTGATCTGACAAGGTTGATCGTTTCCTGATGAAAGGACGAATAGTAAGGAAGAACAGCGGATATCCTGGTATCGTAATCTTCGGGGAGATGGGGTGTCTTATTTTCTGCGGGTTCTGTGGAAGACATGTAGAAAGTGGACTATTTTCTTCTTTATATTTCCTTTGCAGAAATTTTAAATAATGCCAGGAACAAATGACTGATTAGTCAATCATGGGGTGCTGGACTATGGAAAAACAGGTACATGGTAAGAAAGAAGCTATAATTGGAGCCGCATTAAAGCTCTTTACGGAGAGAGGCTTCTATGGAACTTCCACTGCACAGATATCCAGAGAAGCAGGAGTTGCCACTGGAACCCTTTTCAACTATTTTTCCACAAAGGAAGACCTGATAAACGATCTTTATTACGAGGTCAAAGGAAATCTCAGCCAGAGTCTGCGTGAAGGTCTTGGTGATGAAAGCAGTTTTCAGGCTAAGATCAAGAGAATGTGGTCCAATCTCATTGATTGGGGAGTCAGCAATCCGCAGGAGTTCCTCTTTACAGAGCACTTTTGCTCTTCGCCCTATATCTCAAAACTCACCCGGGATGAAGTGTTGAAAGAGTACACTTTTTTCCGTGATGTTGTCAGGGAAGGAATGGAAGAAGGTCAGATGAAGGAATTCCCGCAGGATTTGATTATGTCCATTCTTTTCGATTCCGGGAAGACGGTGGTGAGGTTGATACTGAACTCACCGGGGACACAGGACAAGGAACAGTTGATAGAGAACTCCTTCCAGTTGATATGGGGAGGATTGGCTAAAGAATAGTTTTGCAATCATAATATGTCATTGAAAAGGAACAAGAGGAGGAATTAAGTGTTATACAGGAAAATGCCAAAGAACGGAGATGAGCTTTCAATACTTGGTTTTGGTGCCATGCGCCTGCCGATGAAAGAGGACATGAGCATAGATGAGGAAAAGGCTACACAGATGGTTCACCATGCAATTGACAATGGTGTGAACTATGTTGACACCGCATGGCCGTATCATATGGGAGAAAGTGAGACTTTCCTTGCCCGTGCACTCGCAGACGGATACAGGGAAAAGGTGAAACTTGCTACAAAACAACCTCAGTGGATGGTGAAAAAACCAGAGGATATGGACAGTTTCCTCAATGCCCAGCTTGAGAAACTGAACACCGATCATATCGATTATTACCTTATACACAGTCTTGTAGGCAGTAGCTGGAAAACAATCAGGGATTTTGGCGTGCTCGAGTTCCTTGACAAAGCCAAAGCTGACGGACGCATAATCAATGCTGGTTTTTCATACCATGGAGACCCTGAGGACTTTGCATCGATAGTGGATGCATATGACTGGGACATGTGTCAGATACAGTATAATTTCCTGGATGAGAATGTTCAGGCAGGAACAGCCGGGCTTGAATATGCTTCATCTAAAGGTCTTGGTGTTGTGATTATGGAGCCTTTACGTGGCGGTAATCTGGCTGACCCTGTTCCTTCTGAGGTACTGGATATCTGGAATGAGGCTGATGTCAAGCGTAGCCCTGTTGCATGGGCTCTGAGATGGATATGGAACCATCCTGAAGTTACTGTTGTACTGTCAGGTATGAGTGAACCGGAACATGTTGAAGAGAACCTGAAGGTTGCAGAGGAAGGTCTTGCAAACTCACTGACGGAAAAAGAATTGGGACTTGTCAGCAGGGTCGCAGAGAAGTACAGTGAGCTTATGAAGATCAACTGTACCGGATGCAGATACTGTATGCCATGTCCTGAGGGAGTGGATATCCCTGCATGTTTTGAGATGTACAACAATCTGCACATGTTTGGTGATGAGAGCGGTATGATGAAAATGATGTACGCTGCAAAGCTCGGAGGAATTCTTAGAGGGGCAGAAACTAACTTTGCTTCGCAATGTGTGCAATGTGGCAAGTGTCTGGATGCCTGTCCCCAGCAGATTCCCATACCTGATATGCTTGAGAAGGTCGTAGAGGAATTCGAAGCTCCGGGTCTGGAGGAGAGGATCGCCTTTGTGAAGCAGTTGTTCGCTAATGATAGTTGCTAAAGTGCTCTTTTCTTGAGAGCCTCTGGTCAAGGACCGGGCTACTATGATAAATTATATCATTGAAGAGAAACTCCCCCGGTCGGGGAGTACATCTAGCTGTGGAAATAGGTAATGTACTGATGGAAATGACAATGTCATACCTGAAAGAGAACGTGCAGGAATATTTCTACATCACCTTGATGTCTGCAAAAGGAAGAGAGGCCTTCTGCGAGAAGTTCAGTTTCTTCAAAGGCCTACGGGTGAGTATGGTATAGGATGATGGTGGAGCTTTAAAGACCACGTTTTGTTTTTTTTTAAAATCCTCCTCCTCAAAATACAGCTCAAAATTATGAGATATATTCATGAAGGAATCTTTATCTACTGACACGATGTCAGCAAAATTAAACTGTATTGCAAACCCGCCGGCAAAAGCTACGTTCCATCCAAGGTCCTGGATGATTTTCTGACCCAGTACGTCCTCATAGAACTTTTTAGACGTTTTCAGGTTGCTAACTGCAATTAAAGGGCATGTGAATTTCAATTGAAATCCCCATGCTTAAAAGAAAACTTAACCAATTTATCATTTATCCTTGCTAAATAGGTTATGAGCTTTATTCACTTTTTATTTTCTTGCCTTCGTATTTCTTCTTCAGGAATGCCAGTGCTTCCTGCGTGCTGTCACAAACATGCACATGCTGTTTTTCCATGAGTTCAGTGAGTTCCCTATCACTTTCCATTTTTTTAATAACCTCAGGTTGTATTGATGTGAAGTAGACCTTCTGATGCAGTTTTATGCTTGATTTGATAAAACTCTTGAGGCGCTCGATACCTGTTGAATCTATAAAAGGTACATAGCGCATACGCAGGATAATGTGAGGCTTGCTGATGTTCATGTGCTCATTTATCTTGCTCTCGAAGATGTTCATGGCTCCGAAGAAGAAGGGTCCGTTGATGGTGTAGACCGAGACGTTCTTCTCCAAGTACGGGTCGGCGAAGATCGTGGCATTGATGCCTTTAGACTTGTCGTAGTTTTCCATTGGCTGGACATCGATGACGTTGGTGAGTCTTATGAAGAGCAGTATTATGGAAAGGAACATACCCATCTGCACAGCGAATACAAGGTCTGTGAGCACGGTAAGCAGGAAAGTGACAATCAGGACCATGGTATCCATCTTGCTGATATGCATGGTGGTTTTGAACTCTGTTATATTTATCATCCTCAGGGAAACGAGGATTAGCACACCTGCGAGGTAGGCCTTTGGAATGAAAGCAGCAACCGGACCCAGGAAGAGCAGTATGGTCAGCAGTATCAGGGCGTGGATGATTCCTGACATCTGTGTCTTTGCACCTTCACGGATGTTTACGGCACTTCTTGCAATGGCTGCTGTACAGGGAATTCCTGAGAAGAAGGGCATTACCATGTTACCGATTCCCTGACCTACAAGTTCCCTGTTGCTGTCGTGTTTGCTGTTTGTCATACCGTCACATACTACGGCACAGAGCAGGGCTTCGATGGCTCCAAGCAGTGCAATGGTAAAGGCAGCTGGAAGTACTGCCATGAGCAGTTCAAGGTTGAAGTTCAGCATCTGTATCTGTGGAAGTCCGGCGGGGATGCTGCCTACAAGTGGTATCTGAATTTTGAAGTAAAAGACCATCAGGATGGAGAGTACCAGTGCTATAATGGATGGGGGGAGGCTGTTGATGTATCTGATCCTTGCCATGAGTCCCGGAAGGTATAACAGGAGCAGAATGGTGGCAAGACAGATCATTATAGCAGTGGTATCAAGAAGACTGAGGCTGGAAACGACAGCGTACAATGTATCCCATACATGTTCTTTTGAAGGGATGACCAGTCCCAGAGCATTTGGTATCTGCCCTATGAGGATAATCGCACCGATACCGCTCGTGAATCCTGATATGACGGGTAGGGGGATGTACTTGACGACCTTACCAAGTTTCAAGACTCCGAACAGTATCTGCAATACACCGGCAAGAAAACCTGCAAGGAATAGTCCTTCCAGTTCGAAGCTGTGCAGTGTTGAAAGAATGATAACGGTCATTGCTCCGGTGGGGCCGGTGATGGAGTACCTGGAACCTCCGGTTGCTGAAACCAGCATACCCGCGATGACGGCTGTGTACAACCCCATCTGAGGCTCCACACCAGAAGCAATGGCAAAAGCAATGGCGAGTGGCAATGCCACAACAGCCGTGATAAATCCGGCCTTTAAGTCGCTCGTAAACGATTCTCTGAAATATTGTGAGACTTTATTTTGTTTTTCCATATAGAAGCCAGCTGACCCGCGTCAAGAATTGTTCTGATGAGTGGTTAGAACAGTGCTCAAATATATAAAATAAATTGATAATGAAAAAAAGTTATAAATGTTATGAGAACTTATGAGAGAACCTATCTATTCTATTTTATATTTTTTGGACTTTATCTACATAAATATTTGAAACGATTACGAATTCGAGTTTTTACCCTCAATTTTCTATCTTTCAATTAAACAATAATATCTCTTTTTGGTGATTCAAGTTGGTTAATTACCTTTAGAGGATTTCGATAAACCTTCGATTTTAACCAATTGCATATAAGGGGTTTATATGCCGATACCCAGATTTCCGGGTTTATCGAAATCCTCTTTAGATATTTATCATGATGGCTGAGGATTTCCACATGATCTATTTTCCAAAAATATAAATAGTGCTTACGAATGTTTGCCTCACAATATTCTCTATCCAAAGTAGGAATTAAACCAAAATTCAGGATTGTAATGCTATTTTATTAGTACAAGAATAAATCATCATTTTTTCATAATTAATAAATTCATGTTCAAGAGGTTGTTTTGATTTATACACACTAATCTTTCATATAAACTAGGCAAAATGTTTATATATCGGTAAAAGGATTCCTTTTTCCGTAAAATATATATTATATTGGTGTATTTTTGATTTAGTGTTACACTCCATTCAAAACAGAAAAAATTCAAAATTGTCTACAATTATTAAAAATCAATGAGGCTTATTAATGAGTAATAAGAAAAATGGTACACAATCAGGTATTGACTGGGAGCATGGTGCCCAGTGCAGTAAAGTAATATGTGACCCACAAGAACTTGAAAGGACGATAGACTGGAAGCAAGGACTTGCAATAGCATTGGGTGTTCCTTTATTGATCCTTCCTTCTATAGGATATCTGACGAGTTATGTCTGGTCGTTTGCAATAGTTATCTGGGGAGCTACGGTTCTTCTGGGTTTCCTGCAGAACCTGGCATTCGGGGAACTTGCAACCGTATTCCCAAAGGCTTCCGGTTTGCCAGGATATACACAGACCGTATTTGGGTCGAATAAGGATAAGAACAACAAAGGCAAGTTCAAACTCGGAAAGTTCATCGGTGGTTTTAGCGCTTGGAGCTATTGGTTTGGATGGAGTCCTGTACTTGCTATCTATGCTATATTGATATCAAGTTATCTTCAAGGTATGGTTCCAGCCCTTGGCGGAATTAACTCAACTCTCCTGTCATTGATAGTTGGAGGAGTAATCTTTGGATCTCTTTCTATAATTAATTCAAAAGGACTCAAGAACGGAGCTACAGCCGGATTCATCTTGGCTCTTATATCATTGGTACCGCTTCTGGCCATCACCATTGCACCGTTCTTTACAGGGGACTTCCATATGGCTAACATAACAAGCTCATGGTTCCCTACGGACTGGAACTGGGATGTGAAGCATATACTAATACTTCTCGGTCTCTTCGCAATGGCTGAATGGAGTGCTGCTGCCTGGGAAACTGCTGCCATTTATGGTCCTGAATATAAGAAGCCAAGCAGCGATGTTCCGAAAGCCTTACTGGTCTGTGGAGCTATCTGTCTTGTCCTTTATGTGTTGGTCCAGACATCTGTTATCGGAGCTCTTGGTGTTGATGGAGTTCTGGCAGAACCAATTTCCCCAATGCTTCCACTGGCAAATATGTCCCTTGGTCCTATTGGTGCTTCCATTTCAATAGTAATGCTGATAGGAGCAATGCTTCTTATCATACAGACTGCTTTTCTTTCATCTGCACGTTCCATATACTCGATGTCAGTTGAGGGTAACCTTCCGGCAATTTTTAGTAAGCTGAATTCTCATGGTCATCCTTCAAATGCAATGATAGCTGATGCTTTTTTCAATATGATCCTCATTCTTCTTGGGACACCCACAGCAATCATTGCCGCCTCTGCAATTGGGTACATCTGTGCCAATGGTATCAGTCTGTACACTTATGTAAAGGTCAGGAACGATTCTGAGATGTCAAAACTGGACAGGCCTTTTAAGGCTCCAAAAGGATGGAAGCATGTTGCACTGGCAACTACTTTCCTGAACACTCCTCTCTTCCTGATAGGTATAATTTACCTTAACAGCCTTGAACTCGGCTGGGCTGCAACAGGAGTTGGTTTTGCAATGCTCTGTCTTTTCATTCCTCTTTGGATATATTCCCAGCGTGAGTCCAGGAACAGGATACCTGTAGCTCATGCAGAACGCAGAGAGCATGATATATTGCATGAACCGGAACCTATGCCGCTAGAATACTAAAATAAGAATATGGTTAGTACACTCTGAATCCTGATAAAATCAAAACATCAGGATTCTTTTTTTGAAATTTGAATGTATTATTCTAAACCTGACATCAACATGAAACTTAAAATGTTTTTTATTATTATTTTAATCTGGTGTAAAAATGGAAATCGAAGATTTTGTTATCGCTAATCTTCTTATTGGAGTTCTGGGAAGTTTTTTCCTCTACGCAGCAACCAACCCTCTCCCCTCTGGGGTTCACGTGCTTGAAGCCGTAGCAATTGGTGGTCTGTGCGCCTATGTTTTTAATAATCCCGAGTTTTTTTAGAAATTACTTCTTGGTTTGATAAGTAAAATACAAGTTTTTAGAAGTATTGGTCTTATTCATTATTCATTTTACAGAGATCTCTCTTCCTCCATCAACTTTATTTTCCACTGGCCCAAATAAAAAAAAATGAACCCTATCATCTTTCAAATAAAAAAAGAACTCGGGCAAAAAGCTGATGAAAAAACAAAGCTGAGTTCCGCTCGTTTCTTCAAAAAAGAAATGAAATCCCATGGTGTAAAGGCCGCCGCCGTCAAAAAAATGGCAAAGGATTATTTCAAGATCATATCTGACAAAAGCAAGCAGGAGATATTTGCTCTCTGCGAAGAACTCCTCAGTTCTGATTATATGGAGGAAGCGTTCATTGCATTCGATTGGTCGTACAACCTGAGAAAGCAGTATGAATCTGAGGATTTCTCTATTTTTGAGAGCTGGGTCGGGGATTATGTGAACAATTGGGCTAAATGTGATGCTCTTTGTAATCACACCATAGGTACATTCATCGATATGTATCCTCAGTTTATTAATTCACTCAAAACATGGACAGTTTCTGAGAATCGCTGGTACAGGCGTGCTGCCGCTGTAACGCTTATTTTGCCAGCACGTAGAGGTGAGTTTCTTGATGATATCTTTGAAATCGCCGACATGCTACTAATGGATGAAGATGACCTTGTTCTGAAAGGGTGCGGATGGATGCTTAAAGAAACCAGCAAGCAGCATCAGCAGGAAATCTTTGGCTACGTTATGCAGAATAAAAAGGTTATGCCACGTACTGCGCTGAGATATGCCATAGAGAAATTCCCTGAGGATTTGAGGAAGAAGGCTATGGAAAAATGAAGAGGATACTGAACCGGGGAAGGAGTATACTGTGGCTGTTTAATGAAAGAGGAGACTTTGAGCCCAAGTACATAGTATCAAGATCAGAGAGTGCAATTAACTGGGGAAAGGATTTTTTGAGCTAGTAATGGTGCTGAAAATATGGCTGGCATTATTTATTCTGACCAATAATCAGAACATTCCTGGTAATACCAGCTATTCAATTCCAGAAATTACTTTTAAGTAAAGTAGATACAAACAATTTCTCATTCACCTATTGGCAAGATAGTTTTACCGAACTTTTCATTTATTACTTCAGCCAGTGCCAGATAGATAGCACTAAAACCACAGAATATCCCTTCATAGCCAGCGAACTGTTTTAATGATGCACTTCCTGTAAAGTCAGATATAGCCAGCAATATAAATAGCAGTGTCAATGTTCCGAAAACTACTTGCAGGGCCCTGTTGGCTTTAAAGGTCCCTATGAACATCCCGAAGGTGAACAATCCCCACATAAATAGATATGCTGCCATTTCTATTGAGTTGGGAGCTTCAGCCCATCCTAATTTTGGTGCCATCAATATAAACACTAAAGTGAGCCAGAATGCACCGTATGAAGTGAATGCCGTTGTACCAAAAGTATTACCCTTTTTCCATTCTAAAATTCCTGCGATTATTTGAGCAAAACCTCCATAAAATAGCCCCATGGCTAGGATTATCGAGCCCAGTCCAAAGTATCCTGCATTATGTAAATTAAGCAGCACCGTGGTCATCCCAAAACCCATTAATCCCAAAGGTGCCGGATTTGCCGTTGTATCCTTTATTAGAGTTTCCTCTATACTCATACCCCCTAACATTCATTTCTAAAAAAATGACATTATAGTCTATGAGAGAGTAGGATATAAATATTATCGATTGTTCAAAAAAGTATAACTTCATTTAAGCGCATTCAACTTTTTCAGTCCTGCTTTAATTACAAATGTATTCTTCCAAACAAATATAGGCTCTCATAATATGTGATTTGTTTAGTTACCAAAGCCAGCAAAAAATAGATATATTCTTGTCTATGTGTATCTAAGGCATGAGAATCACTGAAGAGAATTTCATTCATCTGGAACAGAAAGCTAAAGAGTATGGGGCAAGCAGTGTCAGATTAATACCTGCTGAGGATATTATCGTTGAGAACAAAACTATCCTGAAGTGCATATTTGGATGTGATGGCTATGGAAGCCAGGTATGCCCGCCTTTCATACCAACAGTGGATGAATTCAGGAAAATGCTAGGAGAGTATGAGTGGGTCCTGCTTGTAAATTGGAAGTCAGAGAACATTTTTAGCAAAGAGATCAGTGAGAATTTCGTCAAATACAGTATCGCTCCTCCAGAAGATGCAGAGATCAAACAACAGCATCAGGATACAGTAAAAACAGTGCTCAAGGAACGTAAGGAAATAATACAGCCGGGAAGTATCGAACTTGAAAAACTCTCCTGGAATCTTGGATATAACACTGCTCTTGCAACGTTTCCTGGCAAGTGCACATGGTGCGCTAACAGTGACTATTCCGGTGTCAACTGTGCAGGGTCCGATGGAGCATGCCACCATCCCACCATTCGCAGACCATGTATCATGGGTCTTGGCATAAGAATGGATAAAACACTTGAAAAATTAGGCATCCCTCTTCAGAAATTCCCCATGGATGATACAATTCCGTCTCAATATACATTGATTTTCCTGGACTAAGATGGAGAGATAAAACTGAAAAACATTTTTTATCGGGCTGTTTGAGTTCCTTTACTTAAGGATGAAATATGTAGAAACCCACACATAAGAGAGCTTTTACACCTGGGAGGATTCATGCATAAATATAGGCTCTCATAATGTGTGACTCTGCTTGGTTACCAAATCCTAATCTCTTTTTAGCCCGAAAGATAAAAGTAAACTAGTTGAATCTGTTGTACAAAGCTATTTTGTAAGGTTTATGTACAATAAATTTCAAGTGATATTTTTTCTCCCAAAGAACATCTTTTCTATTGGAGAGGCAAGGGTGGAAAAGAAGTTGATTATGTATTAAAGTCAAAAGACAATGAATTATTGTCTATTGAATTAAAATATCAAAATAAACTCCAAAAAAGTGACTACAAAGGTTTATCCTCATTTCCAAAGGGTATAATGCTCTCTAAAAATGACTTTGAGTCTGGCAATTATCTTACAAATTCCCGTTTCTCTCTTCCTGTTACTAATATGATAATTGCTACCTTAATATCAAACTTCACTGGAAGGACACAACTCACTTACAACACATTCCCCGCACTTTGGCCTTCTTGCGATGCACACATTTCTTCCGTGAAGTATCAATGTCATGGATAGGTTCTCAAGGTCTTTTTTCTCAGCAAGTGCCATCAGGTCGATTTCTATCTTTTTAGGGTCGTTGTATTGAGTAAAGCCAAGTTTTAGTGACAGTCGGGTCACGTGTGTATCCACTGCAATACCTCCGATGATGCCAAAACCTCTGGCAAGGACTATGTTGGCTGTTTTCCTTCCAACACCTGGTAGCTTCAGCAGGTCTTCCATGGTGTCTGGAACCTTGCCATCAAATTCAGTGAGGATGAGCTGTGCACTTCTGATGATGTGTTTTGCTTTCTGGTGGTAGAAACCTGTTGTGTAGATATCCTTTCCGAGTTCATCCAGACTTGCGTTGGCAAAATCTTCCACATTGAGATACTTTTTGAACAACACCTGTGTGACCTTATTGACCTGTTTGTCTGTACACTGAGCGGAAAGAATTGTTGCAACCATCAGTTCCAGTGGATTCTTGAAATGAAGCATGGGCTCAGTATTGGGATATTCATCCTGCAGTAGTTTGAAAATCTGGTTAAAATTTTCACTATTATCAGGTACTTGAAATTGCGTTGTCATGGGGATAAATAGGCATCTGATACTTCTTATGTTTATTCAATACCCCATTGTTTCGACTCGAACTAAAAATAAAAGCTACTAAAATAAAACAAACTAGAGACAAATCTAAATAATAAAAATAAAAGAATAAAAGCTACGGGTTTAGAGCCCGTAAACTTCAATATTCTTATCAGCAAGTGCCTGGATCTTAGCAATCTCTTCCGCTCCGCCTTCCATTTTGAAGAGGTGGCTGAAACGACGCTGCATCTTGAGATATTCCTCAACAGGCTGAATTGATTTACCAATCTTCCTGACCTTGGTAACTTCGCCTTCTTCAACTTCGTAAAGTGGCCACAGACCTGTCTGTACAGCCATCTTTGCGACCTCTACAGTCTTGGAAGTGTCAAATCCCCATCCTGTGGTACATGGAGCATGTGCGTGAATATAGGTTGGACCTTCGATGTCTACAGCTTTCTTCACTTTGTTGATCATGTCCTTTGGATATCCGATGGATGTGGTTGCCACGTATGGAGCACCATGTGCCACCATAATAGCAGGCATGTTCTTCTTTGGTCTGTTGTTCCCAAAGGATACCTTACCAGCAGGGCTTGTGGTGGTTGATGCATTATATGGTGTTGCACCACTTCTCTGCACACCGGTGTTCATGTAAGCCTCATTGTCAATACAGACGTAAGTGAGGTCATGTCCTCTCTCAAATGCTCCGGAAATGGAACGCATACCTATATCAAGTGTTGCACCGTCTCCACCCATCACAAGTACCTTGGTGTTCTGTTTCTTGCCGAGGGCTTTTAAGGCAGCCTCAACACCAGACCCAACAGCAGCTGCATTTTCGAAAAGTGAGTGTATCCATGGTACATCCCATGCAGTTTCAGGGAAAGGGGTGGTCATAACTTCAAGACATCCGGTAGGGTTGATAACTATACAGTCCTCGCCGGCGCCCATAAGTGCGAACTTTGCAGCCATTGCATCACAGCAACCTGCACATCCTCTGTGTCCCGGGGCTAACAATGATTTCATAGTAGTTCCTCCTTCAGATCAGTAAACTGGCTCTCGATCTTGATACCTGTCTTCATGACATCCTGTGCCTCATCGATGATCTTCTCGATCAGGTCTACCTTAATGTCACGTCCACCGTGGCCGATCATATAGCCTACAATAGGTACGTCAAGCTTGGTGTTGTAAAGGGAAGACTTTGTTTCAGTGAAAAGTGCGCCTTCATTCAGTCCAAGTGAGATGTTCTTGTCAAGTACGACAACGACCTTTGCATCCTTCAGAGCGTTTTTAATAGCAGCTGCAGGGAATGGTCTGAATGACCTGACCTTCAAAAGACCTACCTTTACATTCCTGTCCCTGAGTTTATCAATGACGTCCTTAATGGTTCCGATAATGGATCCCATTGCCATGATGATGATGTCTGCGTCATCTGTTCGATACTCGTCAATAAGTCCTCCGTAGTATCTTCCGTATACGTCGTAGAATTCATTTGCTACATCCTCTATTTTCTTAAGAGATTTCTGCATTGCCTGTTCCTGCAGGTATCTGAATTCAGTGTAGTAGTTAGGGTCTGCAAATGCTCCGAAACTCATTGGGTTCTTCGGATCAAGAATATAGTCCGGTTCAAATGCAGGCAGGAATTCATCTGTTAGGTCCTGTTCAAGAAGTACAATAGGTTCGTAAACGTGTGACAGGATAAAACCGTCCATACAGACCATTGATGGCATAAGGATATCCTTGTCCTCTGAGATCTTGAAAGCCTGTGCAGTCATATCTGAGATTTCCTGTGTGTTCTCAGCGTAGAGCTGTAACCATCCGGTATCTCTCTGTGATATTGCATCCTGATGGTCGTTCCATATGCTGATAGGAGCACTGACAGCCCTGTTTGCAATGGTCATCACAACAGGCAGCCTCATACCTGAGATATTGAACAGTACTTCATGCATGAGTTCAAGACCCTGTGATGTTGTAGCTGAGTAACATCTTGCACCGGCAGCGGATGCACCGACAAGCGCTGAAAGTGCTGAGAACTCAGATTCTACATTAATGTATTCACAGTTTGGTATTTCACCATCTGCCATAAATTGTGAGAGATCTTCAACTATGTGGGTCTGTGGTGTGATAGGATATGCTGAAATTACGTTTGGTCTGCAGACCTTGGTAGCATGCGCAACAGCATATGATCCTTCAACAACGACCATTTTCTTCTTGTCAATTTTGTTTTCAGGTGCCATTTATTTCTCCTCCAGGACCATGGTAATTGCATCCTTTGGACATTCGTTTGCACAGATTCCGCAACCCTTGCAGAAATCATAATCGAACTCGAAGAATCCGTCATCCTTTGGGTTTACTGAACTGTCAGGACACAGAAGTTCACACAACTTGCATTTAATGCATTTCTCGTAGTCGTAAACCGGCTTGAAAGTTCTCCATCCACCGGTCTTGTTGACTCTGGTGGTACCTGCTTTACAGACTCCTCCGGGAAGAATTTTCATATCTTAGCCCCCTTCATCATGTTGTATGCTTCCTGGATAGCTTCAGCGTTCCTGTCTCCGATCTTGCCAGGGAATCTTTCCTTGACAGCTTCTTTGATGGACTGCGCTTCTATCTCGCCTGTTGCACCTGCAAAGGCACCCAGAAGCACAGTGTTAACAATAGGTCTACCGATGATGTCCAGTGCGATCTTTGTTGCATTCACTGTCATTATCTTTGCCTTTGTGTCAATGTTGAACGTGTCAGCATCGAAGTCACTGTTGATAATAAGTATTCCGTCCTCTTTGAGACCACTTGCAACATCTACGACCTCAAGGAGTGTTGGATCCTGTACAATAACATAGTCAGGTTCGTAGATCTGGCTTCTTAGTCTAATGGGTTCATTGTTGATCCTGGTAAATGCCTGGACCGGTGCACCCCTTCTTTCCACTCCGAACGCAGGGAAAGCCTGGCTAAATTTCCCGTCTGCAAAAGCAGCAACAGCCAGAAGTTCAGCGGCTGTGACAGAGCCCTGGCCACCTCGGCCGTGTATTCGTATTTCTTTCATCTAGAATTCTCCATAAACCATGTGTAATAATAGATATAACAATTTATTCCGATATTCGATCAAACGTTTTATTCGGGCAACACTGCGCATGTCATGTGTCGAACATGGTGCCGAAAAAGCATCATATTTTTCGTCAACTGACGTTAAATGCAATGGTTAATTGTGTAGAATCTATTAATTACTATTTAGTCTTTTGGTAATTTACACCGTTAAATCATTAAAATTTAGTAATATATGAAGAATGTAGAACAGACTCATCTTTTTATAAATGACATCATTCGGCGTGTTTGCACATTTCCTCAAGACTTTCAAAAATATCCTCAACACATTTTGCCTCTGCAATACTTCTTCTTATATGTCTGCCATTTCTCATCCCACGGGTGAACCATTGTGCTTGCGCCTTTATGTGCACCGTAGGTGCAAGGTCATACTCTTCCAGAAGACCAAAGTATTCCCGAAGATCGGCAATCCTCTGGCTGCACTGTCTGTAATCCAGCATTTCTCCCGTTTCAAGAAAATGGGATATCCTCCTGAAAAGGAAGGGATTACCCATTGCAGCTCTTCCAATCATGATGCCGTCACACCCGGTATATTCCAGTGTCTGCTGTGCTGAGATCTCGTCTACGATATCACCATTGGCTATTACCGGAATATTGAGTTCCTGCTTTATTTTTCGTACATACTCATGGTTTGCTTTTCCTGAGTACTGCTGCTGCTGTGTCCTTCCATGCACCGTTATTGCCGATGCTCCGGCCCTTTCTATCAGGTGGGCTATCTCCAGAGTCTTATCCATATCAGGAAGAATACGTATCTTGGCAGTGAACGGAGTGGAGAGATTATCTGAGAGTTTCTTTATGATCTCATGAATAAGCTCAGGTGATTTGAGAAGAGCTGATCCGCATCCATCTTTTGTCAGGAGTTTTGCAGGACAACCAAAATTAACATCAATGATCTCAGGTTGGTAAATTTCTTCGATCCTCAGAGCTGCCGTAGTCATAGTTTCCGGGGAATTTCCAAATATCTGTATCCCAAGAGGTCTTTCATCATCGCAGCTGATTCCTCGTTTTATACTTTTCTCATTTTCGTATATGACAGCGTCTGCACTGATCATTTCTGAATATGTAAGGGAAGCTCCGTATTTTCTGCACATCAGGCGAAAAGGCAGGTTTGTCACATTGGACATGGGGGCAAGAAGTATATTTCCGGGAATTTTTAGGTCTGCAATCTTCATGGGAATCTTATTGATGGTGTATTGAGAGTTCAATAGCATCGGGTTTTTTAATAAGTGTAGTTGTAATATTGATTAAAATCGTTGTATCGAAGGGTATACTAATATATAAGTAGGATGTATGGAAAAATCTATTGAAATAACTTGAAATAGCACTTATCCCTTAAGTTTTACAAAATAAAAAAGGTTCATCTATGACAAAGATCTTAGCTTTTGTTGGAATGCCAGCCTCGGGCAAATCAGAGGCGGCATCTGTTCTGCGCCGAAAAGGTATTGCTGTCATTAATATGGGAGACGTTATCAGGGAAGAAGTTGTCCGCAGGGGACTGGAACCCACTGATGCAAACACAGGTGGAGTAGGTAGTGACCTGCGTGAAAAGGAAGGTAAAGATGCTGTTGCAAAGAGATGTATCCCTAAGATAAGAGATGCAAACGAGGATTTCATCGGTATTGATGGTGTGCGCAGTGTTTCAGAGGTCGAACTATTTAAAATGGCCTTTGGGGATGATTTTACCTTGGTGTCTGTTGATTCTCCGCTTGAGCTGAGATTTGAGCGTGTACTGGCTCGCAAAAGAAGTGATGACATGCAGGATGTTAATGCCCTGAAGGTCAGGGATGAGCGTGAACTTGGCTGGGGAATGGGAAAAGCAATGGAAGTTGCTGACCTTGTTATTGAGAACAATAGCACCCTTGAAGAGTTCAATGAAAAGATAATAGCTCTTCTGGAATAAGCAGGAATAGGTATCATGATAAAGGTTACAGTTTCAGCAATTGTGAATCCCACAGAGAGCAGGGATAAGGTCTACTCTGGCCTGAGCCAGATATTTCCTAAAATAGACTTTGATTTTGAGGTTTTGTCTGAACACAGTGGTAAATTCACAGGTGAAAGTGACATCTATGGTCTTGAAAAAGTCCACCAGCAGATCAGAGAAGAGGAAATAATTGATACTTCACGCACCAGGTTGAATGTGGGCTTGTCAGAAGACAGGATGTCCACTTCTTTCATTATAAGTAAACAAGTAGCCACCGTTGGCCGCCTGAACTATCCTGCACAGGAAGAACCTCTTGGCTCTATCAACATCAGTGTCAAGGCTGACGATATAGAAGAGCTTGAAAGGTTCTTTGACTGGCTGACTCCTCCCACAATTGACGGAGTTCCGGATTTTGAAATAGATATAAAGGATGTTTAATATGAATTTAAGGAACCTGAGCTACTCATCACGCGCAGCCGTGGAAGACCCATTCAACTGGGCTTACAGCTTGGAAGATATCGGATACACTGGCTGGGAAATAGTACAAGAAGGCTCACAATGCCTTAATGATGAGAATATTCAGCAGGTCCGTGACATACTTGAAACAACCAACCTTACTCTTACAATGCATCTGCCATTCTCGGATATGAACATGGCAGGTCTCAATTCAGGCATACACAATGAAGTGATGCGTCAGATGAAGTATTATTTGGATATGGCATCGGGTCTTGTGGAGCTTGCGGTGCTACACCCGGGTTATCTTTCCCCTTACGGCGGTCAGGTTCCCGATAAAGCCTGGCAGGTAAATATTGAATCCATTCAGCAACTCTGTGATTTTGCAGAAGAGAGAGGCATTATCATTGCAGTTGAGAATATGCCGGATATCCCTAAAATATACGGAAAAATCCCCGATGAGATGCTGGATATACTAGAACAGGTGGACAGAGATAACGTAGGTATGACCCTTGATGTAGGACATGCAAACACCATGGGACGTGTGGATGAGTTTGTGGAGAAATGCTTTGGTAAAATCAAACATATGCATATCCATGATAACCATGGAGTCCATGATGAACATCTGCCTCTGGGACAGGGTAGTATCGACTGGAAAAAGTTCATGGGAAGTATTTCAGGTTACAAGGGCAGGCTTGTTACTGAAATGGGCAGCCTTGATGAAGGCAGACAGTGTATAGGGTTTTTGAAGAACCTCTAGATTTTGAAAACAAAAAAGTGTAAACTGACAAAGAATAAATCTATCTCTTTTTTATTCTTCCAGCCTGCCATGTCTGCGGTCTATATCGTCAAGCTGGTCCAACATCTTACGTAATGCTGTCCTTATGGCATCGGCCTGTGTAACAAACTTCTTGTTGTCACCGATATGCTGACTTAAGTCGTCAAGAAGTTCCTGTGGAATGTCAACACTCACTTTTGGCATGGTTTCACCATTTTAAAAACAAAGATAGATTAATCTAATGGGATTTAACCTTTTATAGAAAAAGTGATTGTAAAATGCGAGCCGGAAGGGAGTTGAACCCCTGGCCTACGGATTAAGAGTCCGTCGCTCTGCCTGGCTAAGCTACCGGCCCGCGCTGATTGAGCGAGACATCCATACGTATTAGCCTGATATATACGTTTCGGTTAATCTCGATAATAACACATTATATTGTGTCCAATCGGTTTTTTTGAAAACTACAATGAACAAAATTTCAATTAAATTATAGGTAATTGTTAAAATTAATATTATTCAACGATGCTTATTTTTATATTAAAAATTAAAGTATAATTATTTATATGTGAATAATTATTTTTATATCACAGGAGTTTTTAAATGTACTGTCCAAATTGTGGATTTAAGAATGAAGATACTGTGCTTTCGTGCAGCAAATGTGATACTAATTTGAGTTCCATACCTTTAGAAGGCATTAGAAAGTCGCCTTATGTAGGTTTTTGGAACAGATTTTATGCCGCTTTTATTGATTGGATAGTTTCCAATATTTTGGGCTTAATCCTTGGAAATGGTTTAGGACTCTTTGGTATTTTCATTCCTTGGCTAGTTTCTGATATTTCTATCCTTTTGTTCAGCATTCTAGTTGCATTTATTTATCATGCAGGCTTTGAAAGCTCAAAGTATCAGGCAACAATTGGCAAGCAAGTTATTGGTATTAAAGTAACGGACCTTGAAGGTAACAGAATATCTTTTGGAAGAGCATTTTTTAGACATTTTACTAAGGTAGTAACTTCAATAATGTTAGGAATCGGATATTTTGCTATTATTTTCTCCAAGAAGAAACAGGGTCTCTATGATATGGCAGCTGGGACTGTTGTGATTAATGGCAGATAAAGGAGTTTTGAATGTACTGTCCATATTGTGGCTCTGTAAATGGTGATAATGCATTTCTATGTAGTGAATGCAATGCAAATTTGAGTTTGATATCTTTGCAGGATACCGAGCTATCACCTTACGTAGATTTTGGAAAAAGATTTACTGCATGGGCTATTGATACTGTTATAGTGTCTCTATTTATTGTTTGTATTCTCATTGTGGACCCTGAATTATCTTTCATTTTCATCTTAATGGGTTACATTGTTACTGAAATGATTTACTTTGCAGGCTTTGAAAGTTCAAAAAAACAAGCAACACCTGGTAAGCAAACACTTGGTATAAAAGTAACAGACCTTGAGGGCAACAGGATATCTTTTGGAAAAGCAGTTTTTAGATATGTAGTTAAAATGATAGCTGGCGATACCTTTGGAATCGGATACTTAGCTATCATTTTCTCCAAGAAGAAACAGGGTTTGCATGACATGGCTGTTGGATCAGTTGTAGTTTACAAATAAAAGCTTCCCGAAGGAAGCTTTCATTTTACTTTTCTAAAAAAGCGGATCAATAATTTCAAAATCCATCAAACATGCTTCACAACACACCTTGACAATCCCATGATCTCTACCATATCACTGTTATCAGGACTCTGCACTATCATCTGTCCTTTCTTCAGGTATGGGATGCGCTTCTCGAATTCTTTTTTGACCTTCATTGTATTGATGGCAGCATCGTTGCTCAGGTTGAGAATGATGCGCGTGTTTATCTGCTTGAAGATTGTCTCATCAATATCCTGTGGGTCTTGAGTGATCAAAAATAGCCCAAGTCCTTCTTTTCTTCCCTGACGTGCAGCATCTGCGAACTTTGAGATAAGTCTTCTTGAATGCTCTCCTCCTGCCTTGGCAAGATAGCGGTGTGCTTCATCAAGTCCCAGAATGATTGGTGTATCCTTTACAGCAGTCTCCCCGGATGTATTCAGTTTATTATCAACTATCAGGCTCATCAAAGTGAGGGTTATTATGTCGCGTATTCGTGAGTTGGTTATGTACTCAGTAGGGAACACGCTGACTTGTCCCGGTTTGAATATCTGCCCGAGTATATCGCTGATCGGCCTTGCAGGTTGGTCGAAGACCCTTGTAAGGGCACGGTTCTTCACCCTGCGTGCGATACCGTCATAGGATGCTTCGTGTATCTTGCCACTCTCCACATAATAGTCTCTTGTGGCGTCATCACCAATGAAGTCTATGAAACCACCGTATGTGTGCTGACCCCCCTTCTTGAAGAAATCATCAAGCAGCAGGTCAACTCCCACATATTGCAGTTCTGTCATACCCACCGGAGCGATGAGCCACGAATTGTTGCGTACCATTTCAAAGGGAATGGTAAACTCAATCTGCTCTGCCCTGGATCTGCCGTTGTATCCTTCACCATCAACCTTTGCTATAAAGGTCTTCGTGTTCTTACAGGCACCGAAGTTAACCTTCTCTGCCCTGAGCCTGAAGTCATCATCATCCGTAATATCGGGGTTATCCTCAAAAATCTGAGAATACTCGTCCTGTGGATCCATTATCACAAGACATGGATTCCTTTTCTCTTCTGAACCTCGAAGATTGTAGCGGTTGTCCTCACTCATGAACTGGCGCAGGATATTCTTTGTAAGGAAGGTCTTTCCTGTACCCGTACTTCCGCAGACCAGCATGTGCCTGAATATCAGTGGATCACCCATTGAGTAATCATTCCTCAGGTAATACGGAACTGTGGGAGGTACCGCATGTGTCCTGACAAGTTCCCCGCCAACACTCAGGTGTCCCATAAAAATACCCTCTTCAGGTATGTTGAGACCTGTCTGTATCTTCTTTTTCTCAGTTACAGGTAGTATGGGAGTGTTAGGACGGGGTATCCTGTCACTCATTCTCCTGGAAAGTGATCCCGCTTTATCCTTTGGTTCATACAGGATACATATAGGGTCAAGGTAAGCCAAAAACTTGTAATCCACCTCATCAGTAGTATTGGATTGCAGCATCCTGCGTGAGTGTATCTCTGTGGCATCATCCACTGCAAACTCCTGTAAATACTGGAGTTTCCATATTCTTGCGAACAGATCCTCGTCTCCGTATGGAACCATGACATATGTTCCAAGTCTCACTTTCTGACGGTGGGAAGTTGTAATGTATGCGGTTATCCTTGCCCCGTCTTCCGTTATCTCCAGAGGGTCTATGCCAGTGGTGATTATACCAAAAGCGTCATCTGAAAAGCCATTTTGTCTGTTTAATAGAGACGTAATCTCAGGTTCGAATTCCTCAAACAATTCGTCAGTTTCATCTCCGGCGAGGGCACTCTCATTTTTGAATTCCTCTGTGATCCTGTCATTCTCATCGTTCCTGTCTTTTGCAAAAGAAAGTATGTCCTCATCTCTCACTGTTCATCCCACCTTGTATCGTTATAAGTAGTATCTATCTTTGAATTCCTGAACCTGTCAATGATATGCCGTCTTTCAGACACCGGTATCTTTGCAATTGAATCTGCTTTGGATAGGGTTTTTGGTATTCCGCTTAGTGCCAGGTCGTAGAGCACTTTTCTTGTTATCCGATTCCTTAGCTCATCGTTTTTGATCAGTCCGTAAGAGGATTCTATCTTGAAGATAGTGTTGAGTTTCGGGACATATGCCATAAAGAAACAGAGTGCATAATCCTCAGAATCAAATTTCCCGCTGGCCAGTTCTGCAACCAGGGGAGAAGTGGATTTAAGCATTTTCTCGTAGAACTGGTTTGGCTGTACGAACCAGTTAGTGTAGGTAATATACTTATCAGCATCTCTTTTCTTAATCCCCGGCCTTTCAAGGGACAATGCATTCTTGAAGAACTGTGCATCCACAAGCCATGGAAGATCAAGTTCACCATCCTGTTTTTTCAGTGCCAGCATTATCTGCATATCCTCGGGGTTCTTTACAAATCCCACAAGAGGCTTCATGTTTTCGATATGATGGTCCATTATGTCGATATAGTTCTGGATTATTTTCATGCTGCTTGGGTCAATGCGTATGTTCACATCCCCGGAATCAACAACCATCCAATACATGATCCTTTTCGGATAGATGGGACCATCCATGATGAAGAAATCCTCATTCTTAATGCTATTAAGCATCCAGAGTATATGTTCTGACTCACAAAGATAAAGAGCTACATCATGCAGGATATCCGTGACCTTCTTATTCAGCAAACCGGGCTGGATACGGATTATCTTTTTTCGCCCCGAACCATTGTCGAATGATTCCCAGTCATTGCTGGTATTCAAGTATACTTTATTACTTGCCGTGTAAGCTGCTGCCACTATGGTTCGTTTGCTGTGGATATCAAGGTCAGTGGGAGTACTTGCCATGGCACAGTGGCAGAGATCAACATAAAGGCCGTTATCGAATGTCTTTGCAGTGGTACTTCCACTGTCACATGAGTATGTTTTCGGAAAAGGGTCCTCTGCCCGTATCATCCTTTCGATACTTGCTTTTCCGCGCCTGACAGGTCCAATGGACCTCAGAACGATCTTCCCGTTATATTCCAGCTTTCTGAGCCGTTCGAGAATGCTTATTACCTTCTCGGCATCATCACATTCATTGTCCTCTTTTTTGAAACAGTTGTCAATGCGGTCAACGATTTCGTGTATCTCTTTTATGTGAATAGGCTCAAGGGTCATGGAGTAGAATAGTATCTGAATGATAATATTATTTTGTATTGAGATCTGTTTATTTTGAATCCTGTAGTTCTGATATTTGCTAAAATCAATTTAAATGTTTCTTTCAAATCAAATTCAAATTAAAAAAAATGCTGGATGAAAGTGTTTCAGACATTCAAGTTAAATGAAATTGATTACAAGTAAAGACAATTTTTTGAAAACCCTTAAATAGTAACCATAATAAGAACTATACTACATATATAAAGGTCTTCAGCAGTTAATCCCCTGAAGTCCTGTTGTTACTTATTTAAGAGGTTGTAGTTATGGAAAGTTATCAAATATTCTTGTTATTAATGTCAGTCTACGTACTCGGACTGATAGGCATAGGATTGTATTTTACAAAACGTCAGAAATCTGTAACTGACTTCTGGCTTGCCGGCCGTAAGATCGGTGCATTAGGCATTGGTTTTTCAGCGGCATCCTCGTGGATGACCGCAGGTGGTATATTAGCGGTTATCGGCTTTTACATGTTGCTCGGAATGGGTTCTATATGGGGTTTTGTAGCTCCAAACATCCTGGCATTGCTGCTTATCGCCCTGCTTGTGGGTAAAATAAAACACCTACCTGCCATCACACAGCCTGAATTGCTGGAACAGAGGTTTAGTGGCACCATACGTGGTCCCGTTGCAATTGTCATCGCAATTGTAATGGCTCTTTTCGCAGTTGCTGACATTAAGGGTTTCTCGATGGTGCTTAGCATCTTCTTCGGCCTGGACCCTATCTATGCTGCGGCTATTGTTGCTCTTGCTATCTCTGTATATGTAACCCTTGGAGGTTTCTCAGCAGTCATATGGACTGATGTGGTACAGTTTGTCATGCTTGCTACCTTCTCAATTATAATTGCCTTCGTGCTTGTCAATGCAGCTACAACAGGGTCTGCTGATGTTCCTGCAATAAGTTCATCTGAGCTTTTTGGTGACGTTCCAGCAGGATGGTGGAATCCGTTCGCAGTTGGTATTCCTGCTGTACTGATAGCTATTTTTGCCATCATACCAGGATGGATAACCGAGCAGGATCCATGGCAGAGGATATGGGCGGCAAAGGATGAAAAATCCGCAAGAATAGGCATGGTACTTGGTTCTGTCCTTATCTTTCTTATCTTTGGTATCGCATGTACTGCTATTGCCATTAGCCTTAACCACATTTATCCGTCCATACCCGCTTCTTTTGCAGATATCGGAATGGGTGCAATGGCAGAAGCAGAACCTGCATTGCTGGTCTACATAGTGAGTAACCTCTCTCCAATAGCGATAGGTCTCTGTGCTGTTGGTCTTGCAGCAGCAGCAATGTCTTCAGCCGATACATTTGCAACATCAGGCGGTTCATGTCTCTCACGCGACATATACCAGAGATACATAAAACCTGATGCAACAATGAAACAGATGATGACTATAAACCGGGTCAGTGTACTGATAATTGTTGCACTGGCAACTGTGCTTTCGTTCTATATCAACAGTATCATCGATGTAATTCACATTGCAACTTTCATTGCCAGTGCATCATACTTCTTCCCACTTATGGGTGGTTTGTTCTGGAAACGTGCAACAAAGGAAGGCGCACTTGCAGGACTTATTGTAGGTGCCGTTGCACAGATAGGACTGACAGTTGTTGATCTTGCAAACACTGCTCCTTTTGCAATACCTTACCTGGATACAATTCACCCTGTGCTTTCAAACCACGGTGTCATTGTAGGAATGCTTCTTAGTGGAGTAGCCTTCTTCGGTGTATCCCTTGCAACAAAACCATCCAGTACTGTGAACCTGGCTCCTTTCTTTGCAGATGAAGCAGAGAAACTTGAGGAAGAGGTTATGGTAGTTGACGAAAACGATCCTGATTACAAGAATCTTCTTAAAACCCTCGAAAAAGAAGTTACAGGCGATCGTGCAATTGTCAAACTGAATCTGGAGGCATCTGCAACCATTAACTGGCCCAAGTTCGTAAATGAGCTCAAATCCATCCACCCTTCCTGGGTAACACCAACAGGCAGAGACTCTGTTTACAGGCTCACAAAAGCTGATATGCTTGCCTGTGTGTCACTTACCAGGGGAGATAATGAGAGGGAAATATGGTTTGCATCAGAACCACTTGCAGCAAATCTTGATCTGAGCACAAAGGAGTTTCTGGTTGCTTTCAAGCAGGTTTCAGAAGCCCTCAGAAACATTGGCTTGCTAATGACCCTTCCATCTCTTGAAAACAACTGAAATATTAAGTCTGCTCTGGAGTAAAATCCAGAGCAACTGCTTTTTACTTTTTAAATCTCATTTTGTTGTGTTAAAAGAAGTCTGCTTTACCGCTTTATTTACTTCGTATATATTAAATAAATATAATTTTCAGAAGCTATATATATTCTAAATTGCATATATACTTCTGTGGTACTTATGGAATTGAAAAACCCTATATTGAACATTGAAATGACTGAAGAGAACAGGGAAAAACTCCAATATTTAAAGAACGGTTTTGAAGAACTGACCCCGGAAGAAAGGTTTGATGTTGTGGAACTTCAGAACATAATGCTTCAAAAAGTTTCTAATCACCGTGAGATATATGGGATGCCAAAAGGCAATCAGCAACCGGAGAGGGATGCAAATGAGATTATCTCACACATGTCATCAAAATCCCTTGATTATTCCCAGGCATGTATCAATTATTATGTTTCAAAGATCTCTTCTGTTATGAAGAAATAGAACCGGCACTTTGTGCCATTTATTTTTGATTTCTTTCTTTTTTTATATTTCATTTATTTCAGCTTTGAAAATCCATATCATTTCATCACTCAAAACTTATAAGTGAAATACAGGACAATTATACAGGCATGGCAGAGATTATCTTTGATGATATTGGCAGTTTTCCTCTTCCGGCAGGAACATCCAAAGACTGGATGGCTGGAAAGTTTTCTGAAAAGAAAAGTGATGCAGACCTATTCAAGGTCATAAATGATGCTTTCATGAAGAAAGTAGAAGCAGGTGTGGAGGTACCTACCTATCCCCAATATCAGGATATGAATGAGCAGTTCCTGTCCATCATCAGAGATTCCAATTGTACCGAGGAACCATTCAAAGTAAAGCAGTCCGATGCCCGTATCATTGAACTCGAAGCCATAGAAAGTGTTGCAAAAGCCTACAAGGAAGAGAACGGAGAAAAACTTGATGTACGCGTCTGTGTTACAGGACCACTTGAGCTTTATCTCAAGGAATTTGGCGGAACCGAGTATGTCGATATACTGAACTTGTTCGGAGAAAGTGTTGGTCGTTTCGTTAAGAACTCACTTTCAGGTGCAAAGGATTTTAACATAAAGACGGTTTCCATTGACGAGCCAAGCATTGGTATTAATCCACAAGTAATGTTCTCGGACAATGATCTCATAAAAGCCATGGATATTGCATGCAGTTCTGCCAAAAAGGCCGGTTGCGATGTGGAAATTCATCTTCATTCACCCCTGCACTACAAACTTGCCTGCCAGACAGAGAATATCAGTGTAATAGGTGTTGAATCCGCAGCAACTCCATCCTATCTTGATCTGATCGATAAAAAGGAACTTGATGATACCGATTCCTACCTGAGGGTCGGAATTGCAAGGACTGATATATTCAACCTTGTCGCTGTACTCAATGACAAATATAACACCAATGTCTGGAAAGAAACCCAGTATTTCCCTGAGATAATCAACGAGATGGAAACCCCGGCAGTTATCTCAAAGAGACTTTCGAAGGCTTACTCCATGTTCGGTGAGAGCATAAAATATGCAGGTCCGGATTGTGGTCTGGGTTCCTGGCCATCCCAGGAGATCGCAGCTCAGTTGCTCAGGAATGTTGCAGAGGGTATGGCTGATTTTAAGAAATAGCTATGAAATACATTTTTAGCAGATCATTTAGAACAAAAGTCCCTCTACATAACTATCAAGTACATGCATGACTTTATCAACAATCCCTAGCGTCATATAAGTTTCAATATATGCTGCAATCAGCAGAGTCAAACTGATAATTCCCAGCATTTTCCATGTGTATCCTGAAAGCATGTAATCTTTAGCCACAGTAAAAGTAAATTCAGCATCTTCTTTGAGACTTGTAATGGTGTCTCCATTGAAAAGTCCTCTGTCGATAACATCATGTGCCTGTATGTACCCAAATCTGTATCCAACAGCAGCAGCCAGGATAATTGCCGGAATTTCGATTATCCCGTGGGGAATGATGGATATGAAAAAGTATACCACATTGTAGATCAGGCCTATTATAATGCCTTTTAAACCCAGTAGCTCAAATCCTGTTAGAGCCCCATTGAAAGCGAAGAATGAAAGAAGAATGCCCATGAGAAATCCATTTACCATTAATATCATGAGTGGTACGATATATGGGAGCATGTAGGAGAACATCCTGTACTCATCTTTTCCATAACCACAGTACTGCCATATGGTTCCTTCTTTTTCCTGATGATTTCTTCTCATGGATGAGAAATCCCTGTCTATCATAGATGCAATTCTTATGAACAGACTATACAGGGGCATTATCAATTTTTCAAAGAGGATGGAAAAGCGGGCATAAAGTGGATGTTTTGGTCTCATTGCTATGTCGCCGATAAGCAGATGGTGCACAGACATGAAAAGACCTGAACCTATGACTGCGAAGGAGGCTGCGATACTGTTGAAGATAAATATTGCCCACATGGGGCTTATGTAATTTGAAGTGATCTCTACTTTAGCCGTTGCTGCCGTAGCGGTATTCATAATAGCTTCACTCACAGGCGCATGTTCTGCAAACACCAGTGTGAATATGTAAACAACAATTCCCAGAACAAATGCGAAGACTACTGATAATATAAATAATCTAAGAGTCCAGACAAAATCTGCTATACTTATCTTGAACCTGTCTTTGTTTTTATTTTCCATGTTAATCGTTAAAAAATATAGTATTTTTAGATATATCGATGCATTGAAATACTTTAGATATTATATAATCACATTACTATATTACTAGTTTACTATTAACGACTTTTGGGAAGTATACAAATGCGGATACCTACAGGAATAGAGGGATTTGATGATCTGGTTCAGGGCGGTCTTCTAACAGAGAGGGTTTATGTGTTAAGTGGCCCTCCAGGTAGCGGGAAAACAACATTTGGTGTTCAATTTCTTGCTCAGGGAGCAGGTTTGGGTGAGGTAGGATTATATGCAACTTTACTGGAATGTCCTCAGAATATTATCAACGACATGTCCAACTATGCTATGAATGTTCCAACACTAATCAAAATGAAGACACTTTTATTTGCTGATCTCGGTCCGCGCATGGAATATGGTTATATGGATGAGATCAACGAGTTCATAACTACAGATTATAATGTTGGTAAAAGCTCAGTTGAAAGTGAAGTGCCATCGCCTTCTATGGTATTCAAGGAAATTGCCGCCTACGTTGCAGAATACAATGTTAAGAGGCTGGTAATCGACTCAGTATCTGCAATCAGGTTTACTACAAGGGATATGTCTCTGCAGGAAAAAGAGATGAGTAGGTTTATTCGCAATCTCAAGAAACTTGGATGCACTACATTAATATTATCTGAAATGACTGACCCAACTGCTTATTCCACAGAACAGTTTGCTGCTCATGGTGTTATATTCATGCATAATTTCCTTTATGACAAAACCATGACCCGTGCTATTCAGGTTATAAAGATGCGTGGTACAAAACATGACTGTAACATGCGAAGTGTGGTATTTTCTGAGAAAGGCTTGAAAATAGAGGGCTATCTTGAATGATGGTTGTTTCTCATGGTAAAGATATTTAAGAAACCAGGAGTGAAAAAAACTCTTCCGAAAGATGGCAAAGAGCAGCTTGCAGATGCAAGCCGAAGATTGGGTTTTGAAGTAGGTTATCATCGTCACTCTGAGATTGGATGGGTACAGGAAAAATTGACGCAGATATACAAGTTTGCCGATCAGTATGACCTTCGGGATTTTGTAAAAGAAAACTACAATAATGGTAAAGAGGAAGGTTCCAAAACAAAGGACAGGGATACAAAATCCGGTCTTTCCAGAGGAATAGCAACGGAGGAACCTGAAAAACCTTCAAACATACAGGTTGAAATAATCAAAAATGATTATCCTGTGCGTATTGGTTCTGGCTACAAAGAATTCAATAATGAACTTAGCGGTTCTTCAGGGATGATTCTTCAGCCTGGTCTGGTTAACCTGCCTGATAATATCGAGAGAACAAAGGCTATAGAAAGACCCGCTTTTCTTGATGGTGCCAAACATTTGACACCAAAAAAGAAATAATATTTTCAAAAATTATTGTTCATAACCAAAAGCAATGAATCGTTGCTTTTCGTCAAGATTTGTCAGGATAAACCTGTCATTTTTACTGTAGGCTACTTCCTTTGAGCCGGATAAGTTAATAGTGTATTCTTTTCCGGGTTTTGCTTTTTCGACCTTGTCTGCGCCTTCAATTATTTCTGTAACCTTTACAGGTGAGGACTGAAGCCCTACATAAAGGTGCAGCATATCATCGACATTAAACTCTTTTGCCAGCGGGGAAAGGGTGCATTTCAATGTAAAGTCCATAGCAACTGTTTCTTCTTTAGAGAGTACAAACCCCCTCTCGATGTCCTTTGACTGGACACCTTTAAGGGCAAGTCCTACCCTAGCACCTGCAGGTGCAGATTTAACATCTACATCATGCATTTGTATGGATCTTATTTCCAGTTCCTTTTTAGCAGGGTATGCAAGCATTTTATCCTTTGCATTTATGGTTCCCTGGGTAACAACTCCAAGCACTACACATCCGATACCTGTTACGTTGAAAGACTGATCTATAAGAGTACGTGAAGGCAGTTTATCCAGTTCTCTTTGCTCTTTGTCGACTCTGTCACCGACTGTGAATATGAGTTCTTTTAACTCTTCCATACCTTCAAAAGAAGTAGTGGATATTGACATGTATTCCCAGTTCTCAAGTGCGGTACCCATTGTAATTTTCTTAAGCTTTGCCTGCAGTTCTTCCTGTGCAATAGCATAGGATGCATCGGATTTTGTGAGGACAACGATTCCTTGCTTGTATTGCATCAGATCAAGTGCAATTATACACTCAGCAGCCAATGGGTCAAGTCCTGTTGGAGGTATGCATAAAAGAGCAACGTCGGATAAGTTAAGTGCTGTAACCAGTGACTTTACAGATACCGGATAACCGATAGCATCGATTGTTGTGAGTATCCTGTCATTTTTGGCATAGTCATACATTGTTATATCAGTGACATTACCTTTCTTTCCGAGTTTTCCGGCAAGTGTAGTCTTGCCGCTTTTCTCACTTCCGATGATTGTAATTTTTGTCATATGGGCACCCTTTGTGTGGTTTACGAATTAATCTATTAAGATATATGTCTTTTTCATGACCACAACTGTCCTTCTAACATTGCAAGTGTCTTATCGTTTGTGCTTTTGTTCATCTTTTTGATACTGACTACATATTCATCGCCAATTTTCTCAGGTGTTTCAAACACCACATAAAGTCCCAGTCTTTCAAGGTATGATTTGAATTTATAGACTACATTCCTGTCTCGTACTCTTATCTGAAAATCATCGGAGATCCGTTCCCCGGTTTCTACCTGTGCGATGGTTTTTTTCATTGGGAGAAGAATGCTTTCTCCTAGTCTCAGACATCTCTGTTGGAATTCTTCTTCACTCTCATTCCATTCATAAGACTGGAATCCTTCACGTATAACCCTGGAAAAGAGATAATCTCTTCCAGCTTCATTGTAGAACTTAAATGCCTGGCGTAGATCGGCACAATTACTTTCAGACGCTGTGTATTTCACTGGTTGCAATACCATCTCCGGATCTTTTATTACAACACCTTCGCGTCCTTTTTTTCCAAGCTCTTTTATTATTCCTTTTACCTTCTCTGCAGCTTCATTAATGTTAAATTCTCCAAAAAGTCTCACCTGTCTAAAACCATATTCTTCTGCAATCTCCTTTTTTTTGTATACTGGCAGGGCTTCCCCTGTATTCTTATATCTAATGTCAAAAACAAAGAATTCCAGTGACGCTATGTCATAGACATATTTTTGCACATAAGGGTTGTCAGGTCCAACCATTTCTCCATAAAGAATAAGTTCAGGATTTTCTTTGAAGAAATCCATTTCAAGTAAATTCTGTATCCACTCAGTTGAATAAGGACAGACATGACCGCTGCGGGTAAAAGCAATGAGTTTTCCATTGTATTCAATGACACGGACGTTGTATCCGTTCATTTTTTCCTCAACGACCACAGAGTTGATCTTGCTAAAACTGTTCTTTATAGAAGGTTCAAGAAGCATTGCTCTCTTAATCTTTGGAAAACCTCGTACAAGTTCAAAAGAGCCATGATGGTCTATGAGCACGGTCCCATCTTCAAGATGCGGAGCATGTCCTTCAAACCTATATATATTGTAGTATTCGTCCCAGTTTCGTTTCAGACTCCTTTTCTCGATGAGATCTTCAAGTCTGGAAGGCGGAAGTTCTAGGAATTCTGCCGCCTTCTCAATATCAATTTCTATTTCAGGATAGAATTTCATCACCAGACACCTGGTTCTTTACTCTATCATCCCACCAATAATGCTTCTTCTTGTTATCAGTCCTACCATCTGTCCTTCAAGGTTGACAACTGGGAGCCCTCCAAGATTCTCTTCAAGCATTATCTTAGCTGCATCGGTTGTCGGGGTATTTGTGTAGACAGTCTTTACACTCATCTTTATAATGTCTTCGACAATGAGGTTCTTTATACGAGCCTCCTGTTTACCGCCTTCTACAAGGTCACGGAAGGATCGCATAGCTTTTACAATGTCCTTCTCTGTTACCATTCCAACAAGCTTGTCACCTTCAATGATTGGAATTCTTCCAATGTTGTTATCAAGCATTATTCTTCTGACATGGCTTACACGGTCTGCCGGACTGGCTACAATAGGATCTCTTTGCATTATCTCTCCGGCATACCCTTTGAAAACATTGTTCTCAAGTATCTCATTTGGAGTAACCCACCCAAGTATCTTGTCGTTATCCATGACAACGATCACTCCTCCGTTCTTTACCATCAGTGTGATGGCATCGGTCACTTTCGTATCCGGGAGTACTTTTATGAAATTATCTGATATTGCTGTTGCCACGTGCAGAGAAGAAGCTGGCTTGCTTCCCTTTTTACGCGTTCCGAGTTCCCTTGTGAGGTTTCTCATAGTGAGTACGCCAAGTACTTTATCATCATGTTTTACCAGAAGACGCCTCGTTCCCTTTTTCTCCATTACATCAAGTGCATGGGAAATGGTATCTGATTTATCTACTACCAGTGGTTCTGCCATTATATCCTTTACTTCCATTGTCATTCCTCTGATCATTGTTTTAATTTCTGGTTTTTGATGCTTACTGTACTGCTTTAAGTATGTCTCTCCTGCTAATGAGACCCACGATCTTCCCGTCATTGACAACTGGCAGGGCAATCGTGTGTTCTGCTATCATCATTTTTGCTGCATAGACTACTCTGTTCTTGATATCTACGGATGGTGGAAGTTCTGACATAATATCTTCGGCAACAAGGGGAACTTCTTTTACGTAACGATATTCTTTTTGACCGGCAGGGCTTGAACGCCGGGTCATTTTTATGCTCTTTGATGGAAGGTTTCCTTCGTTGTCAGCCATGATGTTGAATGCCACACTGCTTGTTGTGATTATTCCGACAGCTTCATCTGTATCATCTGTGACGATTACACGGTTTGTCTTATTCTCTTCCATTTCATGGATCACATGATTAATGGTGTGGTGTCTGTGAACAAAGACAAGATCTTCTGTCATCACATCTGAAATTTTAGTTTTCAGATCCTGCTCCGAGAAGTATCTCATAATATCAGTTCCGGTTACTATACCTACAACTTCTCTGTTCACCACAGCAAGTGCATTTATACCATTCTCTATCATTAGATTGCTTGCCTGGAGTATTGAAGCACCGGGATATATTGTAATAGGGTTTTCATGCATTACCATGCTTACCGGAATCTTATCGATTGGTCTCCTTCTCCACATGGGTTCAGCTTGTGCAAGCCGTTTTCCAATATCTGTCTTTGTGACAATACCAATCATTTCTTCATTTTCAGCGACCACAATGGTGCTGATCTTATGCTTGAGCATAAGTTTTCTTGCATGCGCTACGGTTTCTTCCGGTGCTATGGTAAAGACCGGTGAACTCATAATGTCCTTCACATTCATGTTGTTCCTCCTTCTAGAAGCCCTGAATTTTATTTACACAAGGCTTGCAGGATATTTTTATCTGTTATCCACCAAAGAGTTCATCATCGCTCAATTACAGCAAATCGATGTACTCTTTTTTATTTCTATACTCGTCTACGGGCCTGTTTATGTATTTTTGGAAAACATGTCCCTGTCGTTTTTATGAAAACCATACAAGTGGCAGTTTATGCTGTACTCGGGTTTTCGTTTCCACCTCCTGATAAATTAGTAGTGTCAACTGATGTGACCGTGTTTTCAAGTTGTATTTCTTTGGTATCTGCAAGATGTAGTGCTCCATATGCAAAGCGTGCCATGATTTTCATGTGGTAGTCGTTTGATTCGTTCATAGTTACCACTGAAGTATTTGTATTATGGAGTCTTTTATCCGGAGTTCTGTCATTTTGTTTTCCAGTTCAATGACCTGATTTTTCATTTTCAATTAAACCACTACAATCCATAACATCACAAAATAAATGGATAAACAACACTATAATATCCATAAGTTTGTGAACGGCATTTCAGTCTCATGGTAAATCAATCCTTACATGTAAGCACTTAATCGCGCTCTCAAAATGCAGATAATATACAATGCCTGTCTGCAGTAACAGTTGATCCAGCAAACACAAAGTGCCAAGTTCTAATCACTTTCCCCGGCTTAAATTCAGGTGTTGCTTTGAAAGTCGATACATTTCTTTTTTTAAGATATATCGGGACAGACATTTATTTCACCAACTTGAAGTGTTCTTTATAGCTGACCAGTCAAAAAACTAGTCATAATAACCTTCTTCCTCTTTACAATCTTCACATAGCATCAATCCATTAACATCCATCAGGTTGTCAACAAGAGTTCCGCAACGCTGGCATATACCACGTTCAAACTCCGGTTCCTTATGAATATTGTTTTCATGATGTAGTTCAATGAGTCCTTCCAGGATAGTTGTAAGACCTGGGGCGATAGCTATAATATCCCTATCAGTTATCATCCCTTCAATAACATCGCCTTCCATTACAGCAAGCCTGCGAATGTTGGATTTGACCATCATTTCTGCAGCTTCGATTATATTTGTCGAAGATTTTGTTGCTATAATAGGGGATGACATTATATCTTTGGCTGTCATTTCAGAAGGCAGTACATTCTTAGCAACGGTCTTGGTAATAATATCATGTTCAGTTATGATGCCAATGATATCACCGTCTTCTGTGACGATGATACTGCCTGTATCACTTTCTACCATCTTCCTTGCAACTGCAAGAACACTGGCAGTGACATCAATGTCAAAAAGATCTTTTGACATTATTTCCCTGACCAACATTTCATTCTGTATCTCTAGAATGGAAGTATCGGTTTCCATATCGTTCTGAACACTCAAGACCACTAGATTTACCTCGAATCAAAGGAAGCTATTACCTATATAGTCCACTAGTTAAAATGTTACTTTTATTGTATATATAGGTGTTCGTGGATTTTGTGATTCGGGTTACTTTTAGAAATTACACGCTACATGATGCTTATTTTTGAAATAAGAAAGAGAATCCGGAATTGTTATAAATACGTATATATAAAAATCCCGGATTGAATTTTAAAATAATAGTCTTTAATGAATCACTATTCTTGTCCGATTACCTGCACTGAGTTCAATTTCGTCATTGAAACCGGATTTAGAAAAAGCATCCATGATTTCTACAGCCATATCAATGTCAAGCTGGTCTACAAGAAGGGCATGATCTCCCCATAATGCAATACGTATTCTTCCAGTATCGTCTGAGACATATATATTTGAAACCATATTCACAGTGCCGTCATCACGGTTAAATTCTCTTATTTCTCCAAGCCCTGATACTTGTCCTGATATTGAGTATGATTCACCTGGTATGATGTCAGCAATAGATGTGAAATCTTCCTTGAACTCGATTTTTTCTTCTATTTTCTTGATAACACTGCGGTTTCCAACCTGCATTTCCACCTGTTGGTTGAAGTTATTCTCCCTGGCATATCCATTGATTATTTCTACGGAATCATCGATTTCCAGTTCTTTTGTAAGGTCTGCCATTTCATCCCAGAGTGTTACCCTTATTTTGCCGGTTTCATCTCCAATCTGAATGTTTGCAACTTTTCCTGTTCCTCCGTCCTTCTTATTGAATGTCCTTATATCGGATATATCAATAATTCTGGCACGAATGTTAATATCGCCCATTCCGTTCTGAATATCTTTTATCTGTTTAGAATCGATATGAGCTTCGACTTTTTCATCAGTTTCACAGAAAACACCATTGTTGCCTATATTAACTTCGACACCGGAATATCCTTCCTTGACATATCCGGCGATTTGGTAATTCTGACCGATCTCAATTTCTCCTGTTTTCACAAGGTCCGCTCTGTCGTCCCACAGTGTCAGGCGTATTGATCCGGTTTCATCTGCAACAACAACATTTGCAACTCTTCCAATAGTTCCGTCATTGCGGTTAAATTCCTTTGCAGGGAATGCAGACATAATCTTTGCAATGAACTTGACATTACCACTGTTTGGGGTAATGCTAGATACTTTCTGTAATTGGCTTTCTCCGGTATCACTGACTCCAAGGTCATGGGCCACAAGCATTGCGGCAGTTCTGGTATCGCAGAGTCCGCTCATTTGTTCCACTTTTTCTTCAACCTTGCGTGTAAAATCATCTTTGCTGATGACACCGCCAAGTTTTTCGTATACTTCGTTGATTTCATCCATAATAATACCCTGAAAACTGAATTAAATATCCTGAATATTCATCTATCTACCTTTCACGTAGTCTAGTATTCTCTTAGATAATTAATCTAACGAAAAGATTATAAAAATCCTCTGATTTTCATCTTTTAAGAATTATGTTCTATTTATTGCGTCATTTTGATAAGATATATTAATTATGAGATGTATTTGCAGATATCATGATCCGTAAATGTAAAGAGCATGGCTATTTCAGGGGAGAAAGCTGCCCTGATTGTGGAGAAGAAGGACGTTACGTGCTGGATGATGATCGGGAGGAACGTCTTGGAAGGTTCGTTTCCGGTGCATTGAGGCACTTCCCTGATGATGTGGGCATTGAGATGGATCAGCAGGGATGGGTGGATTTGAACCAGCTCTGCGAAGTCATGAAAAGGCGTTATAAATGGGGTACAATGGAACGTCTGGTATCCCTTGTCGAATCTGACAGGAAAGGGCGCTATGAAATAGATGATGGTTTCATCAGGGCAAGATATGGTCATTCAGTAGATGTGGATCTCATATCGGACTATCCTGAAAATGAGCTATCCTATCTGTACTATGGAGTCAGCCAGGAAGAAGCGGATATGTTGCTTGATAATGGTATCTTCCCCATCAGGCAATGTTACGTACACCTAAGCACTTCATTTGAAAAGGCAAAGGAAGCAGCTTCTGTTCATACGGATAATCCAGTAATAATCGAGATAGACGCAAGTGCTGCTCAACAGGATGGTGTGGATATCGTTACTGTAAATAATGATATTGTCCTTGCAAGAGGCATTCCGCCGGAGTATCTCACTATTGTGGAATAATTATCATTCCACACTTATCTCATAAAGCCCATTTATTTTATTGATGCTAAACTGAACATCAAGTATCTGTCCTGTTACATGAATATTCGTCAGACAGTGCTGAGTAAGTTCTCTGGTTGTGAATGACCCTTTTCCTGCAAGTCCCATGTATGGTATCAGCTGGTCTGACAGGTGAATGTCAACAGATCCCTGAGATTGTAATTCATCAAGCAGTACCCGGGCAGCTTTGCTTCCAACATTTTCAGCAGGAAATCCTCTTTTTCCAATACTTGTAGAGCCAATAAGGTCAGACCAGAGTGTGATTCCACTTCCAGTGGAAAAGAAATTTTTATTTTCAATATCTATATGTGCTTTGATTTCATTTTCTTCCAGAAAGGTAATCGCAGAGTCAGCCTGTTGTTTTGCGACATGTTCCGGCAGGTTTGAACAATGTGATATTCCTGATATACCGCTTTTCCCAGTTTTAAAATCGAATCCCTTTAAGATAGAAGGTTCTATCTCAATTTCTACGATTCCTCCTCCCTTTGGATAATAACCACGTTCAATAAGTCTTATGTTTGCTTTGTACCCCATTTTAGAGAGAGCTTCCAAGGTCACATTTCTCATGTAGTCTATGGAGGGTGACCAGGCAATATCAGTTCCTCCGGTGATCCTCAGTTTGGTCTTCTCTAAAGAAAAGGCGGCAATCGGCATGATGGTCTGCATCAGAAGTGGAATACTTCCTGCAGTGCCTATAATAATATTTAGATCAATCCCCCATATTTCCAATGGAGAATAGTGAATCTCGGTGGACCCCGGATAAAGTCCCTTTACATCGGCATGACAGATCATGGAAGCTGTTTCTATAGATTTAAGGTGCTGGGGCTTAAGTCCTTCCTTTGGACGGTTGCGACGTATGTTTTTAATCATAACATCTTCCCTGATGATTGATGAGAGAGCAACAGCTGTTCTGAGTATTTGTCCCCCGCCTTCTCCATATGACCCGTCTATTTCTATCATGTCTTTATTTTACGCATCTTTTTCAGTGCACCCTTTGCAGCAAAATTTACAGGGTCTATGAGCATTGATACCGGTGGGGCATAGCAGGTTTCAATGTTTGCCAGTTCCTGAACAGTTGTTCTTTTTTTGATGGCAAGTGTGAGCGCATCTATACGTTCTTTTACTCCTTCTCCTCCTACAACCTGTGCTCCCACAAGATATTCTTCACTGAATATGAGTTTGATAAAAATCTTGCTTCCGCCCGGGTAGTAGTCAGCTCTTGTAGATCCAGTTGCCATGCCTGTGACGGTTTTAATATTGTTTTCAATTGCCTTTTTTGAGCTTATCCCTGTGGTTCCAACCTGAAGCTCTCCAATTACAGCTATCCAGGGATTCAGGATAGGGCCAAACTCCATGGGAGTTGAAGTCAGGTTATTGGTTATGACACCTGCCATTCTTCTTGCGGTGCTTGCAACCTGGCTTAACATCGTTTTCCCTGTGATGAGCTCATGAACCTCAACGCATTCTCCTCCACAATATATGTCCTGGTTGTACTTGCCGTCCACAGATGGGTGCAGATATTTGTCTACAATTATTCCGCCGTTTTTTCCAATATCAATTCCAGCATCTGATGCCAGATTATTTTCAGGTTCAACACCTGTGGATATTATTACAAGGTCCGCCGGAAATTCGGTAGAGCCAATTGTTACAGATTCTGCCTTTTTCTCTCCGTTAATTGATTCAGGCACATATCCGGTCAAAACTCTCACACCAAGAGACTCAAGATGTTCCTGGACTGAGTCTGCCATGTCAGAGTCGATATTATGTGAGAGGATTGATTCACTTCTATTGAGAAGTATTGTATTTATTTTCCTCTGGGCAGTAGCAGCTGCAAGTTCTGCACCTATTGACCCTCCACCGATAATGACGATGTTTGATGCACTGGTGAGTGCTTTTTCTATTTTAATAGCATCAGAAAGTGTTCTCAGGGTGAAGACATTTTCAAGTGAAGTTCCAGGGATGTTTGCAGGTATTTTTGGCTTGCTTCCCGTGGCTATTACAAGTTTGTCAAAATAGTAGTTTTGTCCTCCTGATGTAATAGTTTTATCTTTCAGGTTAATGGAATCCACCCTGCTTTCAAGCCGCAGGTCTATTCCCATTTCTTTGAAAAATCTATTATCCCTCAGGATCAATGAATCAAAATCCTTTATCTGTCTTCCAATGACAAAGGGCATACCACATTGGCTATAAGCTGTGTGCTTGTCTGCAGAGAATACTGTTACAGAATAGTTGCTATGACGGGCCAGACTGGTGGCTACCGGCATACCTGTTGCACCACCGCCTATTATTATAATTTTTCTGCTAGGTTTTATTTTTTTTTCTTGCATATGCTTTAAAAGCCTGTCTGGATATTAATTATATTCCCCGGTTAGTTAGGTATAAATCAAAATAAGTTGTGTTTTCTATTTCAAATATCCAACATATTAACAATACTATGTCCACCCATAAGTTTATAAAACTTTGAATTATACTACTTAATGTAATCATCATTACTATATGATTGCATTAATGCTTGAAAACAAGATAATACAGATACTACGAACAAGGGTATCTTTCAACAATACAAATTTAGTCATTCGTAATCACTACCGATTCAGATAGGAATCATCAATCGATAAAGCATTTATAATATCACAAAAAATGCTTAATAGGTCAAAAGCTGCAGGTATTCAATGAGGGATTTGGAAATACTGCTTATTGGCCATGCCAGAAAACAGTTGGAGTAGTCCATTTACATGTTGTGCATAGTGTAATGTTGCTACTGTGGTTAGCTTGGCGTTGGTTTAGATTAAGTGGAAATCTTCATGTATAATCATTGATGTTTAGTTTTACATACTACTGGCTTTTAGCTTTTTTGATATGATGCTATTCTGGTAGTTGTTACTGATTTACTGTTTTTGTATTCCGAATTGTTCTGGTATCATCTTACCAAATTTCGGAGATCATTACATGCAGAATGCAGATACTACTAAATATATAATTCATTCAAAGATAAGTGCAGATGGAATAATTGAACGCCCGGATATCGTCGGAGCGATCTTTGGCCAGACCGAGGGTTTACTCGGTTCTGACCTTGATCTTCGTGACCTTCAGAAGACAGGAAGGATAGGGAGGATAGAAGTTGTCGTCAGTGCAAAAGGCGGCAAGACCAAAGGTACTATTCTCATTCCATCAAGTCTTGACAAGGTTGAAACTTCAATACTGGCAGCATCCCTGGAAACCATAGACAGGGTTGGTCCATGCAGTGCAAAGATAGAGATTACCCATATCGAGGATGTAAGGGCTACAAAGCGTCATCAGATCATTGAAAGAGCAAAGTTTATTTTCAAAGGTATGTTCGATGAGAATCTTCCGGAATCCCAGGAGATCGCTGACGAGGTACGTCAGTCTGTAAGGGTTGAAGAGATGCAGTACTTTGGAAAGAACAAGATCCCATGTGGACCCGCAGTGTTCGAGTCAGATGCAATTGTTGTTGTAGAGGGTCGTGCTGATGTCCTGAATCTTTTGAAGTACGGTATCAAGAACACTATTTGTGTTGGTGGCACCAATGTTCCTCCTGAGGTCGCAGAACTGACAAAGAAGAAAGACACTGTAACAGCTTTCACTGATGGTGACCGTGGTGGGGAACTTATAATTAAGGAACTGGTCCAGGTTGCGAACATAGATTATATTGCAAGGGCACCTGATGGCAAGAGTGTTGAAGATCTTGTGCAGAAAGAGATTGTAAGGTCACTCAGGCAGAAAGTTCCTGTTGAACAGGTACTCGATAAATATATCGTTAAAGATCAGGCACCACAGGCTGAAAATGCTCGTTCTTCCCGTCTTCCAGCAAAGCGTAAGGAGAGAAGGCCTGCAACTGAGGTTAAACGGGTGGGTACTTCCCAGGTAAAAAGATCTTCAAGGGATTCTCCAAGAGATTCTTCAAGGGATTCTCCAAGAGATTCTTCAAGGGATTCTTCAAGGGATTCTTCAAGGGATTCTCCAAGAGATTCTCCAAGAGATTCCTCCAGATATTCGTCAAGAGAGGTATCAAGGGGTAGGGATACAAGGGGAAAAGAATTAACAGAAGATTCAGCTGAAGAGCAGATTAAAGTTGAAAAGATAAAACCCCCATCTTCACCAGAGAACAAGAGGTTCAAGGGCCATGCAAGTGATCTTATAGGCACATTCAGTGCACGTTTCCTTGATGGAAAAGATAATGTTGTTAATGAAACAGCAGTTCGTGACCTTGTAAGTACTCTGAAGGATTATCAGGATGAAGTAAAAACAGTTGTTTTTGATGGTGTGGTTACACAAAGGATTCTTGATATCGCAGCAGATAAAGGTATAGAGCGTCTGATAGGTGCAAAGGTAGGTAGTGTTACTAAGAGACCTGCTTCAGTCAAAGTGCTTACAGCCACTTCTTTGTAATTTCTAATACTGTGCTCGCGCACAGTATTAATATTTAGGCTACTCTATTATTTTTCTTTTTTAATATGATTTCTTTATTTACTCTTTTTACATGGTATCTCTCATGATTAATCGTTGTAAATAAACCGAAAATCTTATAAGCTCTAGATGCAGAAATGATTTCCGTGGGAAATGCCTTTATTATGAAGTTTGCCAACTACAAGTAGTGCATTAGTTTTAACAGTGCACAAAAGAACAGTAATATTTAATTTACATGTAGGTTGGTTGGTATGCACAAAGATGAATTGATTCAATTGCACACATTAATGGCACAGATCAGAAAACACTTTGAACACACGGGTGTGAATAACTCTTTCGGCGAATATGATTCGTTGTCAATAAGTCCTCTCCATGTTCACAGGAGCAAAGCTGAGCATAAACACGCTATATTTGTTCTTGGGAATGATATTGCTTCGTCGTTATCACAGGATGAGATCTCCGGAATTGGTCGAACGTCTGTAAGGATGCATGAGCTTGCCATACGTGCAAGCGGAAATATGGCAAATACGAATTAAACATAGTCAAGAAATCTGATAACACGTTCCTTTTCTGGTAAAACAGGTTTACCTGTGTTTTCCAGGAAAGTGACTGCAAACGGAGTTAGGCGTTTTTTCATAATAACGCCATCTTCTCCATCAGAGTAATATCCACGTTCTATCCAACAGGGTATGAAATCCATACGTTTGTAAAATTTCTGGGCTTTGACATTTGTAATTCTTACTTCCAGGCTTGCGTTCTGAAGGATTTTCCTCATAAATTCTGATAAAATAGAGTCCATGAGCCTTGCTCCGATTCCCATACTTCTAAACCCTTTCCTCACTGCAAGTGAGAATATCCTTCCTTCGTTGGTAGATAATTGGTATCCTACAACAAAACCTACGATATAGTGATTGTACTCAGCAACAAAGAATCCCTCACTATTCATTTCGTAGAAGTTCATATACAGAAAAGGATTATGTTCTGAAAATGCTTCTGCCTCTATTTCCAGAACATCTTCAAAATCAGATGGTTCAAAGTTTCTGATTACTATCATCTGAAAACCACAATAGTTTCTAAATTATTCTATTTTTTGAACATGACGCAAGTCTACCGCCACTCCTCGAGTGGCTTTCTTCATCTCATCTCCGCTCATGACTGCTCTTCCAACTGCAATTGCATTCTTGCCACAGATGAGTACTTCATCGGTTGGCCTTATCAATGGGTCTGCATCAATTACTCCGGGAGCCAGAAGTGAGCCACGGGGAACGAAGTCATCTATCGTTACGATATATTTACCTTGATCCATCATAGCTTTCACGCCTTCAATGGTAATTGCCAGTGTGCCATATTGAGGGATCAATGTAGTAAGTTGCTTCTTACCAACAAATACCTGGTGTTTGGGGAAGGGTCCTTTGATAGTTGACTCTTCAGGCACGAGTATCTGTCCGCATCCTTTTCCAAACTGGTAATCTGCAACAGCTTTCATGAGGTCTTTTTGGGTCTGCTCATGTCCTCGTTTTCTTCCGGTGCAGAGTCCTGACATTGTTTCACTGAGACTTCTTAGTGATTCAGGCGATGTCACATTGCCACAGCTTGTATAAATAATATCTATGCCAAGTTTTTCTGCCACGATCTCACATATCTGACGGTATGCATCCTCCACGTGTGCAACAATGGATGTATATTGGTGCTGTGACAGGTATTTTTCAAGACATGAAGCTACCCACTGCCTTTCTTCGGCATCCCAGTATCCGGTCACCGTTGTATCGTAGTGCGATGCAGGGTATGTAAGTTCAAGCTCCCTTGGCACGATTCCAAGAGGTGATGTGATTATGACCTCATGAACAAATTTACGGCTCTTTCCAAGAGCATTGATGAATCTCCAGTGGGAGTTGGATGTGGAATATGGTTTCTTTGCAGAGCATGGCAGGAGCAGTAGTATGTCTTTTTCCGGTGGATTATACCTTTCCTGTATCCTTCTGGCAAATCTGACGATCTCTGCCCTGTTCTGGGATTCTCCGCAAGTAGCAATGAGCCCGTTGTTCCTTGCTATGGGACTTCTGCTTTCTACGTAGGTGTACTCTGCATCCATGAGCCTCATCAGGGCAGTAAGCCAGGGTCGTACTCTGCATTGTCCTTCTATGTATTCACGCAGCATTCCTGCACGTATCTTCTCTCTGACAAGGGCCGCTTCAGCTTCCATGGCATTGATGTTGTGCTTTTCCACAATTGAAGCACGGCTCTTCTTGTCCATCTCCATAAGCCCTTTTGCATCTGTTGATGAACATGCACTGCACCTGCACGGCAGTTCTGCCAGTGAATCGAGGTAGAATTGTCCTGCGGTAGTGAGATATATGTCATTATGTGCAGCAACTATGGCTTTTGTATTGTCAAAGATATCAATTCCAAGATAGACCAGCATTGCAAGATTCTCAGGGGTGCAGATATTGGGTGTGTATACTGCCGTATCAGGTGTGATCTCATTTTTCATCTCAATAAGTGTGGTGAGAATACGTCTTGCATTGTTCTCAAAACACCCTGCGCCCTCCATAACATAGAGGTCAGTTTGCTTTACCTTCTGCCCGGAAATGTAAATGCTTCCCGTAGCTCCGGTTGCTTCTATTTCTGACCTTTCTGCAAGTTTGAGTGCAAGGTCCTGCGGGGCATCAGGTGTAAGATTCTGGTGAGGAAGTATTATTAAGACATCTTCTCCGGCATTTTGTCGTATTTCCTGGAAATATTCTTTACTTTCCTTTAGATCACTGTATTTCCAGAGAGAGCCGCCATCTATTATCAGGCTGTCAGGAGAACTAAGGCTTCTTGTATCTAGTATGAAAGGTGTCTGGATAGTTTCCTTTAGAAGAAGTTTCCCTATCCTTGCAGCACCATCTCGTTGCTGTACCTCAAAGTATCGTGTCATTGCTGCTTAATAGTTGTAGTTAGATGTAAATGTTTGCCTTCACCAAAAAGTATAAATCTTACTATCTCTCTTAAAAAACGATTCGATGCGAAAATCCTATTTACTTGAAAACTTGCAGGAAATCGTAGGGACTGAAAGAGTTTCTACGTCAGCTGCAGAGCTTTATTGTTATTCATGCGATGCCTCACAGATAAGGGGGATGCCTGATTTTGTGGTCAGGCCCGCAAGTACTGAACAGGTTTCAAAGATAGTCAGGCTTGCATTTGAGAATGAAATTCCTGTGACCGCAAGAGGCGCAGGTACAGGACTGGCTGGTGGGGCTGTGGCAGTTGATGGGGGTATCGTACTTGATATGTCATCCATGGACAGGATACTGGAAATGGACCTCGATTACCTTCAGGTGATCATTGAACCAGGTATCGTGCAGGAAAAGCTCAATGATGCCCTTGAGCCACATGGTTTGTTCTTCCCTCCTGATCCGGGAAGTTCAGCAATGTGCACACTTGGAGGGCTTATAGCTAACAACGGTAGCGGGATGCGTTCTGTAAAATACGGGACTACAAGGAACTACGTACTTGGGCTGGAGGTTGTAATGGCAGATGGTACTGTTATAAACACCGGAAGCAAAGTTTTGAAATCTGTTGCAGGATATTCGTTGACTGATCTTTTTGTCGGTTCTGAAGGTACCCTTGGAATAATAACCAAGGCAACATTGAAAGTACGGGCTCTTCCAAAAGAGCGTTCAGTACTTCTTGCATCTTTCGATGATCCGGAACTTGCCGGCAAAGCAGTTGTTAAGGTTCTGTCTTCCGGAATAGTCCCATCTGCATGTGAGATTCTCGACAGGAATATAATAGAGGCCATAAACACCTATGATCCGAATATTGGCCTTCCACAGGCAGGTGCTATCCTTATGTTTGAGGTGGATGGTACTGAAAATAGCGTTCGTGAAGGCATAGAGATGATAAAGGATGTGTGCAGTTCCCTTGCAACAAGCATCAGGGCCGCTTCAGATAAGAAAGAAAGGGATGAGATATGGGCTGCAAGAAGACTGGTAGGCGCTGCAGTTTCCAGACTTGATCCGCTTCTTACCCGCGTTTATGTGGGCGAAGACATTGGTGTTCCTATAAAGGAGCTTCCGGGAATGTTGCATAAGGTACGCGAGATTTCTGAAGAGTTTGATCTGCCGATTATGACTTACGGACACATCGGTGACGGAAACCTTCACACGGGGATGTGCATTGACGTGCTTGATGATACTCAATGGGACAAACTGAACAAGGCCGCAGATAAGATACACCGCACAGCCATCAGTATTGGTGGAACTGTTACAGCTGAGCATGGTGTTGGCAGTGCCCGGGCTGAATATCTCGGACTTGAGCTTGGTAAGGCCCTTGATGTAATGATATTGATAAAGAAGGCTCTTGACCCCAAGGGGATACTTAATCCCGGGAAGATGGGGGTCTGAAAATGAATGAATCTGATTTGCGTTCAATACTGAAATGTGTCCGTTGCGGAACATGCCGTTCAGTGTGTCCTGTTTTTGATGTTATTGGCTGGGAATCGGCCAGTTCCCGTGGGCGCATGTTGGTGGCCCATGGTATTTCCCAGGGAATGGAAGTTGATGAGAGCGTTTTTGACAGTATCAACACCTGTACCACATGTGGACTCTGTGAGCAGATGTGTCCTTCCGGAGCATCCCCTGTCAAGGTTGTAGAGAATGTAAGGCACAAGCTTGTGCTTCAGGGCAAGATGACTGACGCACAGAAGGTACTGCGTTTCGAAGCTCTTGATAAAGGAAATCCTCTTGGTGAGACCAAAGATAGGATGTCATGGCTTGGAGACTCTAAAAAGGATGTAAAAGAAAAAGCAGATTATGTCTTTTTTGCAGGTTGTCTGGCTTCATACAGATACCCTGAACTTACAAAGAGAACTTTTGATATACTGAAGAAGTTCGAGGTTACCGTTCTGCAGGAAGAAGTATGCTGTGGCTCTCCACTTTTGAGGACAGGTTCTGATTCGTCAGAACTGATGTCAAAGAATCTGGAACAGATCAAAAAGATAGGTGCTCATACGATAATCACCGGTTGTGCAGGATGTCTTACGACACTGAAGAATGATTATCCGGGTGATGTGAAGGTTGTTCATGTTGCCGAGTTCCTTGCAGACCGTCTTGAAGAGCTGGATCTGAAGAAACTAGACCTGAAAGTTACCTATCATGACCCTTGCCATCTTGGAAGATGTAATGGGATATTCGATGCTCCAAGGAAGATAATAGAATCCATCTGCGACCTTGAAGAAATGAAAAGCAACAGGGAAAAGTCCAAATGCTGCGGAGCAGGCGGCGGAGTACTCAAAGGTTATCCTGAACTTTCCCTTGAGATATCAAAGAACAGGGTCGAAGAAATACCAAAAGATGTGGATTATCTGGTAACTGCCTGCCCATTGTGCCGCACAAATCTCAAACGTGGCGGCCCACGGGTTGACGTCCTGGATATAATCGACCTGCTGGAAATGGCTATGGGATAGCTATTTTAATTTTCTTTTTTATTCATTTATTTTGAATTGATTGGTCTTAAATTTTGAAGAGCATTTAGTTAATGCTCTCTTGCTCTTCCTGTTCAGGGCAAGAGCCAGAAGTGCACCTGCCATCCCTAATTCTGGTGTTTCCAAACTTTGTGTCGGTTCATATTAATGATCATTATGGAATGACTACCGAAAGCAAGATTTTTTTGAAATGAGAAGCTGTCTAATTAGATGACCTCAATAAGTTAGAATACTAAACCGGATACTAATATAAGGAATCAATTGAATAATACATTGTTACCTATTTACATCTTATTTTGTTAGTATTTCGACAATCGAAGGGGTGAACATTATAGTCATTAATGAGAATGGTGCAGGCGAAGAGCAAACTCAATCGTCAAAAGAGAAAAAGATCTCTGCTGAGGCGGATGCATCTGCAAACATCTCCCATCATGGCGAATTTCCCGTTGTAGGTATTGGTGCGTCGGCTGGTGGGCTGGCTGCATTGGAGAAATTCTTTTCAGCGGTACCTACAGATAGCAGTCTGGGAATTGCCTTTGTCATAGTGCAGCATATGTCACCCGACCACAAAAGCATGCTTTCTGAAATTATCAGGCGCTTTACAAAGATGCAGATATATGATGTCAAGGATGGAATGGGTGTCAGACCGGATTGCGTGTATATTATCCCTCCCAACCAGGATATGATCATTATGGATGGCATATTGCACCTGATGGAGCCGGCTGAGAAGCGTGGACATCGTATGCCAATTGATTCCTTTTTCCATTCTCTGGCATCAGATTGTCATGAGTGGGCCATTGGTGTAATACTCTCAGGTACTGGCAGTGACGGTACCGCTGGCGTGAGAACTATCAAAGCAGAAGGTGGTATGATAATGGGACAGAGTCCGGAATCCAGCGACTACAATGGCATGCCTCTCAGTGCTATTGACACAGGTCTGGTGGACTACGTACTGGAGCCTTCAGAGATGCCAGCTCAACTCCGTGATTACGTATCCCAGATATATGTGTCCCAAACATCTGATGAAAAACCACTTCCAGTTCACAAAACGGAAGAAACGATGCAAATCATCTTCAATGAACTGCTTGTCCAGACCGGTCATGACTTCTCACAGTATAAGCAGAAAACATTGGATCGTCGTATAAGGCGTCGCATGGTCGTCAACAACATCAAGCGCATGGAGGGGTACGCACACTACTTGCAGCAAAAACCGGAGGAAGTGCAGGCTCTTTTTCGTGATATCCTGATCAATGTCACAAATTTCTTCCGTAATCCTCGGGTCTTTGAGGTACTTCAGGAAAAAGTGGTTCCAAAACTATTTGAAGACAGATTCCCCGGTACGGAAGTGCGTATCTGGGTTGTAGGTTGCTCCACGGGTGAAGAGGCATATTCCATCGGTATTCTGATCCATGAGCATATGATAAAGTCAAAGCAGAATATTAAAATACAGATATTCGCCACCGATATTGACAGCAGAACAATCGAGCGTGCCCGCAAAGGTGTCTATCCAGGCAGCATTTCTTCCGATATCTCACCTGAAAGGCTGGAGCAGTTTTTTACTCATGACCTCGAAGCCAATACTTACACCATCCAGAAAAATATCCGTGACATGATGATCTTTTCCGAACAAGATGTAATCCAGGATCCGCCGTTCTCCAAACTTGATTTTATCAGTTGCCGCAACCTGTTGATCTATATGAACAAGGAAATGCAGAAGAAGCTCATTCCTATGTTCCATTATGGACTGAATCCGGGCGGATTTCTTTTGCTTGGTTCTTCCGAAAGCATTGGGGAATTCTCTATGTTTTTTGATACCCTGGATCGACAGTCCAAATTATATCAAAGCAAGGTCTTCAATGGTGACTATCGCCATTCGATAGGTAAATATTTTCCCTCTCCTGTGGGAATCGAAACACCACTTCAGCTCTCCGATAAACATCTCGGTAAGAAAAGATTCCAGATGCGTGAACTGGCTGAAAGGAAGTTGCTGCAACAATATGCTCCTGCAGGTGTGCTGGTCAACGAACGCGGTGATATCCTCTATCTTCATGGGCGTACAGGTTTGTATCTTGAAATGGCCCCCGGTGAACCTGCTAACAACATTCTGAAGATGGCCCGCGAGGGGCTGCGGCCGGCATTGACCACTGCCCTGAGCAAAGCAATGATCAGTAAAGAACAGATAACACATTCCGGAGTCAGGGTCAAGACAAACGGCAACTTTACGACAGTCGATCTGACGCTTCGACCTGTGGAAGAATCTACTGATCAAAATTTGTTCATGGTTACTTTTGACGTACCGCCAAAGTCCGGGAAAAGTGATGGTCATGTGGCTGAAGAGAATATTGTTGTGGCTATATCGGGGGAGGAAGAAAACGTTTCAGCTCTCAAAGAGGAACTAATGACCATGGAAGAATATCTCAGGGCTTCTAATGAAGAACTGGAAGTTTCTAATGAAGAGCTGAGATCCTCCAACGAAGAAATGCAGTCAATGAACGAGGAACTGCAATCCACGAACGAAGAACTGGAAACCTCCAGAGAGGAATTACAATCTGTCAACGAGGAACTGTCCACTGTCAATAACGAACTTCAGGCCAAGGTGACAGAGCTTTCTGGGGCCAATGAAGACATGAACAACTTACTGGCTTCTACGGGTGTGGGAATTGTGTTTGTGGACAATCAGCTATGTATCCAGCGCTTTACCCCTGCCGTCACAAAGGTTATGAACCTGATTCCTTCGGATGTGGGAAGGTCTATAGGGCATACGGTTTCCAATTTTACAGGCTATGATCGTTTGATACCGGATATACAGTCCGTACTTGACAACCTGGTCCCTCTGGAGACAGAGGTTCATACACACAGCGACGAGTGGTACACTGTAAGGATGCGTCCCTACCGGACAATGAAGAACACCATTGAAGGAGTGGTTATCACATTCCTGAAACAGACGGAGATCCTGCGCCGCTTGGCCGCGGTGGTACGCGATTCGCTTGATGCTATAACCTTACAGGATAAGGGTGGTCATATCCTCGCGTGGAATCCTATGGCTGGGAAAATGTACGGTTGGAGCGAAGCAGATGCGTTGAACATGAATGCCAGCAGAATGGTCCCGGAGGATAGAATAGAAGAATCCCTGGCCATGATGACAGAACTTGTTAAAGGTGATACCCCTGAACCTTATCAGACACAGAGGATTACCAAAGATGGACGCGTCCTTGATGTATGGGTGATAGCAACTCCCTTGGTCAACGAAGATGGTGAAGTGTATTCGGTCGCAAGCACTGAGCGTGAGATAAAATCTGAAGACAGGCAGAAAGATATCAATAGAACTAAATCTCAATAATAGGCACTGAATGTCGCTTATAATATTCGAATAACTCTTTACCCCACTCAAGAGCAGCCGGACCTGAAAAGGATATATTTTTGTTATCATGCACATCTTCCAGTGTAAATAACCTGAATTTAATGGATTGGCCGGCTACAGTAAAGGAAATGAAGCCAGGATTTTCAGGATACAGGTAAAGCGAGATAAGGTTCAGGTCTATTAGTTCCTTAAAGTCGTCATAGTATTCCTGTTTAGCCTTTTTATAAACTTCTTGAGTCATGATGACTGATACTTCCGTAACATAATCTGTCATCTGCACATAGAAATTGTGAAATGCAGGATGTAGGGTTGATGTGATCTCTAACCACTCGTGTGATTCCAGGGCCTTTCCATAAAATTCCTTATCGACATCATAGAAATCCTCTGCGGAGATATTCGTTACTTTACATATCCCTACACCAGGTAATTTCTTTAGAAGTAATGGTGGAATGAAATCGATGAAATGGGTCCCAAAATATTCACAATTACCACCAAACATGTCAGCAGTAGTCAAAAAAGATACCATTTCCTCGACGATCAACTTTCCGATTGTTGTTAATTCATAAGTGTCCCGTGACTTGGATATAAGACTATTTTGTTTAAGTATCTTTATCTGTGGAAGCAACGCTGATCTGGTAGTATCCAGTGATTCAAGGAGTGTTTTCATTTCCTGAGGTCCTTCCTGCAATAGCAAAAGTACGTTTTTCCTCTTGTTGGATGCAAGTAGTACTTCAGTAATTTGCATTTTCATTAAGTCAATCCCCATGGCAAGAAAGGCGAGATGAGGTAATACCCCAATAGACATTGTTAAGATATGCCGTAAAGGTATATAGAATAAACAGGGGTCTGAAATTCATTTTCAATATTCATTTTCAATATTCATTTTCAATATTCAGGCCAGAATCGGTTTGCCTGAAACGACGATGGAAGTTATTCTGTTTTTGATTGAGCATCTGATATCCATTTTGTAACCGGTCTGTCAAACATTCTTATCTATAATGAGGATGGAATTTCCATGTTCAGTAGATGAATGAAATACAAAAAGCAAGCTGGCAAATCGCGCTTTAAATGTCACTTGTGCTTCCCACTTAATTACAGTACTAAATGTAAACAATAATCACACAGATAAATTAAAAAATTAAAGGTTTCACCTTACTCTCAACCTTTAATGTTTGAGGATTGCATCAGCCAGTTCCAGTTGTTCCATTCTACCATCCTCTGTTTCCTCCCTTTTTCCGATTTATAAGGCAATTCCAGGAATTTCCAACAAGATCAAGCCGTTTGGCACGCTTTAGTCCCTCGTAAACAAGATTATAGTTTGCCGGTTCCTTATAGTGTAACATTGCCCTCTGGATACTCTTTTCCTTTTGAGTGGTAGCTACGTAAATCTCCTTCCCGGTGAACGGGTCAAGTCCTGTATGGAACATACAAGTTGCAGAAGTCATGGGAGTAGGGGTGAAGTCCTGTACCTGTCTGGTGTACCTACCTGTATCTCTTATGTATTCTGCTGTTTCAATCATATCCTTAAGGGTACATCCGGGGTGACTTGACATGAGAAATGCCACAAGGTACTGGTCCTTGCCGAGTCTCTTGTTAATTTCCTTGTACTTCTGCTCAAATCTCTCAAAGACTTCCCTGTCAGGTTTTTTCATGACATCGGTAACATTGTCGCAATAGTGCTCAGGTGCAACCTTGAGCTGTCCGCTGACATGGTGGGCGCATAGTTCCTCCATATACTCCTCATCAAGCAATGCAAGGTCATAACGCACTCCGTAGCCTACAAATACTTTTTTGATATCCGGCAGCTCCCTGAGCCTGCGCATAAGTTCTATGAGTTTTCTGTGACTGGTATCAAGTGAATGGCAGGCTTTTGGGTAAATGCATACCTTATCCTTGCAAACTCCTTTTTCCTCCCAGTTTTTGCAGTCCATTCCATACATATTAGCAGAAGGACCACCGAGTCCATTGATTGTTCCTTTGAAGCCATTTATATCCCTGAAGTTTTCCGCTTCCCTCAATATGGACTCAATACTGCGACTACGTATCATTCTTCCCTGATGCAGAGCAATGGCGCAGAATGCGCATGCTCCAAAGCACCCTCGGTGTGTGTTGATAGAGAATTTGACCATGTCAAGGGCAGGGACGATTTCCTCATAAGAGTGATGTGTCTCTCGTGTGAATGGAAGTTCGTACACGTGGTCCAGTTCCTCCTGTGTCAGAGGGCGCATAGGCTTGTTCTGGATCACCACTGTTTTTGGATGAACTTGTATAATGCCGTGGCCTCGTATGTGGTCCTGTTCTTCGTAGACAGTTTTGAATGTTTTAGCGTAGAGTTCCTTGTTATTTGAAACATCGTTATATGGTGCGATCTCTATGCGGTCCTTAAGCAGTTCCTCATGCTTCTCTTTCCATGTTTTGATGTCTATCTTCCATGTAGTTCCTTCGATATCAGTGATATCTGAAACAGGTATTCCTTTATTGAGCTTGTCTGCTATTTCCCGTATCTGGAGTTCTCCCATGCCGTAAACGAGAATATCTGCAGGTGCGTCTGCAAGAATCGATTGGCGCACTTTGTCAGACCAATAGTCGTATTGGGCAAAGCGTCGCAGGGATGCTTCAATGCCACCGATAATTCTGGGAACTTCAGGATATGCTTCTCTCAGACGGTTGGAGTAGACAAGAGTTGCCCTGTTTGGACGAAGTCCCGGCTTATTTCCAGGGGAATATGCATCATCGTGGCGCAATCTCTTTGATGGGGTGTAGTTGCTGACCATTGAGTCTGTATTTCCTGCGCTGATAGCGAAGAACAAACGCGGCTTACCAAGCTTTTTAAAGTCTTCAACATCGTCCCATTTTGGTTGTGCAATAACTCCTACTCTGTATCCTGCATCTTCCAGCACCCTGCCTACGATGCTTGTTCCAAAACCTGGGTGGTCGACATATGCATCCCCTGTAACGATAATGACATCAAGTTCATCCCATCCTTTCTGTTTTGCCTCTTCAAGGCTCATGGGGAGAAATTTAGAGGAATTAGTTTGTCTACTTTTTTTATTATGTTTCATATTGCGTCCTTAGAGCAGCATGCTTTTGGACATGCGCAGGGAGAATTGTATCTGCGTGTTGACATCATTTGAGGTGACTTCCCCGTGTCCCGGGTAAAGTGTTTTGACATCAAGCTGCACAAGCTTGTTGATGGATTCGGTCAATTGTAAACGATTGCCGCTATCAAAATCCGTTCGTCCTATGCTTCCGTTGGGGAAGACTGTATCTCCTGAAAAGAGGCTCTTTGATTTTGCTTCATACAGGCAGATACCACCGGGTGTATGTCCGGGTGTGTGGATGACTTCAAGTTCTTCATTATCTCCTATGGGTATCCTGTCACCTTCGCTGAGCAGTATATCAGGTTCAATGGAGGGTGCCTTGTATCCGAACATTGCAGCAGCGGTTATTGTATCGTTTTCAAGTAGGGGTGCATCATCCTTGTGGATAGCTATCTTAGCGCCGCTCTTTGCTGCTATATCTTTTGCAGATGCTGTGTGATCATAGTGGCAGTGAGTGAGTATTATCAATTCAAGGTTCTTAATGTCGATAGTATTTTCGATAGCTGAAATAAGTCCTTCTGTGCTCATTCCAGTGTCTATCAGTATTTTTCCATTAATGAGATATGAATTGGCATCGTAAAGGCCGATGTTGAAATGTTTGACCTGCATGTTTATTCTCCTATGTCAAAAAAGAATGGATTTAGAGTTCAAATGCCCTGCGGGTATTTTGTATTGTCGCCCTGGTGATATCAGTTTCTTCTAGTTCTTTGAGATTAGCTATCACCGAGACTGAATCAAGAACAAAAGATGGTTCATTCCTGCCTTTTCTTGGGGATAGGTATGGGCTATCAGTCTCAATGAGCATGTTCTCAAGGGGCAGGTTTTGAGCTATTGATTTGTGGTGTTCTGAAAAACATACGAGGGTGGGTACTGATACGTAGTGTCCTGCATCAACGATGTTTTTCATGGTTTCAAGTGAACCGCCGTAGCAGTGAAAAACCACTCTGTTAAGGTCCTTTGTCATTTCCAGTGCAAGGTCTTCGCCGTTCCTGCCATGTATCACAAGGGTTTTGTTGTAGTTATCAGCTATTTCAATGACCTGTCTGAATACAGCTTCCTGCTTTTTTCTTCCGGTGTCCGTTGTGCAATAATAGAAATCAAGTCCAGCTTCTCCAATTCCCACTGCTTTTTCGATGTTACGTTCCATCTGTGATAGTATCTGCTTTATTTTTTCTTCGCTTGCATCAGGTACCATTTGGGGGCTGAGTCCGAGTGTGGCATGGACAAAATCATATTTTTTGGCGAGTTCAAGGGAATCTACATTTGTTTTGTAGTCTATGCCTGAGTTAATCATTTGGACTACGCCACATTTTCTTGCTCTTTCAATTGTCTCGTGCCTGTCCTTGTTAAATTTAGGAAAATCAAGATGGCAATGAGAGTCTATTACTTCATAATTCATGTATATTCAATTATAATCTTATTATATAGATATGAATCTGTGATATGAATGGTTCAAAAAAGCGGTTTCCAGTATCCAAATCTAAAAATAAAAAAGTTAAAGAACCGTGGATTCACGGTTCAGGTTGTTAATTCTGGTTATTCCATGCTCCAAAGCTTCTTCTTTTCAAGAAGTATGTTGATGGCTGTGATGAGCGCGTCCACAGATGCAGTTGCAATATCTGTACTGGCAGATTGTGCACTGGCTACACGGCCTTCTTCGTCCTCTACGGAAATTGTAACTTCCGCAAGGGCGTCACTTCCTCCTGTTATTGCCTCGAGGCTGAAGTCACGTACTTTGACCTTGGTGTATCCGCCAATCATCAGTTCCACTGCTTTAAGGGCAGCATCTATTGGTCCTACTCCATAGTTGGATGCAACAGCTTCCTCGTCTCCTATCTTTGCCCGGACAACAGCGGTCGGTGTTGTGAGATTGCCGGTCATCAATGAGAACTCTTTCAGGATAATGGTCTCTTTTCCAAGGTTCCTGCCAAGGACGGCTGATGCTACTGCACGAAGATCTGCATCACATATGCGTTTGCCTTTGTTTGCTATGTCTTTTATTTTGGTAAGTATCTCATCGAGTTGTTCTTCGGTGGTGTCTATACCCATTTCTTCGAGTGATTTCTTGACTGCGTGCTTCCCAGCATGCTTTCCAACGACTATACGCCGTCTATGCCCTACCATTTCAGGGGTCATTATGCCGGGTTCAAATGTGTCGGATTTTTCAAGTACTCCATGGGTGTGTATGCCTGATTCGTGGGCAAATGCATTATCACCGACGATTGGGGTGTTTGGGGGCATGTGTATGCCTGTGAAGTTCTCAACCATCTTGGCAGTTTCAAGCATATATTCTGTCTTGATATTGGTTTTTGCACCATATATGGAATGCAGGCACATTACGACCTCGGCGAGGTTAGCGTTACCTGCACGTTCACCTATTCCATTGACAGTTACCTGAATCTGGCTGGCACCAGCTTCTACTGCCATGAGGCTGTTTGCAACAGCAATTCCAAAGTCGTTGTGACAATGGACATCAATTGGTATGTTCACGTGACTGTTGATGTTTTTTACAAGTTCGTACATTGAGGAAGGAGCCATTATGCCTACTGTGTCAGGTATGTTTATTATGTCACAGCCTGCTCCTTCTACAGCGTTGTATACTTCTATAAGATAGTCAAGGTCAGTTCTGGTGGCATCCATGGCTGAGAACATACATTTTGCTCCGTGGTCTTTGATGTACTCAACGGCATTTACTGCCATGGTGATGACTTCTTCTCTGCTTTTCTTTATAGTATGTATCCTCTGGATATCAGAGGTTGATACAAATGTGTGTACTACATCAACATTACAATCTATACATGCATCCAGATCTTTTGTAAGGACGCGGGCAAGACCACAGACATCGAGACTGAGTCCTTCGCTGGCTATGGCTCTTACATTTTGCTTTTCGCCTTCCGAAGATATTGGGAAACCAGCTTCGATCACGTCAACACCAAGTTTGTCCAGTTGACGGGCAATCTTGAGTTTTTGATCGTTGGTGAGTGATACGCCAGGTGTTTGTTCACCGTCACGCAGTGTCGTGTCAAAAATAGTCTTGTGTTTATTTATTAGCGGTTTATCGCTGTAAAAAGCGATCCCTCAGTTCTACGGTTGAATTCATATTAATCACTCCGCCTTGTTACTTATGTTATAAATATCCTCCGCAAAGGAAATTAATATGTGTATTAATATGTTTAATCAAGGGGATAATAATCCTTTCTCCCGCAACGCTTTTATACCAAGCCTGTTATGTAAGGGTGCTCGCGAGGAGCTCACTGGTGCGGTATCCGCAGC
>NZ_JADQBY010000036.1 GCF_016278385.1 Methanolobus sp.
CTTTTGCGCATCATAGTTTGCTTCAGGCCAGAAGGCGCCACAGGCTTCCATCTGATCCACTGTTCCGGTCTGAGTTACAGATACTGCAGGCATCCTGTCAACAGGCTTGCCGGTCAATGCACGTGCTAATCTTTCTTTAGGGGTATATTCTGCCATATATTCAAACTCCATAGTGTGATAAGTGTCAAATGGGATTTGCTTGTATATATATTTTTTGATTTTTAAATGGATAAGTATAAATAAGAGAGAGGATGAAGCAAGCCTGGAAAGACATAAATAGGAGATAAATAACCCCATTTACAAAACAGGCCACCTACCAAAATAGATAATGTATAGTCCCTTATGATAACGTTTTCAATAATCACATAATAAAATAAATTAATATGTCAATGATTCAACATTTCAAATATTTTTTTAGAACATAGAAATATGCAGGATTTATCAAATATTAACAGTATACATAAAATATAAATACTAATTCCGAAAAGGAGATTGCAGAAAAAGAAAATAGAGAGAAATTAACACTTTAAGAAAGTATTGCTACTGGACAATAGAGAGATGAGATAACAAATGAAATAACATATAATTGAATATCTATGTTAGTACCATAGGAAAAAAGAAATTTACATATAATAATTACTACAAAATAATTATGGTATGTTCTCATCGAATAATGCAAAATCAGGTTAATACACTGTATATAAAAAATAAATGAGAATTTACATTATTAACACATGAAAAAATATAAATATAAGGGACTAACACTGATTCTTATTAGAAAAAAAACTTCATCAATCATTATTTGGTAGAGCTATTCTTTTTCTAAGAGGAGAATGATCATGCAAAATATCTACAAGTATCTAAAATACGCTATCGATGGAGAAAAGCGAACTGAAAGAGAGCATGACATTAAAGTTTTTAAAAAATCAGAGGAACTTGCCTTTAAATATGAGATCGAGTATGATCCTTCTATTTTTGTACCGGAAGACCTTGAAATAGCTGATTCTGTTTTTGAAGCAGGGATTGAACTTCTTCACTCTGTAGGGATCTTCTGCAGAAACACCCAGCGAGTTATCAATATTGACGAAGAAGACATTTTAAAGGCTCTTAATACCACAAACCCCCTTGAGATCGGAAGACTCAAGGAAAAAGTAGTTGTGCCAAACCGCTACCCTATGGCTTCATACCCACCCATAATAATCGGTGGTCCTATGGGTGGAAGCATATCTGAGAAGAATTTCCTTTACATTAACTTAAGTTCTGCACAGGAAAACATTGTACAGGGTATCTATAGTGGAGCTATGAACCAATTTGGCGGGGAGTATATACAACCCAAGAGTCCCTTGGAGATGCTTGCAGTTCTTAAAACATCCAGAAATGAGAGACTGGCTACAAAGATAGCCGGAAGAGAAGGACTTGCACTGATGGGGCCGAGTACCTCAACCCTTACTACATCATCCTTACTTGTATCATCAGATGAACTTTATTCAAGTGCTGACCCCCAGGAAATTTATATGGACGACTTGAAAGTGGATTATGAAACTTTGTCAAAATGTATCTACCATCAGGAGCATGGCAATCATTATATCTCAGGTCAAGTGCCTGTTTTCGGAGGACCATGCATTGGTTCTCCAGAAGGACTTGCCATTATAGATGTGGCAGAAACATTACAATCCAAGGTGCTGACACATTCCAGCATCCATGCATCCGGCGCATTATATGCCGAAACAGGCTCATCCACTGCCAAAGAAATACTCTGGGCATCCAACATGGCATCCTTGGCTATTTCCAGAAACATGAACTATTACACTGCAAGATACTACTGGAATGCTGCTGGGATCTGTACCGACATGATGTTCTACGAGACGGCTGCACAGGCAATCGGCGACACTGTTTGCGGCAGGAACATATTGCTTGGACCCACCGGTCGCCTGGGAAACACTCCAGACCATTCTTCCGGCCTGGAATCCAGATTCATGGGTGAAATGGCACAGCTTGCAACCCAGTTAACCCTTACAGAAGCCAACAAACTTGTAGCTAAAATATATGCAAAGTACGCTGACCGCCTCAAAAATCCACCTGAAGGCAAACCATTTGACAAATGCTACAACATCCGCTCCGAATACGATATGGAGCCCACCGAGGAATATCTGGCGCTTTACAGAAAGATCTCTTATGAGATAATGGGGGATATGCCAGGAGAGCCTGTTTGATTTGCTCTTTAATTATTTCTATTTAGAATTTATATAAGGCCATTATCTGTTTTCCGCAGTCAAATCTATTTTTAGCTTCTATTTTTCCACATTCTGAATCCACTTAATCAAGGACTATTTATAATTGTACGACCTTGTTTTTTTAGGGTTTATGTTGTATCTTCAAGACATCTTTTTTCAATTGTGTCAGGAACAGTAGCAATACTAAGTGTAGGGAAGAGTATTATGGTTACATCAAATACAGAAGAAGCTATAGAAACTTTGGTGCTTGGTCTGGACGAAACAATTGCAACCATTCAAAAAGCTATATCTGATTTTGACTCAGGCCAAAGGCTAAACATCGCCATAATTGCGTTGCCTTATGCCGGGAAGTCTGAACTTGTAGATGAGATTGTCAAAATGCACCCACATGAAGTGACAAAAATCATTTTTTCATCTATAATCAATAGTAAAGAAGAGATATCTCTGCCTGATAATTCTACAAAGATAATGGTATTTGATAATTGCCATTACCTGTATATGAGAAAGATTGGTGGATTTGATGTCATCAAGGAGTTTCTCAATATGATACTTTCCTCTGACGAAAGACTCTGCATAACCACATGGAATCTACACTCATGGAATTATCTTGAGCAGGTATTGGATATAGGCAAATATTTCCCCATACAGATTACGATTCCACCACTGAATACCGCAGATATGGAAAAATTCGTACTTTCAGTATATGAAGAGAACGAAATACAATTTGTAGATGATAGTGATGAAAAAAATACATAAATATTTACACCGGTTAAAATACCAATAACAGAGAAAATAACTCATCGGACAATAAACCTATACAGTTTCCGAATCAACTACACTGCCCTTAAAATGCTTCTTTTCCATAGAAAAGAAGATGAGAGCGCAGAATCTATCATATTCAAAGAACTCACAAATGTCTCACACGGGAATCCAGGAGTTGCAACGGAGATATGGAACAAATGGTTAGAATACCCCTTGATAAAAACAAGTAGTATGAACAGTGATTTTGGTGACATCGATCTTGATGGTACCGGAGCATTTGTTCTGTGTATTGTATTGTCTATGGGCCATATTAAAAAAGAAGAATTGGAAATCATAATGAAGCGAAGTCATAATGTAGATGAAATTACGATCAATAAAATACTATTTGAAATACTTAATCAAAACCTAATAGTAAGAAATGATGAATACTATAGAGTAAAGCCTGAAAAGCTGTATGTTGTAATCAAATACTTAGAGAAGATCCGGTTGGTGTGGTAATGGCTCAAGTGGATGTTAAGACGATTGTCAGTAATTTTGAAAACATTGATTTAAATACCGTATTTTTATCTTTTTTCATCATCATCTTTGCCGTCATTCTTTCAAAAATAGTGGCATTTTTGCTGACAAAAATATCGGAAAAAACATGGAAGCACAGGTTAGATTTCAAGAGCATAATCTCTATTTCTAATGTACTGATCTATTCACTGGCTGTTTATTATATTTTGGCATCTGTGTTCGCACTTTCCTTGAACCAACTAGTTATATTTAGTGGTTTCATTGGTGCTGTAATTGGTTTTGGCATGAGGAACCTTTTTGAGGATATTGCAGGAGGTATTATAGTCACAATGGAGAAACCATATCAAGTTGGTGACAGGATCGAGATGGGTGGCTATTATGGAGAAGTAAAAGATATAGGTCTTAGAGCTACCCGTCTTGTTACTCCAGATGATAGTTTGGTATCAGCTCCAAACAATCTGATTTTTACAGAATGTGTGGCAAGCGGCAACTCGGGTAGTCCAGAAATGATGGCAACACTTGATATCTATATAGAGAACGATTCTGACGTAGACCTGGCAATAAAGATATTTAGAGAAGCCGTTGTTACTTCAAGATTCGTGTATATATCATCCCCCACCCAACCGGTTGTTATCCTTTTAAATGATTATCCCTTCTACAAAGGTCTAAAAGCAAGAGCATATGTGAATGATCTTAGGAATGAATTCATATTCAGATCCGATATAACCCAGAGAACCTGGGATGAATTCTATAAAAGGGGGATTAAGCCACCCAAAGCACCTATTATGAACTATGAGAAGACAGCTGAATGAACCAATGCCAGATGAATCAGACTCCAACAACTATTATTAATTGTATCGACCATCATAAATGGGGGACATAATGGCCAAGGACAATAAATTTTCGACTATTTCTCAAGAGCCTACATTACAGGAGCAAGTTCATGAACATGAGGTAGCCAAAGGCAAGCTTTTCGGCACCTTTGATGGTGTTTTCACACCAACGATGCTCACAATTCTGGGAGTGATAATGTACTTGAGAGAAGGGTGGATAGTGGGAAATGCAGGTCTTCTGGGCGCCTGGCTTATTATCCTGCTTTCATGCGGCATAATATTTCTAACTGGATTGTCACTCTCTTCGATTACAACCAATATCCGTATTGGTGCAGGCGGTGCTTTCTCTATTATCTCCCAATCATTGGGACTCGAAGTAGGAGGGAGTATTGGTATTCCACTTTATCTGGCACAGGCTCTTGCAGTAGCCATGTATATATTTGGTTTCCGTGCCGGATGGCAATGGATATTCCCGGACCATCCGGCAATTCTTATAGACCTGGGCACCTTTGCAGCCCTGTTCATCATCGCTTACATAAGTGCCAGCTTTGCATTCAGGATTCAGCGCGTAATTTTGGCAATCACTGTCGGCGCCCTGATCTCTATATTCTGGACATTATATTCAGTTCCAGCGCAGCAACCCATAACATGGTGGGGAACATTTTCAGGTTCCCCTGAGAACATGTTCTCAGGAATTGGATTCTGGGCACTTTTTGCAGTATTTTTCCCTGCAGCCACAGGTATCATGGCCGGAGCAAACATGTCAGGAGAACTGAAAAATCCCCGTGAGAGTATCCCCGTGGGCACCATGTCTGCAATTGTGCTAGGGACTATAATTTATCTTTTAATGGCTTACTGGCTGATCCGCTCTGCAACCCCGGATGAACTTGTCAGCAATTATACCATCATGATAGAACGCGCAGCATGGACACCCATAGTCGTGGCGGGTCTGCTTGGGGCAACTTTCTCTTCTGCACTGGCTTCCATCGTTGGCGCACCAAGGATATTGCAAGCTCTAGGAGATAGCAGCATACTGCCAAAAAGCAAATGGTTCTCAATAAGAACACAATCAGGTGAACCAAGGAATTCTATAATATTCACAGGTGCAATCGTACTTATTGCATTAATGCTTCGAGACCTTAATGCTATTGCTCCCCTTATCACCATGTTTTTCCTGCTCACATATACAATGATCAATGTGGTGGTTTTCATGGAACAGAGCCTGAATCTGGTTAGCTTCAGGCCTCTCTTCAGGATACCTCTGGCTGTATCGTTCCTTGGGGCAGCAGGTTGTCTTTTTGTAATGTTCACAGTGAACTCCACATTCACTCTTGTGGCGATGGTTGTTGTTGTATCCATACATAGTGTTCTTTTGCACAAACATCTCAAAGCCCCTTTTGGGGATGTGCGTAGCGGACTTTTTGTAGCACTGGCCGAATGGGCGGCAAAGAGAGTCAACGAAATTACTGTATCCCGGGAAAGGGCATGGACAGCAAATCTATTGGTACCCATAGAAGATCCACAGGAACTGCGAGGTATGTTCAATCTGATAAGAGATATCTCCTATCCGAAGGGATTTATTAAAATTTTAGGCCTTACAGGCAAAGTAGATGAGATGGAATTATATTCGAGACTTCCGGACATCACAAGATCATTTCAGGATGAAGGTGTGTTCTCGTCATGGACAATAATAGATGCACCGTCTTTTGAAGATAACCTTATTGCAGGCATGGAAGCCCTGGGTGGGGCTTTCTTCCGCCCGAATATCCTGTTTCTGAGACCACCGTTATCGAAACAGAGAGAAGAGGACATTACAAAAATCATACAAAAAGCATCACATATCCGCACAGGTGTTGTGATATACGCAGCCCATCCAAAGTCCGGCCTTGGAAGACACAAATCAATTAACGTCTGGATAGATGACAAAAGCCCGGACTGGGAGATAAGCATGAATCTTGGAAATATGGACCTTGCAATTCTCATTGGATACAAGCTCAATAGAAAATGGGAGGCTTCAATGAACCTCATAAGCGCTGTTGGCGAAGAAGGACAGAAAAGGAAAGCAGAAGAATATATAAAGACACTCGCTGAACTGGCAAGACTCCCAAATGTCAACACCTATGCTTTAGAAGGTGATATTGAAAGTATACTTCAGAAAGTACCTCAGGCAGCTCTGAATATATTCACGCTGTCCTATGAGCCTGATTTTAAGTTCATCCGTAGGATGGTAGAGTTAACAGGTTCATCCTGCCTCTTCACACTTGACTCCGGAGAAGAAAATGCTCTGGCATGATATAAAGAATGAGAACTTGTGGTAGAACCTGCATCCAAAATTGGACTGTTTTGTAGCAGTTCTACAAACCCATAAATCAAGATAGAGATTCACGGGCACTGTCTGCAAGTATTGTTTACCAAATAATTTCGGACGTCTTTTTATTTATCCTTTACACCAGATTTCTTGCCAAATCCATGTATTCGTTCCAAGATAGGACAAAATCATTTTTTTTCTTCATTGTATGAACATACTCTAAAAGTTTTTCTATATGGTCTTCCATGTCGTAATAATTTCCATATTTAAGTAATTAGGCAGATTGAATCTTAGAAGAAAATGCCAGAGCGTATGAACTATATATCGAACTATACTGATCTATCAGGATGGTATGAATGAAAATGTACATTGTCGAGAATTGTGATTAAATTCAATAACTGAATTAACCTATTAAACTATCTGACAAATGCTACAACACCCACTCCAAATACGATATGGAACCCACCGAGGAATACCTATCACTCTACAGGAAAATCTCGTATAAGATTATGGGTGATATTCCGGGGGAGCCGGTTTGACTTGATACAAAACTCTGTTCAAACTGCATTTATGATTTTAGTTTCATTATACTACAAACATTGTCAAATAAAATAATGTTTTTGTTAAAAAAATCATTATTTCCTTCATCTTTTCTATCATAATTAATACCCATGAAATCTTTTGCTTCAGGTATTCCGTGATATTTAAATAGTTGCACTTTTTCTGCAAAGTCCAACAACTATTATTAGTTGTATAGACCATCATAAAAGGGGACATAATGGCCGAGGACAATAATTTTTCAACTACTGCTCAAGAGCCTACATTGCAGGAGCAAATTCATGAACACAAAGTAACCAAAGGCAAGCTTTTTGGCACCTTTGATGGCGTTTTCACACCAACTATGCTCACAATCCTGGGAGTGATAATGTACTTGAGAGAAGGATGGATTGTGGGAAATGCAGGTCTTCTGGGTGCCTGGCTTATTATTTTACTTTCATGTGGCATAACATTTCTAACCGGATTGTCACTTTCCTCGATAACAACCAATATCCGCATTGGAGCAGGTGGTGCTTTCTCGATCATTTCTCAATCATTGGGACTTGAAGTCGGAGGAAGTATTGGCATTCCACTTTATCTGGCACAAGCCCTTGCAGTGGCTATGTATATATTTGGTTTTCGTACCGGCTGGCAATGGATATTTCCAGACCATCCCGCAATTCTTATAGACCTTGGTACTTTTGCAGCCCTTTTCATCATTGCTTACATAAGCGCTACTCTTGCATTCAAGATCCAGTACGTAATTATGGCAATCATTGCCGGCTCCCTCATCTCCATATTCTGGACGTTATATTCAGTCCCGTTACAACAACCTATTACATGGTGGGGAGCATTTCCAGGCTCTCCTGAGAACATGTTCACAGGAATTGGATTCTGGACACTTTTCGCAGTATTCTTCCCTGCAGCTACAGGTATAATGGCTGGAGCAAATATGTCAGGGGAACTGAAAAACCCACGTAGAAGTATCCCTGTGGGTACCATGTCAGCAATTGTATTAAGCACAATAATTTATCTTTTACTGGCTTACTGGCTTATCCGCTCTGCAACTCCTGGTGAGCTTGTCAGTAATTACACCATAATGATAGACAAGGCAGCATGGGGTCCTATAGTTGTGGCAGGTCTGCTTGGAGCAACATTTTCGTCTGCACTATCTTCAATTGTTGGTGCACCAAGGATATTGCAGGCTCTGGGAGATAGTCGTATTCTTCCAAAGAGCCAATGGTTCTCTATACGAACACAAGCTGGCGAACCCAGAAACTCTATAATATTCACAGGTATCATTGTACTTTTTGCATTGATGCTTCGGGATCTTAATGCTATTGCTCCCCTTATTACTATGTTTTTCCTTCTCACATATGCAATGATCAATGTCGTGGTTTTCATGGAGCAGAGTCTGAACCTTGTAAGTTTCAGGCCTCTTTTCAGGATACCCAGAGCTGTATCATTCCTCGGAGCAGCAGGTTGCCTTTTCGTCATGTTTACAGTGAACTCTACATTCAGTCTTGTGGCAGTGGTAATTGTTGTATCTATACATAGTGTTCTTTTGCGTAAGCATCTTAAAGCGCCTTTTGGAGATGTACGCAGCGGACTTTTTGTAGCACTGGCTGAATGGGCGGCAAAAAGAGTTAATGAACTTACTGCGTCCCGTGAAAGGGCATGGAGAGCAAACATATTGGTTCCTGTGGAAGACCCTCAGGAACTTCGAGGTATGTTCAATCTGGTAAGAGACATCGCCTATCCAAAAGGATTTATCAAACTTTTAGGCCTGACAGGCAAAGTGGAAGACAGGGAACTATATTCAAGACTGCCGGATATCACAAGATCATTTCAGGATGAAGGTGTCTTTTCCTCATGGACGATAATAGACGTTCCGGCTTTTGAAGATAACCTTATTGCAGGCATGGAAGCACTAGGTGGGGCTTTCTTCCGCCCGAACATAATACTCCTGACACCGCCTTTATCAAAAGAGAGAGAAGAGGATATTAGGATACTTGTACAAAAAGCATTACAGAACCATATAGGAGCCGTAATATATGCAGCTCATCCCAAATCCGGCCTCGGAAGGCATAAATCAATCAACCTCTGGATAGATGACAAAAGCCCTGACTGGGAGATCAGCATGAACCTTGGAAATATGGACCTTGCAATTCTAATCGCGTACAAACTCAAAAGAAAATGGGAAGCCTCGCTGAATCTCATAAGCGCAGTCGATGATTTTGGACAAAAAAGGAAAGCAGAAGAGTATATTAAGACCCTGGCCGAGCTGGCAAGACTTCCAAACGTGAACACTCATGCTTTAAAAGGAGAAATAGAAAGCGTAGTCCAGGAAGTTCCCCAGGCAGCCCTGAATATATTCAACCTGACCTCTGATCCAGATTTTGAGTTCATCCGCAAAATGGTAGAGCTGACAGGTTCATCCTGCCTCTTCACACTTGACTCAGGAGACGAAAATGCTCTGGCATGAGAAGAATAACGACTATAACTTATAATAATTCTGATGCCAAATAAAAACAGATTCAAATCCAATAATAAACTCTCAAAAAATAGGTTGAGCCAGCGGTGATAAGTCGCTGGCTGCTAGGGAAGTGATAAACTAATTTATCACGTGGATTTTGGACTTAGAATACAAGTCCAAGCTCTTCGAGCTTCCTGCGTGCGCCATCGTAGACTTTGACGTATTCGTCGGTTGGTGTTACGGTAGCAACATCGTAACATTCCTGGAATGTCTTGCCTTCTGGTGCCTTTGCATAGTCTTTCTCGTAGAGTTTGACAAGGTTATCAATGATACCATTGACCTCTGCGATATCCATGCCTGAAGTTGCTCTTGCGACTTCTCCCATCATCCTTGCTTCCATACCTGTGGTCTTGTCCTGGACAACACCCTTTGCAGCTGCAACACCGGAGAGGATCTCACGGCCTGATGCTGTGTCGGTCATAGACTGTGCGGATGCTTCAAGCAGACACATCTCGGTACATGGACCTGCACATGGATAGTACTGGTTACCGGAGATTATGTCTGTAAATTCTGAGATAGTTGCACATGCCCATCCAGCGATCTGGAGGGTCTCACGGGTGTTTGTAGAACCCCAGCGGATATGTACTGGACCGTCAAGATGCCAGCTTGCATTGCTCATTACAAATGCATTGATGTGGGTTGCGATGTCAACAATTGTGGTTTCTTCTATGCCACCGGCATAGCCACCAAAGATAGGCATCTGTTCATCCATGATAATGTCACTGTTACCCTGATAGTGTGCCATCACACTGATTGCATCAAGGTCGATCTTAAGCTCATTGAGCTGTGATACTTCGTGACTGTCGCTGCAAACCTGGCCACCGGCACAGTCTGAAGCGATATTTCCCTGAGCGGACAGGGAAGTCTCTGGTCCCTATATGCCCATGCCTGGCCTTCCGGCCATTGCAGCTGCATTCTTGATCAGCCTTGTTTCTGTCTTGGCAGCCAGGATCTCGTAAGGACTCTTTGGAATAGGTGGCTTTCCACGAACGGTCATCATGACACCGTTAACGATGGTGTCGACTTCCTTCTCAAGAGCATAGCTCATGTGGACTGGCATGAACATGTTCTCGGAAATTGGTGAACCTGTTGGACCACCCTGGACTATTGGCTTCCTCTTATCGCCAACACTTCTTTTCTTAACGTTTACTGCATCTCTGCCAGTTCCGAGTGTGAATCCTTTCTGGACGTTGTTAAGAGCATCCCATATCTCATCTTCAGTATATTTTACTACACGACTTGTGTCGGTACAGAATATACCACAGTCAAGAAGCATTTCAAAACCTGCTTTGAACAGGTTTTCCATCATGTCCTTGTCGGTTGGGATGAATTCGTTCTTGAAGTCAAGGTTATATTTTTGCTTGAGCTCCATTGACTTCATAGGAATGGTCATAAGGTCCCAGTCATCCTGGGACATCTTGGTACCTTTCTTTGCACGCTCGTAGAATTCAAAACAATCCATTGATCTTGAAAATGTCATAATATATGCCTCCTTATTTCATGATATCAAGAGCTACACGAGCTGCATCTGCTGCATTTTCTGCTGTTGCGTCTGCTCCGATCTCTGCGATCCATGCATCGGATACTGGTGCTCCACCGAACATGATCTTAACAGAGTCACGAAGACCCTCTTCTGAGAGCATGGACACTGTGTCCTTCTGCCCGAGCATTGAGGTTGTCATGAGTGCAGAACCTACAAGGATGACCTTCTTGCCCTTGTGTTTTGCAACTTCTTCAATTATATCATCATTTGGAACGTCAACGCCCATGTCAACAATCCTGAAACCATTGGCTTCAAGCATTGTTGTTACAAGGCGGTGGCCGATATCGTGAATGTCGCCTTCCTGCACGTAGGTGATAGCAAGTCCTACACCTTCGTCATCTGCTCCCTTTTCTTCTGCAAGTATAGGAACCAAAATTTCCATTGCAGCATTCATTGCCTTTGCAGACATCATTATCTGTGGAAGGTAAATCTCTGCTGCTTCGAACTTGTCTCCTATGATCTTCATGCCTACTGAAAGGCCATCGTTGATAATCTCAACAGCAGTCATTCCAGAGTCGAGTGCTTCCTGGGTAGCTGCTGCACAGCCATTGATATTCTGAGTGACGATTGTGTCTCTGAGTTTGTCTAACATTTCCTGGTTTGACATATTTAGCCTCCTTATGTGAATAGTAGCTTGAATCAAGACATATGAGCAACGTTCGATATTTTCAGAGCGTTGCTATACATCTCGCTGCAAGTTGCTAGCACACGGTAACCATGTACCGTCTTGCTACTATTTATATTTTTCGTTTGATAGGATTTTGGTAATAAAAATAAAATACTAGTAAGTCCCACCAACAGCGAAACTTACCAGACGTTTACCAAAGAATATATTTACCTCAACTGTCCTCTGAATTTTTCACAAGAGTTTATGTTGATTCCGAGCAGTTTCTCGATGTTCATCTTTGCTGCAATTCCTTTTGGAGCACCTGCAACTGAAGTGATGACCCCGATACCCAGTTCTTCTCTCAGTTCTCTCATTACATACTCGTCACTGAGATCATCTGTGGAAACGCTCAGCTTCTTGGCAACGTAATCCTTTGCTTCTCCAATTCTCATGTTCTTTGCGAACTCCATCCTTGCAACAAGGTCACCTGCAGCTCTGATTCCACTCATTCCGGAGGTCATTATGTGGGAGATCGGCATACCCATCGGGTCGCCGACTCCTACCTATATACCATCCACGCCGGCGATTTCGACCATCGCCTTGCTTGCTCTTGAAACTGCATCAATGGTTGGAGTTTCCAGCATTGGTATACCGCCTACACCCATACCCATGTTCACATGGCATGGAATTGGTGAAGCTTTGACAGCTGCCTTTACAAAAGTCACAGCTCTTCCCAGGTTCCATGCTCCACTTTTGCTGGTGTTGGTGTTCACGACAGGTCCAAAAACGTTAGCTCCTGCTTTTGCGGCTAGTGGAGCCTGCTGGTGTGGCCACAGTCCTGCAAGTACGGTACCATCGTATTCCATCTCACCGTGCAGACCAAGCATTAGCTCACCGGCCATACCTGCCTCGATGTACATATCAGGGTACTGCTTTCTCAATGCCTCAATGGCGTGCAGGGAAGCGAACATGTCACCATCTCCTGCAGCACCCACAGTATCAAAGTTCACACCGTCAGCACCTGATGCCATCATTCTCTGCATAATCCAGATAATGTCTCTTGTCAGATGTTTTGCAGAGTGCTCCATGGACTCCTGTGCTTCTCTGATCTTGAATGCCTTCATAAGGTCGCCAGGGTTCTCAAATGGTCCGTCAGGAGTGTAGTAAAGACCCATGTTTGGCATTGCACCGTAGAACAATGGAACGATCATGTTCTGCTGGCAGACTTCCATAGTCTGCATTTCCTGTGCGATCACAGGTTTGGCAGGTTTGTAACTGTAATCAATGTGTCCGAGTTCCATCGTGTCAGCACCAAAAGCACGCTCGTGCATCATTGCACCAACGAGTCTGCTGGATGGAATACCTACACCACTGTTACCCTGGTCACCATCAAGCCTGATAGTTCCGATATCGTGGGTTACAGGGACTTCCTTACCAATCTCAACACCAACCATCCTGGAAGGCATGGTGAGGATGTCCACGAGCTTGTCGATCTCATCTTCACTAAGGTTTGGAATGCCACCAAGGTCTGCAGCATCTGCCATACCTTCTCTCAGGTCAGCGATTATCTGCTC
>NZ_JADQBY010000052.1 GCF_016278385.1 Methanolobus sp.
AGAGAACTGCATATGGGTCCTGATTTACTCAGATTTATTCTTAAAAATAAAAAGTAGCTGGTATTTGTAGGGATTACGAATACCTTCATTCTTTTCTTTTCTTTTCGGATACCGAAAAATTATTTAGACTATGTAGAAAACCTATCGAATCAGTATTAGTGACTCAATATGACAAATTATGTTAGTATCAGCGAGTACATTTGAATCAATTGCGCATTGTTGTTTACATTATAGAGGATTTCGATAAACCCCCACTTTCAACCAATTGCTTATAAGCAGTATATATGCCGATTTTCAAAAAATAGGGTTTTTCGAAATCCTCTATAATTCAAAGGATTTCTACAGAGCGGTTATATCATAATGATAATCATTATTGAATTATACAATATAGATATATTTATATAGCTAAGCAAAGACAGTTCCTATTCTGGCAAAAGCTATCAGGCAGCAAATGTTAAAATTAAATATACCATACAGTGGTACGATAGGGGATTTATCAAAATACTTAAAAAATTCATAGGGTATGTGGTACAATGAAAAAAATCATGGTTCTAGGAGCTGCAAGAACGCAAGTTCCAATAATTAAATTAGTTAAGAAACGTGGCTTTGAAACAATCGTGGTAAGCTGCAAGGGTGGTTATCCCGGTTTAAAATATGCAGATAAGATGTATGAAGTTGACATTTGTGATAAAAAAACAGTATTGGAAATTGCTAAACGAGAACAGGTTGATGGGCTAGTTACAGATCAACTTGATTTTCCGGTTCCAACCATTGCTTATGTAACTGAGAAATTAGGCCTGCCAAGTATTGGCTATGATTGTGCACTAAAGTTCACTAATAAATACTTAATGCGGAATGAATGCGCTAAATTAGGAATAAAGAATCCTAAATACTACAAGGTTTCAACCCTGGAGGAAGCCAGGGAAAAGTGTTTGGACATTGGTCTTCCGGTAATAATAAAACCTACAGATAGCGCTGGCAGTAGGGGTATATCAGTGATTAGAAATCTCACTGAATTGGAAGATAATTTTGAGCCTGCAATTTCTTACTCTAAAGAGAATTGCTTAATAGTAGAAAAGTACATTCAGGGAGAAGAATATGTAATTGCAGGCTTTACCTCAAATTACAAGTTCACAAATTTAGCTATTGGTAAAAGGCAATTATTTGATATCCCAGACGTATTCGTTCCCAGTGTAACTATGTTCTGTTCATCTCCTAGCAATGATATTGAAGATCAGATGTTAAAGACTAATAAAACTTTGATCGAGGGCTTTGGTTTAAAATTCGGTGTCACTCACTGTGAGTACATAGTTGAAGAAGGAACAGGAGATATATATCTTGTAGAATGTGCTGCCAGAGGTGCTGCTATATGTATCTCATCTCATATAGTACCATTAGCTACGGGCATTGATGTAAACAGTCTGTTACTTGATGTTGCTGTGGGGAATGTAGAGGAAATTGAAATTCAAAATATAGAGAGCAATGTATCTACATATTTACTGTTCACGTTGCCAGAAGGCTTTGTAAAAGAGATTAGGGGTATCGATAAAATACAGTCAGTACCAGGTGTTCAGAAAGTGTATATTGAGCCTATCGATATAGGGATGGAAGCAAAACCTATGGTCGATAAAGGACAACGTCTGGGTCCTATCATCATCAAAGGTAAAAATAAGGAACAATGTGAAAAGACAATAAATGAAATAAAGACTTTGTTTGAGATCGATGTAGAAACCTCTGAAGGGATCAAAGGTATAATCTGGTAGAAATGGTCTTGAAAAGACTGGCTCTGTAGAAAACCGACTTCTCATTTTTTTAAATGTCTAAATTTAAAAAGGATAACTCCCTAGAGTATTGATATTTGTAAAAATATACTAAAAAACGTGATGTAAATGGCCAAAAACGAAGAAATAATGGTTAGCATATGCTGTCTCGCGTATAACCATGAAAAATTCATAGCTGATGCAATTGAAGGATTCCTGAAGCAAGAAGTTAACTTCAAATATGAGATCCTTATGCATTATGACGCATCAGAAGATGGAACCGTAGATATTATCCGGTCTTACGAACAAAAATATCCTGATCTGATTAAACCAATTTATCAAGCCGTGAATCAGTGTTCAAAAGGCAAAAATGTATTCTCCTGTAACTGTCAAAGAGCTAAAGGAAAATATATTGCTATTTGTGATGGCGACGACTACTGGACTGATTCAAAAAAGTTACAAATTCAATTCGATTGTCTTGAAAATAATCCGGATGTTGTGTGCTGTTATCACGGTGAACATGTATTAACTGAAAATGGCCTTATTAAAGAGTCTGGAATACCACCTGAGTTTCATAGATCATATACCAGTTATGAACTGATGACAGCTCAAGTTAATATATCCACCCGTACAGTATTTTATAGGAATGTTGAGGCATTAAAAGATTATCCGCCTGAATGCAAGTTCATTAAAAATGACGATACGTTCCTTTATTCCATTCTGGGACAATACGGATCAGGCATATATTTACCAGACATAGAGCCAGCTATTTATCGAGTTCATGAAGGTGGAATATGGTCTATGAAAAAAAGAGCCGAACAAAAATCCATGACTATGAATACCTGGTTCTGGATTGCTGAATACTATGCAAGAATAGGTAATACAAAAGTAGAAAATCAATTCAGAATGCGATATATTATTGGATCTATGTCAGCTGTACCTCCAGTTTGCTTGATAAAAATATTTGTTAACATATTTATTCGTTATACAGTAAGTCCATTTAAAAAATCCAAAAAAAATGGCTCTGTAGAAATCATTTTTTAAATAATAAATATGACTTTGACATGCATGCCAAGGTTAGGCATTAATATTTTGAATTTGACTTCCTTTTGTCTTTTTTTCACACTCTTTTCTTTCACTCCCCTTGGCTAAGTCATATATATTCTCAAAAGAACCATTGTTCATGCAACAATCAGACCTAATATTTTCCGACAACTGGCAACACAGACTCTCTTGCATTCGATTTATGGTTGTGTATGGGAACAAGAAAACCCTTTGACATGTGCAAGTTTTGATTTATTTAAATAGATGTTTATAAAAATTATCGTAACTGGGAAAGGGTGTGCCAGTTACAGTATCAAAAAAGTTATATCTGTATATAAATATACCATAGAAGTGCATAACCAACAACCATCAAACAGAAGGACGGGTTTTCCATTCCCCGTCCGCACCTTCCAAAAATCGTGGGTAGAAGTCATAATAATTCACTCACTCCCCCACCCACGATTACTTCCAAATAATCCGTGTCAAATCGCACCATAGGATATAAGGGCATGGGTTCATACGCCTAAACTAAAAAATATCCACTATGGGCTTTATTTTAGCCCTCATCCTGTGATTTTTCTATGTCCCGTAATTCATTTTGCTTTGCACGTACTTCTTCAAGTGACATATCCGTATCTGGAATATCATCATGTTCATCCTCTGAGAACTCAGGTGTCCATTTTCCACTCTCAAGCATTTTCTTTTCGAAAGCATGGAAATTCGATATAGTTTTCTCCATAATTTCTAACCTTAATGTCGTTTCTCGCTGTTTCTTATCTGCTTCAAATATTGCTTTCTCACTCAATGGTAGAACACATCTGACACAATATTCATCCTGTTGGGAATTAATCTCTTTACAGCGTGGACATCTGACAGGTTTAAGTATCTCTTTTTCAGGTTCATCAACTTCAATACCCGCTGCCTTCAGAACTGCATTTTCAGTATCTACATTATTCATATTAACGTATACAGAAGCCGTATTTGAGTTTGGAGTCCAACCAAACTGCTTTTTAAGTTGTCGTTCGGTCATGAAATTCGCTAACTCAGTGACCCTTGTGTGGCGGAACATATGAGGGTATATTCTTCGCTTGATACCACAATCTTCAAGTGTGTTTTTAAGCATCCATCGAATTCCACCATCGAGTAGATGTACCGCTTGACCGTTTTTTAATTGGAACGAATAGAACAATGGTGCTTCTGGATTGTCTTTGTATTGATGCTCTGACAACCACATATTTAGATATGAGGAAGCGAATACTACACGATTTGTACGCCATGTGGTTTTAGATTTCGGAAGTGTTACCCTTGCACCATTGCTGTCAAATTCCACATGCTTAACTTTGATTGTACACAATTCTCCAATCCTACATCCACTATCATATAGAAGAGCAATGATTGCTTTATCACGTGCATATTTCGCTTTAGAAATCATTAATCTGATTTCATCAATCTCAATCTGCTTGTCATCGTTAGGCTCTGTAATTATTTTCGGTGCTTTAACCAATGGCAGTAAATCATTTTGATTGGAAAATTTTAACCAGTTACGGAAAAACATATATTTGTTATTACGGGAGTATTGATTGGGGTATCTTTTGTATACCTTCCGTAGAATATCTTCAACTGCATCTTCTGACAAGTGCCAGTAGTCATATTCAGGAGCACATCGTATTAATAATTCCATATTTTGCAGATTTGATACAATACTCGGATGTTTCTGAGTGTACATTTTCCCATAAATTTTTTTATATATGTCGGAATGTTCAGGACGATTTGAAATCCATTCATCAATATCTTTGACTACCATAGAGGTATATTAGTTTCCAAGATATATAACATTCATCTCAGTGAAATAAAGATGAATTTATAAATCTTCTTACAAAAGACGAGAGCAAATGTCAAATTCTCGTCTTGATAAAAGATTTAAGGAAAGTGGGACTTTAGCTAAAACATTATTGCTGTGAAAAATTATAGATTTACGAGAATGTTTTATACGAGAACAGTTGTTTTGGGCTAGATTAAGTGGATAGAAGGAGACACCCGATAACCCGCCATACTTTAAGGTGTCTCTCTCCTTGCGAATCCGAGATGTATCATATCTCTTCAATCCCACTCCCCAACCCGTTCTGATTGGGTGGACAGGACAAAACATGTCACAGACAATATTTCAGTCCTGTTCTTTACGTGTCTGGGATATTCCCCAATATCTCTCTTTAACGTCAACCCACTTGGTCGTGAACGACCCTATTCTCACAATATTTAATCAGTGCTTTTTAGATATAACCAGAGCGGATATTAATATCAGGAGAGATTCTATGTTTTGCTCATAATCAATATTTTAACGACGTTACATTTTTAGCCAATTTCGTTAATAGATAATTATTTGAGTTTACAAAGCTCCAATAGTAACTGATATTTTTTAATGAGGTATGGCCTGATGAAAAAGATAACGACTGATGTATTACTTGCATCCGACAAGAGGAAGAAGGTACTCCTGCTGCTTCAGGACAACCCCAAGGAAATGGAAATACTTCTGGAAGCACTGGATACGACAAGGACAGCATTGCTTCCTCAGATGAAAATACTCAAAGAAGCCAATCTAATATCCAAAGATAAAAAAGAAGACAGGTACGAATTGACGACAGTTGGGAAAATGATAGTTGAAGAGATGGCATCCTTTCTGCGTACCGTCGAGACCTTTGGAATAAACAGTGAGTATTTGGCTACACATTATATCGATTTTATTCCATCACATCTTCTTAAAAAGTTGCCGGAACTTGGTTCTTTCCATGTTGCTGATATTCCCATGTCTAACTTCTTTGAAGCGGACACGGATTTTTTTGAAAGGGCAATAACATCAAACTCCTGGCTTGAAATAGCTTCGGTTCTGCACCCGACATTTCATGAATTCTACGTGAAGATGACTGAGTATGCCACAGAAGTCTCAGTCATACTCAACAAGGATGCTTATGAAAAAGCTAAACAGGACTATTATAAAGAGCTCAGGGAACTTATCGACCTTGATTTGATCTCGCTTTACGTTTACCCTGAAAATCTTGGTTTTGGTTCTTTTATAATGACCGGAGAATCTTTCCAGTTTAGACTCTTAACAAAAAAAGGTATCTTAGATAGCAGAAAAATGATTATTTCCGGCCAGGGTTCATGTGAGTGGGGGACCGAATTTTTTGAGAACTATAAGAATCTGTCCACATCTGTAATCGATTTATAGGAGAGCATTGCTATTTTCCCCCCGCTCTGTGGTCGCAATCGCATAAACATCACCAGACTCATTAATCAAAGCGGTAACCATCAGGTACACGTCTATAGTATGGCCGTCTTTGGTGAGCCTTTTAGTTCGGTAAGGTTCTATAGTCTCACTCTTTGCCAATTTTTTTAACGTAACTTTTGATTCTTCTTTCTTATCCACCGGGACAAGATCGCTGACATTCATATTCAGAGCCTCCTCCGCGCTCCAGCCATAAATTTTCTCAGCCATCGGGTTCCATGCAAGTATCTTGCCTTCTATATCCTGCAGCAGTATGGCGTCACGCGAGTCATTCACAACTGCAGCCAGGTGACGAAGAGTGTTTGTCTGCTTTTCCTGAAGCTGCTTTAGCTGAGTGATCTCCATGAATGTTATGACTGCACCTTCGATGCTTTTCGTCCTCGAACAATATGGTCGGATGTTCAGCATGTACCATTCGCCTGAATTGATATGGGCTTCCATATACACAGGATCAAGTGTATCCAGAACTTGCCGTATATCCTTATTAAGACGATCATGGTCAGACAGGTTCGTAACAAAATGCCCGATAGGTCGTCCTACGTCCGTAGGAAAGAGATTGATCATTTTTGTGGCGGCAGGAGTGAAGCGCTGGATAAGCAGGTCGTTGTCCACGAAAATTAGACCGATTTCCGTGCTGGCCAGTAGATCATTCATCTCATCGTTGAAGTTTGACAGTTTTTCAACTTTGTTCTGAAGCTCCACATTTACTGTGGATAACTCCTCATTGAGTGATTCAAGTTCTTCTCTTGATGTTTCTAATTCTTCGTTAGTGGACTGGAATTCCTCATTAAGGGACTGTAACTCTTCATTGGAAGCCTTGAGACCTTCGTTGGATATCTCCAGATCCTCATTGGAAGCCTTTAAATACTCTTCTGTAGTCTGAAGTTCCTCTTTCAGGGCTAGAACGGTTTCAGCATCTTCGTTTATATCTGTCGCAACACATCTAGAGCTTTCTGAGTGCTCCTCCTGCTCGTCATTGGGTTCTGGAGGCACATCAAAAGTGATCAGGAACAGTTTTCGATCCGTAATCTCTTCCACAGGTTCTACTGTCAGGTTCACAGTTGTAAAGTCACCGTTGGTCTTGACACGAAGACCGGAAGCGACCTGCTGAATCTTACCGATTACTGCTTTTCGAAATGCTCTAGTCAATTGTTGGTGCAATCCTTCACGGGACATTTTCAGAATGTTGAGTTGAGGCTCACCAGGAGACATTTCAAGATAGGGACCAGTACGTCCATGAAGATAGAGAATCTCTCCGTGTTCGTCGACCAGTGCACTTGCCGGAGCATACCTCTGCAACAATTTTCTTTCAGTAACCTCTCGCATCTGAACTCTATTCTTAACAGGTGCTTTTTTGGCAGGGTGTCGATATACAGCCGTCATAGAGCTGGAAGGGAATGATGTTCCCGTCACAGGGAGATATTCAGAGGAAACAATTTTGGTTTCATAAATCTTAGACTGGCTATCCAGAGTATTAAAGAAATCAGAAAAATCTCTTATGCTTTCCGACGTTCCAAGTAATAAAAATCTTCCGGGGTTTAGAGCATAATGTAATTTGGGAATAAGATCGTCCTGCAGCTCTTTATTCATATAGATCAGCAGGTTTCGGCAACTAATCAGATCGATCTTGGAAAAGGGTGGGTCTCTAATCACATCATGTTCGGAAAAGATGACCATACTGCGGATATCCTTGCGGATAGCATATGCCTTTTCTTCAGAATCGTAAATGAAAAAATGCTTCAATCTTTCAGGAGATACATCCTTGGAGATACTGGCCGGGTACACGCCCTTACGAGCTTTTTTAATGTTCCTGCTGTCTATATCGGTGGCAAATATCTGTATTTTAAAGTTCTGCTCCAGCTTTTCCATGTGCTCCTGTAGCAAGATGGCAATGGAATATGCCTCCTCACCTGTAGAGCAGCCTGCTACCCATACACGCACGGGCGCCTTTGGCACCCTTCCGTCAAAGAGATGTGGTAGCACTTTCTCCTGAAGAGTATCAAATACCTTTGAATTGCGGAAAAAGTTGGTGACGCTGATCAACAGGTCACGGAAAAGTGCCCCCACTTCTTCCGGTTTTTGCTGTAAATAATTTGCATATGTGTCAATATGCTTGATATTGTTGACAATCATACGACGCATTATACGGCGGTTCAGTGTTTGGGGTTTATACCTGGAGAAGTCATGGCCTGTCTGATTGAGCAGTGTGCTGAAAATGTTCTTCATTGCTTCTTCTGTATCGTCAGGACTATCTGATAACTCTCCAAACATCTGAGATTTATATTCAATTAATTGAGCCGGCATTCCAAAAGGTTCAAGTATATAGTCTACAAGCCCGGTTTCAATTGCATTTTGAGGCATGCTATTGTACTCGCTGGACTCAGGACTTTGCACCATTGCCATTCCGCCATTGGTCTTGATAGCTTTGATTCCATGTGTGCCATCATTGCCTAGACCTGAAAGTATGATACCTATGCCCAACTCCTGCTGATCCAATGCAAGGGACATGAGGAATGAATCAATTGGCATCCGATGGCCGCGGTCCTCGGTAGGTTCTGTCAGGTGTAGTACGCCTTCAGTAATGATCATATTCTTGTTGGGGGGGATGACGTACACACAATCTGACTTTACAGACATTCCGTCCTGAACCTCATTGACTTCCATATTGGTGTAGCGTCCTATGATTTCGGGAAGCATGCTTTCGTTATCGGGTTTCAAATGTTGCACTAGGACAAAGGCCATGCCTATATTGATATCTTTGGGTATTGCTGTAAAGAAATTCTCAAATGCCTCAAGTCCGCCTGCAGAAGCACCAATACCAACCACGGGAAATTTGTTACCAAAGGAACTGTTTGCATCTGGACCCTGAAAGGGTTCATTTTTTGGATCTGCCTTTACTTCTTTTTGCAACTGTCCTTCTTTTTGTGTCCTTTTTTTATTTTCACTCATAGACATCTCCCCTGAATCAGATATAATTAGAATATATACTGCAAATTGATATAATGATTGGCATCCATGCGAACGTACTATGTCCTAATTCTTATCAAACGTCTTCTACTAATATCCTGCTTCTGCTGTAGTTAAAGACAGAATATCTTTTGATTTTATGATATCTAGGTTCTGTAAAAAACCTATTGAAATCACGATCTATAGAGGATTTCGATAAACCTCCGATTTTTACTAATGGCTTATATACTTCTTATATACTAATGCCCAGATTTCAGGGTTTATCGAAATCCTCTATAGTTAAAATTTGGAAAAAACAACCATAAGCTTTCTCTGAGCTTATTACTAATTTTCAAATAATACTCCACAATGTAATCCATGCCTAGCTGATATTACATTCCTGCTCTTTCATTCTTCGGTCTTTTAAGTTTTTGTTTTCAAAATGGCGCTATGTTTATAATTGTGATTTGCTCCAAATATGGTATGAATATTGAAACTGAATCCAAATGTTTATCCAAAACAAAGTGTGTCCTCTATACTGTTTTCTTGCAGGCATCTTTGAAATCATAGGAGCATATCTTGTATGGATGTGGCTGCGTGAAAATAAAGACGTTAGCATTGGAATATGTTGCATTATAGAAATGGATGCCGCATACTAAAATTAGAAAACTGTGCGGAGGGGATTTGGGGAGTGGGGTTAGTGTAGGAGTGGGTAGTATGTAAAAAGTGTCCCCCTACGCACCTATTATTTATAGTTATTAACTTAATTTTTGTAACTTATTTTTCAGAAACTTCTCAATCCATTTTCTTGCGAAGCCAATCTTTGATGAACAACTAATAAACGTCTCAGCAATCATATTTTTCATATGGTCAAGATCTTTTACAAAATTACAAGATATTATTCTTTTGACACTCTTCCAGATGAATTCGATTGGATTCAAGTCTGGTGAATATGGAGGTAAATAGACCAATTCAATATCGTTTGCCTGTGCAAAATCTACTGTATCTTTTGCTCGATGTGATCTAAAATTGTCGAGAATGATTACAATTCTCTTTCCCATGTTATTGTTTTTGACAGTTGATAAAAACGAACATACATTCTCTTTAGTTGAATGTTCTTTGAAATCAATAACTGAATTGCCATTCAATGCATAAAACCCGAAAGAGTTTGCCTTTAGTCGGGTTGTGTTTTTGAAGATAACAGGTTTATTGAAAGACCATAAACGAACCGTGTTTGATGTTGTTTGGGGGGATGATTCGTCAAGAAAGCCAATGACGCACCCATCATCGATTAGCGGTAAGTTTTTTTAAACGGTCTTCTGCGTCTTCTGGTCTTCGATAATCATGAGTATAAGGTTTGCCATGATGCATGCCAAACTTTTTCAAGATTACTAATATTTGCTTAATGGTGTATTGAACTTTAAACTCATTATAAATGAGTTCTTGGACTTCTTTTGTAGACCAATCGTCTCTTACATGTAGTATGGTCTTTAGTTTTTCTTTTTGAGCATCTGTGAGTTTTGAAGGGCAACCTCCTGAAAACCTGGGCTTCAATCCCTCATATCCTTCTTGATTCCACCGTTCTTGCCATTGATATGCAACGGGTTTTGATATCCCTACAAGTTTGGCTGCTTCATCAACTGAAGCACCTTCATAACGGTGTTTAACAAAATACAAACGTTGTAAAACTCTTGTGTCTTTCTCTAATGACCTAATATGTTTAAGCAATTCTTCTGAGCGGAAGTGGCGCTCTATCGGAATTTGTTCGGGTTTAGCCATGAAATATAGTTGTACGTATTAAGTAATAAACGTTTGGTTAATAACTATAATTTCTATATCAGTGGCCATTCCATCAAACATATCATTATTGCTGTTTGAAGCAAGTATTAAAGCAACATTCGTTGCATGATATGAAATGTTCACATGATTATCCAACACGGTTACCCTACCGGATAATTCACTTCTACTACTGTTTATTTCAGAACTAAATGCTGTATTTCTAGTTGCTGCTTCCCAAACACCAATTTTGATAGCGCTTCCAACCAGACTCTGACTATTCGCATAGTCTGTAAAAACATATTCTTTAACGTCTTCAAGAGAATCGGATGCTCCATAAGCAATCTGGCTCGAGGCAACTAAAAGCAGAGCTAGTGTAGCCACTATAGTTTTTAATTGCATTGAAGATCACTTCCTCTGATAAATGACAACGCTTAGTATTAAAAACACAATCGTCATCATTGCCGAAAATGAAGGTGATTTTTTGATTTTTGAATCTAAGCCGTTTTCTGTATCTGAAACATTAATTTCTTGTTCATTTGCAGGAATAGAATCATCATCGATATCTTCATCAGTGATTTCTTCATCGTCTAGAAAATCACTGTCATATGCAGGTTCAACTTGAGCGCCATAGTAACCAACAAGTTGGACAGCATCTTCACTGGCAATTAAAGTGATATTGCTTTCATTGGTAATTGTTTCATAGTCCCATGGTCTTAAACTTGAAGATGCTGAGAAATTGTCAGAATATTTTTCTAATATGCTTGTCGAATCCTGTGAAATTACATCTTCATAAAAACGAATTGCAAGCTTTACTTTTCCGTTCTCTGTTCGTGCCCAGCTCGGCACGTTCAATCCATAATTATAGTCATATTTGTTTTCTACAGGTATTTCGCCCATCCACCTCAGTCCGCTCTCTGCAGGCAGGTCGGCTGCTGTCATGTCAGAAGGCATTGAACATGTAAGAGTACGCCTAGCAGCAACAGCTACACGTTGAACACCATAGTCTTCTAGCAGTTCTAATTGTTCTTCATTTGGAGTTTCATAAAACTGTAACCACAGATGTTTTCTTCCAGTTCCATTATCCATAGTGGTACTGCAAGTCCTGACCATGCTTTGTTGTTTAGTGCCGAGATTTTCACCAAATTGCATAGGTTCTGGAGTAAATTCTTCTCCCCCATAATTAGCAAAAGTGTATTTGTCGGAATCGTTTGTTTGATCGGCACTTGCAATAAAAGCAAGTGAACCAAGAATTAAGAAAGATGCAATTAAGATTGTAACCGTTTTTGCTGTCATTTTTCACCAAACCATATAGTTGTTTATTATAAACATATTTAAAAATATTGATTTTTTGCCATAATATTAATTATCATAAGATTATAATCACATATAAATATATTTAATAGCAACATAATAATAAATTCACTTATATTTAACATATTTAAACAATAGTCCTTATTCTTAAACTCTTTAAATTGTTAATTAATGAAGTTGGCAGAGTCTAGCTAAACAAATAAAAATATAATCACAAAAACAAACTGCAAAGAAGCTTTGAATATCATAGAAACGAAAAAACAGATAACACCTGAAGTTTGCTCAAAAATAGTCACTTCCACACCCTGCTGCCCTGTAGATGCCCTACACAGGGTCGAAAGTATCAGACATAGCTACCATCAAACCACCAAAGAAAATCCTGTCTGAACCCTCCTGAAACCCTGAGCATATCTGATAGACTATAAAGCTAAGAGATCATGAACCGCAACAATATTGAAACTTCAAACTACATTTTCTTGTTGACTACCATTGCTGATGTTTTGGATGATTTGAATTACACCTATCATATAATTATTAAGTGATGGGTGTAACAAAAGATACCTTATGTTGTATGGAATACGTACAATTTATTACTAAGTTATTGAAGAACCTCATCAAGTAACAAATCGATTCAAATAAATAATGTATATGCAGGTATTCTTTAATAATTTAAAAACATCTCAACAGAAATTTTATTATCAATCAAATATATTGGTGAAAAACATGAAAATAAGAGTTGTAAGTTCAAAAGAAGAAATTGCTAGCCTTACTGATAAAGAAGAAATGATACACCTTGCATTCAGACCTTCAAATACAGATATCTTATCCCTTGTAACAAAGTCCCCTAATGTTAAAGCTCT
>NZ_JADQBY010000004.1 GCF_016278385.1 Methanolobus sp.
TAAATTGAGTTTGAATACTTAAGTGAATCTAAAATCAAGGTATATCGAAATCCTCCAGAGTGAATATTTTAAAAATCAGAGGAGAAAATAATTAATGGCGCCTGAACACTGAAAAACTATTATTCAACATTTACCATTTTAAATCATTTTTGGATAATTGTATTTTGGTATCATACATGGATCTGTTTAACAAAGCATCCATTTGTTCATTATCGAGTTTCCTGACAAAACATGAAGCAATATAATGCTTATCAGGATAAAGTACCTGAATGCGGATTGCGTCCTTAATTCTTGACTCAATGAATTGTTTTAATGAATCATTCAGATCTTCCTTTTTTATCACCACCATCGATTAAGAGATACCACGGATAGGGTTGGTATCCCTTAAACGAAGAGGGGGTTGTTGGTACTGTGGTGGCATCTTAGGCTGGATGTGGTTGGGGGTTAGATGCCACCAAGTGGGGTGGTGCCTGCCAGATCAGTAACGCTGACAGGCAATTCCCTAATTCGTAGTATTAAATATAAGGATATTTATAGAAAAATACAGCATTATATCTGCCAAATAAATAATGAAGCTTTAAAGAGAGATTAATTAGCAAAAAAAGCAATTATAATTGCTTTAAAACTTATTAGAACCGTAATAACTATTTATTAGTATTTATTACGATTTTAATAAATTATACCACTTTAAATATAAAACTATGTGCCACAGACAAAATAAGATAGACTAATATCAGAGGTCAGATTCTGTAAAAAATAGAATATTACCTCGTCCTTCTCTGACTTTTCGCAACTTTCCCCATTTTTCAAGATTAAGAAGCATCACACTGACCTTGCCTTCTGAATATTCCAGATGTTTACGTAGGTCCTTTTGTGCCATTGTTCCCCCATGAGATTGAATAATGTCCAGTATTTCCTGATGTTCAGATGACAATGATCCTGTTGATATTGCCTCTTTTACAGGGAAATTGCTTTCATGCGTTTTTGTGACAAAAATATCAGATGAAGATACAGACTTCGTGTCATCATGAAAAAGATCCATTTTCAGATATTGTTTATCTGCATCTAAAGAAAAACCCATAATTTCTGTTCGTGTCACCATTTCCGCTTGTGATCTTTTTTTGAATTTGTATAATATCATTACTAAAAGAACAAGCACTAACAGAAGAGGGAGAGGAAATAGATATTCTACGGATATGTGGTCTACAGAAACAATACTATCTTCCACTGCAATACCTGTGTATGCGGGCAATAGCAACATATCAACTACATAGCTGCCGTTATCTGATATGGTAATAACTTCCTCATCATAGTAGGTAAGTTTATCATCTTCAAAAAAGCTGGCGTTTATAAGGTAAGTACCATTAGGCAACTCAAAAGAGTAAAAACCATATTTTGCAACCATGGATTGCTCAGGGGTTGAGTTCACCTCAATCAGAGAATTATTAAGAGGATTAAATGTATTCCATTCATATGTAGTTCCATGAACAGTTGCAGTAGCACCAACAGGAACAATCCATAAAAAAAGAAAGATGATAGCGATGCAGGATGCAATATATGTTGCCTTCATGCCATTTACTCTTTTGTTTGGTATTTCATATCAAATATAGGCGGTATCCAGACACCTTCATTGCTCGTACTTCTATTGGAAAGCATATAGGTACCTTTACCGTATAACTCAACCTCTCCGGTGCCGTTTACATCAATGATCAGATCATTGCTTATGATAACTACCGTAAGCACTGATCCTGAAAGAGTAACATTGCCCTGGACGTCATTATACGAAAGGATCTGCTGCATTGCATCACTTTCTGGAACAATGACCTGCTCAGACTTTACTTCAGAACCCTTAAATTCTTCCGTATTGATCTCCATATCGCCTATGAAATCAAGTATTGTTAACTTACCTTCGGAGATACTTAATTCAAGATCAATGTCACCTGAAAGTATAGCAAGACCACTACCATTGGCTACAAGATTACTGTTATCCGCGAGCATAAGTGGTCCCGGAAGATATGCCTTAACATCATCGAATATAGGTTTTAGTTCTGAATTTGCGTGAATGATACTTTCCTTTGACAAACGGATGTATTCATCTTTTTCAGTATCTGAGGATGCATTTTTAGCCTGTTCCAGATAAGTCCTGGATTCAGATACCAGCATGGAATAATTATCAACCGTCGGCTCCAGTTCGGTTACATTGTTCCCTTCGGCCTTCATTTCAGCGATAAACTTGTCAAGATGCTCTACCATTTCCTCTGATTTCTGGATATTGTCACTTAGGAATAACTCCCCATCATTGGGAAAAGCAGGTTTATCATCATGAGGTTCCTTGATCACATAAGATGAATATTTAGAAATAAAGTCATGATGATTACCTTTATCTCCAGGATTTTCCCATGAATCTGTTATACCCATTATTGCTACAATAAATATGAGAAGCATTATCATTACAAGTGGCATTTTCTTCATTGTGATCTCACCACACAGGAATGATTCCCATATATTTCGATTCTTTGTTGCAGATTGACATATTAAAATACACCTTAACGTTTTTACTACATCCACAGAAAAGCGAGATTTAAATATAAACATACTTAAGCAAATGATTAAAAAATAGCAAAAAATAAAGCAATAATATCAGGTTTTAACCTTTATGAAGCTTTTTTGTAGGATATATTTAGAAATAAACAATCATTTAGCCATTAAATAAAAAAACCTCTGCAACAGACCACAATATATCCATAGTACAAATTATGAACTATGAAGAAAGAAACATAATCCGGCAAATGACAATACATCTAATTTGAGATATTAAAGAACGGATTAAAATAGCTATAATGAAAAAATTGTACAGCACATTGGATCATACTGAAAAATATTATTGAACCTATTCTGAGATTACATCTTTATAGCTCCCAACATTATACCGGGATTACAAAGATATGATTATATGTGACTTCATCCCACCTATTTAGAACTTTAAGGATTTTAAAGATTCTATTCCAATATAAAACTTTATTCAAGTTTTATTTTCTAATTTAAAGCTCTAATTTCGCTTTTTTTAGTTAAGTATTCTTATATTCAAGCCCGATAATCTGGAAATTGTCAGAAGCGCGTCAATAATTGAGGTGCTTGTCTGATAGTAGAAAAAAAGGAGAACAAAAAAAATGAAACAGAAACTCTTGAAAGCAATTGCCTGTCTTTCATTAGTATTGATGGTGTTCAGTGCTATGGCACCTGGCGCCTTTGCTGATGTTACAGGGACAGCAAGTGATGCAGATAAATTCAGTGAACATAGTAAAATGAGAAATGGTTCACGCGGTGGTCCAGGAATGGACAGAGGAGAAGCTGTAGAAGCAATGGAATTTGACAGTGAAGACCAAGAACTTGAATTCGTTGTTGAGAAAACAACTGAATCTTTTAACTACAGAATCGAAAGACTGAACGAAATGCTTGAGAACATTGATGAGATGGATAACGAGAACATCACCGAAGAATCAATTGAAGAGCAGATCACAGAACTTGAAACGCTCCTTGAAGACATTGAAGCTGCAGAAACACTGGACGACTTCAAGGCAATAATGGAAGAAGCAAAAGAGTCCATGATGGAAAATATGCCTGAAAAGGGCGAAAGACCAGCTATGGAAGAGATGGAATTTGACAGCGATGAAGAGGAAATGGAGTTCATTGTAGAAAAAGCAACTGAATCTATCAACCACAACATTGAAAAACTGAATGAAATGCTCGAAAACATTGATGAGATAGATGATGAAAGTGTCACCGAAGAATCAATTGAAGAGCAAATCGCTGAACTTGAAACACTCCAGGAAGACATTGAAAGTGCAACAACACTGGATGAACTTAAGGAAATAATAAAGGAGGCAAGAGAAAACAACCCACAACCACATGGACACGGACACGGAGGAGAATTCGGACCTATGAATCCTGACTTTGAGGAAGGAGTAAAAGCTGAGTAATAAAAAATGAATTGACTGTGAAATATATAGTACCACCAACCATGAGATAGGGTCACTCATCCTATCTCACAAATAACTTACCGATTTTTAAGGGGTTATAAGTATGAAACAAAAATTAACCATAACATTTGCACTATTGATGATACTATTCAGCACTGCAATACCGGGCGTGTATGCCATGGAAGATGAAAAAACCATGGGAATGCCTGAGATGAATACTGAGCAGATGAAAGAAATGACTCTTGAAATGATAGATAACAGTATAGATTCATTAACCAAACTCCAGGATGAACTTGAAAATGAAGACCTTCTTGACTCAATAGATAGTCTGCTTAAGCAGATGGAAACACTAAAGACCGAACTTGAAGTAACCGATGATGAAGATGAAATAGCTGCTATCATGGAAGAGTTCAGGAGCTCAATGGAAGAAGCACCTGATGAGATCCGTGAGACTCTTATGCAGAAAGGCCCCGGTGAAGAAGGGCAGGGACCTGCAATGGAAGGCAATGAAAACATAGAGCCTCTTGAAGGAGATTTCCCCGGCAATGGAACTATGGAATACAAAGGACCAATGAATGGTGACGCACCAATGGATAAAACGGATGATGCTCCAGCAGGCGATGAAACAGACTCCAAAGAATCATCGGAAAAAAGCACAGGACTTCTCAGCGGCCTTATTAACATGATCAAGTCGCTGTTTTAAACCAACAATCCTTACCTGATTCACCGGTTTACCTGATATTCTCCTGATTTCATTATTAAGGCAAACCTTTTTTGCTTTTTTGTATTAGTGGTAGAAGACAAATACTGCCAGAAGATATAGTAAATAAGGAGTTACTATATATACCATGACAAGGATTAACACAGTCAAATATCACATGTCATAATTGACGAGATAATACCAAAAACGTTAACATATAATAGAATCTCATAATATCCTCACAAAGCAGGAGAAAGGTCATGATAATTGCAATACTTGGAGGCACAGGCAATATAGGTAAAGGCTTTGCGCTTCGCTGGGGTCAGAAGCACGAAATAATTATAGGTTCCAGGGATTTGAAAAAAGCCGAAGCTGTCGCTGCAGAATACAACGAAGTACTTGAAAAATACGGACATAAAAGATGTATAACAGGTACCGATAACAGAACAGCCGCAGAAAAAGCCGAGATCGTAGTCATTGCTATTAGATATAATCAGCTTGCTCCTGTTATGGAACTGATATATCCGGTCATTGAGAACAAGTTAATTATCAGTGTCGTTGTACCTATGGAAAAAAATATGTGCTATATCAGCCCTGGAAGCAATTATCCACGAACTCTGATAGAGAGTAAGGAATTCAACACCCAGTATTTCTGTTTCTCAATACCTGAGGCAGGAAGTGCAGCCCAGGAAATCTTCACGATGATACCTGAAAGCACCGAACTTGTAGCTGCATTCCATTCGGTCCCTGCAAAGAAACTGGCTAATCTCGACATGGAACTGGACTATGACATAGGAGTATGTGGAAATTCCATGCATTCAAAAGAAATAGTCTTCGATCTGGTCAGGAACATCTCCAATATGAGACCACTGGATATCGGTCCACTGGAAACGGCAGGAATGGTTGAGTCCCTCACACCTTTACTTATTAACGTTGCAGCAAGGAACGAAATGAAGGACGTTAGCCTTAAATTCGTTTGAACTATCAGCTTTGCAAGGAAGAGACCAATGGGTCTGGAAGAAAAATACAATTAACTATTTCATGAGCTTACTTATTACACGGCCTCCCATCATTTATTCATCAATATGTAGTTGATGCGTTTGCAGCACAATATGCCAAAAAAGATACTAGGAACATATCCCTCACTTTTGCTCTTATTGGCTTTTATCTGCACATTGAAAAGAATCATTCCGGCAGAGAAGTGCAAAAGACCCATATGAAACTGGCAAAACAACGCAAGGATTGCCTTCATTCAATCTGCCGGGCGAAAGAGGAGACATTACAATTTCAGATGTCATTGGAACCTTACTTGGCCCGGAGAGGAAGGAAGTGATCGACAAGTGATCTGCTTCTGTCTGGGAAACGTATAGCGAAAGTCATCAGATAATCACAAATCTTGTACAAACTGGGCTTTACGACAGAAAATAAAGATATCGTTCAATGTCAAATTCAACTGTTGGCCTGGCAAAAGATAAGTGTAATAGGCTTTGTGATATATCATCCAAAATAAAAAAGAAAAAGTAAGCATTCAGCTTACTTTGTTTATCCGTCAAGTATCTCTTCTGCGATGTCCCTGTAGGCATCCATTACATAGGAGATTCCGGTTACTTTTGCTGCCTCTTCTGTAAGTGTCATAAGGTCCTTACGTGAGAGTGTAGAGGTGTTGAATCTCCTTGAGCCAGCCATGAGTTGCTGCAGACCTACTCTCGTCTTTTCAGAATAGGAATAGATACCAATGGCACCCAGTGGGATATCGTTTATGTCGTTACCATAGCGCTCTTCAAGTTCTTCGTAGTGAACAAAGATCTCTTCTTTCCTGTGTCCGAATTCAGAAACTGTCTTTGGAAGATCTCCTTCTTCAAGCCATTTGCCGATATTCTTTCCAACCATTCCCGGAATCATCAGGCCACGGCCCATGCATACTGCCTTGAAGTATGGAGCGCCCATTGCAAGAGCCTTGTAAATACCATCTTCACTTGAGAATCCTCCGGCCATTGCAAGGTCAGGTACCCTCTTGCCCTTAGCGCTGAGCTTGTCTGCAAATTCATGTACAAGTGATTGCAGGTAGATTGTTGGTGTTCCCCATTCTTCCATCATTGGCCATGGGCTCATGCCGGTTCCACCTGGGGCACCGTCATAGGTGAGCAGGTCAATCTTTGCATCGGAGCTGTATTTAATGGCCATTGCAGTTTCTGCCATGGAGTATGCACCGGTCTTCAATGTGATACGGTCGAATCCAAGTTCTCTGAGTCTGTCACATTCTTCATGGAATCCTTCCTCGGTGACAAAACCAAGTCTGGAATGTCTTTCGAATTCTCTTATGGCTCCAATCTTGTATGCTTCCTGTACAGATGCAAGTTCAGGATCAGGTGTTACTATGTAACCTCTTTTCTTAAGCTCAATGGCGCGGTCAAGTTCCTTTACCTTGATCTCTCCTCCGATACATTTTGCACCCTGTCCCCATTTGAGTTCAATGGTGTCCATTTCATGTTTGCTGGAAAGATATTCTGCAACACCAAGCTGTGTGTCCTCCACGTTCATCTGAACGAGCATTTCACCGTAACCGTCATGGAACTTCTTGTATAACTCAATCCTGCGGTCCATCTCCGGGGATTCTGATACAAGGCCATTACTGTCTCTTTTAAGTTCTGGATCAACACCGCAAACATTCTCACCACAGACGATGGTGATACCGGAAATAGCTGCACCGATGGCGAAGTGTTCCCAGTTCTTCCTTGCAATATCAGTGGAACCTAATGCTCCGGTGAAGATTGGTACTTTCATCTTTACTTTTTTGTCCCATCCATATTCTGTTTCTGTGTCAACGTTCGGGAATCTTGCAGTTTCAGGGCCAGCTACCATTCCATCCGGCATACCTATAGCTCCAACAGCGTATCCCTGTATATTCAGGTGGGAGTAGTCTATTGGATAATTTTTGTCTGCACCTGCAGTGACCTCACCAAAAGGTCCGGGGTAGAGAACTTCACGTCCCCTGAAAGTAGATTTAAAGATTTCACAGTTTCCACGGCATCCGTCCACACAACGTGTACAGAGGCCTGACATCGGTACTACACTCTTTGACCTGTTAAAGGTCCTAGTAGCGTCATTTGCATTTGGTTGCCTAAGGTTGCCCATGCTTTTGTCACTTCCTCTATTTTATAATACTATTTTTGTACAGGTCGGTCTTCCTACCCCCGGCCTGTTCCTAACCATCTGGATAGTAATAGTAGGATAACGGTTGGCTTGTGCTTTTATATATACTTTGTTATTTTCCGAGTCTTATGGCTGTCCAATATCGCTATCCAGCAACCGTGTGCCGCCTCTCTATATATATTTGTGTTTATTCATCAGGATATTAGGATAATATTTGATATTGTACATTTTGCCCTAGCTTATTAAGTCATCTATATTGGCTATAACTAACTCAATTACATATTTTGGCAAACATGGAATTTATATTATTTTTGAGAGAAACAACCGAAATTCCGGATCTATAAGCAATCATACAGCAAACTATAACTTCATGGACTGAGATAGCCTAAATCGATTTTGCATTCCATGTGCAAGATATAGAGGAAAAATAGCAGGCGATCAAATGATAATTTGCAATAAGGAAGACGTTATCAAAGTCGTTGAAACAAGCAACGTGAAGTTCATACGTTTGCAGTTCACTGATATACAGGGTATGGTAAAGGATGTTGAGATCCCAGTCACACAAATCGAAAAAGCCTTAACCGTCGGAATATCCTTCGATGGATCATCCATTGAAGGTTTTGTAAGGATCGATGAATCAGACATGGTGTTAAAACCGGATATAAGAACATTTGCAATACTGCCCTGGAACAACGATAAAGGTCTGGTAGCAAGAATGATCTGTGACATTTATATGCCAAACGGAAAACCGTTCGAAGCTGATCCCCGTTATGTCCTTAAAAAGGTCATGAAAGAAGCTGAAGAGATGGGATATGAGCTCAATGTAGGCCCTGAACTGGAGTTTTTCCTTTTTGAGAAGATAGATGGAAAGGCAACTGTAATACCTCATGATTATGGAAGGTATTTTGAATTTGCACCTACCGATCTTGCAGAGGATATCAGAAGGGAAATTGTCCTGACCTTAATGGACCTTGACTTCGATATTGAGGCCTCACATCACGAGGTAGCTTTTGGCCAGCATGAAATCGATTTCAAATACGGGGATGCGCTGACAACGGCAGACAATGTAATGACGTTCAAGTATGTCACCAGAACCATTGCAAAAATGAATGGCCTACATGCCACCTTTATGCCAAAGCCAATTGCTATTGAAAATGGATCAGGTATGCATGTGAACCTTTCACTTTCAAAGGATGGCGAGAATGCATTCTATGATGAGAATGGAGATATGCAGATCAGTGAAACCGCAAGACAATTCATTGCAGGTGTCCTGAAACACATCAAAGCCATATCATGCATTGCAAACCCACTTGTAAACTCATACAAGAGACTTATCCCCGGGTATGAAGCACCTGTTTACATAACTTGGTCAGGTGCAAACCGCAGCTCCCTTATACGTATACCTTCCCCCAGGGGCAAAAGCACAAGAACAGAGCTTAGAAGCCCGGACCCCTCATGCAACCCCTACCTGACATTCGCAGCAATCCTTGCTGCTGGTTTAGAAGGAGTAAGGAACAAGATGGACCCCGGAAAGATTATGGATTACAATGTCTTTGACCTGACTAAACAGGAACGTGCAGAGAGAGGTATTGAAACACTGCCATCAACCATTAGTGAAAGTGCAGATTATCTCGAGAGTGATGAACTCCTTAAAAGCACTCTTGGAGAACATGTCCACGACAATATACTGAGACTTGCAAGGGCAGAATGGGATGCGTACAGAACACAGGTCCACGACTGGGAGATACAGCGTTACCTGAATACTATCTGAGATATGGGTCTGATATATTCAATAAGTGAAACAAGAAAAACAGATTATCTACAGGTCAAGAGATTCATTGAACTTGTAGATAATGATTTTCATCCTCCCCTGAGTGAAAGGGAAGGAGGCATCTCAGAAAGGATAGATGTAGGTCTGGATACATCCAAAGCAAATTTTTTTGTTGCCAGGTTAAAAGAAAGAGATTCATCCGATCATATTGACGGAATTGTAGGTATGGTGGGTTATACAATGAACTGGAAAAGTGGTGATACCGCTTACATTAATTTTCTTGCCACAAATCCTCTTTACAGGAACTACGGAATCAGCCGGAATCTTTGCCTGAGACTTGAAGATAAACTGAAAAAACAGGATTTCAAAACAATCTATCTTTGCACATGGTCAAGCAATCCTGCTGCAATATATTTCTATGAGAAGCTCGGATATTATGCATATTCTGTTGTTCTTGATGACAGAGGAAGAGGAATAAATACGATATACTACAAAAAGAACATCAGCATATAGTTATGCAAAACAATAATATACGATTAGATTATCGATAAGAGAGTCTTTTTCTTAAATTTACATTCATTACGGAAAACCTTGCAGGATATACCTTATCCTCATGATTTCACCGTTTTGAGTGAAAAAAGACAGGACACGAGTGCCTATTGCATGGTTAGGAAGAATAGAGGAAGTGGTAGGCACCGTGTCCATAAACGTGATATGTTTTGTTTTTGGGTTACTCCTCTGGCATTCGTTCAAGCTTTTTTGAAGATAGCTTTTCAACCAATTCCAGATTCACATCATTTTCAAGTGACAGTTTTCCATTTCTTACCGCATTGTCAACAAACTGTTTGCCAACAGGGTTGCGTATTATCAGGGTAGTGTAACCCTGGGCACTGCCGATGGAACCTGCCGATATGTCTGCATCCAGCGCAGTGAGATCTGTACAGATATGACATCCCGGACGAACACAGTCTTCAACATCTTTTAGTGAGATAATCGTCATGTTTCCGTCTTTCAGGGTGATCTCAAGCTTACCCTTTACATCAAAGTGTATGATGTCAAGAGGATCTATCTGGCGCTCTGCAATGAGTTTGTCCTGTACAAGTTTTTCGTAATCGAAGGTTTCCGTACAGAAAAGCCCCACTGCAAGACGTATGTATTTCCTGAATGGACGCAAAAGGTCCATTTCGCTCTTTCGCATCTTACTTACAGCCTGCATGACACAAGGAACACCTACTACTGCTATGTTGGTGTACTTTTTAGTAATTACAGCTTCTTTCAATGAAGCTACAAGAGGAACCCACCAGTTGTAACGGCTTCCTGCATGGTGGACAAGCACTTCTGAGGATGTAATTACAGATGATGAAGGGCGCAGTGTCCAGGGATCTTCCACAACAGTAACTATTGCATCTATCATTCCCTGTTCAAGAGCATTCGTAAGTATTGCTGTCACAGCTCCACCACTTTGCTTTCTTGGAACATCTGTCTCTGCCTTTGCGGACACGATGTCCATGTATTCACCAAGAACCTCAGATGATGGTTTGCCAATTCTTGGGCACACTTCATAGCATGCACCACAGGGAACACCGTCATTGACATCCTTACAGTAGCCACTGTTGAGAGGATGCGTGGAATCCCTGCCGATTTCAAAGTAAATGGCATCTGCCGGGCATACAGCCACACATGCGCCACATGATGCGCATTTTCCTGTGTCCCAGATTTCTGCCTTCAGATCTAGATAATTTTTACCTGCCATTAGAATCACTCCCATGTGTATTTACCTGCAAATGGCCTGCTGCTTGCAGGAATTATTTTTGAATAGTTCGTATCCAGGAATTGAGACGAATCTATGCCAAACCTTTCACAGAAATCTTTTATCACAGGAGTAAGCCTCTCCAGGTCATCTTCATTGAACTTAACTTTCTTGGCTCCGACACCAAGCAGTTTTTCGTTGACATCGCCCCTTATGATGATCTCTCCGCCATGTATTCCACTACCGATACCACGGTCCTGTATCGTTGGTTCCTGTCCAATGCCAAATACAAGTATGAGACCGCCGGCCATGTATTCTCCAAGGAAGGCATGGCTTGTACCGCCTACGACAAGGATAGGGCGCTTGCCATCATACTCCTTCATGTGGATACCGCCGCGGTAACCGATGTTGCCTTCTACAAAGACCTTCCCACCGCGCATACTGTGTGCTACTGCATCTCCGGCACTTCCGTGAATTATCAATGATCCGTAATCCATCGTGTTTCCAGGAGCATGCTCTGCATTACCGAAAATCTCACATTCGGGACCGCTCATGAACATACCAAGGTCTCCGCCGGGAACACCGTTAATGGTGATCTTTGCATCGCCCCTTACACCATTGCCGATGAAACGCTGTCCCAGAACATTATTGAGCACTATTTCCTTTACACCAGAAGCTACTGCTTCACGGATCAGTTTGTTCAGAGGAGTGTAGTGCATACCTTTGGCATCAATTACTAAAGGTTCCACTTCAATCAGGCCCCCACAGATTCTATTTTGAGTACGTCAAGCAGACCTTGGTCAAGCATGTAACCACGCAGACGTTCACGGTTTCCGCGAAGACTCTCAATACTGTTGAGACCTGCTGCACCCATGAGTTCACTTATTTCAAGTGTCCAGGCATTGATAAGGTTTGCAACATTTTCTGAACCTACCTCAGGGTCTATACGGTCAACCAATTCCTGTTTCTGAGTTGCGATACCCCATGGACAGAGTCCACGATAGCAGTTTCCACATACACGGCATCCTAATGCTATGAGTGAGGCTGTTCCAATATAAACTGCATCAGCACCGAGTGCTATAGACTTTGTAATATCAGCACTGTTGCGGATACCACCACTTGCGATCAATGAAACTTTATTCCTTATTCCCTGCTCATTCAGTTTCTCATCCACTGCAGCAATAGCAGCTTCAATAGGAATACCGACATTGTCCCTGAACACCTTTGGTGCTGCACCAGTACCGCCTTTGAAACCATCAATTACAACAGCATCAGCATCTGATCTTGCGATTCCTGCTGCAATTGCTGCCACGTTATGTACTGCAGCTATCTTTACGAAGACCGGCTTTTTCCACTCAGTGGCCTCTTTCAGACTGCGCACAAGCTGGGCAAGGTCTTCTATACTGTAAATATCATGATGAGGAGCTGGACTGATTGCGTCTGAACCCAGTGGTATCATACGAGTACAGGAAACATCAGCACATACTTTCTCTCCAGGGAGGTGACCACCAATACCGGGCTTTGCACCCTGACCCACCTTAATCTCAATGGCTGCACCGCGTTCCAGATAGTCGATGTCAACACCGAAACGTCCTGATGCGATCTGGACTATGGTATGGTCCTGATAAGGATAGATGGACTCGTGCATTCCTCCCTCACCAGTACCCATGAAAGTTCCGGTCTTTGCCACTGCCTTTGCAAGACTTAGCTGTGCATTCAGGCTGATGGCACCGTAACTCATGTGACCGATCATTATAGGAGTGTCAAGTTTAAGGTTTGGAGCAAGTTTTGTTTTGAGATCAATGTCACCATTGTTCTTTGTAAATTCAAGTTTTGCAGGCTTCTTACCAAGGTATGTCCTCAGCTCCATTGGCTCCCTGAGAGGGTCGATACTTGGATTGGTGACTTGGCATGCATCCAGCACCAGCCTGTCAAATATAATAGGATAATCGCGCGCATTGCCCATTCCGGAAAGGATTATCTTTCCAGTGCGTGCCTGGTTGATCACGTCTTCACGTGCCTCTGCTGTCCATAGAGGATGACTGCGGTAGTCCACAGGCTTTTCCTGGAGATTGATAGCATCTCTCGGACACATGGAAATACATCGGTGGCATGCCGTACATTTGCGTGAATCGATGAGTATCTTATCATTCTCGATCCTGTATACACCATATGAACAGTTATCGACACAACGCATGCATTTCATGCACTGGTCACGGTCAATACTTATCTTGTACTTTAGGGGAACACTTCCAAGGCTCATATTGTAACCCTCCCGATAACTGGTTCGCCCGCCCTGGGCATGTATATTGTCTTTACTTCAGGATCCATTGTGCGTATGGCAGCCTCTTCACTTGAGATGTATAGACGGGAACCGTTCTCTCCTACAATAAGTGGACGTAGTTTTATCCTGTCAGTGAAACCTACGATCCCATCCTTTGTAGCAACAACTATTGCAAAGGGACCGTTCATCAATGCAGGTCCGTATGTAAGACGCAATGTACGAAGGAACTCTTCCTGCTTTTCTGGCATTTCATCGATCTCATCCCAGAAAGGGGGTGCAAGTGCCGTAACAACGGTCTCAGATGGAAGTCCATGTTTTCTTCCTAGAAGGTCGAAAAGGTAGGCTACAACTTCCGTATCGGTGAACATTGTACAATCGTATCCATTGCTTTCCACATAACGACGGTTAGTACCGTAAGAAGTTATCTCACCATTGTGAACAACTGACCAGTCAAGCAAGTTGAAGGGGTGAGCTCCTCCCCACCATCCGGATGTATTGGTAGGATAACGGTTGTGTGCAAGCCAGATGTAACCTTTGTAATCCTCTATGCGGTAAAAGTTAGCTACATCCTCTGGCCATCCTGATGCTTTGAAAACTCCGAGGTTTTTTCCAGAGGAAAAGATCAAAGCACCTTCAACGGTTGAATTGATACTCATCACAAGACGTTTGACATTATCATCGTCAGGATTTGTAGTACCCACCATCAGATCAGTATAAGGTTTGAAGAAATATCTCCAGGGTATGTGTTCCTTTTTGAGACCCGGTTGTTCATATGTAGGGATTTCTTCCTGATGGACGACTCTGCCCCATGTTTGCAGTATCTTATCCACCATAGTTTTTGGTTCTAGCAAATTATCAAAAAATACATGGATGGCGTAGCAATCTGCGTAGTCAGGGTATATACCATAAGCTACGTATCCTGCGCCTTCTCCACTTCCTCTTTCATCCATCAGACTCAGGGCTTCCTTTATGCTGGAGCCGTCCATTCTGGACATAGTCCGATCGATTACGCCTATAATTCCACACATGTTGATCACTATGAGTATTTAATCTAAGGGCTATTAAAGAGCATTCACCTGATATGAATTTAACCATGCAAAAATCCATAAAGGGAAAGCTCGGGGTTGTGTGAACAACTTCTATTCACGTTTTAGCAACAACAAGAAACGCTGCTGACTTAAGATCAATTATAAATTATGATTTTGAAATATAAAGTGAAAGTAAGGGGAATTCCCCTTACAGTATGCTAAGGTATGTGTCCAGTTCCCACTGGTGGACCTGTGCCTTGTAGTCATCCCACTGGGCATTCTTTGCTTCGAGATAGTTTTCGAATACGTGGTCACCAAGAACTTCCTTTACAAATGAACTTCCAGCCATAAGATCAATAGCTTCCTTCAGGTCGCCTGGCAGAGATGCAATACCTTGTGCTGCCCTGTCCTCTTCAGTAAGCTTGAATATGTTGACATTTGTTGGTGCTGGTGCTTCCATTTTCTTCTCGATACCGTCAAGACCTGCACTGAGCATTGCTGCAAAGGCGAGGTATGGGTTACATGCTGGGTCAGGACATCTGAGTTCTACCCTTGTACCGAGGCCTCTTGATGCAGGAATCCTGATAAGGGAACTGCGGTTTGATGCAGACCATGTACAGTAGATAGGAGCTTCATATCCAGGTACGAGCCTCTTGTATGAGTTTACAGTTGAGTTGGTAATTGCAGCAAACTCACGGACGTGTGTGAGGAGACCTGCGATGTACTGCTTTGCAATTGTTGAAAGCTGGTCAGGAGTATCTGGGTCGTAGAATGCGTTCTTTCCGTCCATCATAAGGGACTGGTTGGAGTGCATACCTGAACCGTTTACACCGAAGAGTGGTTTTGGCATGAAGCTTGCGTAGTATCCCATGTGATATGCAATGGATTTTACAACATACTTGAAGGTTACAATGTTGTCACATGTGTTAAGGACATCACCGAATCTGAAGTTGATCTCGTGCTGTGATGGAGCTACTTCGTGGTGTGATGCTTCAATTTTAAAGCCCATATCTTCAAGAGCGAAGTCAATAGCCCTTCTTACATCCTGTGCCTTGTCAAGAGGTGCGAAATCGAAATATCCACCATTGTCAGTAAGGTTTGTTGTTGGATGACCTTTCTCATCAAGTTCGAAGAGGAAGAACTCAAGTTCAGGACCGGTGTTCATTGAGTATCCAAGCTCTGCTGCTTTTGCAACAGCCTGCTTCAGAACATATCTTGGGTCGCCCTCGAAAGGCTTTCCGTTTGGTCTGTATACATCACCAATGATACGAGCAACTGCGCCTTCCTTTGGCCTCCAGGGGAGGAGTCTGAAGGTGGTTGGATCTGGCATGAGGATCATATCAGACTCTTCGATCCTTGTGAATCCTTCAATTGAGGAACCATCGAACATTACACCGTTCTCAAATGCACCTTCGAGATCTTCTGCAGGGATTGCCCAGCTTTTGATCATACCCATGGTATCGGTGAATTGGGTTCTTATGAATTTGACATCGTTCTCGGTTACAGCCTGTAACACGTCTTCCTTAGTTACTGGATTTGCTTTTACCATTTTGAATACTCCTCTATTCGCTTAGGGGTGTAAGTAACCTGTTACCTACTCATTACTATATATAAGTTTGCACACATAGAAGAATAAAACGGATTACTTGCTAAATAAAAACAAGCCCTGAAAATAATTAAAACTTGCCTCTAAAATGATACAAAATAACAATATTCATATTCTATCTCTACAACTATCCTAGATAGTTAAGTAAATCGGAATTATTATTGATTTGACATTAATAGATTTGAAGTTACAGTTATTTTTTGAGATGTTTTCTAATTGACTCCAAAATCCTTAAATTCGCTACACAAAACACATATCTTAAAAGAAATAATCAACATTTAATTCAAAATCTTGTCACTTGTAGAAAAAAAATAAATAAAGAGTCTGGATGAGAATTAATCACTGTTTTGGAGAACAAATATGGATAAGTCAAATAACATAACATTAAAATATCTCTTTGTTTTGTTTATTGGAACATTCGCATTCTTTTTTATTGGAGGTGCCATAGGAGGAAAACATCAACTAGTAATGCCTATTCTCTCTGCATTGTTGATTTTTATGTTGATTTTTATGCTGATTTATGGCATAGGATTAGTCATATTTAGGAATTTTTCAACTGGCTTTATTCTCAAAACGTTTGCAATATCGTTTGGTGTGCTATTCTTGATTTATACTGGTTCCATTGGATGGGATGCTTACAGTCCTTCTAATGTAAGGTCAATCTATGCATATGAACTGGAAAGTGCGCCCGATGAATTTGTTGTTGTAACGCAGGAGGAGCTGAATGAATATCCCGGCCTAAAACGAGCGATCGAAACCAAAAATCATGTGGAAGTGAGTGCGAAAGAATTTAGGAGAACGCTGGGTTTTCTTGGACAAAACGGAATTTATAATATCAAAATAGGAGATGAATATTATCAGATCGTTTTCTCATCAACCTGAAAAATCGTTATTCAGCAAGTAATAACTATGAAGTGGAAACAAATTATGGGCATTATTATGGAATTAACAAACGAAGAAATAAATCTTGATCGTTATTGTCGGAAACTATATCAGATTTGCAAAAAAGTATACAAAATAACAAAAACAGGATTTTGAAAAATAAATCAACATTTTCAGATATGGTATAAAACCAGTTTCATATCAAAACTCCATTCGTTGCAAAAAGTTAAAACAAAGAAAAAAGAATGTCTATATCTAAGGTTGCCGCAACCTTGTAGGGATACTTACGGATGGTTTATTATTCTTACAAAAATATTGATTTTAAGATAAGTGAGATTGGACATGACGGACATGAAAAAGTTTGGAACTGGTATTTTGGATGAACTGAAAAATGCATCCATTGATGCATCCAAATGTATGCAGTGCGGAGTCTGCAGTGCCAGTTGCCCCTCCGGAAGACATACAACCCTGAATATAAGAAAACTTGTAAGAATCGCAGGCAAGACTAACGACATACTCAGCAATGAGGAACTCTGGATGTGCACCACATGTTACAATTGTCAGGAAAGATGCCCCAGGAATATAAATATAGTAGATATATTACTGGACATCAGGGCCATTTCCGTACATCAGGGATTCATACATCCCGAACACAGAGTTGTCTGTGAAATGTTACTCGAATATGGACATGCAGTACCCATTAATGAAAAGAACAGAAAAGAAAGGGTGAATCTCGGACTGGAAGAACTTCCTGAGACCGTGCACAAGTATGAAGACGGACTTGAAGAAGTGAAGACACTGCTTGCATCCTGTGGTTTTGGAAAGCTTATAAAACATACTGAAAGTCGAGTAACGGAAGATAAAACATGAAAGGATTATCACTCTTTTTAGGATGTCTTGTGCCCAACCGCTACCCCGGAATCGAACTGGCAACGAAGCTATGCCTTGCAAAGCTTGACATTGACTGTACCGATCTTGCCGGTGCATCCTGCTGTCCGGCTCCCGGCGTGTTCCGTTCCTTTGACAGGACAACATGGCTTACGCTTGCAAGCCGCAATATTGAATTGTCAGAAAAAATGGAAAGGGATATGTTGACAATTTGCAACGGATGCTTCAGTACCCTTGCAGATGCAAACCACAGTATAAAAGAAGATGACTTTGCAAAAAAAGAGGTTAACGAGCATCTGAAAAAAATCGGAAAGGAAGTAAAAGGCAACATTGACGTCCGGCACATAATAGAATTCCTGTATGAAGAATACGGACCTGAAAAGATTGCATCCTATGTTGAGAGACAACTGGACATCAGGGTCGCAGTACACTATGGATGCCACCTTATCAAACCCACAAAAGATAGAGGACTGGGTAATTTTGAAAGACCAACTTTCTTTGACGAACTGGTCACTGCACTTGGTGCAACAAGTATTGAATACCCGGACAAGATGGCATGCTGCGGAGCCGGTGGGGGAGTGCGCGCCTCTATGAAGGAAAAGTCACTGGAAATGACAGAGGCAAAACTTTCCAGAATAAAAGAAGCAGAAGTGGATTGCATAGTCAACTCGTGCCCGTTCTGCCACATGCAACTGGGTGAAGGGCAATCCGAGATCAAAGAGCAAATGGAAATTGAGTACGATATTCCTGTGCTACACTACACACAACTTCTCGGACTTGCACTTGGATTCACTGCAGAAATGCTTGGAATTGACACAAACATAGAGAAGAACAGGAAATTTATGGACCTACTGGACGCAGAAATAGAATCTTAAAACACATTTCCCCGCTTTTTATGAAAAATATACTACAAGATTATTGACAGGAAATCTATATCACCAATAACTTTAAGATATTGAATGTTATTACGTGAGTAGCACAACATGAGCGTGTGGCCTAGTCAGGATATGGCGGCAGCCTCCTAAGCTGCAAGCCGGGGGTTCAAATCCCTTCACGCTCGCTATTTCTCTTTTTAACAATTACCGGAGATTGATAATTGATAATCAGAAAGGCTACTGTCAATGATATACCTGGAATTAAGAGCATCATAGACCATTATGCAAAACAGGAAAAGATGCTTCCACGTTCATTGAGCGAACTGTATGAATTCACCCGCAGTTTTTACGTTTGTGAGATAGACAATGAAATTATAGGCTGCTGCGCCCTGCAGGTAAGCTGGGAGGATATGGCAGAAGTACTATCATTTGCTGTGAAACCTGAGTATAGAGAACAGGGCATCGGTACGGAACTTATCAAAGCCTGCCTTAAAGAAGCAAAAGACTTTGCCATCAACAACGTGTTTACACTGACCTATGCAGTTCCATTCTTTGAGAAGCAGGGCTTTGAGATAATCGACAAACAACGACTTCCGCACAAAGTATGGAGCGGATGCATAAAATGCCCTAAATTCCCAAATTGCGATGAAGTTGCAATGATGAGAAATATATAAGAGATCATTACTTTGATAAATTCAGTTACAGGGACTTTCCAAAATACAAAGTCCCAGCATCTTCTTTTACTATTTCAAAACCATTGTCCAGATAGATTGAAATGGCTTTTTTGAGAGATTTATCTGTTTTCAATTTTGCAAATGAATAGTTCTTTTTTGAAAAATCCAGTGCAGCCAGGAATAAAGAAAGACCAAGACCTTTTCCACGGCATTCTTCTTTCACATACAACCTTTTTATTTCACAATGACCCGACCCCAGATCCTTGACCGCAGAAGTGCCGACAATCTCACCATTATACAAATATATGAAAAAAGCACCTCCGTGCAGAAGGTAATTCCCCTCGATATCATTCAGATCGGAATCCTTTAATGGATCATAGTCAAATCCTTCACCTAAAAGTACACCGATAACAAAATCCCTTGTTCCGGAAGAATACTCTGATGAGAAAGGAACTATATTCATTCCAGATATTCCCCATGATTTTTCAGAAAATCAACAGCTACAGAGTAGAGTAACTCAACACCGGTAATTAATACATCCTCATCTATGTCAAAGCTGGCTGAATGATTTCCTTCCACAATCCCTTTATCTTCATTCCTTGTCCCGATAATCGCATACATACCCGGAACTTCCCGTAAGTAGTAGGCAAAATCTTCTGCACCAAATATTGCTTCTGCATGAGTATTAACAATGGGATATTTACTTTTCAGCAACTTTGAAGCCGTGTCTGTAAAAAGAGGATCATTGAAAAGGACAGGATAACCGCGATAAATTTCAAGTTCATAAGAAGGAACTCCATTAAAGTATTCCCATGAGTATGAAACCATAAGAGAATCAAGAATCAAAGACATCGTTTCTTCTATGACATCAATATCCACATCATCGAATGTCCTGAAACTACCCACAAGTTCAAGCTCATCCGGCGACCTGTTGAATTGTTTGCCACTATGGATAGTACCAAACCCAAGTACGTAGTCCGAAGGAGATACTTTTTGAGATATTAAAGGATTCAGAGAAGAAATGAATTCTGAAGCTATCTGAATCGGATCAATACAGTAAGCAGGTATTGAATGGTGACCGCCTTTTCCGTATATCTTCACAGTAAAGCGATTCGAACTTGCCATGAAAGGGCCTGGACGTATATTTATGACACCGACATCAACATCACCAAATATATGAAGACCAATGATGGCATCCACACCTTCAAGTCCGCCTTCATCTATGACCCGCGACGCACCTCCCGGCGGGACTTCCTCAGCAGGCTGGAAGATGAATTTTACAGTCCCGCTGATATCATTGCGCCTTTCCTTTATGAGCCTGGCAACCCCCAGAACGATAGCCATATGCCCGTCATGCCCGCATGCATGCATTACTCCGGCATTCTGTGAGATATATTCTTTATTCAGTGTTGTCAGGGATTCTTCTGCCGCAAGTGCGTCAATGTCCGAACGGATAGCGATACATGGACCTGAACCCCTGCCGTGAACTTCTGCAATAACACCGGTATCAGCAATCTTCCGGCAATCAATCCCAAGTTCTGTTAGAACCGACATTATCATTGCCTGCGTACCATGCTCATGAAAACTCAGTTCCGGATTCCTGTGGAACTCCCTGCGAATATCCCGTACCCATTTTTCAAAGGATTGCAAATCATTTCACCCTACAGCAACAATTAAAAATCAATTATATTGAACAGACGATGTTATCAGAAACATATATTAGATTTAATACCTGCCACCATGTCAGCACTATTTTTATGTAAAAAGGTATTTTACCTGTACAAATATCTGCCGGAAAATACACATAAAATACCGGAAAACATCAGGAAGGTTAAATATGATAAAAACAAGACTCAGGGATTTCCTTGTTACAAAGGATGACTGGATTTTTGCAGTTTCCGATTATTTTCATCCACATGGAATCAGGTCAACAATGAGATACGTGCCTGACGAGGAAGGAGAACGAGAACTTAACGGTAAACGCTATAAGAAATATGATTTTGACGTGGCTTTTGACTTCATGCGTGCAAACCGTCCCGAATGGGTTGAGGATGTGCATGTAGTACCTGAAGACCAGATCAAAAAAGTACTTCCTCCAAACAGTGTTATTGACAGCCTATATGACTCTGACAAAAGAGTGAAGGCCGTTGTGGATGTTCTTGAGAAAGCGGACATCGACCGGGAAATGATGGGCGTTACCGGCTCACTTTTACCCGGACTTCAGAACGAAGGCTCAGACATTGACTTTGTGGTCTACGGCGAACAATGGTTCACAGCAAGGGATGCCATCGCAGAGGCAAAGGCAGAACCCGGACCCATAGAAGATATTGATGGAACGATGTGGAAGAAAATATACAATAAACGCATCCCTGAGATATCATTTGAGGAATTCATCGCCCATGAGAAAAGAAAGGGCAATCGCGGAATGGTTGATGGTACATATTTCGATCTTCTCTTTGTCCGTGACTGGGAGCAGATACAAGAGCCTACTTTACGTGGGAAGGACATCGGAACTATGAAAATAGAAGCAAAGGTCACAAATGCAGACCTTGCCTTTGACAGCCCTTCAGTATACAAAGTTGAACATGATGAGATAGACCACGTGCTTTCATACACCCACACCTATGCAGGACAGGCACTCCCCGGAGAAATAATTGAAGCACAGGGTGTTGTTGAGCAAGTTGGCGACATTAAAAGACTTGTCGTGGGAACTTCCAGAGAACCAAAAGGTGAATGGATACGCTCACTAACATTACTTGAAAAAGAAGGCCTTATTTAAATTCGTGTTTTAAAACAGACATGTAAAGGCGGTTAGCCGCCGCCTGTTACCTGTCCAATATCATATCCGGCTTCGTCTTCTGCTCCGTAAGTCTGTATATATGATTCAGCATCTTTGACAGAAGTACGGGATTTAATTTCTTCTTTCAGGTCGCTGGCATCTGCGATGACAAGCGTCTCAGGCTTGTAAAAAAGATTGGTGCGATCTACCAACACCCAGACACCGTCATCATCTGTTTTAAGATCGAGAACCATTCCTACAGTACCCGTATTCATGTACCTGACAATAGATCCTATTTCAATCGGATTGCCGTCCATACCCAGAGTTTCGATCTTTGCTGAATCTTCCACGATATAACTCCTATAATTTAATTTAACTTATGGATGTTATATGAAACCAGACAGATTAATAGTTAAGCATCCTGAGAGATTTCCAGGCGCAGATCACCAAGGCTTGCAACCCTTTCAGCAAAAGCATTGTGCCTGTGTATGCTTTCTTCATTGATCTGTTTGATCGTCACAATTGCCTCATTGGGCAGATGTTCAAAATCCTTGACAACGTTCTTTGCCATGGTCCTTACACAATCCTCCACAAACTTAGGATTATTGTGTGCAGTCTGAACAACCATTGCCTCATCAGAACGCTTAAGGAGCTCAAATACACTGGAACTCATGGATCGTTCAATAATCTCTATTATATTCTCAAGTGAAACGAAAACATTGCCTTCTACTTCAATTGAGATTATACCGCGTCCACGCTGGTTGTGTGTTGCCATAGGAACTCTATGAAGGAATTCCGCAATATGTTTGTCATCAACACCAATTTTTACCAGTTCCTTCATTGCATTATCTCTCATAATCTCTTGAGCACATGGGCATGCAGTCATTCCCACAACCTCTGCACCAATGAGTTTCTTGACGATTATATTCTCGATGTCTTCACGCATGGCAATCGCTTCAGCAAATATTTCCACGACTTCCTGGCACTCCATCTTTGTAGAAGGAGATTCTCTTTTTACGACATACTCACTTTTCAGAATTACTTCTGCACGTGTGGCATATTCATGGCGTTTCAACAGGCTTTGGGCAACATCGCTACACAACTGTTCTATTTCATAGACAGGCATGTTTACTGCTTTTTCAAGAACTTCGTCCACTGCCTCAAAGTTGCGTGACAGGTTCGCGCCTTTCAGATGAGAAGGCAGATCTACGAAGATATCAAAAGTGCATATCAGGATAACAGGACGCTTGTCCTGCCTCTTGATCTGAACGAGTTTTTTTACATTAGTAACACCGACGCGAGTCAGGTTAATAGGTATCTGCGGCTTGTTTGCCTGTATATCAGGTAGTTTAACAACAGGGACTTCCATTATAATAACCTCTAAAATTCAAAAGATGGTAAACCATTCTACAATGGTAGATATATCATGCTGAAAGGGAGTCATTACATGTAAATGTTGTGTTAAGTTCCCCAGATACTAAAAGAAAACAAAGTAGAAACAGAAGAATATACAAAGTACAAATACAACAACATACGCCCCTTATGAAGAGGTAGAAGCGCATTACTGTAAATCAAGTTGACTTGATATGTTGCCACATACTGCTCTCTTACAAACTGAGACTAAATGAAAATATTATAATAATTCATCCATATTTCATGTAGAATCACGCCCTAAATCACGAGATATGTAGTAAAACAAGAACAAAAGACAACATTAAAAGAAAAATATATATACCTTATATACTAAATACGGATATCAGTGGTAATCGCATAATGATTACGAGGTGATATCATGTCTGAAACAAGAAATTTTGTGTTAAGAGACAAGAAAGGAAATGAACATGGGGTGTTCACAGGGAAACAGCCCAGACAGGCTGCTCTTAAAGTGGCAAATAGAGGAAAAGGAACAAAATCAAAGCCAGATGAAATCAGGCTTCGTGAGCGTGGAACAAAGAAGGTACACGTATTCAAAGGCTGGAAAGAAAAAGTTGCAGCCCCAAAGAACAAACCAAACTGGATGCCTGACAAGATCAACAAGCCTTTTGTAAAGAAGGTAGGCATTGAAAAGCTGGAAAAAGTCTGAATTTCATAAAAGGACTCATCGCATGGGTCCTTTTGTTTTACATATATTTTTTGCATCCTTATTCCTGCGGCTGAAATAACTTTTAAATCATTTGAGCATATAATTATAAGCTCCGGATTTCAATCGAAGATATATAGGACTTAGAAATTTAATCGCAGGTATATATAATGACACTTAATCGAGAGAATGTGCTAATCGAGGCATTGCCCTACATAAGGGATTTCCACGATTCAATAATGATTATCAAAGTAGGTGGCCATGCCATGGTCAATCCTGAAGTGATGAGTGACATCATACAGGACATTGTTCTTCTGAGATTTGTAGGGATACACCCTATCATAGTTCACGGGGGCGGACCGGAGATTTCCGAAAAGATGAAGCGCATGGGCAAAGAATCCCAATTTGTAGGCGGCCTGCGGATAACAGACGATGAAACACTTGAGATCGCACGCATGGTCCTTGTGGGCAATATAAACACCGAAATCGTTGCACTTATTGGAAAACACGGTGCTAAAGGGATTGGACTTTCCGGAAAAGACGGGAAGATGATCATCGCAAAGAAAAAACCATTCCAGAAAGTTATGATTGAAGATGTGGAACACGAGGTAGACCTGGGATGGGTAGGAGATACAGAGATAATTAACACAGACCTCCTCAACATACTAATTCGGGAAGACTATATACCGGTGATATCACCAATTGCCATGGACATCAATGGTAAGGCACTGAACATCAATGCAGACACCGTTGCAGGCGATATAGCAGCCGCTCTTAAGGCAAAAAAACTAATCCTTATGACCGACGTCCCTGGCCTTCTGAGAGACATTAATGACAGGAGTTCACGCATCTCAAGAGTTGCTGTTGAAGAAATTGAAGAACTGATAAACAGTGGGCTAATATCAGGAGGGATGATACCTAAGATGAGAAGTGCCGCCGGATCGGTTATGAGCGGAGTTGAGAAAATACACATAATAGATGGAAGTGTGTCCCACTCAGTGTTACTTGAACTTTTCACAAATACCGGAATCGGTACAATGGTCTACAAAAAAGAAGATGAATGAGAACTCATCTTAATGTTATTTTTAATCCATTATCGGACTGCCGAATGTATGGTCATCGAGTTCCAGTACCTGCTCCCACAGATTTTTACAATCGCAGGAAAGATGCTCCAGACATGAAAGGTCCTGCGTAAGCGAGAACAACCTGATGGCATCTGCAACGTCATGACTGCATTCCCTGCAGTTACGCGGACCTCTTTTAGAACCTGCACCTACAGGATCGGATGTGATTATCATATCAGGGAAATCTTTCTTCGTCCTCTGCAATATATCCACAATGCTCCATAACCAGGGAGGTCGATACTGCTTTCTTTCCCATAGATACTCAACATATGTACCGCGCTGGACATTACACAGATTAATGGAAAAAGTATCAGAATACTGCACAGCATCACGCACTGTCTGTATGATATCCTCCAATGCCTCTTTTTCAGACAGGAACAGAGGTTTCAGCATCAGATATGATTTTACTGTTGCACCATTTGCTCTTGCTGCCGTTGCGGCATCGATGAAGTTCTTGAATGTGAATCCTTTGTTGATAGATCTTTTACGGATTACATCAGAACTGGTCTCAAGACCCATTGCAACTTCAAATGCCGTGTTTTTAAGAGTGCTTACACAATCCTTTACACTTTCTTCTGTCACAAATTCCGGACGTGTTTCAGCCAGTACTTTTACGACCCTTTCATCAGCATCAAGTTCACCCAGTATCCTGTGCCGCACCTCAAGAGGAATCTCATTCGTATCAAGGAAACTGCCGGAAGTGAATATCTTGACCATGAACTTATCAAAATCCGAAGCCTTCCTCATTGCTCTTGTAAGCTGGGCTAACAAGTCATCGTCTGATGGAGCGGTATGTGCACTATCATAGACATAGCCACACATGGTGCAGCCTCCTGCCTTACCCCACCAGCATCCGGATGTCTTAAAAATTATAGTAATGGTGTCTACCTGCTCAGTACCGAGAAGGTCTTTCCCGGCCCACACAGCAGCAGGCTCGTTGGTACGAGAGGGTTTTATCCTCTGGCGATTACGGATATCAAGAACTTCTTTATTTAATGACATTTGCCTGAACTCTTAGTATAAATGTAATATTCACTCGAACTCTATTGTAGCTGGTGGTTTGGGGGTCAGATCATACAGAACCCTCGCAACTGAAGGGATCTCTGCAGTGATACGCGATTCTATAGTTCTAAGAACACTCCATGGAAGCTCCATTGCTTCTGCAGTCATGCCGTCCCTTGAACCTACTGCCCTTACAGCAACTATCCAGCCATGTACTCTCACATCACCCTTGACTCCTGTGCCCTTGCCCACAATTGCGGCAAAGGTCTGCCAGGGATGGAATTGCTCTACAAGCTCTTCTTCAACAATTGCATTTGCTTCCCTTACAGCATCTACAAGCTCCTCAGTGACCTTGCCGACGATCCTTACTGATAAACCGGGACCAGGGAAAGGCATCCTCTCAGATATCTCATGAGGGAGTTCCAGTGCACGGGCAACCTCGCGGACCTCATCCTTGTACAGGTCATCTATTGGTTCCACAATTGCCTTAAAATCCATAACTGAAGGAAGACCACCGACGTTGTGGTGTGATTTTATGCCACCTTCGGATTCTATCCGGTCAGGGTAAATGGTACCCTGAATCAGATATTCGGCTTTCAGTAACTTTGCCTCATCCTCAAAGACACGTATAAAAGCCTCACCGACTGCCTTGCGTTTCTCCTCAGGATCCTCTATACCTGCAAGGGCTGAGAGAAAACGATCCTTTGCATCTACTACCTGAAGGTTCATGTCGGAGAATATTTCCTTTATTCTCTCGGTCTCACCCTTGCGCATAAGCCCGGTGTCAATGTATATAGGTGTCAGTTTGTCACCAATAGCACGGTGTGCAAGGATTGCACATACTGAACTGTCTACACCTCCGGAAAGTGCAATAATGGCTCTGCCATCTATCTGCTGCTGAATCTTATCTATTGCCTTAGGAATGAATTTGTCTACTTTTACCATGAATGATAACTCCAAATATGAGATTTTTATGGGAATTTTTAGGGATTTTACCCTGAAATAGTATTTCGTACATATTAATGCTCGCCCGGACATAAGAGCCTTGCCGGAAAGAATAATCAAAAAACAGTCCTATTTGAGCACCAATCACTCACATCTCCCCAGAAAGAGGTTTGGAAGATATAGAATACTTTCACCCTGCATACAAGACAATTAAATACCTCAGTTAGATATATGCAGTAAAAGCAAGTATGGTCAAAAGATGCACGAAACTCTCCGGAAGTATTTTGGATATTCTGATTTTCGTCCCCTTCAGGAAGACATAATTAACGATGTGCTCAATGACCGGGATACTTTTGTGCTAATGCCCACCGGAGGAGGGAAATCCCTTTGTTACCAGCTTCCTGCCCTTCTGAGGGATGGCATTACAGTAGTCGTATCTCCCCTTATATCACTCATGAAAGACCAGGTGGACAGCCTGAAAGAGAACGGCGTTGATGCGGCCTACCTGAATAGCACGCTGAAGCCTGCCGAGTCAAAGCGCATATATGAAGAACTGAAAAGGGGAGAGATAAAGATACTGTATGTTGCGCCTGAAAGACTGAATATGTCAAGCACTATTACGCTGCTCAAAGGTTTGAATGTAACTCTTTTTGCAATTGATGAGAGCCATTGTATTTCCGAATGGGGACATGACTTCAGACCGGAGTATCGCAAGCTCAATTACCTTAAGAAAAAATTCCCAAATGTCCCCATCATTGCACTTACTGCAACTGCTACGCCAAAGGTCAGGGAAGATACGATTCAGCAGCTTGGTATTGCAGAAGGAAAAACATATGTTGCAAGTTTTAATCGCAAAAACCTGTTTTATCGGGTCAGGGCAAAAAAAGACACATATGACAATTTACTCCAGTACCTGAGAAAGAAAAAAGGAGATAGCGGCATAATCTATTGTCAAAGCCGCAAGACAGTTGACAGCCTTAGCACCAAACTAAGGAAAGCCGGCTTCAACGCACTTCCATACCATGCGGGCCTTACAGACAATCAGAGAGAAAAGAACCAGGATCTGTTCATTAAAGACAGGACAGACATCATTGTCGCTACTATTGCCTTTGGAATGGGAATCGACAAGCCTAATGTTCGTTTTGTAATCCATTACGACCTTCCCAAAAACCTTGAGGGCTATTATCAGGAAACCGGACGAGGTGGCAGGGATGGTTTGGAATGCGAGTGTGTTCTTTTCTTCAGTCGTGGTGACAAATACAAAATAGAGTATTTCATCAAACAGAAAGATAAGAAAGAAGAAAGAGACATCGCCCTCAAACAGCTCAATGACATGGTAGATTACTGCGAAACCAATGTATGTCGCCGGAAAGTATTGCTTGGGTATTTTGGGGAAGAAGTGTTAGAAGAGAATTGCGGGAAATGTGACGTTTGCCTGCAACCACGCATTGAAGTTGATGGAACAGGTGATGCAAAGCTGCTAATTAATTGCATAAAGGAACTTGACCAGAGATTTGGAATGAACCATGTGATTGATGTGCTCACCGGCAGCCGGGCAAAGAAGATCACTGACAAGAAACACCACCTTCTCAAAAACTTCGGACAGGGAGACATGCATCTAAAAGCAGTCTGGCTGGACATGGCAAGAGAAATGGTGCGACAGGATGTTATAAAAGTAGAGGGTGCGCGTTACCCCCTGCTAAAATTGAACCGGAAGAGTGAGGAAGTCCTCGCTGGTGAAAGAATGGTAACCTTCACACGAAAAGTAAGTGAGGACTGCCAGGAAGATTATGAGCCAGTTTCTTCTTCACCCATCAGAGAAGAAAACTTTGGATCACCATCTCCGACCCTACACAGGAAAGTAAGTGATGACCCCGATAAAGATCTTTTCAACAAACTGAAGGAACTGCGTATATCACTGGCCCAGATGCAGGACGTACCCCCATATATCGTGTTTGCGGACACCAGTCTTCGTCAGATGGCTGCTAAAAAGCCGCAAGATAAAGCAGAACTCTTGAAAATAACCGGTGTAGGAGAATACAAACTCAAGAAATATGGAGACATGTTCCTTAAGGAAATAGCAAAGCATTGTGACGGACCTGAGGGTAAACAAACAATCGATAAAAAGAATGCTTCCAAAGCAGTTGTCAAAAAAGAAAATAGTGCTAAAACAAGTTCTTTGACAAGCCCAAAACCTGCGCTCAAAAAAGAAATGGTACTCAGAGCATTGAGTGAACTGGAAAATGACCTCCTCATAGCAATAAAAGACAAACTGGGCGGCACATATTCCGATGAGGAAATAAGGAATATATATCAATCACTTATCAAAAATAAATGATAATGATCGAATTTTCAAATTCATTATTCACATGTATCCAGCAGATGCCTTTTAGGGCGAACCCTCTGGTCACCCGGATGAATAGGATTTACTTTTGCTTCCTTTTCGTATTTTTTCTGCGTTTTATCTTCAGGATTTTTCTCTGTCATATAACCCACCTCTAATTAGTAATTTGTAAGCCCGGCTATTAAAAGTTAATGAAAAGAAAAAGAGCAATTCACATCATCATGAATTGCAGTGTTATATAAAAAATAAGGTCCCCGAATACCACTGCGGTGATAAAACCTGCGGTGATAGGAATCATAAATGGAAGACCGGGAGTTATCCACACACCACCCTTTACTTTTCCAGCTTTCTGGTAGCCTTTCAATTCAGATATCACTTCAGAACTAAGTTCAGTACCTGACCTTGAAAATTTGAACTTAACACCATCCTTGGTTTTACTGTAAGCATCTATCATGCGAAAATGTCCTTTTTCCAGTTTGGAAATAGGCATGATGTAACCGATGAACATGTAGTATGGCCGCTTTAATGACTCTGTGGGATTTTTAAGCAGGTTGTATAGGAAAAGTCCTATAGGCACTATGATCGTGAGTATTACAGAATTTCCAAATACACTAAAAGCAAAGATATTGAAAAGTGGAACTCCATATACAGGAAGTGATGTTGAACCTATCATAATTGCCGGAAACGTGGGGATTATCAGAGAAATAACCATTAGAACCTTAGCATCAGCACCACCAAACGCCCCTAGCTGGAAAAGCACATACACAAAGGCGAAGATGAAAAGGAATGTAAGTATGTTGCGTATGAGATATGGAAAACCATAGGTCATAAGGTCGTACATTATAAAGATGAATCCAACGCCAAACATCATGATCCATACTTCATTGACAACACGGCGGGTTTTGATATCAGCATAGCAGGCATACAGTAAAAAAGGCATGCATGCAAGTACTTTGAGTATTTCTATCATTTCAGTGTTTCTCCCATTTTTTCAGTTTCATGACCTCTGAGAGGGTTGATCCTCTGCGTATCTCTTCAAAAAGGCGCTGTTCGGTCTTTTCGACTTCCTTTGCACGCCTTGCAATCTCATAAGCACGTTCCTTTGGGATTACCACGACACCATTATCATCTCCGATGATATAATCACCCGGATTTACGGACTGGTTTCCACAGACTATTTCAGAATTTATTTCACCAAACCCTTTGGGCTCTCCGGCATTAGGAACATTACAGGTTGCAAAAACAGGTAACCCTATTTTACGAATTTCATCTATATCCCTCACTGCCCCATCGACGACAACTCCTGCTATACCCCTGTTAAGACAGCTTAGGGTTGCAAGGCCACCCCAGGGCGCAACATGCCTGCTGCCGTTATAAATAACAATCACGTCCCCTTCCTTTGCCCCATCTATGGCTTCCACAGCCTTGGCCCAATCACCTTTGAAGGTCTGGACCGTAACCGCAGTACCAACCATTTTTTTACCAGCCACCATGGAGAATATATCCTGCATGGCCCCTTTACGATGCATGGAATCTGAAATATTGGGAGTGGAAACACCTTCCAGTATCTTACGGATCTCTTCGTCATGTGATGTTTTCAATACAGGTGCAACAGAAGGAAAATCAACACTTTGCCGGATGGCATTTGCTGAGGCGGTCACATTGGATGAGCGAATAATATTTCCCCCAACAATCACAATGTTCGCGCCAGAGGTCACAGCTTCCGAGCATGAATCTGCGTCCAGCCCGCCTGCTATGGCAACAGGAATACTCACGTGTTTCACGACTTCTTTCATTATGGCAAGTGAATCCTGACCTCCCATCTGCTGGTCTATGCCCGCATGCACATTAATGTAATCAACCCCCATCTTTTCCAGTTCGATACTACGGGAAACAGGGTCATTGACAGATATCAGGTCTGCCATTATCTTCACACCATATTTTTTTGCGGCACGTATCGCTTCCTGAATGGTGGAATCATCGGCACTGGCAAGTACAACAACAATGTCTGCACCTGCTTTTGCACCCATTTCAACTTCTATAGAGCCGGTATCCGCTATTTTCATATCTGCGATAATTGTCCTGCCAGGAAAATTTTTCCGGATTTCCCTAATGGCATCCATGCCATCGCTTTTTATGAGCGGCGTTCCGACCTCGATCCAGTCCACACCCCCTTCAAGAGATTCTTTTGCTATCTGTATTGCTCGGTCCGTTTCTAAAATGTCAAGAGCTACCTGAATGATTGGTTTGATATGATCACCTTTGGAAATACTTACACTACTAAAATACTTGAAAACCTATAAATTTAATCACGCAAAACTAATATCTTGTGAAATAATCCGGGAGAAAAATGACTGAAAATGAAGAGATATCCGATCAGGAACGACAAATATTGCTGAACAGACTCCATAAGTGTCTTTTCTGGGTAGGAGAACAGATTCCCAATAAGATATACATCAAAGGAAAAGAGGTAAACCTTCATGAAGTTGTCTGGGAGATAGTCAATAAAACTAAGCTGGACGAGGATGACCTGAAAAACATTGATTATTTTTTAGAGCTCTTGTGCGATAAAGAAAAAGAATACGACGACTGCCTTGAACATGATCATCTAAATTGCGAGGAAGCAAAAGAACTCTTTGATCAAGCAGCGGGTGTTATGCGGGCGATTATGGACCTTAAGGAACTGACAATATCCTCAAAAAGAAAAGTCATTTTCAAAAACCGGCAAATATGCAATGATGTGAATACAGATGAATGGGATACGCTGACAGAAGATATAAAGCAAAATGAACTCTGAATACATATATCCCCATTATCAGGCAAATATTATATCCCATGTAATGCCTCTAGTAGTCAATGAAATTCAAGGACCAACATATCATTTCCATGAGAGAATTCCCAAGGGAAATGATCGATCATATCCTCAATGCTGCTGAAAAGATGGAGCCCATTGCACATGGGAAACAGAAATCAGACATGCTTGCCGGAAAAGTTCTTGCAGTCCTCTTTTTTGAACCAAGTACCAGAACCAGGATGTCTTTTGAGACTGCAATGTTGCGGCTTGGAGGAGATGTACTGAATTTGGGATCGGTGGATGCAAGTTCCATAGCCAAAGGAGAAACATTGGCGGATACCATTAGGGTTGTCGATGGCTACGTAGATGCTATTGTGTTACGTCACCCTAAAGAAGGTGCAGCGCAGCTTGCCTCTGAATTCTCAATAGTGCCTATTCTTAATGCAGGAGACGGTGCAGGCCACCATCCAACACAGACACTGCTTGACCTTTACACCATTAAGCGTGAGAGCCACCTTGAAGGATTAAAGATTGCACTTGCAGGTGACCTGAAATACGGAAGGACCGTGCATTCTCTTTGTTATGCGTTATCCCTATATGGCGCACAAATAACACTGATATCCCCAAAAGAACTTCGTATGCCGGAAGAGATAATCAGCGACATAATAGCAAGGGGTGCAAAAATCATTGAAACTGATTCAATTGAGGATGCCATCAATGATGTTGATGTGCTTTATATGACGCGCATACAAAAGGAAAGATTCCCGGATGCTGCAGAATATCAGAAAGTTGCAAATAAGCTTAAGATAACAATTGAAACATTAAAAGATGTGAAACCTGAATTAAAAATCATGCATCCGTTGCCAAGGGTTAACGAGATAGATACAAAAATTGATGATACACCCCATGCATGTTACTTCAAGCAGGCATTCTATGGAGTACCTGTACGCATGGCACTTTTAGGACTGGTTTTGGGGGCTATAGAATGACTGACATCGAAACAGAACTAAGGGTGCGCAGGATAGAGAATGGAACTGTTATAGACCACATCACTGCAGGAAAAGCATTAAATGTGCTAAAGATACTCGGACTGCCTGATTCATCCCACGGAGTCGTAAGTGTCCTGATCAACTCCCATGGAAAATATGGGGAAAAAGATGTCGTGAAGATCGAGAATCGTGAACTTAAGGTTGAAGAGGTTGACAGAATAGCGCTTATTGCACCTAACGCAACTATCAACATCATACGCAACTTCAATGTAACAAGCAAGAACAAGGTGCATATACCATCTTTTGTAGAGAACGTTGTAGGATGTATAAACCCTAATTGTATTTCCAATAGTGATGAACCCATCACCTCGAAGTTCAAAGTGGATACTGAAGATACATGCCTGAAACTCAGATGTTTTTACTGTGGCCGGATGATATCAGAGAATATTGCAGAGCATCTGCTCTAGAGTAGAGTTAAATAAATAAAAAGGAAGAAACGGTTGGAGGTAGAAATCATGGCACCAAAATACACATGCTACAATTTATAATATATAATAACACATATATATAATTGATGGCCATTGTTAATGATTTAACATGAACTTTTATGCAAATAAATCACTCGAACTATGCCACAAATGAACACGTCTGTTCCAAAAAAAAGGTTTTGCCATTAAAGGCCAAGAATATCCTGCATGGTATAAAGCCCGGGTTCAGCATTACCAATCCATGCAGCTGCTTTTACCGCACCGCCTGCAAATGCCTGCCTTGAATGAGCCTGGTGTTTTATTTCGATCCTTTCACCATCACCTGCAAAGAGGACTGTATGATCACCTACAATATCCCCGCCACGAACAGCATGAATACCTATTTCTTTTCCACGTGGAGCAAGACCCTCACGGCCATAGACATAATCTTTGCCGCCAAGAACCTTGCTGATAACTTCAGCAGCTCCTTTGGCGGTGCCACTTGGAGCATCTTTCTTCTGATTATGGTGGGCTTCAATGATCTCAATATCAACATCATCAAGATACTTTGCTGCTTCACCAAGGAGCTTGAAGAACACATACACACCAACTGAGTAGTTAGGTGAGATAATTCCTGCTACATTGTTGCTGGTAATTGAATCCTCTATGGATTTTTTCTGCTCAGGAGTCAGACCGGTAGTACCTACCACTAGACTCACACCACATGCTGCTGCCCTTGGGGCATTGACCGCTGTAGCATTCGCAATGGTAAAATCAATAAGCACCTGAGTGCCGGTGTTTTTCAAAACAGATTCCATGTCATCAACATGGGACAATGGGACGTTCAAAGTACCTATATGAGCTACCTCGCCCACATCCTCACCGATGTTCATAAGATCGAAAGCTGCTGTTAAGCAAACATCTTCAGACCTGATGATATTGTCAATGAGGAGTCTGCCCATTCTTCCCGAAGCACCGGTAACTCCAACGTTTATCATAAGATGCACCCCATGCTGCGAAGAACCTTTTCGAGTTCAACGCTGTTCCCTTCACTTAGAGGCGCAAGAGGGAGTCTCATAGCTCCACTTGACAGACCGAGAAGTTCCACAGCGCGCTTCACAGGAATTGGATTGGTCTCTGTGAATAATTCACGGATAAGAGGTGCCATTTCAAAATGAAGTTTTTTTGCAGTTTCGAAATCACTGGCTTTTACAGCATCATAGAGCTTTACCATCATTTCAGGAACAATGTTGGCAACAACAGATATCACACCTGCTCCGCCCATAGCAAGTATTGGAAATGTAAGTCCGTCCTCACCTGAGAGAACTACAAAATCTTCATCGACAGTCTGTTCAAGTATCTGTGACACTTTTCCAATATTGCCACTTGCCTCTTTTACAGCCACAATGTTCCCTACTTTTGAAAGCTCAATAATTACTTCCAAAGGCATATCCTGTCCTGTTCTGGAAGGTACGTTATATAGTACAATAGGGATATCAGCAGATTCCGCTATTTTCTTAAAATGAGCAATTAGTCCTGCATTATTGGGTTTAATGTAATAGGGGGATATAATAAGAACACCATCTGCCCCGGAGTCCGCCGCATGTTTTGTGAGTTCAACTGCTTCAACAGTGTTGTTAGAACCAGTACCTGCCATGACAGGAACCTTCGCACAATCAACACAAAGGTTGATCAGCTGTTTATGCTCCCCTGTTGACAGGGTAGCAGATTCACCGGTCGTGCCACTGACAACAACTCCGGAAACGCCACCTTCTTCAACATAATTGACAATATTTCTGAAACTTTCCTCATCAATGCTATTATCACTAGAGAATGGCGTTACAAGAGCAGGCAAAACTCCTTTGAACATGGGAATATCCCCTCTCCAAATAAATTACTGTAATGGCTTATGTGTCATCTTTCTTGTCACGTAACCAGCTACACGGTTTCTGATAACCTTGCTCTCAATGGTGGTGTACTTTGACACAAGTGGCTTATTCTTATCGAAGTCAGTTGTAAATACATCACCATGCTTTTCTACTAAGCGAATTGAAATTCTCTTGATATTGGTTTGTCTAATATTTCCCATGATAATTCTCCATTATTATTAAAATGAAACTCTATGATAGTAACTTGTATCGGGTTATAATAAATACCCTTACATTTATACCTTTTGGAATACTGAAATGCACCTGAAGACTTAATTATATATCTGTTTTTCCCAGAAGACGGTCAATTGCTTTTGCGTCTTTGAAAACTGGCTCTCTTGTGCCTTTTTGATTAAAAAAGAGAGCAATGAGCACAATTAGAAGGCCGATATTGGGATTTAAGTATGCAATAAATATTCCCAGAAGAATAAGTGTTGATGCCAGAATACCTTTTATGACACCTTTGCGGTAAGAGCCAAGACGAGTTCTTTTATAGATGCGAATATCCCGCAAGGTAAGGAAAAGGACAACAACATATGCCAGCATCGCTATATAAACGTACATTTTCACACCTGTACCCTTTAACTAGCTATTAACTTGATAACACTTGCCCATGGTCCGGGATATTATACCAGGGTTCTGTTGAGGCAGGCATAATTAGTTAAATCCGGAAATATACATAAGGTTTGAATGAAAAGCTCACCCAGGGAACGGATAACACTGCATCTGGACATGGACAGTTTTTACTCTTCTGTGGAAGTAAGAGAAAGACCGGAACTGAAAGGATTACCGGTTGTTGTGGGTTCAGACCCGAAGGGCGGCAGCGGAAGAGGAGTTGTAAGTACATGCTCCTACGAGGCAAGGGAATTTGGAATACATTCCGCAATGCCCATATCAAAAGCCTACCGGCTCTGCCCTGATGCAGTTTTCCTTCAGGTCAACATGAATCTTTACAAAGATGCTTCTGAAAAAATAATGAATATCATACGTATTTTTGCAGACAAATTCCAGCAGGTAAGTGTGGATGAGGCTTACATCGATATTGGGGATTCGATAAGTGATTATGAGTCTGCGACTCTGCTTGCAAGAAAGATCAAAAGCGAAGTCAAGCGATTGCAGGGACTTACATGCTCCATAGGAGTCGCACCCAACAAGGTCATTGCAAAAATAGCATCTGATTTCAATAAACCCGACGGACTTACAATTGTAAGACCGGAAGATATACAGGATTTTCTATTTCCCCTTCATGTATCAAAGATACCGGGCATAGGAAAGAAGACACAACCCATTCTTCAGGAAATGGGAATAGAAACTGTGGGACAGCTTGCATCATGTGATGTCCAGCTTCTTATAGCGCGTTTCGGGAAGTTCGGAGTAGTAATGCACCAGCTTGCAAACGGTGTAGACATGCGCGAAGTAAAGGAACGCGAAGAAGTGAAATCCATCAGCACTGAGGATACTTTTGATGAAGACCTATCAGATGCCGAAGATATCGAAAAATCACTTACCAGCCTTTCAGAGAAGGTCTATGTATCACTCCTCAAAAAGCGTTTCAGGTTCAGGACTGTGACCCTCAAGGTGCGTTTTGAAGATTTCAGGACATACACAAGGGCAAGGACATTACATGCAGCCACTACGGACAAAGAGGCAATCAGAAAAACATCCTGCAGCCTTATGGAAGAGTTTCTTGGAAAAGGGAGATTCCGATTACTGGGAGTCGGGGTCACTAAACTTGAAAAACTTGATGAGAGACAGACTTATCTTAGCGATTTCCTGTAAGTGAATGCCTATCTTTAATACTGCCACATTCTTTGAAAAACAAGACAAACGATACATAAACACAATATATAAGAGATTTAAAAGACTATAAGAGATTTATTTGAGCTTTAATTAAGTAAATAAGCTTATTTTAAAGAAAAAACCAGTATCAACATTTATATTCATTTTTTAAACGAATTCAAGCACTATAAGTGAACTAATACTGCAATAAAAGATTTTATCACAGGTTTTTTATTCTTATAACCCCTATCGAGCGTTGGTTGCATATATTATACATTCCGAAAATTAGAGGGTTATACCTGATGAAAGATAGATCTAAAGATTACCAGAACAAAGAAAAACAAAAACCAAGGACATTGGGACCTGTACCGCACCTTGAAGAGCATGTGAACCCGGACTGGTGGAAGAAAATATTCAATTCACTCTACCTGAAAACCGATGCAGATATCGTTGATGATGCATCCATCACCAGACAGGAAATAGATACATTCTCTTCAATTCTCAATATTAATCCTGAAAGCCATGTACTTGACCTGTGCTGTGGGCAGGGCAGGCATTCACTTGAGCTTGCAAGAAGGGGATTTAAAAATGTTGAAGGACTTGACAGGTCACACTATCTCATACAAAGGGCAAAGAACTCTGCAAAGAAGGAGAGTCTTGGAGTCAGGTTCAAAGAAGGGGATGCAAGGAAAACACCCCATCCAACAGACACCTTTGATGCTGTAATGCTCCTTGGAAACAGTTTTGGTTATTTTGAGACATCTGATGAAGACCTGAGAGTACTGAAAGAAGTAAAAAGGGTCCTCAAACCGTGGGGAAAGATCTTACTGGATGTTGCCGACGGATCATATCTAAAAGAAAAATACCAGCCACGTTCGTGGGAATGGATAGATAAACATAACTTCGTCTGCAGGGAACGCTCCATATCCACAGACGGACAGAAACTGATATCAAGAGAAGTAATTGTTAACGATACCTCAGGAGTTATTGCAGACCAGTTCTATGCAGAACGCCTCTACACCACCGAATCAATGATAGAGCTTCTGAAAAAGGCAGAGTTCGTCGACATAGAGATGGTAGACTCCATCGATTCCCAGACACTTAGAAACCAGGATCTCGGAATGATGGAGAAACGCATATTGGTCACTGCATCTGTGAGGAAAGACTGGACGCCTAAGAAGAAAAAAGTGAAGGATATTGAAAAGAATGTTGTTGTGGTCTTCGGTGACCCGAGGAAAAATGATTCACTAAAACCATGTGGCATCTTTGATGACGACGACATATACACCATTGACCAGCTAAAAGGCAGCCTCAACGAGATAGAAGGTTATTCTGTCAAATACCTAGACAACCATGATACGCTTATTAGCGACCTTTCAAAACTGAGAGGAAAGATAGATTTCATTTTAAACCTCTGTGATGAAGGATTCGGGAATGACCCCAAGAAAGAGCTGCATGTACCTGCCATTATGGAGATGCTGAACATCCCGTACACAGGTTCAGGCCCACAGTGCCTGGCTTTCTGTTACGATAAAGCACTTGTGATAGGTATTGCCAAAGACCTTGGAGTTCCGGTGCCAGAGGGAATCGTTGTAAAAGGAGAGGACAACCTGTTCGAACTGCCAATGGATTTCCCAGTCATTGTGAAACCAAACTTCGGAGACTCAAGTTTTGGCTTGAACCAGCACAGCGTATGTAACAACCGTGATGAGGTTGTCAGGGCTATTTACGACATCAGGGAAGGACTGGGGTACGATAAACCCATACTTGTAGAGGAATTCCTTACAGGACAGGACCTGAGCATCGGCATAATAGGAAATCCTCCTGAAAACTACACAGTCCTGCCGCTTACAAAGGAAGATTACTCGGAACTGCCCGGTGATCTCCCCAGATTATGCGGTTACGAGGCTAAATGGATACCTGATTCACCATACTGGAAAATCAAATCCGCACCAGCAGACCTTCCAAAAGAAACAGAAGAACTCATAGTTGAGTGCAGTCTGAAACTTATCAACAGGCTTGAATGCAGGGACTACACCCGTCTGGACTGGAGAGTTGACTCATCAGGAACGCCTAAACTGCTGGAAGTCAACCCCAACCCAGGATGGTGCTGGGACGGGCATCTGGCAAAGATGGCGAAGATAGCCGGCATCTCATACACTGAGATGATAAGGATGATCCTTAAAAGTGCGGATGAAAGGATATCTGCACAGAGGTAATACTTTTTTTATCAGAGGGATTTAACATCCCTCTTTTTTTAATAGGTTCCGGCTAATTTAAGTAATCTGACTAACCATGGATAAATGGGAGTGAATATGGATGTTTGGATAGAAGATATCGAAACGACCAATTCTATTTTTATAAATACAAATGCGGAGTAAACGGAGTGTGTAAAAGTGTTTTCAAAAGTACCTATCGATATTGCAAAGATGAGCAAGGAAGACATAAATAAAGAAATGCTCAGGGCTGCACTGATCGCAGAATTGGATGCCATCAATCTTTATGAGCAGATGGCAGGCATGACCGAGAACGATGAAGTCAGGAGAGTTCTCCTTGATGTTGCAAAGGAAGAAAAGACCCACATAGGTGAGTTCCAGACACTCCTGCTGAGGATGGACAAAGAGCAGGTTGAGGAACTTGAAGCTGGCAGGGAAGAAGTGGACGAAGAGTTACATAAATAATATCAAGGAGAGGGTAATTTGTTCTCAGAAGTTCCAATTGATATTGAAAAAGTAAGTAAAGAAGACCTTGACAAAGAGATTATGAGAGTGGCCATCATGGCAGAGTTCGATGCAATAAATATGTATGAACAGATGGCAAATCTTACCGATGACGAGGATCTTAAGATCATCCTGCTGGACATAGCCAAAGAAGAGAAAGTACATGCTGCTATGTTCCAGACAGTGCTCATGGAAGTGGATCACGAATACCTGAAGGTCATGGCAAGTTATGCACTGGTAAAAGATAAGTGACTTACATTTATTCGCCAAACGATATTGAATACTTTTCTTTTTTTCATTGACATGCCGGTACTAAAAACACTTAATATGACCTGAAGACAATATCCCATTAGGGAATATTATGGGAAACATCAGAAAGGTCAGAAAGATACTGAAGAGCATGCCAACCATTGAAGGTGCAGGAGTACACCTCAAAAGGGCATTCGGGTTTAACCACGTACCACAACTTGATCCGTTCTTACTGCTTGACGATTTTCATTCAGATAATCCAAAGGAGTACACCATGGGTTTCCCCTGGCACCCGCACAGAGGTATGGAAACTATAACCTACGTGCTTCAAGGCAACGTGGAGCATGGAGACAGCATGAACAATAAAGGTGCCACCGGACCCGGAGATGTGCAATGGATGACAGCAGGCAGCGGGATAATCCATCAGGAAATGCCAAAAGGTGACAACAACGGAAACCTGTGGGGCTTCCAGCTATGGGCCAACCTCCCTGCATCCCGGAAGATGATGGTTCCACGTTATCAGGAAGTAAAAAGCAGCCAGATACCAGAAGTCACCATGGACAACGGCACCCGCATCAAGATAATATGCGGAAAAATAAACGGAGTTCAGGGCCCTGTAAAAGACATTGTCACAGACCCCGAATACCTCGACGTAACTGTTCCTGCAAAAACCTCTTTCGAGTATCCGACAAAACCCGGATACACCGTAGTAGCCTACGTCATAGAAGGAGACGGACACTTCGACCCTGAGAACGACCAGTACTCATACGAGGTAGATGGAGCAAAGTATTTCGACCTTGAAGGCGGCTCATCCACCAAAAAAGATAATCTCGTCATGTTCGACGACGGTGAAAAGATAGCCATCAATGCCGGAGAGAATGGAGTCCGTTTCCTGCTGATGACCGGCAAGCCCATCGGAGAGCCTGTTGCCTGGTACGGACCGGTAGTCATGAACACCCAGGAAGAATTACAGCAGGCTTTTGAGGATTACAGAAACGGGACATTTGTTAAGTGAAAATAAGATGAAAAGCCTTACAATTCCCTGCCACACGAATCTCCGCAGTCCTGATGCCACAGGCTTTTAGATCAAGCTTTTCCACAGCCCCTGCTACTACAGTCGATTTGCCAACATCCGGTTTTCCAGTTACATCTATTCAAAGCACCTGAAATCTCCTTTCAGATTAGCCACAAAAATTACAAATAAATAAACCGAGAGTGAATCCCGGCCATTATCACTAATTCCAATCAGACTGATATGTCTTCTATCTTGTCCAGGAAGATGATTTCTGGTTTGCTGATTACGCCCACTTCTCCCATTTTCTTTTTTAATTCTGCAGATTCTGTGAACTTGCGTGCGTTCTCAATAGAATCCCACTCGAAAAGGATTGCCAGAGAATTAGGATCTTCTGATGTGCGGAAAACCATTCCACCTTTGGAACCATTCGCTTTTCGAGTAGAACCGTTCTCGTCAAATCCTTGTTTCCATTTAGAAAAATCTTCGACTCTATGTTTGATAAGTACGTATACCATTGTTTATAACCCCAATATTCCTCTGGCTTACATCTATATAGTGTTTTACAATCAAATTAATATTACTTCTAAACAGAACTCTTTGTTAGAACCAGTTAACTTTGAACCTATTCATAGAATTCTCAAAATATTGAGGATTTCTATACATACAGAATACGATCAATTCAAATTGAAGCAAACAAAAACAAAATCCCTACAATCACCGGCTGATGCACCAGATAGATCAGCAACGACTTTTTGCCCAGATACTCCAGCAACCTTACGACAGCATTGCTCTCACACTCACACATCCTGAAGCTCCGCTGATAATCAGGATACAAGCTGTTCCCTGTGAAAACACCCAGCAGGACCACGCCAAACCATGGGATCAGTGGAAAGTAGTCAAGGGTATAGAAACCGTAGGGTTTGATGCCAAGCCAGAGCAGCCAGGGGAAATCTGCATAGGCTCTATCCATGACCACACCTGCAAACAGGAACATAATACCTGCAATCAGGCTGAACTTCCTGTATTTCAGGAATGGATAGGCAAGGATTATAGAAACACCGATGAGGTGCAGGATTCCAAAATAGATAGTACCTCGTTCAAGGGCGGTTGCTGTGACAACTGTGATTACAAGACCCCATGCAAAAATACCTGCACCTCTTTTGAGAAAATGAGAGAACTGGTTCTGTGTGCCATGTATGGATAATGCGCGGGAATAACTTAGCGTAAGGGAAACACCCGCAAGGAATATGAAGAGAATTGCGGCACTGCGTCCTATTATCAGGAGAATACCGGAATGCGTGTTAAATTCATGAATCCCGAGAAAATCAAGATCAAAAAAGAAATGATAGATAACCATCAGAAAGATGGCGATACCACGGAAGGCATCAACTTCAAAGAATCGTTTGTTCTGGCTCTTATCCATTGTCTGCCCCTAAAAGAAAATGCTCACCTTTTCTTCTTTTTCTTGTCCCTCTTATCATTATCCTTAAATACGGAAGCAAGGTGCAATGCGTAAGCACCATCCTCTTTAATGGCCATGACTATTTCCTTGCGACCAAGTAGGGAATCAAGGTTCAGCTCATAGGAACCGGGGCCAAGAATGCGCACGGATTCAACACGCTCACCTTCCTCTTCAATAACACAGGGAGGGGATTTTTCAACACCCAGAATATCATCTATCTCCCGGATAATCTTTTCAGATGGTCCTTTAGAATTACCTTCATGGGATGTTTCGTCAATAATAGTGTGCTTTTCCTCATTTTCAGTGCCTTCGCCACCCTTCGCGACAGAGCCGGCAGCCTCCTCCTCACTTACGTAAAGGAATTTATTCCAGCCACATTTAGGGCATCCGCTCAATATTACTGAAGCACCGTCTACAAAGATAGATTCGCATCTTGTACACTTATGAGGCATTGATCCACCGAATTAAATAAGCACAACGATATATTAAAACACTTGCGATATGTCTGTAACAGACAGCAAGCTCATCAATCATTGAGATACCTGCCAATAAAAGGATCAAGACGCCTTTTGGTATCAGAGGGAATCATGGACGGGACTGTGGTTATGGCACCCATCAGGGCATCCTTGCACATACAATGCTGCTTAAGGCTGAGTTTGTCAAGTGATTGCACAATTATATCTTTTACAGCAGTCTCGTTCTTCATGGCATTCTCAATGATAGCTTCAATGGTCACATCTTCCTCATGCCACACATCATAATCTGTCACCGTAGCTATCATGGAATAGCAGATCTCTGCTTCCCTGGCAAGTTTAGCCTCAGGGATTGCAGTCATACCAATAATGTCAAAGCCAAGTGCCTGATATACACGGGATTCTGCACGGGTTGAAAACTGCGGACCTTCCATACAAACGTATGTACCGCCTTCTTTCACAGCATAACCTCTGGACCTGGCAACATCAACTATGGTCTTTGAAGTTTCAGGACAGAACGGGTCTGCAAATCCCATGTGCACTACGATCCCGTCCTCGAAGAACGTAGATGGTCTGGATTTAGTATTATCATATATCTGGTTTGGAATCACTATGTCCAGCGGTTTGAACTCTTCCCTAAGGCTGCCAACTGCTGATGCCGCAATTATGCGTTTCACACCGAGTTTTTTAAGCGCGAAGATATTGGCCCTGGAATTCAGTTCAGATGGAGATATCCTGTGCCCTACCCCATGCCTTGGCAGGAAACAAACGGTCTTATCCCCGAGTTCCCCTATTGTTATGGAGTCGGAAGGTTTACCAAAAGGCGTATCAACATCCACATCACGTACTTTGTCCAGCAGATTTGCATCATATATGCCGCTTCCGCCAATTATTGCAATGTCAGCTTTTTCCTGCATTATATCCCTCATTTTATTCAGATAAGTTTCCAGTATTGCTTTCCGTCTTCGCTAACAGAGCTTACGACACCCCGACGGTGCATTTCGTCCATTATTTCAGGAAGACGACCAGGTTGTGCAATCTCAAATGCAAATGAATCCAGTGAATGATAAATATAGAGACCATGCCTGATAGCAGGAATGTCCCACTGTACTCTGCCCTCTTTTTTCATAAGCGTTGAAATCAGATCGATCATGTCCTCGATGAAATTCCAGGGGAAAACAACCCATGCCCATTCCTCAAGGCGCTCACCACAATAATCCGGATCAAATTCGGAAGAATTCAGATACTGAAGGGTTGCTGTCCTCACTTCTTTTGGACCCTGTTTATTTACATATTCAACAGAATGTATGAGACTCTTGCCCGTATCAGCAATATCATCAACAATAAGTATGTTCTTCCCAGAAACAGACTTATCAGCAAGAGGATATTTTATCAGTGGCTCATCACCGGCAAGTGCAGTGCCCAGGTAGTGCTCTATCTTCAGGCTTGTCAAATCATCAAGACCCAGGAAATCACACAGCACACGTCCTGCAAACCATCCACCTCTTGCAAGAGCTATTATCATATCAGGTTCATAACCTGAAGCTTTCACTTCATTTGCAACTTCCCTGCAAAGGTCGTAAATGTAATCCCAGTTTGTAACAACGCATTTGAATTTATCAGGTAAGGCCATTTTATCTCTCCAATGCACCTTATTTGTAGAGACAAGATATATATTTATTTCACATCGAAAATTACCACTAGACGAAATGCATATATACTATGTAGATGTTGAAGGGGGAGTACCTTTCCAAAACAAACATCAATCAACGAAGCGGGGTGGGGTAGCCAGGAGATCCCGACGGGCTCATAACCCGTAGACCGATAGTTCGAATCTATCCCCCGCTACTTTTCTAACATTCATTTTTGGTTTTACCATCAATTAGTGTGTTAGAGACGTGTTTTGGAAACATACATATATAGTATGGAAACATAGTGAGATTATATTTCTAAATTAAAAAGCAAACTCCGAAGCGGGGTGGGGTAGCCAGGAGATCCCGACGGGCTCATAACCCGTAGACCGATAGTTCGAATCTATCCCCCGCTACTTTTCTAACATTCATTTTTGGTTTTACCATCAATGGTGCATTAAAACATTTTTTTTTCAAGCAACCGGAGTAAACGAGGTGGAATTATCTATTGCCATATTCGGACTCGCAGCGGCAGCCTGTTGGGGAGCCGGGGATTTTAGCGGAGGAATTGCAACAAAACGCAGTGGAGTATTGATAGTTGCAATAATTTCTCACATCCTGGAAATAGTAATACTTATTTCTGCTGCATTGCTGTTCACAGAAAACGTACCGCCTACAACGGATTTCCTATGGGGTGCAATCGCCGGACTTGCAGGAGGAATAGGAATCCTTGCCCTTTACCATGCACTATCTATTGAAAAAATGGGCATTGTAGCCCCTATTACAGCGGTTTTAAGTGCAATTGTGCCCATGACATACGGAATAATAACAGAAGGACTTCCTACTACAAGTCAACTTATCGGTTTTCTTTTTGCGTTCATCGGAGTATGGATGATATCAAGAGAAGAGAACAATCCGAAGATAGAGTTGGAAAAACTGAAGCTTCCGATTATTGCAGGACTTGGTTTCGGGCTTTTTATGATACTTATCGATCAGGTACAGTCAAGTAGTGTATTCTGGCCACTTGTCGGAGCGAGGATGGCAACCATCCCGACGTTCATACTTGTAGCCTCCTACAAAAAGCAAATTAAGATACCGAACCTTAAATTTTTACCACTCATAGCACTCGCCAGTTTGCTGGATACGAGCGGAACCGTATTCTATGTCCTTGCCTCAAAGACCGGAAGACTGGATATTGCTGCCATCCTTACTTCAATGTACCCTGCAATAACCGTACTTCTTGCATGGGTACTTCTGAAAGAGAGATTGAAGAACAGGCAGTGGGTTGGCGTATTTGCCGTCATGGTAGCAGTAGTATTAATAGCATAAATGTCCCAATGAGCCATATTTTGAAAATATATTTTTGATTAGTGATATTTTGTGAAAATATTGAGTGTACTGACAGGTTAAGTTCATATCTATTGTGATGGAATAGATAGTTATCCTAAAATAGTTTTATTTGAAAACAAGGAGGTTTTGAAATGAAAGGAGAAGTTATTGAAAAATTGGCTGCACTTATGACCGCAGCATTCGGGCTGGTAGCAGCTCTTGCATGGAACGGAGCTATCCAATCACTGTTTGCAGAAGGAGGACCATTTTATTTCCTTGCTGCCTGGGGAGTCTGGGCATATGCAATCTTTGTTACTATCCTTGCAGTCGTAGCTACAATTTGGATAGGCAGGATGGCTGAAAATACAACGAAAGAATGATTTTTAATTCTTTCCATTTATTTTTTAGTTTCTTTTTATCCTAGTTAATTATCCTAATAGAAACCATGCACTTGCTTTTGGCTATTTTTGATTTGTATCTGTTTTATGAGATGGACTACATTCCCACTAGGATTAAATATGAACTGCCCATTTAATAGAGCAAAAGAGAGATTTGAAAAGGATGATCCTTAAATGGTAATGGATAAACTCGGGAATTCCCTGCAGGATGCCCTAAAAAAACTGGTGAAATCAGGACGTATCGATGAAAATACCGTAAATGAGGTTGTCAAGGATATACAGAGAGCTTTGCTTCAGTCTGATGTTAACGTTAAGCTGGTCATGCAGATGTCCCAGCACATCAAAGAGCGTGCACTGAAGGAAGAAGTCCCCTCCGGAATGAGTCCCAGAGAACATATAATAAGGATAGTCTATCAGGAACTCATCAATATCATTGGAAAGAGTACAGACATTCCCCTTAAAGCACAGACCATTATGATGGTCGGTCTGCAGGGTAGTGGTAAGACAACCACTTCCTCAAAGCTCGCACGCTATTTCCAGAGAAAGGGACTGAAACCCGCAGTAGTTTGTGCCGACACATTCAGACCTGGTGCTTACCAGCAGCTTAAGACTCTCTGTGCCAAACTCAACGTCCCATTCTATGGGGAAGAAGGAAACCCTGATGCAGTAGGAATTGTAGAGAGAGGCCTGAAAGAACTTGAAAAGAATGACATACTCATTGTGGACACCGCCGGTCGCCACTCACTCGAGAGTGATCTCATCACCGAGATGGAAGAAATACACGCCATTGCCAAACCTGATTACAAACTTCTTGTGCTTGACGGTGCAATTGGTCAGCAGGCAAGCGAACAGGCACGTGCATTCAATGATTCCATAGGAATATCAGGAGTCATAATCTCCAAACTTGACGGTACAGCAAAAGGAGGTGGTGCACTTTCTGCAGTATCTGAGACAAATTCATCCATCGCTTTTATTGGTGTAGGAGAGACACCGGATGACCTTGAGAGATTCGAAGCTGACAGGTTCATTTCAAGACTTCTGGGAATGGGCGACATCAAGAGTCTTATCGAAAAAGCGGAAGAAGCCCTTGGAGAAGAAGACTTTGACATGGAAGCAATGCTTCGTGGAAGATTCACGCTCAAGGATATGTACAAGCAACTTGAAAGTCTCAATAAAATGGGACCAATGAAACAGATCATGCAGATGTTGCCACTGGGAGGTCTTGGCGCCAAGATTCCCGAAGATGCATACAAGGTTACCGGTGACAAGCTTGGACGTTACAGAGTACTCATGGATTCCATGACAGAGGAAGAAATGCTAAATCCAAGAATTATTGGTAGTGCTCGCATCAAGCGAATTTCCAGAGGTTCTGGCTCCAGTCCGGAAGATGTAAGGGAACTACTAAAGTATCATAAAATGATGCAAACCGCCATGAAAGGATTCCGTGGTGGGAAATTCAATATGCAAAAAATGATGAAGAAAATGGGAATGTGAGAACTAATAAGTCTCATGTAGGAGAATGCTAGACTTAATAAGTCTCGCATATCTCAAAGAAATTCATCAAAAGTTTTTCTCCTTTTTCTGTGTGTGCCACCTCAGGGTGCCACTGAACACCAAATATAGGCCTGTCCACATGCCTCATTGCCTCATATTCACAGACATTGGACCTTGCAAGCTGTATGAAGTCCTCAGGCATACTTAAAACTTCATCGGCATGTGATGCCCATACAGAGGTTTTTGGACCAAGTCCTTTCAAAAGCTCATCCTCGTCAATGATCTCAACTTCAATATCAGCATAGCCACCTGAAGTACCTGGACCAATCTCACCACCAAATGTTTTTGCGATAAGCTGATGCCCAAGACAAATGCCAAGAATCGGAATGTCAATGCTTTCAACATATTCAGCACATATACCAGCCCTTTCCATTGTCGGACCACCACTCAGTATAAGCCCGTCAGGACCTTCATCAAGAATATCATCAACCGGTGTTGTGTTGGCAATTATCTTTGTATCCATATCCAGATCCCTGACTGCACGGTGGATAAGATGACAGAACTGCCCGTAGTTATTGATTACAATAATCTTTTGTTCCCTCATAAATTATTTCCTTAATAGATTTGTTTAACATTTGTATTAATGCCATAATAGTAATTAACCATATAAGAGCGTTTCATACTTGCTTCAACACCAAATAGTATGTGTTCAAAATAGACTAAATAATATTTTTGACATGATAACTAATGAATAATGTTAAGTAAAAGTACAAACAAAACTACTAAATAAAGAGGAAATTAGATATAAATATAGAACATAAGTAAATTCCCTTTGTTCCCATACTAGCGATAAGGTGAGGTACCATATTGGAAACTAAATTTACAGGAATACCAGGCTTAGACGAGGTATTTGGCGGAGGCATCATTTTGCCATCCACAATACTGATAGCAGGAAATCCAGGCAGTGGGAGGACCATACTTGGAATACAGAGCTTATGCGAAGCATCCAGAAACGGAGAAAAGACTCTTTTTATCAGCGTCACCACGAAATCCGAAGCTGCGATACGTGAAAACCTTTCAAGCTATGATTTTTACGACGAGTCAATAAATGTACATACATTCAGCATTAGCTCCGTGGAAAGAGATCCACTTACAATGCTTGTCGAGCTGGGAAATATTGTGATGTCCCTTAAACCTGACAGGGTATTGATAGATTCGGTCACACCAATTGGATTTGGCTTTGCTGAAGCTGAAAGAAGAAGATTTATGTATTCTCTTAATTCTGCAATTGGAGAATGGAATGCCATTGTCTATCTTACAGGAACAATGTCACAGTCAGATGTTTGTAGATTAGTTATCAGTGACATAGTAGATGGAATTGTTTACCTTTCACAGGATATCCAGAGAAGGGGAAGCAAACGCATAATTAAGATAATGAAAATGAACAATTCCAGCTATATCGAAGGAGAACACACTTTCGATATTTCAAGTGCTGGAATAAACGTATATCCAAGAATAATCGCCCCTAATACTGAGCAATTATCAGAAGTTAGCAGAATAGACGTAGGGATACCTAAATTCAATGAATTAAGCCGTGGCGGACTTTTTGAACTTTCATCAACCCTCATAGCAGGAAATACAGGCACTGGCAAAACATTGTTCGGGCTTTATTTTATTGTTCAGGGGGCAAGGAATGGAGAACCAGGAATAATAAGCACTTTTGAAGATAACCCCACTGAACTACGGCGCTATGCTGCAAGCCTTGGACTTGAGCTTGAAGAACTGGAAGATAAGGGACTTATAAAAATAATATATACCCCTCCGTCGGAGATCAATGCTTGCAGACACACAGTTCACCTCAGGAAGAACATTGAGGAAATTGGAGCAAAAAGGGTACTTCTTGATGACATATCAGGGTTTGATTACGTGTTTGAAAACCCTGTTGCAAAAAGGGAACACATTTCCAATCTAATGAGAGTTTTCAAAAATATGGGCCTTACATCCATGTTAATCAGTGGTAACAGTGCAGCAGGTAACAACGTGCTTGTAACTGAGATACCTTTATCGTCACTTGTAGATGTTTTGATACTTCTAAAACATATGGAAATAGATAAGGAGATCAAAAAGACAATGTCCATTCTGAAAATGCATGGCAGTGATCATGAGAAACATCTTATCAGCTATGATATTAACTCTGAAGGAATAAGCATTGGCAAATTCCTGAAGGACATATAATTTTTTTAATCTTTTTTTGTAAAGGTACATAAAAACATTTAAATAATAAACCGTGCTACTATGTCACACAGTAACACAGATAATATAAATACATTGATGCTCATTATAGCACATTAATACACACTTATTTACATACACAGAAGGCAAACAAAATGGCAGAAATAGGCAAGAAGATCCGCATCGAAAGAATCATGCACAGAGAAAGCAGGAACATAGTAATAATACCCATGGATCACGGAATCTCAGACGGACCTATAAAAGGTCTGATCAATGTGACAGATACCATCAACAAAGTTGCAGACGGGGGAGCAGATGCTGTCCTCATGCAGAAAGGGATTGTCAACCATGGACACAGAGGATACGGACACGATGTAGGACTCATAGTTCACATCAGTGCATCCACCATCCTTGGACCTGACCCGAATAACAAGGTCCAGGTCTGTTCTGTTGAAGAGGTAATGAAAATGGGCGCAGATGCAGTTTCAATACATGTGAACGTAGGATCAGAAACTGAAGCGGACCAGCTTCAACAACTAGGAAACGTATCCGAGGAATGTAACTACTGGGGAATGCCACTTCTTGCAATGATGTACCCACGAGGTAAAGACATCAGCAACCCACATGACTCCGAGCTCATAGCTCATGTTGCCAGAGTCGGTGCTGAACTTGGAGCAGATGTCGTTAAAACACTATACACTGGTGATATTGATACATTCAAAGACGTTGTCCAGGGATGCCCTGTACCAATTGTTATTGCAGGTGGACCAAAGACAAACACTGATGAGGAATTCCTGCAGATGATCGAGGGTGCAATGGAAGGCGGTGCAAGGGGCGTTGCGATTGGAAGGAATGTGTTCCAGCACGAGAACCCTACAAAAATTACAAAAGCCATAACAGAGATAGTGCACTACAAAAAGTCAGTTGAAGAAGCACTGGAAATGCTGAAATAAGCTAAGATTGTTTCCTGTGCTTGCGGACGTGCTCATTATGAATAACAAGATAATCTGGATAAAAGCCGATGAAGGCAACTGGGATGAACGCAAGGCTGTAATTACAACCGGAATGGAATCCGGCGTAGATGCCATTATGGTTGATGCTGCTGATGTTGGAAAAGTAAAAGAGCTTGGAAATGTTAAAATAGCAGCCTTTTCCACAAATCCTGTAGAAGGAGCGGATATTATCGTAGTAGGAAAGGGAGGAGAAGGAGACGGAACAAAACCATTACCACCTGACTATGGCGGTTCCCTTGATATTACAACAGCCCTTCGCCTGAAAGATAAAGGATTCAAGGTTGCAGGATACGTAATCATTCGCAACAAGGATTACGAGAACTTTGCAGCAGAAATGGGAAGTGTCTGCGATTATCTTGTAACCATAGGCACAGACTGGCAGGTCATACCTCTGGAAAATCTCATCGCAGGACTGCAGAAGGAGAATGTTATGCTCCTGTCCGGCGTTCAGAATTCAGAACAGGCAAAGCTTGCCTTTGAAACAATGGAACACGGTACCGACGGAGTAATGCTTGACACTAAGGACCTGAGCCAGATCAAAAAGACAGCAGAAGTAGCTGAAACTGCAGGTGTTGATAACCTTGAGATCAAAACAGCTGTTGTTACAAAAGTAGAGTCCATAGGAATGGGCGACAGGGTTTGTGTAGACACATGCAACCTCATGGTCAGAGGAGAAGGCATGCTTGTAGGATCACAGGCAAACGGTATGTTCCTGGTGCACTCCGAATCAGAGGAGAGTCCATACGTTGCATCCCGTCCGTTCAGGGTTAACGCAGGTGCAGTACACGCCTACATCAAAGTAGGAGAAAAGACCCGCTACCTTTCCGAGCTTAAAGCAGGCGACGAAGTAACAATAGTAAACGGTGATGGAAAGCAGAGAACAGGTGTAGTTGGAAGAGTAAAGATAGAAAGAAGACCACTCATCCTTGTTGAAGCAGACATTAACGGCAAGATAATCAAGAACATACTGCAGAATGCAGAAACCATTAAACTCGTTACAAAGAACAAGGACCCGATAGCTGTTACTGACCTCAAGGTTGGCGACGAGATACTTGTCCATTCAGAAGATATTGGCCGCCATTTCGGAATGAAGATCGAAGAGACCATTATCGAAAAGTAAACAGGAGGTATTGCTAATGGTTAAGATAGGAATCTTTGACCTTGAAAAGAAACCTGCAATCGTTTCAGTGATAGACGAAGACCCGGCAGAGAATGCAAAGGCTGCAAACTGGCTGGGTGCCAATGTCCTTGAACTGAGACTTGATCTCCTTAATTTTCCAGATATTGAGGAAGCTAAAAAGACCATTGGCAGGATCAAAGTGAATACCAGCCTTCCGTGTATTGCTACCAATAGGTTACAATCTGATGGCGGCAAATGGGAAGGTTCAGAAGATGACAGGATCAAATTATTAATTGACATTATGCCTTTTGTGGAAGCTGTAGATATCGAGCTTAGCGCAGATGAAGAGCAGCGAAAAAAGGTAATAGCAGCGGCAAAAGCAGCAGGTATAACAGTTATTGTATCAGCCCATGACTTTGACAAGACACCCTCAGTTGAGGAAATGAAAAAAATACTCAACAGCGCACATGAAGCAGGTGCCGATATTGCAAAGCTGGCAGTCATGGCAAAGTCAAAGCAGGATGTACTTGACGTTCTTCAGGCAACTGCTGATATGGAAAAACCGGTATGTACCATCGCAATGGGAGATGTCGGCAAACACAGCCGCATTGTTGCTCCTTGCTACGGTTCACGTCTCACATACGGAGCAATTGCAAAAGCAGTTGCCCCTGGACAGATCAAGATACACGAACTCAAATCAGCTCTGGAGATTCTCTTTTGAACACAGTATACGGTGTATACGGAGACCCAATAGCACATTCATTATCCCCGAATATGCATAATGCTGCTTTCAGGGAACTTGGCATGGAATCCACATACCAGGCATTCAGGGTCAGTTCTGAGAACCTCAAGGATGCACTCCTTGGAGCTAAAGCCATGGGTTTTGGCGGAGTTAACCTTACAGTGCCACTAAAGCAGGAAGCCCTGGGAATAGTAGACGCAGACCCGCTGGCTGAGAGTATTGGCGCCATTAATACAGTTGATTTTAAAGATGGAATGATAGGCTACAACACCGATGGCATCGGTGCAAAACGCGCCATTGAGGAACAGGAGATCAAGATAAAGGGTTCAAAAGTACTCATTGTAGGTGCAGGAGGCGCTGCAAGAGCCATTGCATTCCAGTTTGCAAGGGATGGAGCAAACATTACCATTGCAAACAGGACAGAACAAAAAGCACTTGACCTTTCCATGGAAGTCTCAAGTGTTGGCCTTGCTACCGGATGCGGAATTGATTGCATTAAAGACATGATCGCCGACAGTGATATCCTTGTAAATTGCACGACACTTGGCATGAAACCAAATCCAGAAGGAACTATTGCAACTGCTGAAGATATGCACCCGGACCTTACAGTATTTGACATTGTTTACAACCCGCTGGAAACCAGATTGCTAAAGGAAACAAAGAAAGCTGGTGCAAAGGCTATTACAGGTGAGATGATGCTTGTCTACCAGGGTGCTGAGGCATTCCGAATATGGACAGGTGTTGAGCCACCTATTGAAGTTATGAAACAAGCGGTACTGGAGGGCCTTGGAATTTGAAAGTCCTCATCATAGGCGGTACCGGCGAAATGGGACAGTGGTTCACACCTTTTTTCAAGAACCACGGTTACGAAGTTGTCGTGTGGGGCAGCAGCGGGAAGATTGAGGTTGCCGAACGAATGGGAGTCGAGTTTGCCAATGACCTTGATGCTGCAATAAGCACCGGCGATATTGTTATTGTAACAGTACCCATCAATATTACCGAGAAGATCATCAGTGAAACTGCACCTAAAATGAAGAGTGGAAGCCTGCTTATGGATTTCACATCACTTAAGGTCGGACCCACTGATGCCATGAAGAAGTATGCTCCCAAAGACGTGGAGATACTCGGCACCCACCCAATGTTCGGACCTTCGATACCAAGTCTGCACGGACAGATCTTCATTTTAACACCAATTAACGGACGATGTGAAAAATGGTTCCCTGTGATGCGCTCACTTTTTGAGGATAACGGGGCACACATCGAAGTTATCACCCCCGCAGAGCACGACAGATTTGTTTCCGTAGTGCAGGGACTAACTCACTTTGCTTACATTACCATAGGAACCACATTTGACAGTCTTGATTTCAGTGTGAACGAATCAAGGAGGTTCATGAGTCCGGTTTACGACATCATGCTTGATTTCGTTGGCAGGATACTGGGACAAAATCCATACCTCTACGCATACATCCAGATGGAGAATCCTGAAGTCCTTAAAGTGCATGATGCTTTCATGCAACAGTGCAAGGAAATGTCCGCAATTGTCAGAAAAAAGGATGTTGAAGCATTCACAACTAAAATGAGAGATGCTGCCATTCATTTTGGAGATACGGCATCAGCACTTCGCCGCTCGGACAAGCTAATAAACTCGAAAATAGCCGAGTTCGACGAACTGATCGATTCCATTGGTATGGAAAGAGGACTCAAACACATATACTCCAATATTGTACACGTAGGAATAGTAAAAAAAGTCACTCCAAGAAGTGTAGTCCTCTTCATAGGTAATCGGCTAGTGCCCCTAAAAATGGAGAATTTGCGCCTCCTTTCCACAGAGGAACTCAAAAGATGGAAAAAAGAGATATTGAGACACCATACAAGAGATATCTCAGTACTTATCCCACAAGGGTCAAACCCCGAGACTATTTGTAATATAATCGCCTGCAATGATAATATTATTTCTGTAAGGAAAATCGACACATACACCGGAGTGAAAGGAACAGACAAGATCAGTGTAACTTACCGTGTCAACATAACCGGAGATTCTGACGCAGGAAAGGTGAACGATAAGATCGTGGAGCAGCTTTGCGGCATAGGCTGTAAACTCAGAACTTAATGCGCCTTATAAATGAATTTTAGGTTAATTGCTTCCATTTTCTAACAATTTATCAGGGTAAACGTTATCAGGCATCTGAACCTACATCAAGTAAGTGATAACGTGAAAGGTTCATCCCCAAGCCCCCAACAATATAACCTGGTCTATAAGATTGGTATCTTTTTTACCGCTGCTTTCGGACTGTACCTTGGAATATCGGGGCTTTACCTCATAATAACGGATAGGAACTTCATAGCTGGCATACCACTCTTCATTGCCGCAATACTGATAGCACCCCCGCCAATAGGCATATACAAAATGGTGAAAGATAAATTCAATGTAGACCTTTCAATGGCCTTACGGATGATAATTGCAACCCTGATGCTGTTCATTGCATGGTTGAATCTGCGCTGAAAAACAAGTAAGAAAAAAATAATCAGACCTTGCTCACAAGGTCCTCAAGCGCAGCCTTAGGATCTGCTGCCTTCACAATACCCGACGCCAGCAGGACACCGACTGAACCAAGTTCAAGAGCTGCTGCAAGGTCTTCCCCTTTTGAGATACCTGCGCCACAGAGAACCTGTACTGCCGGGTTGATTCTCTTGACCGCTTCAACAGAACCCGTTACAACCCCAGGGTCTGCTTGTGATACAGGAATACCGGAACCGATGAGCTCGGGCGGTTCAACTGCTACATAGTCAGGACCAAGGGCTGCTGCTGCTGCTGAAGTTGCAATGTTGTTGGTACAGACTATTGTTTTAAGGCCTGCGCCTTTTGCAATAGTGATGGATGCATCGATGTTTGCAAGTGTAAGACGGCATTCTGAATGATTGATGAGGGTTCCAACTGCGCCTGCGTCTTTGATCGACTGAACAAATGCGCTTCCTGTAAAGCTGCCCGCACCTACAGGGTCAAGGCTCTGGGAATAGACCGGCAGGTCAACCTGTGACGCAACACGGTAGATATCACAGAATTGAGGTGCAACACCAATCTCGATACCTGAATCATCTGCAACTTCTTTACATGCCTGTGCAACCTTTACGGCGCCTTCGCCTGTACTCTCAAGATATGTCTTGAGGTTTAGGACTATCAATGTAGAACTCAAACTCTATCACTCCAATATGAATACCACTATACGTGCAATAAATGTAGAAGTATAGATGTAAGTTCAACTATAAATATAAAAGGCAAGTGAACAGGTCAAAATAAAAGCAAAGAATAAAAGAAACTGAAAAGAAAAAAGAAAAACGTGTGATATCACACGTTTTAGAAGTCAGTCATTACTCTGAACTGGTCAATCTCAGGGTTGTTAAGACCTTCAATGAACTTCTCTGCGACCTGCCTTACATCCTTTGCATTGGTGATTGCTCTTCCAACTACAAGAACGTCAGCACCTGCTTTGAGTGCTGCTGGCATTGTATCGATACGCACGCCACCAGCTACTGCCACAAGGATCTTTGGTGAGAGTGCCTTGATATCCTCAATGCTTCCCCATGCGTGTTCTGAGGTCTCTACATCGATACCACGGTGCAGTTCAACTACATCAGGGAATACGTCAAGCTGCTTGAGTACAGCTACAGGATCAGCACAGTTGAGTGTGTCCATGATAGCATAGATACCTGTCTTGTGAGCTTCCTCAATCACTTTGTTCATGGTTGCTATTGGTGCAAGTGCTGAAACAACGATTGCGTCTGCGGTTGCGTCTGCCACCATACGTGCCTCGAGGTTTCCTGTGTCCAGGGTCTTAAGGTCAGCAACTATGAATGCATCCGGGCGGACCTCTCTGAGCTTTGAGATTACGTCAACACCATAGCGTTTGATAAGAGGTGTGCCTGCTTCAAGAATAACGTGGTCACTCTTTGGAATCTGGTTGACGATGCTAAGAATCGCACTGATGTTCGGGTTGTCAAGTGCAACCTGAAGATATGGCGGGTTCCAGAGTCTGGATACCTTAAATCCCATGATAGCATGGCCCATTCTGTCCTTCTCCTTGAGTACAGTGTCAACATCCGGGAAACCAGCTACTGCGCGATTTACAGCGAGTTTTGCTGCTCCATAGTTGTATCTGTAGATCTTGTTGTAGTCCTTTGCATCAGGGTGGATGAACACACTTGCAACAATAACTAGGTCTTCAATATCCATGTCACCAAATACTCCCTCTTCAAGAGCATCTGCAACAGCTTTGGATACAGCAGCCTGTGCAGGACCGAATATCAGTGCAGCCTGATCCATGTTCTTTACTGTGACTTTAGGCACAATAAGTGTTGCTGGCTTTGCAGGAAGGTTTGGACGAATAACTGAAAGCAGAGGTGTGTGACCTACTGACAATTGCGTAAAACCATTTGCGAATGCCTGGCCCACTGGACCATCTTTATTGCCGACCATAACGTCAACGTGTGCGAGTTCTGGTGCCTCGCCAATTAATGCTTCTCCGATTAGTAACATGATTCTCACTCGTATATATATATAGTAAATATCAATTTGTTTACAATTTATTTATTAGTTAATTAATGCTATTTGCTGGTATGAAATTTATCAGTTCTCGTGCAAAACCAGCACTTTTTATATTAGAGTTACGGCATAAAACACAAGATTTGTGCTTTATATAGTATATGGCAATAAATAGTTTGTTGAAACTGTGGTTTTTAGCTTTAAAAGAGTCAGATAATCTTTGGACAGATATCGTCCATAATACACCCATCACATTTCGGACCCACCGGACGACACACATTCTGCCCGAACAGAACCATAAGCCCATTTATGTCCTTCCAGTCATCCTTTGAAACCACTTTTTCAAGCTCTTTTTCCGTTTCATCAGGCTCCGAGGTTTCAACCAGACCCATACGATTGGATATCCGGTGTACATGTGTATCCACTGCAATGACATCCTGCTCAAATCCATACCCAAGCACGCAGTTGGCAGTCTTCCTGCCCACGCCGGGAAGTTTGAGAAGCTCATTCATACTGTCGGGGACAACTCCACTATAATCCTGTAAAACGATGCGGGAAATATCAATGATACGCTGGGCTTTCACCCTGTAGAAACCCACATTCCTTATCAGTTCCTGTATCTCATCCACGTCTGCCTCTGCCATTTGCTGAACTGTGCCAAATACACTGAAAAGCTTCTTCGTTGTCGGGATAGTCACATCATCACGGGTACGCTGAGACAGGACAGTGGATATCAGAAGATAGAAAGGATCACGGTTAATGTGAAAATAACCATTCGGATACAGTTCCCTGAGGCGTGAGACTACATCTTCGACGTACATCAAATGAGTGAAAAACGTCAGGATATAAAATGCTTTGCAATGGAGTATTGAAAAATGAAAAACAGGGACCAATAATTAAAAAAGAGCAGCAAGACACTATTCACCTGGAACTATACTTTTGTTCATATCTTCAATATTAGTTATGGAGCACGGAGGTAATATCACATGGACAGTTGTTCCTGAACTCTCTTCACTTTCGATCCATATTTTACCACCATGGATTTCAGCAATGGTTTTGCTCACATATAGCCCAAGCCCGCTTCCACCATACTTTCTTGACATGGACCCATCTATCTGATAAAAACGCCTGAAAATATTAGACAATTCATGCTTGGGTATGCCTATACCTGAATCTTTGACAATGATATGGACATTGTCCTGATCCTTAAATGCACTCACCAGAACTTTTGACCCATCAGGACTGAACTTGATAGCATTATCAATTATGGACCTGAAAAGATAAGGTATGTACTCCACATCCCCGTTTATCAGGGGCAAGTTATCCTCAATATCAACCAGAAGAATCAAATCCTTGTCCTGTGACCTGAATTTGAAATAATCGATCACTTTGTTCAAACTGTCAACTATTCTGATAGGTTCCAGCCTGTAATGCACCTTGCCGGATTTTACAATGCTCATGTATATCATTGAATCCATCAGAAAGCTCAGCTGGTCATATTTTTCAAGGACTGTTTTCATAGCATTTTTCTGTTTGGAGTTAAGCGGCCCCAGAACTTCATCATAAACAAGTTCACTGTAACCTTTTATCGAGATAAGGGGAGTTTTTATTTCATGACTTAAGTTAGAGATGAATTCATTTTTCATCTGATCAAGGGATTTGAGTGCCTCATTCTTGTCTGCCAGTTCTTCGACATACACACCGATTTCCTTTTCAGCTTTTTTCCTATCAGAAATATCACGGGAAACTCCAAGAAAAAACTGGAAATTGCCATCATCATCATAAACAGGGTTCGCAACCGTTTCCGTCCACACACGGTGCCCGTCCCTGTGAAACTGCTCTATCTCATAAATCTCAGAATATTGACCTGCGCCAGCTTCTAATTTACTATAAAACCTGTTCATTGCCTCAACGATCGTCTTCTTGTGCTCTGGTGGGAAGATATCATCAAATGTCTGCTGAGCGACTTCTTGAGGTGTGTACCCGCGCAATTTGAAAACAGAAGGACTGGTATAGTTGAACTTACCATCCGGAGTGAGAGTCCATATCACATCATTTGCACTTTCAGTGAGAAGACGGAACTTCTCCTCTGAGGCTTTTAGTTTCATTGTTGCCAGCCTCTCATCAGTTACATCTGAACCAGAACTCAGGATCTCTAAAATATCACCATTAACGTCTCTGAAATAATTATTATTCCAGCAAATAATCCTTTTTTCTCCTTTTTTTGTGAGGATGCAGCTTTCAAACTCTTTAACCTCATCGATGTTATCTCCCATTGCATTGATGAACACAGAGGAAAAAAGGTCTCTGTTTTCCGGTGGGACGACCTTTTTAATCCAATTATTACCAATTAGTTCGGATTCTTCGTATCCAAGCACCTGACAGCATTTTCTGTTCACAAGTTTTACTGTACAATCATTGTTAAAAGCAACAATCATAGAGCCCGCTATATCAAGATAATTTTGTGCCCTGTCCCTCTCAAAGATAAGCTCATCATATAGCTGCTTATTTTTTATCAGGGTATTTACGCGAGTAAGTACTTCCAATCTCTCAATTGGTTTTACAAGAAATTCATCAGCACCTGCTTCAAGCCCTATTATCTTGTCATCCAGTGTTGAAAGAGCAGTAACCATAACAACTGGTAAAAACTGAGTAGAACGGGAGGATTTAATCCTGCGGCACACTTCATAGCCATTCATACCAGGCATCATTACGTCAAGTAAAACAAGGTCGATGTGTTCAGAGTTCAGAATAGCAAGCGCATCTTTCCCATTATAGGCTGCGAATGTAATGTATTTATCCGAAAGAATCGTTTCCAAGAGATTGACGTTAAGATAATCATCATCAACGACCAATATTGTATGCACAGGTTTGTTGTCCATGAATTGAGAAAACTTGTATGCCACGACTAAAGTATACTTTTTGGTTAGCGATTCAATTTAATTCCAATAGCACATAAGAATGTATTATTTCAACACAGAAACATAGAATGTATTAATATATAAATTTCATTAAGCGAATGTTAATAGTTGCTGTGGACAAAACATAAAAAAGGACCTTAAAAATGATTGATTTTCTTTTAGAGTTGATAGATGAACACGCTTTTATGGGTCTGTTTATAGCGAGCTTTCTTGCCTCTACAATCCTGCCATTGGGTTCTGAAGCTTTTGTTGTGTTATTAATTAGCAGGGGATTTGATGCTTTTCCAGTTGTAATGGTAGCTTCAATTGGCAATTATCTGGGAGCATGCACCACATATTATATAGGGCTGCGAGGAAGAACTGATATTATCGAAAGGTTCTTTTCGATATCCAAAGAGCAACTTCAAAAAACGGATGAATTGTTTTCAAAATACGGATCATTTTTGCTGTTTTTCACATGGCTACCCCTGATAGGAGATGCAATTGCAGCAGTCGGAGGAGTGCTTAAACTGGATTTCAAGGTGTTTTCATTTTATGTGTTCCTGGGAAAACTGGCAAGATATATTATACTTACATATATTACAATAAATACATTGTCATTTTTTTAATATTAATGCCAATAGAATTAGATTTATGGTAACTGAATTGTCCGAACAATTAGAGTAAAAAGGATTAACTATATATACTTCACACGTGCATATAAATAAATATATATTACCAAAGATAGTAAAACCATTTAAAGGAATGAAAATGGCACAACTAGATCTTGATGAAAAGTCACTGAAGAAAAACTCTTTGCTTATACCTGCCGCAGTGATTCTTGGAACTCTGCTGGCAATCACCGCATATACTTATCTGCCACCAACAACTGCACTAATAGGTATATTCGTAGGAACTATAGTAGTAGCATTGATTACGTATGCAGTCCTAAAAAAAAAATACCACCAGTAACCTAACAGAAAAAACAACGACAGATTTATAGACCCATACACCATTTTCTCCCTGCAAAGGGCTCGTGGTCTAGCTGGTCATGACGTTGCCTTCACACGGCAGAGGTCGGGTGTTCGAATCTCCCCGGGCCCATCATACTTATTTTGTGATTCCAAGACGGTTATATATTATACACATATCTGGCCATATCATGTGTCTTAAGAAAAGATTGAATGATCACTCTACTGCAGACTAACCCATTTTCCCCACAGGAATGGAAAAAGTAAAAGTGCTCCCCTCACCAACCTTGCTTTCAACCCATATCCTGCCTTCATGAAGTTCAACGAACTTCTTTGCAAGGGCAAGACCAAGACCGGTGCCTACATACTCGTTAGTAAGATAGGAATTCAATTGTTTGAAAGGATGAAACCGTTTATCGAGATCCTCATCAGAGATACCAAATCCGGTGTCCTTCACACTAACGAGGATGACACCATCCGAGCATCTTGCATCAATCGTTACATAGCCATTCTCATGAGTGAACTTGATAGCATTACTTCCCAGATTGTACAGAATCTGCTTGAACTTGATTCTGTCTGCATTGATAGTATCAACCTGAGAGTCGACCTTGGCATCTACTTTGATATGCTTATTCATTGAAAGAGGGGACAGCAACGTCTGAACCTCGTCAACAGCATCCGAAACAGAGAATATTTCATATTGAAGCTCCATTTTACCAGCTTCGACCTTGGATAGATCCAGTACATCATTAATAAGCTTCAGCAGATGTTTTCCAGCATCTGAGATGTGATTTACATAACGAACCTGTCTTTCATCAAGAACACCAAAGCCCTCATCGAGAAGGATATCAGAAAAACCTATAACAGAAGTAAGTGGAGTCTTCAGTTCATGGCTCATGGTTGCCATAAACTCATCCTTACTTCTATTGGCAGCCTCTGCAACCATCTTTGCATGAAGCAGTGTATCCTCTGCCTTTTTACGCTCACTTATATCCTCAATGGTACCTACAACAGAATTCCTTGCGGCATAATATTCTGCAATTGAATGGATGTCACGGATAGCACCATCATTTGGTCTTTTTATTTTGAACTGGATATCATATGGTATTCTTTCCCGGATAAGACTCTTCAAAGCCTCATTCATCATTGGCCGGTATTCAGGCAGTGTTACTTTTTGTATGTCGTCTATTATGAGAGTTTTTACATCCATGAGAGTTTTTACATCCAGACCATATATTCGAAAGGCCTCCTCAGAAGCAAAAACCTCACCTGAATTCAGATCAATGCTCCAACTTCCTACATGCCCTATCTTTTGTGCAGTCCTCAGTTGCATTTCTCTGGTTTTTAATTCATCTTCGGCCAGCTTACGCTCAGTAATATCGTGAATAACAGAATACAACAGGTTTTTTGAATCAACTGTAACCGGACTGCTATAGACCTCTACATCACGGATATCCCCGTTAGCAAGCCGATGCCTGAAAATGAAATAATTGCGTTTCTCACGGACTGCTTTTTGCATTTCAGCCTGTACTTTTTCCGAAGAGAGGATGTTAATTTCATATATTTTCTTGCCGGTCATCTCATCCTGCGACCATCCGTAATATGCACATGCCGCAATATTAGCATCGATAATGTCAGAGTTTTCAGGATCAATCAAGAGCATAACTGCCTTATTATGCTTGAATAAAGACCTGTAGGTATCTCCATTTACCTGAATGAGTTTATCAGCCCGGTTAATACCTGTAATATCCTTCAAAATAAAAATAAAAAGCTTATTTGGAGATTCTACACAAGTTGCGCTTACCTCCAGATTAAAAAGTCTGCCATCTTTTGAACGGTGAGTTAACTCAAAACGATCTTTACTCTGTTTAATGAGATCTGGTAGAGTATCAACAAAATCATCCCGGTGATCGCTTGCATCAAGATCTTTTAACGTCATCCCGAGGAGTTCAGCCCTGGAATAGCCAATTAGCTGGCAGTATGCCTCGTTTACATCCAGTATTTGTCCGTGCATGGATATACACAAATAGCCATCAATTCCATGCTCCATAACATCTTCATTGCAGGAATCAGTATCAAATTCATTTGATACTGATGATGAATCACAATCAACCGAATCTTCATTTGTCCTGACAGAGCATACATCGCCCCCATTTAGAACAGAACACTTCCCCTCTTTTTTCATTCGAACAAAACCCCGCTTTAGCAATATGTAACATTTCTGCCAGATAAAACCTTTAACTACTTGAGTCATCGTGGCAAGATTGAAAGAATTATGAAATTAATGTATATCCACTCCATAAGGAAACTACATTCCTTGCAAGAATCTATGCAGTTGGTGTATTAAATTTGTTTTGTTTAGCACGCAAACTCAGAGCATAATAAAAATAAAATAAAACCGGATAAAACTGAAACAAATACAAGAATAGATACTAACGGAATGATCAAAAAGAAAAAAGAAGAGGATTAAAATCAATCCTCTGCGCTAAAATGCCACTGACAATCATCTGAAATATTGTCCTGGGCCAAGGGCATATATTCTTCTTTGTAACGGGGCAGATCTGCACTTGCATATTTAGGGAAAACAAGAGACACTTCTTTCTGGTAGGTAGTTCCATCAGGGCTTAAACTAACCCTAAACATAATCTCAGGCCTGCCGCCATTCTTTACTAGATCCGTACTACTCACATTAATTCACTCCTTCAAATTACCTCATTTAGATTGTCTTTGTGATTTTCCACACCCATACCTAAAATACAACAGGATAATGAGAAATGGAAACATCCTCAAACTCACCACAATACACATTATCAATAACACATATAAACTGATTGGTTTACAATAATATGTGTGATAGATAACACACCACACACCCAGTCTGCGACTTGCCAAACAGATATATCCAATAAGGAAAACCTAGAACCATGACACTCTTATCAAGAAACGAGCTCAGAGACATAATTAACAGCGATACACCACTCGTAGAGAATATGATTGATACTGAAACCCAGCTCCAGCCAAACAGCGTGGAACTCACCCTCAAAAACATAGAGAAATATGTAGACGCAGGAGCAGTTGATTTTGACAATAGCGAAAGAAAAACACCATCCACAGAAACGATAGAGTTTGATGATAAAGACTGGGCACATCTTGATCAGGGTGCATATAAAATAACATTCAACGAAATTGTGAATATTCCACTTGACCTTGCAGCCATCGCAAGACCCAGATCAACATTACTCAGGTGTGGAGCAAATATCGGAACTGCCGTATGGGATTCAGGATACAGAGGCAGAAGCGAATCAATGCTTGTAGTACACAATCCCCATGGATTCGGGCTGAAAAGAAATGCCAGGGTTATGCAACTATTATTCTTCAATCTTCATAGTGAACTTACAGAAGGATACAGTGGTAAATACCAGCATGAGAACCTATGACACGACAATCTATTTTACGTTAGGATTATCTATAATTAAATCAATGACCCAATCATGAGTGAAATTGGTAAATCTGTCAGGATGGAAAGGATCTTCGACCGTAATACAGGTAATACTATTATTATCCCCATGGATCATGGAGTAGGAGCAGGACCGATAAAAGGCATAATTGATCTGCCCACCGCTGTGAACAAAGTTGCAGATGGAGGAGCAAATGCAGTACTCGGACATATGGGACTTCCAAAACATGGCCACCGTGGATATGGCAGAGACATAGGACTTATCATACACCTCTCAGCTTCAACTTCTCTGGGGCCTGATCCAAATCACAAGGTAATCGTCACAGACATTGAAGAGGCTATTAAAATAGGAGCAGATGCAGTATCCATCCACGTTAATGTTGGTGCTGAGGATGAAGCAGAGATGCTTCAGGATATGGGACATATTGCCCGCAAATGTGACGAATGGGGAATGCCATTGCTTGCTATGATGTACCCAAGGGGACCTAAAGTAACTTCCGAACACGATGTGGAATACGTCAAACACGCAGCAAGAATCGGAGCAGAACTAGGTGCGGATATTGTCAAGACAAACTACACAGGAGACATAGATACTTTCAAAGAGGTAGTCAGGGGATGTCCCGTACCTGTCGTTATTGCAGGCGGACCAAGAATGGACACTGAAAAGGAACTTCTTGAAATGGTATACGATTCCCTTGAAGCCGGTGGCAAAGGTGTTGCAATAGGAAGAAACGTATTCCAGTCAGATAATCCTACAAAGCTTGTATCACATATTTCAAAGATTGCACACAAGGGTATGACTCCAGAAGAGGCACTTGGATCAGAGTAATATTTATATAGTACATCGTTTCCAGTGGAAATCAGGGGGTTTTGCCTAAATCCCACTAAGTTCTTTTTTTTGTGTATCACAGAGTTTAATGTGTAATGTAGTTGAAAATACATCTACAAAGTAATTATAGTAAAAACCAGAAAAAGATAGGAAGAACAAGGCCAGTGTTGAAATGACCAATTGAATCATATAAAGATGGTGGTACGATATGATATGATTTGATTTAATTCGGCCTTGCTCACACAGTAAAAGTATGAACATGCATATAAACATAATGAACCCGATTTTATCAAAAAACTACATGATTTAAGATTGTTGTGAGCATCGCTTTTTTCTAAGAACTTTCGTTACTATTAAATGCAATGGGCATATCGATGGATTCATAATAATTACAAATATTCAGAGGATAATCTATGGATAAATATGAACAGGTAATAGAACTGGCAAAGCGCCGGGGATTCCTATGGAACTCTTTCGAACTCTACGGAGGAACCGCCGGATTTTACGATTACGGACCTCTTGGAAGCACCCTCAAACGTAGAATAGAACAGATTTGGCGTGAAACCTATGTAGTCCAGGAAGGCTACATGGAGATTGAAGCACCAACCATCGGTATCGAAGAAGTTTTTGTAGCATCCGGTCACGTAGGTGGTTTCTCAGATCCTCTTTGTGAATGCAAATGCTGCGGAGAAGCTTTCAGGGCAGACCATCTTGTGGACAAGATAGTAGCTGTAGCAGATTCATTAAACAACGAGGAACTTGACAAAGTAATAAAAGAAAACAACGTGAAGTGCCCCGAGTGTGAAGGCGATCTTGGAGAGACATACGAGTTCAACCTCATGTTCAAGACAAACATAGGACCTGGTGCAGGCAGACAGGGATACATGCGCCCCGAAACCGCACAGGGAATGTTTGTGGACTTTTTAAGACTTGCACGTTTCTACCGGGAAAAGCTCCCCTTCGGTGCAACACAAATTGGAAAATCCTACCGTAACGAGATATCTCCAAGACAAGGAGTAATAAGACTCAGGGAATTCACCCAGGCAGAAGCTGAGATATTTATTGATCCCAATGACAAGAAACATGCCAACTTCAGCAGATTTGCCAACACTGTGATCAACCTCTATTCGGATGAGGGGCAAGACAGGGAAGAAGTAGAGAAGATGCCCCTTGGCGAAGCAGTCAAAAATGGTATAATTGCCCATGAGTTTCTGGCATATCAGATAGGACTTACCAATCACTTCCTCCAGCGCGTAGGAATAACAGCGGATAAACTGAGATTCAGACAGCATAAGAAAGATGAGATGGCACATTACGCCATTGACTGCTGGGATGCTGAGATCGAGACCGACAGGTTCGGTTGGGTAGAAGTGGTCGGAATTGCAGACAGAACAGACTATGACCTGAAAGCCCATGCAGGAGTTAGCAAGACCGAGCTCTCAATCTATAGAGAGTACAGTGAACCTAAGATAGTTACACAGTTTGTAGTCAAACCCAATATGGGAAAACTCGGACCACTTTTTAAAGGTAAGGCAAAGGCTGTGGCTGATGCACTGAAAGCCCTTGGTCAGGCTGAACTTGAACAGGATAACATCACAGTTGTAGTAGATGGTGAAGAGTTCACAGTTCCCGGAGAGATTGTAGAGTTTGCAGACGAAACTGTAAAGATCAGTGGCGAAAACATCATACCTCACGTTATAGAGCCTTCCTACGGTATTGACAGGATATTCTACTCAACAATGGAACATGCTTTTGAAGAGGAAATGGTCGCCGGAAAGGAAGACACTGAAGAAGAAGCAAGGATTGTGATGAGACTCAGAAAAGAGGTCGCTCCTGTACAGGTAGCCATCCTTCCGCTCCTTACACGAGAAGAGCTCATCAACCCTGCAAAAAGCATTGAAATACAGTTGAAGCAGAAAGGACTACTCGTATCCTATGACGATTCCGGTACCATTGGAAGACGTTACAGGAGAAATGATGAGATTGGAACACCATATTCTGTTACCATCGACTACGATACACTTGAAGACAATTCTGTGACCATCAGGGACAGGGACAACATGAAACAGATCCGTGCTCCAATGGAAGGTATTGCAGACCTGCTCCATGAGCTTATATACATGGGCAAAGACTTTGAGAGTGCCGGAAAGGCACTCTGAATCCTTTTTTGATCATACAACACTTTCACCCCACTTAGCTCAGGTTTAAAAGTCTGAAGAGTGTATATATGGCAAACTAAGGGCCATAGACATGCCAGAATACATCAGACATCCCTTGATTAAAGCAGATGCTGTTGAGCAGAGGCTCTACCAGCTTGATCTGGCAGGCAAGGCACTTGATACATCAACATTAGTAGTCCTTCCAACAGGTCTTGGTAAAACGGTCATTTCCCTGCTCGTTATGGCATCCCGACTCGAAAAATATGGGGGGAAAGTGGTAGTCCTCTCACCAACCAAACCACTTGTTGAGCAACATGCTTCTTTTTTCAAAAATGTATTTCAACTCCCGGAAGGCGAGGTCCTGACATTCACAGGCAGTGTGAACCCTGAAAAAAGGGCAGAGTTATGGGAGAGAGGTAAAGTTATTGTATCCACACCCCAGGTCATTGAGAATGATATCCTGACAAAGAGAATAAGCCTTGAGAATGTCACACACATAACATTTGATGAGGCACATAGGGCTGTTGGCAATTACGCTTACACATACATTGCAGAGAAATATTATGAAACTGCAAAGAATCCCCTTTGTCTTGGCATCACTGCAAGTCCCGGAAGTTCAGATGAGAAGATAGCAGAGGTTTGTGAGTCATTACACATAGAATCCGTTGCAGTGAAAACAGAATCCGATAAAGATGTCATGCCTTACATTCACAAAAAAGATGTAGAATGGAGACGCATCGACCTCCCGGATGGAATGAAAGAGATAAAGGACCTGCTTAACAACGTGCTTGTGGACCGGTTCAAAAAACTGACAGAACTTGGATATCCCATATATAACCAGAAATACGTCTCAAAAAAGGACCTGCTTGGACTTCAGGGAAAACTGCAAGGAGAGTTAAGAGGTGGTATGCCAGACTCTTCGGTTTACAGTGCAATATCCCTCCTTGCAGAGATTATGAAAGTGAACCATGCAGTTGAGATCACGGAGACGCAAGGTATTGAATCACTGCGCATGTACATGGAGAGACTTGACAATGAGGCATACTCAAAAAACGGCAGTAAGGCATCCAAGCGTCTTGCAGAAGACCTGTACATCAGACAGGTAGTACGGTGCCTGAAAGACTGCGATATAGAGCATCCTAAACTGGAGTATGTAAAAAGTATAGTGCTTGATGAACTGGAAAATAAGCCACATTCCAGAGTTATTGTTTTTGCAAACTATCGTGATACTGCCGAGATGATCACAAACGCACTATCAGAAATAGAGGGAATAAGACCTGTAAGATTTGTTGGCCAGGCATCTAAATACAAGGACAAGGGTCTGACACAGAAACAACAGGTTGAGATCATCGAACAGTTCAAAACCGGAGATTATAATGTTCTTGTGGCAACGTCTGTTGCAGAGGAAGGACTTGATATACCATCCACTGACCTTGTTCTTTTTTATGAACCAATCCCTTCAGAAATCAGAAGTATCCAGAGGAAAGGCAGGACCGGAAGGAAGCACGAAGGACGTGTGGTTGTTCTTGTAACCAAAGGAACCAGAGATGAAGGCTACTACTGGAGCAGTCTTTCCAGGGAAAGGAAGATGCAAAGCAACATGAAAGAGCTTCAGGCATCCATGCCTGCAAAGAAAAATAGTGCCATTGCAGAAGAGTTTGCAGCGGAATTTCCGGATGAAGAACAGAAAACGCTGTTTGAGTATGAACACAATGATGATAAAATAAGAATAGTTGTGGACCAAAGAGAGATTCGCAGCTCAGTTGCCCGAAACCTTGACAGGAGCGGAGCGGAGATCATTGTCAAAACCCTGGAGGTTGCAGATTACATCCTCAGTGACCGTATAGCTGTTGAAAGGAAAGAAACACAGGACTTCATCAGCTCACTCATTGAACAGAAGTTGTTCGAACAAATTGCAAACCTTTCCAGAACGTATGAAAAACCCGTACTTATTGTTGAAGGTGAAAGCCTTTTTAATTGCAGAGGAATGAATCCTAATGCAATACAGGGTGCATTGTCCTCAATCTCCCTTGATTTTGGAGTTTCTGTTTTTTACACCCGTGACGCAGAAGACACTGCTTCCATGCTGATACAAATAGCAAAAAGGGAGCAAGTTGATGAGAAGAGAGAAGTAAACATGCACGGGAAGAAATCTGCACCCATGTTGCCCCAACAGCAGGAATATGTGATATCATCTATCTCAGATATCGGACCAAAGGCTGCACGTAATCTATTGCATCATTTCCACACGGTTGAAAACATTATGAAAGCGAGTTACGAAGAACTATTGGAAGTTAACAACATAGGCCCGAAGACTGCAGCCAGGATTAGAGAAATAGTAGGCAGTGAGTACAAGAATTGATTTGAAATTAGTAAACAGTGGGCGGATTTCCACCCACATCAATATTAATTACGCATTTTTCCAGCTATGTCCATGCAACGGTCGATAAGATCAAGATACTCAGCTATTCTCCTGCCATCGGCCTCTCCCTGCATCTCGCGCGCCATGGAAGTCATCTTACTGATCAGCAGAGACTCCAGTTCAGAAAATGAACCCGACACAGAAGCAGAATCCACTGCTGACCTGACTGTCGTTTTTTCCAGAGAGACAGATTTCTCAGAACTTGCCGCAACCGAGTTTTCTTTTTCTTTCATAGAAGATAGTTCATTTTTTCCAGAGGAAGATTGAACTGGAGCGGGAGCAGGACTGACAGCTCTGCGAGGGTCACGAATATCCTCACAAACAGGACATAATACACGCCCCTGGTACCTGAAGAGAGGGGCACCACAACTATCACAATGTTGTGCCAGCATAGTGCCTCCTATCTCAAGCATTTTAGATATCTTCTGTATATTTTCATCATCTGTGTTTGACATATTATCTCCTTTTTCTCAAAACCTATAATACCAATGAAAGTCTTTTTATAGAATATAATTATTTAGGAATAAATTGAGCAACCCTATTTTGATTTTAAGCTTATCAAGGTGATCCCATATGTCAAATTTTGAACAAGTCATTGTAGAATGTAAACAAAAGTTAGAATATATCGCAAACGATAATTCAGTACCAAGAAATATAAGGCGTTCTGCAAATGAAATTCTGGAAACATTGAGCAAAAAAGATGAACCACTCTTCTTGAGAACCTCATCCAGCATATCTATTCTCGAAGATATTAGCAACGATCCTAACATCCCTGTCCACACAAGGACACTCATATGGGATGTTGCAAGCCAGCTCGAAACCATCCCGGTTGACGAGTAGAATAATCGAACAGCATTATTTGTTCGTTTTTAACCTTTTTTTGATATTTAAACCAACTTAATTATTTTTCTCACACATTTAGCTCTGTTTATACTGTGCTTTTGAAAAACTGTTTATACCAAGCTGCAAATTAACTAAAGGGTTGGAATGATCAATAACATATCCTGTAGTATCAAAAACAACTTTGAAGAAAAAGATAAAGCAAGAGAGAGTACTCTGGCGATTTCCAGAGATGTTGTACGTAATTGCAGAGCAGCAATGTACAAAATACATAACAAGGATTTCAGCAAGGCGTTCATGTTAATTGGAAAAGCAGAAGAGATGCTTAAAAAAATTGACGGGCTGCTGCAAAATTACCCCGACATATACTACTCAGGTTACCTGGAACATGCACAACAAGAATTTGTGGAATGCATAGTCGTTTACAATATCCTTAAAAAAGACAGCGAAGGAGATAAAATGCCAGGTCCTGGTGATCTTAATGTTAGTGATGTTGCATATCTGAACGGACTCGGGGACGTAAGCGGGGAACTCAGGAGACATACACTGGACCTCATCAGGAAAGGCACTCCTGAAGAGGGCGAAACATACCTTCAATTGATGGAAGAGATACACAATTGTCTTATGATGTTCGACTACCCGGATGCAATGACCCATGGACTCAGGCATAAAACCGATGTAACAAGATCTATCATAGAAAAGACCCGAGGAGACCTAACCAATGCAATACGCCAACAGATGCTGGAAAGGGCCATGAAGGATTTTGAAAATAAAATTAATTAGTTCACTATCAATATTACGAGGAAAATACATGAAATTCAATCCTGATGATATCAAAAAAGCGGTAAACGAGGATTTTGACGCTGCATGGAACAATGGAAAGTACTACATCAGTGAAACAAAACTGAATGACCAGTACCCACATATGAAAATCAAATATGGAAAACCACATCCCGTATATGACACTATCTCAAAGCTTCGTGATGCATACCTTAGAATGGGATTCGGAGAAATGATGAACCCCCTCATAGTTGATGAGAAAGAGGTTCATAAACAGTTCAGCCACGAGGCACTTGCCGTCCTTGACAGGTGTTTCTACCTTGCAGGACTTCCACGTCCAAATGTAGGCATATCAGATGAACGCATTGCCACCATCAAGGAAATTCTAGGTGACATCGATGATGAGGCGATTGAAACTATCAGAAAAGTATTACATTCATACAAAAAAGGCGAGGTTGAAGGAGATGACCTCGTACCTGAGATGGCAGCAGGCATTAATGTGTCTGACTCACTGATTGTTGAAATGATAGATCAGGTCTTCCCAGAGTTCAAAGAACTTATACCCCAGGCAACAAAGAAGACACTCAGAAGTCACATGACATCAGGTTGGTTCATAAGTCTTGCATCGCTCATTGAGCGTGAAAACCCACCTTTCAATTTATTCTCCATTGACCGTTGCTTCAGGAGAGAACAGGATGAGGATGCAGCACGTCTTATGACATACTACTCAGCATCCTGTGTCATTATGGATGAGAACGTGACCATCGACCATGGAAAAGCAGTTGCTCAGGGACTATTATCACAATTCGGTTTTGAGAAGTTCATGTTCAGGCCTGATGACAAACGCAGCAAATATTACGTACCTGACACCCAAATAGAGGTCTTTGCATATCATCCAAATCTGGTGGGTTCTAAGACCAAATATTCCGATGGATGGATAGAGATAGCAACCTTCGGAATTTATTCGCCTACAGCCCTCTCACAGTACAATATACCCTATCCTGTGATGAACCTCGGCCTTGGCGTAGAGAGACTTGCAATGATACTCCACGATGCAACCGACATACGCTCACTCACCTACCCGCAGATCACGCAATACTCCGAATGGAAGATGACTGATAATGAGCTTTCAAGAATGACCTATGTGGAAAATGTTCCGGAGACTGCAGAAGGCAAGGAAATAGTAAAGGCTATCACAGCTATATGCGAAAAATATTCTGCAACCCCAAGTCCATGTCAGTTCCCTGCATGGGAAGGAACCATCAACGGAAAGACTGTGAAAGTCTCAGTTATCGAGCCTGAAGAGGAAACAAAACTTTGTGGACCTGCTGTGTTCAATGAAGTGGTTGCATACAACAGTGATATCCTAGGAGTGCCTGACAACAAGAAGTGGAAAGAAGTACTTGAGAACCATTCCGCAAGGACCGGTGTCAGATTCCTTGACGCATTCGCATGCCAGGCTGCAAAGGATATAGAGGATGCCGTTGCAAACGGTGAGACTGAAGTTGAGACAAGAGTAAGGATAGTAAAGGTACCTTCGGAGATCAACATTCGTCTTGAGCCTCTTGCACAGCGTTTCATTACAAGCAACAAGAAGAAGATAGACATCCGTGGACCTGTATTCACAACAGTAAGGGCAACTATTGAATAAGAGCGAACTTGACTACTGGTTCAACCCCTCTTCCCGCACATTGGAGGAACTCAGAAAGCTTCAAAGCAAAGCCATCAAAAATCATAGTGTTGGAGATGGCTATGGGAAAATAGACAGAATAGCTTACGCAGAAGCACATTTTTGGATATAGATCATCTGTGAAATGGCTATTCTGGACTATAACACTCTTGAAGTCGCTGAGAAGACAATGCATCTGTTTTTATGGAGTTTGAAATTGAGCAGGATACCATTATGTTTGACTCCTGACATTTGCCTGGAAATGGTGAAACATTGTCTGAAAGGACATCATCTTCCAAAAACCAGGAGACTTTCCTTATGTATACAGCTGAAGAAAAAAAATGTGCAATAGAAAAGCAAAGAGTGAAATGATGAGTTCATGTGTGTACCCAAATATTGAAGCACTTATTGACGAAGGTGAACCTGTATGTATTACCCTTTGCCAGGATGAAGGTGAAACATCAGACCTTCTATACTGTGAACTTGTACACAAGGCAAGGTCAGGAGAGTCGTTCCATATAGAACACCAACGATGCATGCCTGGAGATTATATATTAGGCATTAGTGAAACAAGCCCTGTAGATTATTATCTGAAATCCAATAGGTACAAAGATATGGAAAATGCACAGAAAGCAGCCATTTCCCTCCCTCGAATCGAAAAGGTTTTTAGATCCATAAGAATCGAGCCCTTGAAAGAAAACAAAGAGAAATTCGACGTATTACTGCTTTACCTTAAACCGGAAAGGGCCATGAGGATAATACAGGCATATGCATATCATTACGGCGAAGGCATTCCGTCAAAATCCATAGGTGCAGCCTCCATATGTGGTGATTGTACTGCAAGAACACTTAAAATGGGAATTGGAATATCCTACGGATGCAAGGGTTCAAGAAAACATAGTGGCTATGCAAATGAAGAAGTGCCTATAGGCATCAGTTATGAATTACTGAAAATAATAGAAGAGGGATTAAAAAATATCCCTGCAACCTTTGATTAAGATAGTTCTTACCTGGCATTATAGACCGGCATCTCTTCCGCATCCACCTTTGTAGTTTCTCCAAGAGCGCTATTCAGCACTTTACGCACACGTGCAACGCACTTCAGATCGAGCTGCAACCTGAGACTTGTAGTCTCACGTTCTTCATAGTAGATCTCATTACTTTGCGTCACGCGATGAGTTGACACCTGATGCCTGAGCAGCTTTACAACTAGCCCCATACTTCCACCTGTGAGATCTTCGGGACTTGTGTGTGTGAGGAATAACATATCGCCCACATTAAGATGTAAAGCAGCCATGAAATTATAAGGGCTTCGAATTTCAATCGTGAGGAGACGGTTCTGCCTCAATTCAGAGACAACGCGTTCAGATATTCCTGTCAAAGCAACATATTCCATGCTATCACCCGTACATTGGGAACTCTTTCCTGGCACCTACTGGTTGTTCAGTAGTCCTTACATCTTCGGCAAGTTTCTGAAGTTCAATCTCTATCTTTTCAGCCTGCTCAATAAGACTTTCTGTGTTAATATTAAAATCATACAGAAGGTTCAATACGTCAATAACCACTGCTGCTGCCCTCGGATCGGGGTTCTGGCTCATTGTTGAGCCAAGAAGACTTATTGCAGGCATCTCGCGTACAAGGCATTCTCCCATGATGCTGCCAGATATTCCGGAAATTGTACCCATCTGGAAAAGTTCTACCTTATCCCTGATCCTATCCAGCATTTCAAGAGTGGTTGCAGCACCAAATACCTTATGATCCTCACTCATGGTTGCAATACCTGCGAGGGAAACTATTTCCTTTGCATTGATGGATTTTGCCCATGTGAGAAGAGCCTTGCTGATGTCATAGGCCACCACAGGATTAATAGGAATATCCGATACGATCATCACCATTTTATGCTCAATACTTTCATAAATACGTACAGGCATGTTTATGAGTCCTTCATAGAGAACTGCAATAGGAGGGAAATGCCTCGAATCAATAGAGCCCACATATTCCATCTTCAATTCATCAATAATCTGCTGACTGGCAATGTTACCTACCAGACCAATTCCTGGAAAACCTTCAATTAATACCGGATTTTCAGATTGTATCTCGGTTGTAATGATCTTTACATTGTTATTATCATAATCTGTTTCAGCCAAACGACCACCTCATAAAATATGACGTACTTAACTCCCTTATATTAATATAACTGCCGTCTTATAGATAAGCGCATCGTTTACAATCATAAATTAAACTTATATGCGATAAGCGGAGCAATTGTTTATTCTAAAATTAAAAGGCGATAATATGGATAAGACAATCACATACTTTGACGATGTAGGTAAAGCAAATACAGAAGAAGTAATGAGAGTATCTGCTAAAAGAGCAGCAGAACTTGGAATAAAATACGTGGTCATGGCAAGTACAAGTGGAGAGACCGCACTTATAGCTGCAGAAGAATTCAAGGATCAGGATGTGAAACTGATTGCTATAACCCACCAGTACGGACTAAAAGAAGGCGGCAAATGGGAAGTTGATGAGGAAAAACTAAAGAAACTCAATGAGCTTGGTGTTGTAATGACCACACAGTCCCACATGTTCTCAGGTGTCGAGCGTGCCATCCAGAAGCGCATTGGTGGTGCAAGCCGTGCAGATGTCATTTCTGACACGCTTCGTGCAGTATTCGGTAAGGGTTTCAAAGTAGCCATCGAATGCGTAATGATGGCAGCAGACTCAGGCCATATACCGGTATCCCCGGATACAGAAATAATAGCCATTGGAGGAACAAGACAGGGTGCCGATGTGTCCGTAGTGGTCAGACCTGCGCATTCCTTTGATTTCTTCGGCCTTCAGGTAAGAGAAATAATAGCAATGCCAAGGGCTAAGGAAGAACCAAAATAACATTTTATTTTAGAATAGATATAATGCCGGACCATCCGGCTCTTTTTTAATTACTTCTGCCCATCCATTTCAGCAATAACAGAAGATTCCTCTTTATTCAATGACTCATTCTCCTCGCCTGCATTACCACTGGAATTCATGACAATGTAACTCTTAAGGAAATAAGCAGTGAAGAGGACAAATAACACAAAGAGACCAATCGCGCTCAGAATTACAGAAAGAGTATCCATAAAAAGAAAAAGTAAGTACCTTGAAGGTACTTTACTGTGGCTTCTCGTAGAGAGCGGTCTTGGTCATCAAGTGGCCTTTCTTTGCGTGTGGCTGCCTGAAGACACTGTTGTTTGCTTTCTCGATCTCTCTTGCGTCGATTGCCAGCTGTGCTGCTGCGCGCATCATCTCATGACCTGCTGCTGTTGTGAGGGTGACCTGCTCGATCTCCTTCATCATGAAGCATGCAGGGAAGTTGATCTTTGCGACCATGTCAGCCATGTGAAGAGCTGCAAGAGCTTTTGCCTTTGCGTATGGGTTGTTGAAACCTGCCCTCTCGATACATTTCTCTGGCTTTGCGAGAATGTGTGGAAGTTCGAGTGCCTTGCCTTCGTCTGCCATTGCGGCAACTTTGTCAAGCTCTTCCTGAATGAGTCTTACAACACCACATGTTGAAAGTACTTTCATTGCGTCAGAGTTGAATGATGCCATCTCTACAGCGTCAAGGAATTCGGTCTTTGCGCCGATGAGTGGGTCAACGGTCATGATAATATAACCAAAGCCTGCTGCCTGGAGTGCCTCACGGTCTTCCTTCTTGGTTGGACCGTCTGAGATAACTATACATGGAACATCCTTGTATATCTCACGAGCTGCTGTTGGACCAGGTGCACTGGAATTTGGGCTGATCATGACGTAGAAATCAGCATCGAATTTTTTAAGTTCTTCTGTTGCTGCTGCTTCGTCTTTGCCCATTTTAGGACCGGTTCCGAAAGAACGGATAGTAATTCCTTCTCTTGCTGCGATCTCATCCTGAACGAGGTCTATTACCTGGCTCATACCTAAGTTACCGAGTTTAATAAATCCAATCTTTGCCATGTAAAATCACAGTAGTGCAATGGGCAGTGTAGCATATATTATTTTTGGAATAACACTTCCATCACACAATCTGGATAAATACATTCTAACAATAAAAATCAGGAGCTTCTGCCATTATTACACATGGTAGCTGATCAAGTATATTTTTAGTAGAAAAATAATCATGTACGACAGTAATTTCTGTTTCTGTTTTCATATAAAGCCTCTCGAATCCTCGCCTACTGGAAATCTACCATTATATTTTACATAATTACTATCATATTACAAATCAAACCGTCTTTTTGCGATATTCTTTAGAGAAAGTCTACAAAAAATATAACTGCCATGGACACTGCATCCTATCCGAAAGCCTTAAAAACAATGTAGCGTATTTCAACACAATCTCGGCACTTAAATACTGTTTAATACGGGATTCAAATTCCAGGTTTGATGAAGTGAGTCGTACTAGCAACAATTCTGATAAGGTTAAGCTAATAGTTTTTGATATGGACAGCACCCTTATAGATGCTGAAACCATTGATGAGCTTGCACATGCCGCAGGTGTGGGAGACGAGGTAGCTGCTATTACAGAAAGGGCAATGCAAGGAGAATTAGATTTTTCTGAAGCGCTTCTGGAAAGAGTAAAGCTGCTAAAGGGCCTTCCACTCGATAAGGCCCATGGTGCTCTTGACAAAATGCCCTTTATGCCCGGTGCGAAAGAACTTGTCAAATACCTGAAATCCCGTGGTTATAAAACTGCAATGATATCCGGAGGGTTTACCATGGCTGCTGAGCGTATTGGTGGAGCTTTGGATATTGATTCTGTGGTCGCAAATGAACTTCTGATAGACAATGGCCATCTGACAGGAAAGGTGAAGGGTCCTCTTACAGAACATGGTTCAAAGGAATCTGTTCTTGAGGAAATATGCCTTAAATATGGAATCAAACCCAATGAGTGCATAGTAGTTGGCGACGGTGCTAATGACATATGTATATTCAAAAGGGCAAGATATGCCATAGCATTTAATTCCAAACCAATCCTTCATGAATATGCTGATATTGTTATAACAGAAAAGAATTTGGAAGCAGTTATACCGATTATCCAATTGCTGGAATCGGAAAAAGGCCAAGTATCGTGCATTAGAGATGCATGAAATGCCAGCTCTTTTGCTGGATCGGGAGGACAATAAAGAAATGATAAAAGAACTGAATGACAAGAAGACTGAACTTAAGAACCAGTCTGAAGAATACAAACAGAAACGTAATGAGCTTAATGCAGAGGCAAGTACACTTGCATCAAAGCGCAATGATCTGAACAAGAAGACCAAGGACCTTATCAACGAAGCTCAGGAATACAAAGTACTCCGTGACGAGAATAATGAGAAGGTAAAGGAAAACAAGGTACTCCGCGATGGGGTCAATGAGAAGGCAAACGATGTATTCGCCAAGATAGACCTGATACGCAATGAGAACAACCTTGGTGGCCCCTCGATCAAAGACATCCGCAAAGAGATTGACAGGCTTGAATTCGCACAACAGACAGAAGTTCTCACAACCAACAAGGAAAGAGAGCTAGTCAGCAAGATCACTGACCTCCAGAAGCAATATGTCCAGAAGAAGCAGCAGCTTGAAGGCAATGAAGAGCTCAAGAACCTGCTTACAGAAGCACAGGAGATCAGGGACGAAGCTTCACAATTCCACAATACACTTTCAGAGTACGCACAGAAGGCTCAGGAATATCATGACAAGATGATTATCACCTTCAAAGAGGCTGACAAAATACGTGCAGAATCAGATGCGGCTCATAAAGAATTTGTTCAATTCCAGGAAAAAGCCGATGAACAGCACAAGCTATTCATTGCAGCACAGAAAGAGATCCGTGATATTGACAAAGAACTCCGCAAGATGAAGAAGGGAGATGTCGATGGAAAGAAGGAAGCTGCAAGAGCAGATGCACGCAAGGATGCGGAAGACATCATGGACAAGTTCAAGTCCGGAGAAAAGCTCACTATGGAGAACCTAATGGCACTCCAGAGATCAGGTGTCCTGAAATAATCAAAATCATGAGGGTGACACTCACCCTCTTTTCAACTGTTTTTTTTAGTTGATTTTATTAATCTTTTTAGAGAACAAAATTATTGTTCACGTCCAAGACGGACTTATAATTATACATATATAGTTTCATCTCATTTTGTACCGCCATAAAAGCACGTGGAGAAAATCATCTACAATATATTGTAGAGCTTACGCCTTGCAAAATAAAGAGAAACAATGATAGGCAAAAAACATTTTTGTAGTATGTCTTTGGAAGTTACAAAAGTGTTACTGCAAGATAGTTTTATAAACATCTGGTCAAGCACTTGGCCAAGTGTGTATAAATAACCTGTCAAGGTATTGAATGATTACAATCTTTTTCATTTGGCAGTTTGTGAGATTTATATTTTATTCGATTTGAGCAAAAGATGTGATGCAATAACTACACAAAATAGACTCACAAATGTGTAAGAAATAGACATAAACAAATCAGAAAAATTAATTGTAATGGCAAATGCAAAAAGACCAGCTGCAATCATATTGAACATATTACCTACAATAAAAAACAAATTCAGTTTCTTGTTCTCATCTTTTATATATCGTAATGCTTCATGGAAGAGGAACCAGATACCACTCAACATCAAAAAGGCACCAAAAACAAACATCATTATGGGAATGCCGTTTAGGAAAATCGATTCTAACAATTTATCATACTGAGGATAAACAAAAGTAATTCCAATAAAAATCGCTGCAATCCCCATAATCAAAAGTGACAGTCCTAGAAACCAAAGATTGCCTATTTAGTGGGTTTTAGGATTACTACCTAATGCTTTTTTATCAGTTCCCATTAAAGATTAATAGTTTTTTTCTAATATGTATTTTTCTTTTAGAAAAATAGTTGTATATAACATCATTTCTTTCTTTTATATGGGTTCCCGAGTATTCCCGGCTCCGTGGGTAATTTCCGTTATTATGGGTTATCTTCGTTCTGTTTTCCTTTATTTGGCAATTTAAGTAAATACGCTTTTAAACAACGTTAATAATAAAAAAAATAGACCAGTAAGTACTAAAACGGCAATTGCAGCAAATGTTAAAAGTATCATCTTCTCTAGTTTTTTAAGTCTATTTACCTTCTCAAAATATCCATTTAAAAAAGAATTACTATTTCTTTTTTAGTATTTGCAACAAACCAAGCATTCAATAGAACACCCAGATAGAATGCAACAAACAAAAGTATAACACTAAAAGCAATACTTAGAATAAATGAAAAAATATTATCCATAGTTGCATATATGCCTTCGTTCTTTATCTTCATTCTTTAGGGGTTATCTTCGTCCTATTTGGCTTATCAATGAATGTGATTTTTGGGCACTCATAACTCACCGACGTCCATCAATCAGCAACTTAAGAGTCCCACGTCCAAGGACACACACATCAGTATCAAAATATCAAAAAAGTAGACTCATCCACATTGCGAGTCATCACATTGTAAAATATAGTCTAGGACTATACATCTTAGCGGTCAAGCTCAAGGTGAATCTTTCTGAACTCAGAATCCCTCATTAAACACGGGCCTGAAGTGAAAACAGGATCTTTGTATATCTTTTTCCATATGGATGCAAGAGGTTGATCGTTAATATTCCCGTATGATTTTGGCATGCATGCACAAGGCAGAACGTTGCCTTCAGGAGTGACATGGAGCCATTTTCTTCCTGCAAAGCAGCCCATTTTCCTTATAATCTGAGGTATAGGGAAAACACGAGGACCTTCTGCATGAGATGCACGCTCTACAAAATCATCGAACTTTTTCAGGCCTTCGGATGAGAGGACTTCCTTTTCATGACCCTGCCACCGTCCTGTTGGAACAATCTCATAGAAAGATAGTTCGTGAACACCAAGATCCTTTGCAAGCTCATAGAAAGCATCGAGTTCATCAACATTCCTTGGAGACAGGACAACATAAATACCGACTAAAATACCTGCATCCAGACCATATTTTATGGCATTGACAGCATCTCTAAACACCCCGGGCCTTCCACGCATGAAATCGTGACCTTCTTCATTTGCACTATCAAGACTTACACTGAGCATGGAAAGACCTGCATCTTTCAGGCTTGATGCACGCTCAGGAGTCATCCCTACACCAGACGTGAAAAGACCCGGAATTGCCCTGGACTGGTCAACATAACTGATGAGGTCTTCAAGACCATCATATAGCAGGGGCTCCCCACCATCGAATATTATGAGAGTTGTACCCATATCCAGAGTCTGATCGATGACACTCTTCACAACATCCGGACTGAGCCTTGCCTTATTCTTAGTGTCCGGGAGAGCACAGTGTAAACACCTGTTAGGACACTCCTCTGTAATTGAAATCGTTATTTGCTCAGGAACAAATTTGCCCCTCATAGCACTCATCTGGCTTGATACAAGCCTGTCAAAAGCCTTGCTGGGTATGGGAGGCATCCAGGTGGAATATATCAACTGGTTATTTTCCACCTTTGAAGGTTTTGTATCCTCAAATATCTCCATCATATCCGATACAAAAGAACCCATTACAGAAGATGCAATACCAGAGGTCTTCATCTTCACCCGATCATTTTCGATCTGGGCATATACTTTAAAAAATGGGTTTTTGTAAAAGTAATATTTGTGTTTCATTGCTCACTTCATCCTGAAGATAGCCCTGTATGAAAATATTGAAGACGGGTTATTTTTCAATATCATCTTTGATACCTGTAATGCCTGGTTAAAAGGACTACCGCCAAGTACCGTAAGATCCTCCCCTTCAAAGACTTTCATCATTCCATTGATCTCCCAGTCACTCATTTTCCTGAGAGTCTCCATGGCAAATCGTCCAAGGTAGTACTCGGTCCTGTATTCATTATTCCAGAGTCTCCTGTATTCTGAAAGGAATCTCTTTGAAGTATCATCTTTTGAGATGGCTGCGGCTGCAACATCACCGCACATCTGTCCCGCATGCATGCCATATCCTATGCCGGACTGAGCAGCAGAACCACCTACAACCATAACACCATCGGCAATTATCTCACCGGGAATGGCAACTATTGGATCACCACCCACGGATTTACTGATAATCTTCACATCGTCGAGCCCTTTAAGTTTCTTGAACCTTTCAAGCCATGCATCGAAAAAATCGGAAACATCCATTCCATGCCTGCGGACATACATACCCAAGGTAGCCCTGTTGCCACCGCAAGGAGAATATGTGGATTTCCAGCCAGGTGCATGATTACCAATATAATATTCAAACAGGTCAGGTTCACCGATGCCTTCAGCCTCTATCTCTGCTTCCAGCGACCAGGCAATATCCTTAGGATATTTAATAGGTTTCAGACCTAAAAGACCACTTATTCTGGAGTTTATCCCATCTGAAACGATTACGAGCTTACATTTGATCTTACCTTTTGAGGTGCTCACTATGAAGCCGCCCTCAGTCCTGAGAACATTAAGGACCTCGATTCCGAAACGAACATCTGTACCGGCATCCATTGCCTGTTTAATGTAGAATTCATCGAACTTCTTACGGTCAAGGAAGTAAGCATCACCTTCAAAAATAACATTCTTACCAGAGGGTGCGATTATATAGGCACCTTTGAGGTTCTTAATAACATAGCTCTGATCTACTTCTTCGCCGGTCCTATCAAACATTCCTTTGAAAAAAGTGTTTGCAGGATGAGTAGGAACTCCCGCTGCCTCCTTTTTGTCAAGAAGAAGAACTTTGCAGCCTTTTGCTGATGCATTCCGTGCTGCCATAACTCCTGCAGGAGAAGCTCCTATTACTAAAATATCTGCATCCATTTTGAACCTCGTGACTACCTAATTATTACCATAAAATACCGGAATATGCCGGAACAAGTATGCAAAGTATTACATCAAGTATGAGAGAACCAAACATGACACCTCTGTATCTGGAGCCCTGGAGGAACAGTTGTCCACCACGTTTCTGTGTTGGGTTCTTTATAAAATCAAATGACTGTATGAGCATCCATCCACCTGCAAGCAGCGCACCTGCAAAGTATATGGGACCAATCTTTGCAGTAATCCCAATGGCTATGGAAGCGATAATCCCTACTGCCCACATAAAAGTTACAAACTTTGATGTTGCCGGGATACCGAATGTTACAGGAAATGTGGGTGCACCCCTTGCCCTGTCACCTTCTACGTCCCTTGCCACACCAGATAGTGTGAAACCCCAGTCAGTGAAGCACATCATCAGACCAAGGAATATTGCAGGAAGCGGAAGAATGGAACCATATGAAGGGTCCTTGAGAATTCCTGCCGGGTCAAATGCCAACCAGATACCAATAGGTACAAGTCCATAGGCAATTCCCACAGGCACAAAACTAAGAAAAGTCATTCTCTTTGCGAGTTTTGAGTATATACTGATGGTGACAACAGCTATCACAAGAACCACAAAGGATTCAGGATTCAGGTAAAGTGCTGCCAAACTGGCTATCAGGAACAGGAATCCCGCATACTTCAATGCCTGATCCCTTCTAAGTTTGTTGGATACAAGCGGACGATCTGGAAGGTTTATCTGATCAATATCAATATCACAGCAGTCATTAAATACATAGGAACTTGTGATCGCTGCATAACCTCCGATAACTGCTATTATGAACAATATCGGGTCCGGCAGTACTCCTATTGTAAGATAGGATGCCAACAGAGCACTGGCTGCAGGAAGGGCAAGATCCATATCCGCTATCTCCGGTCTTAACATTTCAAGATAGGGATTTCTCGTTTTTGAACCTGAAGTGGAAACCAAGTATATCACCAATAGATTATAGTTTGTAATCCCCGGTATCGTATATTAGTATTAGGGTTGTGTGGATTAAAAATGGACCAATTGATTTGAAGAAAATATTGAGAATAATACCTGAATATCTGCAGAATAGGTTAGATATCTAGGTATATTAGTAAAAACTATATCACTCGTTTTGTGGAGGAACTACAGTGACGTTGTCCATTACCCCAAGTTTCTCCACCAGAGGATGCTCGAACCTTTCATTCATCAGGAAAGTGTAGGTTGCATCCCGGTTCAGCTCCACTAGCTTGATGGTGTTCTGATAGGCAGTTTCCAGTGACTCGTAATCAGGTGATCTTACAACTTCCGCATTGAAAGGATATACCTCTGCGAGTTCCTGTGGATAGGAGCCAAATGGCGGCTTGAACACCATGACATTGTCATACTCTTTGTCTATCTTCGTAGGGTATGCTCTTATGAGTACAGTACCTTCGATGGTAAGCCTTTCAAGCTGTTTGTTGAAACGCAGGACCTCTGGCCTCTTTGAGGATTCCGGTCCGCAATAGAATAATGTGGATTTGGATGAAGGGTCACACTCTTCCAGCCATGTGGAATAAGTATACATCTGTTTCAATGCTTCCAGCATTCTTGGATGAGCACGGCAGCGCTGTTCTACAAGCTCCAGAAGGTTGCCTTCCCAGATTGCCTGCTTGACCTCACGCATCTCTTCGAATGTGGCGTAGAGGTTATGCCTTGCAAGAAGCTCGGTACAGTTGTGTGCTTTTTTCAATTCTTCTGCTGTGTGAGCTATACATACAGGACAGGAGCACGGTAGGTATTTCAGTTTATCCACATGATAAGTGCCCCTTGAAGTGATGTAGCGTCTATCCTTTGCATAAAGTGCATAGGCTGCAGAGTCAAAGAGATCACATCCCAGAGCAACTGCTAGTGCGAACATCATTGGGTGTCCTGCACCGAACAGATGGACAGGCGCTGTAGGATCAAGACCTTTTTTAGCGGAAGCAATTACATCTACAAGATCAGCGTAACGGTACGATTCCATCAAAGGAACAACAGCTCCGAATGGATATACGTCAAAGCCTACTTCTGAAAGCTCGCGAGCACACTCCTCGCGAAGATCCTTGTAAGTAGCACCCTGCACCGGACCCGCCAGGAGCATATCGCCTTTCACAAGTTCCTTTGCGGCTTTTAAACGCTCTATTGTGATATCCATATCTTCCTTTGCCTTTTCGTAGGACACATCAGGATGTGTGGGAATATCCAGAGGAACGCCAATGTCAGAACCAATTTTCTGCTGGAAATCAATTATCATTTCATTGGTAACTTCGACCTCACCATAGACTGATAACTGAAAAGAACCTGAATCGGTCATAATAGGACCGTCAAAATCAAGTAATGCGTGCAGACCGTCCTTTAGTGCCTTTTCCCTTAGTTCATCCTTGCGATAGATAATATATGAATTGGTGATAAGTATCTCAGCACCGAACTCCCTCATTTCGGAGGGTTTTATTGTCTGGATATTAGGATTAATGACAGGCATTACAGTGGGTGTCTCGACAACTCCGTGTGGTGTGGTCAGTTTACCAATACGCCCTGCTGCATCCTTATGTATGATATCGAATTGTGATGACATGAGCTTGTAGATGAGGTTAAGATATATTTAAGCTTCCTCTTGGGAAATTAAGCTCAAAGATATGATAATAGAGTAAAAATAGTAAACGAATAACTCACGACATAATTTATAATGTTGTAGGTATCTTTATAAGATATGTACGAACTGCACACTCCCGTTAATATAAAGGCTGTAGCTAAGTACATGGGATATTACCTTATAGCTTTTACATTCGTGCTCATTGTCCCGATGATCGCTGCATTGATACTTAATAACACAGAAGCTGCTATTTATTATGGAGTCACTGCTATTGCAGTATTTATTTGTGGTTCTGCTATTTATCGGGCTTTACCGGACTATGATCTTGAAACTAAAGATGCCTTAATAATTGTAGCACTGGTGTTTCCTGTTTCTGCTTTCCTAAGTGCGATCCCCATGTCCCTTTCAACAGGGATGCCTTTTTTCGATGCGTATTTTGAAAGCGTATCAGCAGTTACAACAACCGGACTGAGTGTTGCACCTGCAGACGTAGGACCTGTTTTCCTTTTTGCCCGTTCATGGGGGCAATGGGTCGGAGGAATAGGAATTATTCTAGTAGTACTTTCTGTTCTGATAAGTCCGGGAACTACAGCATTCCGGATGTACAAGGCCAACTATGGAGACATGAAAATCAAACCAACTGTGGTATCCACTACGCGCACACTTGGTAAGGTCTATATACTTATTACACTAGTATCCATTATTTTACTTCTATCAAGTGGCATGTCACTGTTCGATTCTATATGTCACGCATTGTGTTGTGTATCCACAGGAGGATTTTCAACCCGTTCTGACAGTATAGGAGCATATCAGGGAAGCCTGATACCTGCCGCCATTAGTATCTCGTGTCTGCTGGGCGCCGTGAGTTTTGTACTCTACCCATATCTGTTTAAAAAACCAGAAAAAATTTTCAATAATAAGGAACTAAAATTGTTTCTGTCACTTATTGCCCTTGCTTCGACAATATTTGCGTTTACCCTTTCAAGAGAGAATTTTCAATATCATACTATTCAGGACAATCTGTTCCAGATAATCTCCGCAGTTACGACAGCAGGTTTCTCTACATTTGACCTGTCTATCCTGTCAGAGGCATCTAAAGCAGTGCTGATATTCATGATGTGGATAGGAGGAAATGTTGGATCAACGGCAGGCGGTATAAAGGTATTCAGAGTGCTTTTACTCTTCAAAGTGGTCCACAATGTACTTCTGAGATTGTTCTTACCCAGAGAAACCATTACCCCCATAAAAATAGAAGAACAGGTGATCAAAAGTGAAGAAATCTACAATCTTGTAACATTTATGCTGCTTTATACATTAATACTGGTAGGCTCATCATTTATTTTCATACTCCATGGAGTGGATACAAATAATTCCGTATTTGAAGTATCAAGTGCTCTGAGTACTGTGGGCCTTTCTTCAGGAGTAACGGGTTCTACAATGCCTTTTGTGTTAAAAGCAGTACTGATAATAGATATGTTGTTTGGAAGAATAGAGATAATACCATTGATATTGCTTTTTATGCCTGGAACATGGATTAAAAGAAAAAGAAGCAGTAAAAGGAAGGTGAAAATATGAGAGTGATTGTAGTAGGGGCCGGTTCACTGGGAGTACATCTTACAAAAAATATGATAGAACAGGGAAGAGAGGTGATACTTATCGAGAAAGATGAGACGATAGCTAAGGAGCTTGCAGAAACTCTGGATTGCACAGTGATTAATGCTGAGGGCACAAGACCAGATATTCTTGAAAAAGCAGATATTACCAATGCAAATGCTATTGTTGCCTGCACGAGCAATGATCAGAACAACATTCTAATTGGTTTAATCGCCAGAGATGCAAAAGTTGAAAAAATAATCCTCAAGATCGACGATAAGCAGTTTATGGATGTTGCCAGCAAACTTGGTTTTAATTATATGATCAATCCTTCAAGCATATCTTCCAGTTATATTTCAGATGTCCTCAGAGGAATAAATACAATTGAACTGAGTAATCTGGTACGTTCGAATGTCAGGTTCATGGGTATAATGGTCACAGATGACATTATTGATAAGAATTTGTCTGAAATCCCACTTCCAGAAGACAGTGCATTCATAGGAATTTATCGTAAAAATGAATTTATCCTTGCAGAGAAGGATCCAAAATTGAAGGAGAAGGATGAAGTGATAATTGTTACAAAGGCAGAACTGATAGAAAATGTGAATGAGGCTTTGGGAAGAAATACTGAAAAATGAAAAATCCAGGGAAATAGTACCTGGGCTGAAAAATGAACCCTACTATGTAGAAAATCCTCAATCATTTTTCAGTAACATTCATTATATCTGCAAGTTCAAGACCCTCACTGCCGACATCTGAGAGTTGCCTGAATATTTCTGCTTTTGAGATATATTTCTCAGTTCTTGTTTCATCCGGGCGCTCCATTTTAATGGTAATCTCTTCCTTATTGTAGCCCTTATCAAGACATTCATTGATCAAGTCACCGTATTTTGCAGCGATTATTTTCAGACAATCGAATACCCTATTCTCCGATATTGCGTCTTTTCCATCGAACAGTACCTTCGAAAGTGCGCGGGACTGGACAGCTACTAAAAAGTATTGCTTCATCTTTTTTATCAGCAGCAGGACTTCTTCCTCTTCAAGCGATTTTACTAATTCCTCGTCAACTGTGATGTCATTATCATTATGAAATATCATGAAGGTATTCTTATCGGCAACTACCCTGAATACATGTTCAGAGTCATCGTCCTTTAATAGAGCTTCAAGGTGTTCATCTCCATTATAATCCATGGAAACAACGCGGTGATTAGACAAGTCTATACTTTTCACTCTATCTTCCCTATGCAATAACCCGCCTGAAACCCATATCGGCAAAGAAAATTTTTTGTAGAAATCATCTACTTTTAGTGAGGTTGCATTGAAGTCCAGATTGAACCAGTATTCCATATTTTCAGCAAATGAAATCTGCTTGCCACTGATGCTTCCATCTTCCTGCTGGAGTAAGTATGTATCTATTGAATTGTAGATACTTTCTTCAAAGAAAGGATCCAGAAGGGATACTATTTTGGTGCTTAACTGATCCAGCTCAAACTCTACAGTTTTCACATTATCGTCAAGCTCTTTTCCCAATTCCGTTTTCTTTTTGGAAGAAATAGAAACTATTGATGCAATTGACTCATCTTTCACAATTGCTAGACCCATGTCTTCTAGGTTTTTGTCTAGCTCCTGTATCATTTTTGTGACACCTGTTTCGAATTCATCAAGTATCTTAATCTTACTTTCCACCGCTACAGTGCTTTTTTTCTTCTTTTCGTTGAGAAGACGGGATGCCTTTTCAAGAGGTACTACCTCTTTGACAAGTTTTGTAAAGTCGTGCAAATCTGTTATGAAATCCCGTTGAACCGGCAATTCCGTAGAATCTTGAAATGTATATTTCATATAATTAGCCCCACGGTAAATAGGCAGTCTATGGATAAATACTATTGTAATAATGTTAGCTTCCAATTAAATGACAATAATAGTTTAATAGATTGATCTTCTAAGTTTATGTGCTTGAATGTGTGCCGCGCTTTGCGCGGGATACATTCATTTCTTATTTTACAAATTAA